>NZ_JAFKCS010000599.1 GCF_017255015.1 Bowmanella yangjiangensis | reverse complement strand
AACAGGATGCGCCGTGGGCGCTGCCCGTGCAGCGCCAGCCAGCCCAGGGTGCGACGCAGCCCGTCGACGTAGGCAGCGCGATAGCCGGCCTCGTCATGCTGGGTGGCGGCGGCGCAGTAGACCAGGTAGTCCAGGGGCTGCCGTGGCCAGTCCGCCGGGCACGGGTCCGCGTGCAGATCACCGGCCACCGGCTCGATGCCGGCCGGCAGGGCCGCGACGTTGCGGCGCATCCCCAGCACGCGCCAGCCAGCGTCGGCCATGCGCTGCCCAAGACGGCTACCGACATCGCCACAACCGACGATCAGCAGACTGTTAGGTGCGGACATGCTCTTCTCCATGACGTTTAGGCGAAGGTGCAGTGTAACAGGCCGCTCAGACGCCTCGGCGAGGCCGTCAGCGCCCGGCCGCAACAGCTGGAAAGCAGGCTCGCGCTAGCAGCCGGCCT
>NZ_JAFKCS010000598.1 GCF_017255015.1 Bowmanella yangjiangensis | reverse complement strand
CGTGCTGGGCAGCGGGCAGCGATCACCAGGCTCGTCGCGATGCCGACGCGACAGGTAGAAGGCTGCCAGCAGCGCCCTGCGCTCCCTGCCCAGGCGCTGATCGACGCCAGCCAGGCGCTCCCTGCGCACACCGAGCAACTGCCTGAACGCCTCCAGCATCAGCGCATCCTTGCTGCTGAAATGTGCATAGAAGCCACCCACCGTGAGCCCCGCCGCCGCCATCACCTCGGCAACGGCCGGGTCGCCAGGGCCGCGCTCGGCAAGGACTCGCCCAGCGGCCGCGAGAATGCGCTTGCGGGTTTCGTGCTTGCGTTCGGTCATGGCTGCCGCTCCTTTATATGACGATCACAATATTACAGTCATCATCTTTTCTTGCAAGCAGCCGCGACGACCATCGGTCGTCTTCACGGCAGCGACAGGAATGAGCAGGCAAACAAAAAGGGGCC
>NZ_JAFKCS010000597.1 GCF_017255015.1 Bowmanella yangjiangensis | reverse complement strand
CGTCGCAGGCGAAGCCCAGCAGGGCCACGCCTGGGGGCTGCGGCGCGTGGTCCAGTGGCTGTACCCACTGGTGCCAGCGCCGGGCGCCGCTGCCTTCGCCGGCGTCGATGCGGCCTTGCCAGGGGGTCATGTCCAGGTGTGCGTGCATGGGGTTCGTTCTCTCTCGTCTCAGTCCAGGCGCGCGCTGACTCGCGCGGCGCTCTCCAGGGTCCAGCGTTGCAGCTGCTCTGCGCGCGGCTGCACGCGGCTGGCCGGGCCCATCAGGCTCAGCGCGCCGTGCAGGCGGCCACGGCTGTCGAGCAGGGCGGCGCTCACGCCCCACACGCCCTCGTCGATCTCGCCCAGGCTGGTGCTGTAGCCGCAGGCGCGAATCTGCTCCAGCTCTTCGCGCAGCGCTGTGTGTTGACTGGCGTCCAGCCCCTGCTGGGTCAGCAGCGCCTCGAGCTC
>NZ_JAFKCS010000596.1 GCF_017255015.1 Bowmanella yangjiangensis | reverse complement strand
GGATCACTTCAAGCAGGTCAACGACCGTTTCGGCCATGACGCCGGCGACGAGCTGCTGCGCGCCATTGCTCTGCGCCTGCAGCACGCCCTGCGCCAGCCGGACCAGCTCTACCGCCTCGGTGGCGACGAGTTCACCCTGCTGGTCTCCAACGCCAGCGCCGAAACCGCTCGGATCGTCGGTGAGCGCCTGATCGCCGCACTGCGCAAACCCTTCGACATCGCTGGTACATGCATCGACTTCGTGACCCTGAGCATCGGCATCGCCCTGTGCCCGCTCGATGGCCAGGACGCGGTCACGCTGACCAAGGCGGCCGACAGCGCGATGTACCTGGCCAAGCGCCAACGCAGCCACATCGTGATCGGGCCGGCGACGCAAGGCACCCCGCAGGAGTGAGTGACTGAACTTTCACCCGCGCGCTGAAATCGGTATGGTCGCGCCCATTGACC
>NZ_JAFKCS010000595.1 GCF_017255015.1 Bowmanella yangjiangensis | reverse complement strand
CTGCACAGGCCTGAGAGGGCGGGTCACAGGAGCCAACGGTCTTTGCTCTGTGTCTGGCACGCTGGTGCTGAGGCCGTGTTGCTCCTCTGGGAGAGGATGCAACGCGACCAGCGGTGTGCGCCTGGAGCGCATCGCGAATGAATTCGCTCCTGCAGCCCCAGGCTCCTGGGGCGAATCACCCCGTAGGCGCGGCTTCAGCCGCGAAACAGGCGAATGACTGGAGCGATATCCCCGTCAAACGGAAAAGGCCGCGAATGCGGCCTTTTTCATGCTCGGTCCCGCTGGTGCGGGGCTCGGCATTCGCGGCTGAAGCCGCTCCTACAGCAGATGTGCCCGGTCTCAGCGCTTGTGCAGTTCCTGCGCGGCGGCCAGCACCTTGTCGACATGGCCGGCAACCTTGACGTTGCGCCATTCCTCGCGCAGCACGCCATCCTTGTCGATGAGGAAG
>NZ_JAFKCS010000594.1 GCF_017255015.1 Bowmanella yangjiangensis | reverse complement strand
GAACCAGCCCAGGGTGCGGCTGTGGTCGAGGCCATCGAACAGATCCTCACGACCGTGCCCCTCCAACCCGACCAGCACCGCATGCTGCCCACTCCAGCCACACAGTGCGCGACCGAGGGCCGCCAGCAGCAGATCGTTGATCTGCGTGCGATAGGCTTGCGGTGCGACTTTGAGTAGCCGCGTGGTAGTGGTTCGATCCAGGCGCAGACTGATCTGCTCACGCAATGCCACCTGAGCACGACCGCGAGGGTTGTCGCGCGGTGGCTCGCCCAGCCCCTCGCTGGCAGTCTGCTGCAGCCAGTACGGCAGCTCCTCGCGCACGCTTGGCTGACAGGCGTAGGCCCTGAGACTTTGCGCCCAGTCTCGATAACTGCAGGAAGACGGCGGCAGATCCGGCGCTTCACCGCGCTGCAATGTTCCATAAAGCCGGTGCAGATCCTCCAGCAGAA
>NZ_JAFKCS010000593.1 GCF_017255015.1 Bowmanella yangjiangensis | reverse complement strand
CAGCTTGGCAGCGTCGACCCGGATCAGGTTGGTGTCACCGTTTGCGCGTGGGGCTTCCTTGCTGGCCACGGCGCGGCTTTCGCCGGCGCCGGACGCGGGAATGGCCGCTTGGTGCGTTGCCGGCGCCACAGCGCTGGAGCCATTGGCCTGCTCCAGCAGTGCAGCGTCAAAGCTTGTGCAACGCACCAGGCGTTCAACTTGCAGGGCGCCTTCGGCGGCGCGTAGTTCCAGCAACTCTTGCAGCGCCGTCAGCGGCGCGCCGGGCGGCAGGATACGGATGCTGCCGTCTTCGCGGACGAAGTCGAAGGCACCTTCGATGGCTTGCGCCTCGGCGGCGCTGGAGAAGGCCAGTTCCAGGCCCAGGTAGCAGCTTTCCGGGTCCATCTCGTCCAGCACCGGCAGATGCTCGAGCACCGGCTCGACATGCACGATGCTGCCCAGGGTCTCCAG
>NZ_JAFKCS010000592.1 GCF_017255015.1 Bowmanella yangjiangensis | reverse complement strand
CTCATCGTGGTCCGGGCCCTGCGTGAGCCGGTGTGCCCGCGAACGGCTGCGCCGTGAAACCTTGCTTGCCCCTTCCCTGCGGCCGCCCGCCTTGGCCGTTTCCCGGTTGTTCGCTGGCCGTTTGGGCCCTCATGCGCCGCGGGGTGCTGCTTTAGTGTGGCGCCATCGAGTGAGCAAAGACGTCGGGAGGCGAGCATGCGGGCAGGGCTGTTGGGTTGGAAGGGGATGGCTGCGCTGTGCGTTGCCTGCCTGGCGCTGGGCGGCTGTGGCGAGGAAGCCGGGCCGCAGGTGCGAGCGGATGCCGTGCCGGCGGACGCGGTGCTGGCGCAGTTGTATGCCACCAGTTGCCAGCAATGCCATGCCAGTCCAGCCGCCGGCGCGCCGCTGACCGGCGATGCTCAGGCCTGGGCACCGCGTCTGGCCAAGGGCATGGACACCCTGCTGGAGCACA
>NZ_JAFKCS010000591.1 GCF_017255015.1 Bowmanella yangjiangensis | reverse complement strand
GTTGACTTCCCGGCCATCGAGGATGATGCCGCCGGCCGTGGCCTGATGAAGCCCGGCGACGATGTTCAATACGGTGGACTTGCCACAACCGGAATGGCCGATCAGCGAGACGAACTCGCCTTTGGCGATCTTCAGATTGACGTTCTGCAGTGCGCGGAACAGGCCTTTATCGGTGGGGAAATCGATGCCGACATTGGTCAGTTCGAGGTGGGCGTGGCTCATGGCGGTTCTCCTGGGTCAGCGCAGTACGGCATTCTTGTCCCAGCTGAACAGGCGCTGGAGCAGAAGCATCAGACGGTCGAGGGCAAAGCCGATCAGGCCGATGACGATCACCGCCACCATGATTCGCCCGAGTGAATTGGAGCTGCCGTTCTGGAACTCGTCCCAGACGAATTTGCCCAGCCCCGGGTTCTGCGCGAGCATCTCGGCGGCGATCAGCACCATCCAGCCA
>NZ_JAFKCS010000590.1 GCF_017255015.1 Bowmanella yangjiangensis | reverse complement strand
GTCTGAGGGCAGTCAGTCCTCGCGCTGAACGATGAGATCGGTCAGTCGCCGAACATAGGGTGCAGCCAGCAGTACCACCGGGATCATGCTCAGCCAGGTCAGTAACCAGGTCGTGCTCCAGCTGAGCATGAACGGACCCAGTGCCATCCCCTTGGGGTTGGCGATCAACGCCGCGATGGCGCTGGTGATGGCGGATTGCAGCAGCCCGAATACCTGCGGCCGGTACTGGCGATTGATGCGTGGCACGCGAACTCTCCTGCAGTCAAAGACCCGCGACAAGGCACTTCGACCCGGATTCGCCAGAGGGTGGCGGTGTGGCAGGGCCTTGCCCGTATGACCAGGCGACTGTCGCCAGGGGCTGCAATCAGGTCTGGCCTCGAGCATATACCGCTTGGGGGGTGTGATGTCAGTGGTTGCGCTGTCGAGCGGCACGCTTCGCTGTGGCCGTGCGCA
>NZ_JAFKCS010000059.1 GCF_017255015.1 Bowmanella yangjiangensis | reverse complement strand
GAAGGCTTGCGCTTCGCTATCCGTGAAGGTGGCCGTACCGTAGGTGCAGGCGTAGTATCTAAGATCCTTGAGTGATTTTAATTGCTTAAGTGATTGAAAAGGCTCCCTAGGGAGCCTTTTTTATTGCGTACTTTTAATAAGCATCTCAAATAATTCTGGAATACGGCTTAATATTCCATGATTTATGCTGCCCTTATTTGTTCCCTGGCAAGGGATGAATCCTGACGGCTATGTCCTGTGGGGAGATGGAACTCGGGAAGCTTGTATAACGAGCATCAACAGGTATAATACCGCACCCTCCTTATGCTTGCTTAATATCTCCCTCTGATTAGAAAGATACGCTGCGTAAGTGGGATATAGGGGTGTAGTTCCAATTGGTAGAACAGCGGTCTCCAAAACCGATGGTTGGGGGTTCGAGTCCCTCCACCCCTGCCATATATATTGTCCCCGTGTTGTGGCGCGGGAAGCCAGTACATGCTGGCACTTGAAAGTTCAAGAGTTGTGCATATATGTAGCCAGACGGCCTGCAAAAAGCGCAGGGCGTAAACGAAGGTTTTGTACTTGCTGTACAAAACAGCTAATCGCAGTAATAGGTAAATTGCATGAGCGTCAATACAGAAAATACATCCGGTGCAATGGATTCGATCAAATGGGTACTCGTTATAGGCCTTTTGGCTGCAGCTATTGCAGGTAATTATGTCTATGAAGAACTGTCTGTGCTGATCCGTGCAGTTTCCATCATCGCCTTGGTTGTTATCGCTGGCTTTATTGCTGCGAAGACCGATAAGGGCGAGCGTTTTATGACTTTCGCTAAAGAATCTCGCATGGAAGTGCGTAAGGTTGTCTGGCCAACTCGTCAGGAAGCGACGCAGACAACAATGATCGTGCTGGTTGCTACTGTGATTGTGGCATTGGTACTGTGGGGCCTTGATGGCATTCTGGTACGTTTGGTTTCACTGGTAACCGGATTGGGAGTCTAAGATGGCCGATAAAAAATGGTATGTAGTACAAGCTTTCTCCGGTTTTGAAGGCCGAGTAAAGCAGTCTCTGAAAGAACATATCAAAATCCATAGTATGGAAGATTACTTTGGCGAGATCCTGGTTCCGACTGAAGAAGTCGTTGAAATGCGTGCTGGTCAAAAGCGTAAGAGCGAGCGTAAGTTTTTCCCCGGCTATGTATTGGTCGAAATGGAAATGAACGAAGACTCTTGGCACTTGGTAAAAAGTGTCCCCCGCGTATTAGGTTTTATCGGCGGCACTTCAGATCGCCCCGCGCCTATCAGCAAGCGTGAAGCGGACGCCATTCTTAACCGTCTGCAGGAATCTGTTGATAAACCTAAGCCTAAGACGTTGTTCGAACCCGGTGAAGTGGTCCGCGTAAACGACGGTCCTTTCGCAGACTTCAATGGTGTAGTTGAAGAGGTCGATTACGAAAAGAGCCGCCTGAAAGTGTCTGTATTGATCTTCGGTCGTTCTACACCGGTTGAACTGGAATTCGGTCAAGTAGAAAAAGGCTAATCCGGTTTTTCTCTTGATGGGTGAGCCCATCAACTGAATATTCATTCCCCAAGCTGAAAATTGCGCAATTTGCAAGTTTCGGCTTGAACCGGGCTGTAGATTAAAATATAATCCGCAGCCCTTTTTATTGAACGGGGAGCCGTTTGAGTAAGCATCCTCAATGCTTACGAGGCGTTATACCCACTTTAGAGGTTAAAAACATGGCAAAGAAAGTTAAAGGCTTGATTAAGCTTCAGGTCGCTGCGGGTGCTGCAAACCCCAGCCCACCAGTTGGTCCTGCACTGGGTCAACATGGTGTAAACATCATGGAATTCTGTAAAGCGTTCAACGCCAGAACAGAAAGCCTGGACAAGGGTGCTCCTACCCCTGTTGTGATTACTGTTTATGAAGACCGTTCATTTACTTTTGAGACTAAGACTCCTCCAGCATCTTATTTGCTGAAGAAAGCGGCTGGTCTGAAGAGTGGTTCTGCCCGTCCTAATACAGATAAAGTTGGCAAGGTTACCCGTGCTCAACTGGAAGAAATCGCCAAAACTAAAGAGCCTGATCTGACGGCCGGTGATTTGGAAGCAGCTGTACGTACTATCGCAGGTTCTGCGCGTAGTATGGGTCTGGTAGTAGAGGGCTAATCAAATGGCTAAATTGACTAAACGCATGCGCGTCATCAAAGAAAAAGTTGACGCAACTAAAGAATATGAAATCAACGATGCCGTTGCTCTTCTGAAGGAACTGGCCACTGCCAAGTTTGCAGAAAGCGTTGACGTAGCAATCAACTTGGGTGTTGACCCGCGTAAATCTGATCAGAACGTACGTGGTGCTACTGTACTGCCTCACGGTACTGGTAAAGACGTGCGCGTAGCAGTATTTACTCAGGGCGCAAACGCCGAAGCAGCTAAAGCTGCTGGTGCAGACATCGTTGGTATGGACGACCTGGCTGAGCAAGTTAAGAAAGGCGAGATGCCTTTCGATGTTGTTATCGCCTCTCCAGATGCAATGCGCGTTGTAGGTACTTTAGGTCAGATCTTGGGTCCTCGCGGCCTGATGCCTAACCCTAAGACTGGTACTGTGACTCCTGACGTAGTAACTGCGGTTAAGAACGCTAAAGCTGGTCAGGTTCGTTATCGTAACGATAAGAACGGTATCATTCACGCCAGCATTGGTAAGATTGGCTTCGAAGCCAACCAAATCAAAGAGAACCTTGAGTCTCTGCTGGATGCCCTGAAGAAGGCTAAGCCTTCTACTGCCAAGGGTACCTATGTGAAGAAAGTTAGCCTGAGCACCACTATGGGCGCAGGCGTGGCTATCGACCAAACCAGTCTGGCTGGTTAATTCGATAGTTGAAGGTTATGGGTTGGAGCCTCAACGAGGCTTCCGTCCAAGACCGCAGGCGCGAACTCGGGTTTCCGGGGACGCTTAATCTAACAGCCTGCGCAGACGGTGAAGACCCCAGAAGAACTTAGATTCTCTGGTTTTTCACCGTAAATCGCGAGTTGGCATCCGCCAACTATGTGTAGGAAACCAGACGTAAGTCTGGATGAACCAGGAGTTAAGAGCCAATGGCTATTAAGCTTGAAGACAAAAAAGCAATTGTTGCTGAAGTCAATGAAGCTGCCAAAGGTGCTTTATCTGCGGTAGTCGCAGACGCTCGTGGTGTCACTGTAGGCAAAATCACAGCTTTGCGTAAGCAAGCTCGTGAAGCCGGTGTATGGATGAAAGTTGTCCGTAACACTTTGGCACGCCGTGCAGTAGATGGCACTGAATTCGAGTGTCTGAAAGATGTATTCGTAGGTCCGACTGTTATTGCCTTTTCTAAAGAGCACCCAGGTGCTGCGGCGCGTATCTTTAAAGATTTCGCCAAAGACAATAAACAGTTCGAACTGAAAGGTGCGGCTTTCAATGGCGAAACCGTTGACTTCGAACTGCTTGCCACGTTGCCAACATACGACGAAGCAATTGCACGTTTGATGAGCACCATGAAGGAAGCTGCAGCTGGCAAACTTGTTCGCACAATTGCTGCGGTTCGCGACCAGAAACAAGAGCAAGCTGCCTAATTTTATTAGCGGCTTGATTAAGAGTTTAATCGGGAATTTTCCCCTTAATTTAGGAATCTGAGAAATGTCAGTGACTAAAGAGCAAATCATCGACGCTATCGCTGAAATGTCTGTAATGGACGTTGTTGAGCTGGTAGCTGCCATGGAAGAAAAATTCGGCGTATCTGCTGCCGCTGCCGTAGCTGTTGCTGCTGGTCCTGCTGCTGCTGTTGAAGAGAAGACTGAGTTCGACGTAATTCTGGCTGAAATTGGTGGCAACAAAGTTGCTGTTATCAAAGCCGTACGTGGTGCAACCGGTCTGGGTCTGAAAGAAGCCAAAGACATGGTAGAAGCTGCTCCTAAAGCCATCAAAGAAGGCGTGAGCAAAGAAGAAGCTGAAGCACTGAAGAAAGAGCTTGAAGAAGCTGGTGCTAAAGTTGAGGTTAAATAATCTGTCTGTGGACAGATTATTTGCCTGATTTCAGGCAAAGGCTGGTGATCATTTGATCACCAGCCTTTTTGCGCTGTAGGATAGTCACTTACACCGTTTCTTGACTGTCTATATATTGCGCACAGGATTGTTCATTGGCATCCCATTAATTTGCTGTTTTAACAGCATGTTGATTGATACGGTGTTCATCCTCGAAACGGTGCTGGAAGTTTGTCTATTGCTCATTTTCATGTGAGTGCAGTAAAGGCAAGTTGGGTCAAAAATCAGCAGGCTGAGGAACCCATGGTTTACTCTTATAGCGAAAAGAAACGTATTCGTAAGAATTTTGGCAAACGCCCGCAGGTATTGGAAATACCTTATCTTCTGTCAATCCAACTAGATTCTTTCAAGAAATTCATCGAGATTGATGCCGAAGGCCAATACGGTTTGGAAGCAGCATTCCGTTCAGTATTTCCAATCAAAAGTTATTCAGGTAACTCTGAATTACAGTATGTGAGCTACCGTTTAGGTGAACCGGTTTTTGACGTCAAAGAATGTCAAATTCGCGGTGTAACATACTCGGCACCTCTGCGGGTCAAGTTGCGTCTGGTGTTGTTCGATAGAGAAGCAGCGCCTGGCACAGTAAAAGATATTAAAGAACAAGAAGTCTATATGGGCGAAATACCGCTCATGACTGAAAACGGTACTTTTGTTATTAACGGTACCGAGCGTGTTATCGTTTCTCAGCTGCATCGCTCACCTGGCGTGTTCTTTGATCACGACAAAGGTAAGACCCACTCTTCCGGTAAGGTATTGTATAACGCGCGCGTTATTCCTTACCGTGGCTCTTGGCTGGACTTTGAATTCGATCCTAAGGACAACCTGTTTGTCCGTATCGACCGTCGTCGCAAATTACCTGCGACCATTATCCTGCGTGCATTGGATATGGGTACGGAAGAGATCCTGGGTCTGTTCTTTGAAAAGAACCAAGTTCGCATTGCTGCAGATCGCCTGATGATGGACGTTGTGCCAGACCGCTTGCGTGGTGAAGTGGCACAGTTCGACATTATGGATAAAGAAGGCAACGTGCTGGTTGAATCCGGACGTCGTATTTCTGCTCGCCATACTCGCCAGTTGGAAAAAGCCAACATCACTGAGTTGGAAGTTCCGCCTCAGTATCTGGTTGGTAAAGTGGTTGCACGTAACTATGTTAACGAAGCAACAGGTGAGCTGGTTGTCGGCGCTAACGAAGAGTTAACGCTGGAAAGCTTGCTGGCGCTCAAAAAAGCCGGATTCGAAAGCTTCGAGACACTGTACATCAACGAGCTGGACCACGGTTCATACATCTCCGATACCATTCGCATCGATTCAAGTAGCAACCGACTGGAAGCGCTGGTAGAAATCTATCGTATGATGCGTCCTGGTGAGCCGCCGACAAAAGATGCGGCCGAGACCTTGTTTGATAACCTGTTCTTCTCTGACGACCGTTACGATTTGTCTTCTGTTGGTCGTATGAAGTTCAACCGTCGCTTAGGTCGTGAAGAGCTGACCGGTGAAGGTACTCTGGATAAAGCTGATATCGTTGCGGTGATGAAGCAATTAATTGCTATCCGTGACGGTAAAGACGAGGTCGATGATATCGACCACTTGGGTAACCGTCGTATTCGTAGCGTTGGTGAAATGGCC
>NZ_JAFKCS010000589.1 GCF_017255015.1 Bowmanella yangjiangensis | reverse complement strand
AAGACTTATGCCACAGACCGTGCGTCGCTGCCCACCGCGTCTGCCGCCGAATGTACGCACCACAACGGAGCCTGGCACGCACCAGCCCCCTGCGCACGCACCAGTTCGACTCACGCCGCGCTCAATTTGCTTCACTGCACTTCTGTCTTAGACTGCGACGACTTCATGCAAGGACGTATGCCATGCCCCTCCGCTCCAGTCGCCTGTTCCCCGTCGGCCTGCTGGTTCTGACCCTCAGCCCGCTGTTGCAGGCGCAGGACCCGTTGCTCGACGCCCTCGAGCGTGCCGAACCCACGGGCGCCGAACGCCAGGTACGCGGCGTACTGCGGGCACGCGACCAGGCCGTGCTCTCCAGCGAATTGCCGGGGCGCATCGTCGAGATGCCGTTCGCCGACGGCGAGGCCTTCGCCAAGGGCGATGTACTGGTGCGTTTCGATTGCAGCGCCTACCAGG
>NZ_JAFKCS010000588.1 GCF_017255015.1 Bowmanella yangjiangensis | reverse complement strand
GGGGTGTTTGCGTGGCGGATTCGTGAGTGGCTGATCGCGGCTGAAGCCGCTCCCACAAGGTTGGGGCCGGCGGATGTGATGGGTGCTTGAGGGCGCGGGTTGTGCAGGGGCTGCTTCGGCGCTGAGCCCTTGTGATCGATCGCGGCTGAAGCCGCTCCTACAGGGGGTGGTAGCCCGGATGCAATCCGGGGCAGGGGGGTGCCCTGCGTGGGGCGTGGTCGTGCTGAGCTTTTTCGAGGATCGTCGCGGCTGAAGCCCCTCCCACAAGGGTGGGGCAGTGGCGTAGCCCGGATGTAATCCGGGGCCGCGATCAGGAGGCGGTCAGGCGGGTGGTCGTTGCGATATCGCTCGACTCCAGCGGGGTCTGCGCATGGATCGACGCCTGGCGGTGCTTGAGCATGCCTCCGCTGCGCTCGTTCAGCGCGGCGGTCATTTCGGCCAGGATCGAGGTGGC
>NZ_JAFKCS010000587.1 GCF_017255015.1 Bowmanella yangjiangensis | reverse complement strand
CTGGTCATCGGCGTAACGGCGCAGGTGCTGTACCTGCGCCGCCGCGCCTAGCGGCTGGGCGCTGGGGCTTGCAGACAGTCGGCTGCCAGGTCTGGCCGGGAGGCCAACTGCGGCCGCAAGCTGACTCAGACGACTGCCAACTCGCGGCCAGAAGCGGACTGAACTGCGGTGGATCAGCCCCCCGTATTGAAATACCCCGCGACGAACCAGGAGCGATTCACATATAAGTTTCAGCGCAATACCCCTAACTCTTAGAGACCGGTGAACGCCTATCTATTGATATGAGCCGATTGCCCATGTGACAGTCGCCGCATTGCACTAGTCAAATGCGCTCTGGCACTTTCGGCATCCCCCTGACGCATCTGCTCGTAAGTGCGTTGTGCAATTTCATGAGGCACTGGTTTGAGCTCGCGATGGGTCGACATTGCCAGCAGTTGCACCTGGGCAGCGCGCTCCA
>NZ_JAFKCS010000586.1 GCF_017255015.1 Bowmanella yangjiangensis | reverse complement strand
GGCCATCCCCAAGAACGCCTGGATCGTCGACGCCATCCCCTTGACCGCGGTGGGCAAGACGTTCAAGCCGGCACTGCGCTTCGACGCCATCGCCCGCGTCTACCAGAGTGACCTCGCCGAGCTGCATCCCGCCATCCGCGTCGAGGTGCTGAGCGATGACCAGGCCGGGCAGCTGGCCCATGTCCATGTGCCGAACCAGGACGAGGCGCTGGCATCGGCCATCGGCGAGCGTCTGGCCGGCTACGCCGTCGGCCACCGCATTCATTTCGCGCCGTGATCTCGAGCACACACGAACAGGCATCAGTTAACAGCTTCGCACCGAGGTACAACCATTGGTCGGTGAGGCTTTGCCCGAGCATTGCCAGGTCTGCGACCCGAGAATAATGTCGAAGATTATTCGTGGACATGACAGGGAGCGTTGGTTTTGCCTTCCGGCCTTATTGCCCGGTCTGGCACGAC
>NZ_JAFKCS010000585.1 GCF_017255015.1 Bowmanella yangjiangensis | reverse complement strand
ACGGCCGCCATGGCCGTGGGTTTTGTGGGTGGGGCGCTGTTCTACAACGGTGGGCAGTTCGCTGCGAACATGGGCCATCGACTGGCGGAAAGCGGCAATGGCTACGCGACCGGGGTCAATCCGCTCGGCGCGGCGCAGGCCGCGAGTGCCGACGAAGAGCATGGCGAGGACGGCGATGGTCATGCACAAGGCGATGAGTCGGCAGAGGGGCATGTCGAGGAGGGTGGGCTGCAGCTCAGCGACGTGCAGATCGCCGCTGCCGGTATCGAGCTCGCCGAAGCGCAGGCACGCAGCATGAGCACCTATATCTCGCTTCCTGGCGAAGTGAATTTCGATGAGGAGCGCACGGCGCACGTGGTCCCGCCCAGTGCCGGGGTGGTCGAGCGGGTGCTGGTCGGCCTGGGGCAGAAGGTGGCGGCTGGCGAGGCGCTGGCGGTGATCGTCAGCCAGCAGGTTTCC
>NZ_JAFKCS010000584.1 GCF_017255015.1 Bowmanella yangjiangensis | reverse complement strand
CCCCTTCCTGATCCAGCGGGAACTCGAAGAAGGCAGTCTGGTGATCGCCATGGACGCGGCCGTGCCGGACAACGACCGTGCGTACTACCTGATGGTGCCGGAGCGCAAGGCCGAGTCTGCGGCGCTCAAGGCCTTCCGCGACTGGCTGCAAGGCGAGGCACGCGCCTACCGAGCCGAGTAGTCATGCCCCTACTCTTTTCGACCGAGAGCAGCGAAACAGAAGCCGGATTGAACACGTAGGGCGCCATCGGTCACACTACAAGTCGCTCTGCCCGATTCATTCACAAAAGCCCCTGTCTCCGGGGTATTGCGTGATTTTGAACGCGTCGTTCATTACTTTTCACACCCCAGCCGATTCGACCAACGGTCATTCCGCTCATGAATACCGGCATGGCCGCCAAACCTGCATGAAACCTGCTGCCGACCGGGCGCCACGCGGGCTGCGCGCAGTATAAAAATCC
>NZ_JAFKCS010000583.1 GCF_017255015.1 Bowmanella yangjiangensis | reverse complement strand
CTGGGCAGCGCGCTGACGGCCCTGGCCCGGCAAGGGCAGCTGCAGATCTTCTTCGAGAGCGATCAGGTCCAGGGGCTGCAGGGGCCCGCGCTGCGCGGGCGCTACGAACCCGTCGAGGCGCTGCGGCAGTTGCTGCGCGGCAGCGGCCTGGAGCTGGTGGAGGCGGCGGGGAGTTTCGTGGTGCGCCGCATGCCGGTCTCGACGACCGAGGCCAACGCCATCGAACTGGGCTCCGTCAGCATCGTGGGCGACGGTCGCCAGGTCGACTCGGCCAGCGTCGGGCGCTCGACGCTGACGCGCAAGGAGATCGAGCGTCAGCAGGCGGAGAACATTCCCAGCCTGCTGCAGACGCTGCCGGGCGTGAGCATGGGCGGGTCGTCCAAGCAGGGCGGGCAGACGGTCAACATCTGGGGGCTGGGTGATGCCGAGGACGTTCCGTTCAGCCTCGACGGCGCGTCCAAG
>NZ_JAFKCS010000582.1 GCF_017255015.1 Bowmanella yangjiangensis | reverse complement strand
ATCAATTCTCGCGTCCATCATCGACGGGCCGGCACTGCCTTGCCGGCCCTGATCGAGGAGAAGAGGATGAGTATCGAGCGTTACAACCCCGACCCCGTGCGCTGGGTCGGTCTGCGTTCCGTCGAGCTGCCGCTGGCGCGGGCGGTGAGCGATGCCAAGGTGTCCACCGGGCGCCAGTTGCCACTGGCGGCTGTCAGCCTGCTGTTCGTCGAGCTGCAGACGGAACAGGGCCAGCAGGGCCTGGGGTTCACCTACACCCTGCGTACCGGCGGCCCGGCGCAGTACGCACAGGCGCTGGAGCTGGCGCCGCTGCTGATCGGCGAGGACCCCAACGATATCGCCCGGCTGTGGAGCAAGCTGAGCTGGGCCAGTGCCTCCATCGGTCGCAGCGGCCTGGCGGTGCAGACCATCGCGGCGTTCGACAGCGCGCTGTGGGATCTCAAGGCGCGCCGTGCGGGGCTGC
>NZ_JAFKCS010000581.1 GCF_017255015.1 Bowmanella yangjiangensis | reverse complement strand
GCCTGCGTCCGCTGCTCGGGGATACGGCCGAAGTTTCCCCGCAAACGCTCGGCGCCTTGCTCGACCAGGCATTGAGCGCCCGCGAGGTCGAGCTGGCGGCGCTGAAGGCGCCCTGGCCGACATGGATCGAAGAGCTGCAGCTGCTGCTCGACCAGGCCGTCGCCGACAAGCAGGTGGACGCGCGCAAGATCCAGGCGCGCTACTACAACCCGTGGCTGCATAAGCTGCGGGAGTGGGCGAGCGGCGAGGAGGCCGTGGTCGATCTGGGAACCGGCTTCAAGCGCCTGACGCCCGATGGCCTGGCGGAAGCCTGGAAGGGCGAGGCGCCGCAGCATCCGGCACTGCTGGCCATGGCTGAGCTGGAGGCGCGCCTGGGCGCACTGAGCGATCCGGGCGAGGCGGCGTTGCGTCATGCCGCCGCCTGGGTGCACGCGCGTTTCGACTGGGAGAAACGCCAGCGCGCC
>NZ_JAFKCS010000580.1 GCF_017255015.1 Bowmanella yangjiangensis | reverse complement strand
TATGGCGAATGCCTGTGTTGTGGCGAGCCGATCGATGCGGCGCGCCTGGCCGCCATGCCGGTCGCCGAGTACTGCCTGCACTGCGCCGAGTTCAACTGAGCGGCGCCTCGACTTCCTGCAGCAGACGCCGCGCGGCCGAGTCGGCGGCGTCGATGTAGGGTTGCAGGACGCTGGCCGCGCCGGCGCGATTGAAGGCTTCCAGGTCGCCTTCGCGGAAGGCGCTGAGGGTCACGCTGCCGCGAAAGCCGGCACTGCGCGCGGCGCGCAGCAGCAATGCGTTGACCTCGCGCTGGGGGATGGTGCTGACCAGCGCGCGGGCCTGCTGCAGGGGCAGGTGGGCGATGAAGTCGGCGTCCTCGGCATCGCCGTAGCACACGGCCAGGCCGGCCTGGCGGGGGCGGGCCCGCGCCGGGGGGTGGAGGTCCACCCCCCCAACGCCCCGGCCGCCCCCCCCCACGCGGGGCG
>NZ_JAFKCS010000058.1 GCF_017255015.1 Bowmanella yangjiangensis | reverse complement strand
ATCTCTGCCTAACGGCCAGCCAGAAAATGAATCGCTTCTTCCCTTCTCCTCGAGCGATAGTTGACGTACAGGTGAGAAGCCAACGTCAATGGCTGGCTCGCGGGAGGAGCGTGACGGAGACCGGCCAAACTAGATCAGGCGACGACGACGCTAACCGAAGAATGGGTTAGCCCTCGCGGGATAACGGCCACTCTTCTTCTGGCAACTTTCAGCCGAGGGCTGCATGCGCAAGCGATTAGTAAAATTTTCTTTCACAGCCCTGCTATTTGTTGGAGTACTAGGACTATACCTTGCCTTTTATGGCCCTTTCAAAATAAGCCTTACAGGGTTTGTCATTGCAAGCATGATTACCGCGATCATTGTTTATTTTGACGTCACTCTCAGAGGCAACACTTATAATATCCACGACCAACTGAGCGCTCCAAACTTAATTATTTGCACTATCCTTTACTTCACACTTTCAGGATGGGTATTGGTCAGAGCAGGACATGAAGTAATCAGCGAACGCCAAATTAACACAGGACTTTTCAGCACATCTGCAAGAGGCGGCTACAAAGCAAAGCTCTGTAGACAAGGTATTACCATTCGCGAACCAGTTGAATTCTCAGGATTACAGCTTTGTTTATCACATGAAGATTTCTCAAACGCTATACACGATGCTGAGGTTGATCGCCGGACGCGTCTACGGCGGATTGTCTTTAGTCTTGACGTCTCGCTACTCGGGGAAAAAATATTCTTACCAGCAAAAGTAAAAAATGGGGCGTGAGGATGGTGCACAGCAGGTCGACCACAGCAGCCTGGTCAACTATTAGCTAATCGATAGTTAACCCACTCCATAAGGGATCGCGCCCCAAAAAGTAGCTAAACACGGGGATGCCCGAGCAAAATTAAACCCTGTGCGAGCAAAGCAGTTCAAATAGTAACGTCTGAATTAAGCCAACCTACTAAGCGGGCCTGGCTTGAATGAATTGCTAGCCCCCAGTCAGTAGCGTTTGAAATCGAACGCGTACTCTTTCCGCCATGTGCCGTCCTGGCGGTTGAACGCAATAAGAATATTTTCCATCTCTTCTATTGTCTCAGGTGGATTGATAATTACGGCATCTACTCGGTCGTAGCGATCCCTGTACATTGCGGAAAGACCATGCTCAGGATCAAGACTGCCACCGACCTCCATTGAGATACCCGGTGAAGTGACGACAACAACCTGATGAAATCCATTGATCCAATCAACGCTTCGCAGTACTGATTGAATGGCATCATTGGAGATTGTGGGGTACGAAACGACGGGGTCATCTCCGAAGTTCGAGATGACATGAATACCTATCTTTGACTCAGCAGGGTCTGATTGCCAAGAGTTAGTCTGGGCAGGGGAACTGATTGGCAGGAGCATTGTAAAGAGACTGGTTAGAAATCGTTTCATAGTAGGGCCTAACATTTAATTAAAGAGCTGTTTCAGTCGGTTCCGAGCGAGCGACTTGAAGCATTTGCTATGCGTGCTGTGCAAGCATTTTCCTGGCTTCATTTTGCACGGACTCATAGCTTGGATACTCAGACTGCATTCTGGACACATGCTGCCATTGCTTGATTGCACGGCCTTTTTTACCTGACTTAAAAAGTGCTTTTGCTAAGAATAGGCGGGCATCACCTTCGCAATAGTGAGGTTTCAGTGAAATTCCTTTTTCTAAAGCTTCAATGGATTGCTTCCAATGGCCGCATTTTTGAAGGCAAACTCCAAATGCGATGAAGTGCCGAGGGTCGTTAGATTTCTTAATTATTTCTTCGTAAGTCGAAATTGCCGTTTTATGTTCGCCTCTGGACTCTAGCTCCATAGCTTTTTTGTAAAGTTCTTCGCTATCCATAGTGACTCGCATAACAAGTAAGCTAACGAACTGCCAAAAGCACAGCCTTTGTACGCCCAGCGGACGAAGTGAGCGACGTTGAGCCCACTATTAGGAACCTTGCTCGCAGAACTTTTTTAAGCCGGCAAGCCTGGCCTTGACTATTCTTTTGAAATAAACACTTGCCACATATTCTGAGAGTATGGGTATTGCCCATTTCTTGGTTTTGATTGAGTAGCGAAACTTTACTTTTGTTGAGCTGACGGTAATGGGCTTGAAAACCCAACTACCACCGAAGCTTTTGATGAACGCTGGGCCTTTGGTCATGACTATGGCTGCCGTTGTAGGTGGGGCAACCTGAACAAACTCAACCTCCATTGTTAAGCCGGATTTAGCGACTATGAGTGACTTAACCCCGATGCCTACCTCGGTTGCATTACCCAGAAGTTCTATCTTCTCAGGAAAGGGATCCCACTGATACCTAACTGAATAGTCCTGAGATGCAGCATAGACAGCCGCTGAGGGGGCGTTGATGATCAGTTCGTACTCGACCAGGGCCATAACAGTGTCTAGCGCCTAAGTAAGGGGGGACGAAGCATACAGTGAGCGACTGGAGCAATCCGCCATGCTTTACTGGCAGTTTCGACGCGCTTCTTCTTCTGTCTTTACCTCTGTTCCGTTGCAGTAATACCCCGGAATTGCACAGTGAAGGCATGCCTTGCCTAATTGCTTAGCTTCATACTCACTTTCAACCACTGTAGAGGCATTTCGCCTACCGATTGCTTTACATGACTCTTTTCTTGAATCCACTCTATTTATACACTGGCTTTGACTGATATTGAATGATTTGACTGAGTCATTGCACATCTTTAGCGCAGCCTCGTGCCACAGTTCAAATAAAGCGTCTTGCGGGATGGGTTGGTTCTGAATGTTGCTTATGCTGTATTGACTCGCACTACTCACGCCACCTAAATAATGACTCTTGTATGCATAGTACACCGCAGCAAATAATGCCACCAACACGATGATTCTCTTCATCTTACTTCCTTGTGCACAGCGCCTATTACGGGACCTAACCTTAACCCATTCTAGCGAACGGAGATAATGAATTTACTCTTTAACACATCACAGCAGTAGTGCAATTTTTTTAGCGGCATAGGCTCCGACTCTGGCGATACGCTGGATCGGCCTATGCAGAACGTAGTCTATGCCGGCCAAATTTTCCCCTGACTCTTGGTGCTGCCTTTCTTCTAGCTGCATAGCGCGTAATAGCTCACATATACGAGGCTCATCCTCGAATTTTTCCAGTGCCGCCTCAATCTCAATATTCACCACCCCTTCAATTGCAGACGTGCTTGCGCCAATCGCTTTAATTCCGAGCAAGCCAACTAACGCGCCGTACACTACACCACCAAGGAAAAACAGCTTATAAGCAAAGCATGGCCGTATCTTCCTGTGAGCCAAGAGCCCCATAAAAATTGAACTATGGTCTTTTTCATGAAGGCGCATATTATCTAAGTCAGCGATGGATGATCTATAAAAATACCTGGCAATGCACTTGTGCCCCCTGTAGACGCCTGTGGCACCTACTTCGCATGCATGCATTACTCTTAGCTCTTTATCGAGACTCATTGAGTCGCCTCTAGACCCAGCAAGCCCTGATAGGAGACTAGCGAGCCGATGAGTGGCAAGGAAAACCCCACGTGAAAGCGGTATAAATCATTTTCAATTACCTTATATGCATTTGTATGCGGCACCAGCCACTTGGGTATTGGTACGCCAAGAAAACTAACGCTCAAGCAGCGCCAAAACCACCCCCCATTAATAACATCTACCGTCAACTTCATCTCCAAAGGCCCCGTTGACTCGACCCAATAGCCAGAGTCTATCTTTCCAACGGGTTTGAAGAGAGAGATCACTGGCGCTTGGCTGTCAAATGAACGCCCCCAAGACAAACTATTAACAGTATGCGAAATATCAATCTTTAATTGGTGTGTTCCGACCTCCGGAAAACGCATCTTTTTCGCCAATCTACGACCGATTAAGCCAGCAACTCCCGTCCCATAGGATATGTGGACGTCGCCAGACAACTGGCCACCTGTCAAATGTAGTTCCTGAAGTAGTGGGTGAAGCTCTTTAAATTGCGTCCCAAACCAATCCTTGACTATATTAGCGTGCATTTTTTGCCTATATTAAAGAAAAAAGGGGACAGATTTATTTTTAGACCAGTGACACTGTCACCGTAGTTAAATCCGCCCCCTTTTCCTACTGAGCGAACGGCTTGAACCACTAGTTATAGGCTGCGCAGCGAGCTTAGGATAGCTGCTGTTCATGCCGTGATATTTCGCCCCACTCTATTAACTGCAGCGCTCGACTTGACAGTTCTTGTACCTTTAGCCAATTTGGGAGGCCAAATATTGATCTTGAAAAGCAGACGGCTTCCTCTGGAGGCAGAGTCTCTAGTAGGCTCGTCAGGTCTTTAATTATTAGAACTAGCTCCTGGGGAACCTCCTCCGAGCATGTTTTTAAAAATACACCGTCGCTATCGAAATATTGGTTAAGCAGTTCGCAATGAATGCAATCTGGCAGCAATGCATCTTTTTCCGCTGGAGATAAGGCTAGCTTGTAAAGAGCATTTCCTAATGCCAATAGCGCATTGATTTTGGCTTTTTCCTCAGCGCCGCACCATGACCAAATTAGTGTTTGAATTGGTTCAGCCACTTTGGCCTCTTACGTTTAGAAAAAAGGAGACAGACTTAATTTTAGACCAGTGGTGCTGTACCATAAATAAATCTGTCCCCTTTTCCTAGTCCCCTTTTCCTAAGGGGCGGGCTTTAGCCCGTCCCGAGTGAGCGAAGCGAACGATTTGAATTGGTTGCTAGGGCCGTTGAACAAGGATTGATATTACTGCTAGAACACCGCATACCCAATAACTGGCTAAACTAATTAAAGTAAGGAATGCCTCGGATGGATCACTGTGCGTATACAACATGTATTGAACAAAAATACCCGTAATCAAACTGACCCAGGCCAAGCTGAGAGGGAATATTAAACCCTTTCCCTTTAGTATCGATAAGGCAATTATTGTTATTGGCCCTATCCACCATAGCGAAAGATATAAGGAATCTCCCAGCCAGTAGGGCTTCGAGCGTGTAGCCATATTTATAGCAAGCGTTATTTCTCCTGCTATCAGAACCGCAAGGAGAAAAATTGTCACGTATGTGATCTTTTGAAGCTCAGGCGACATACGATAAGGCCCTAATGGGAAAAGGGGAAAAGAATGCAAAAGGGGACAGATTTATTTTTAGACCAGTGGCGCTGTACCATAAATAAATATGTCCCCTTTTCCTGGTCGCCGTGCAGCCGATTGTTAGGGCTTGGCTGGCCAACGATGCAACCCCCATTTTAATTCACCGTTCTCTACTCTACGACCACCACACCTAGGATAACCTGGGGGAACACATGCGATATTCTGCATTGAAGCCTGAATCTCAAAGCGACCAAAGATACCTTTTAGCTTATTATGCTCAGGGTTTAGTTCGAAAAGAGAGAAATAGATCAGCTCGCCAAGCGATTTGCATAGCCATTCTTCAACTTCCTCATCTTCACCCAAAGGAGTAGTAAAGGTTATGGATTCTGCCATTTCTTTAAGGCTGGCGTACTGTCTTATAGACCAACTACAGAACTCAAGAATATCGTCTGCATAGCATTGGTCAATAACATAATCCATATCTTCTTTAGAAATGAACTCCTCTTCTTCGTCTGAAATTTGATCGTATAAAAATTTAGCCGCTAGGCTTCCAAGCTTATGAACAACAAGACCGGGATGTTCACCACTACCGCCACCAAGAATAAGATTATTTGGAGTAGCACTAAAGTCATAGTCACCCCATTTATTCCCCTCAATAACTTGGAGTGAGCGATAAATAGGAAGATATCCTAATGATCCAATATATTCGTGATCGTAAGAATCAATATAACTCATAAGCTTCCAACTTTGATGACCCTAACGATTAAG
>NZ_JAFKCS010000579.1 GCF_017255015.1 Bowmanella yangjiangensis | reverse complement strand
AGGCCAGCTCGTAGGCTTCGGCCAGCTGTTCGCGGGTGATGCTGCTGGGGTCGAAGCCCAGGGCTTCGACCAGCTCACGGTGCTGCTCCGCACTGAACTGACGGGTGTAGGCGGCCAGCCAGGATTCTCCCTCGCTGGCGCGTGCCTGCCAGGCACTGCGCAGGGTGTTGCTGAAGATGGTGAACGGGTTGACCAGGTCGGAGTATTCCTTGACGGTCTTCAGCAGTCCCCAGGCACCAAGGAAGAATCCCTTTCCCGCTGCGAGTCGTCGATGCAGGTAGTTGGATACTGCGCTGCGCTGATCCTGGATGGCTTGCAGGCGAGCGGCTTCGGCGCGCTCCGCCGCGAGGATCTCGTCGAGTACGGCCTGCAGCTCGGCGCGAGCGCTGCTGATATCGCTGTCGACGTCGCTATCGGCCAGCAACTGGGCTTCGTATTCGCCGGCAGGGAGGCTCTGGACCAGGCC
>NZ_JAFKCS010000578.1 GCF_017255015.1 Bowmanella yangjiangensis | reverse complement strand
AGGCACCGAGGAGCACGGAGCGGCTGCGCGAGCTGTTTCGCCTGATACATACGCTCAAGGGCAATCTCGGTTACGTCGACCTCAACCAGCTGATGCCATTGCCGCAGGCGATGGAAGACGTGCTCGACGCCCTGCGTTCGGGGCGCCTGACTTTCGACAGCCTGCTGGGCGACATCCTCCTGCTCTGCCTCGATCACCTGCGCGCCCTGGTGGACCAGGCACTCGGCGGAGCGGACGCGCCCCTGAGCGCGGCCCAGCTCGATGCGCTGTGTCAGGCCCTGCACGCCCTGGCGATGGCGCCCGCCGGACAACAGACCGAGGTGCGCCGCGAGCTGTTGCTGCACATGGACCCGAGCACCCGCCTGCAAGCGCCCGAGGCAGCCGAACCCAGCCAGACCGAAGCGCTGCTGGTTCGCCACGGCATCGCCATCCACCCCGACCTGCAGTTCTTCTGCGCCCTCACCGA
>NZ_JAFKCS010000577.1 GCF_017255015.1 Bowmanella yangjiangensis | reverse complement strand
AGCGCAGGACGTCAGCGGGCGTGTCGCCCTGCTCGATACGGACAGCCTCGCGCCCGGCCAGTCCTGCCTGGCCCAACTGGTGCTCAATGCCCCGGCGCATGCCGTACACGGCGATCGCGTGGTGCTGCGTGACCAGTCCGCGCAGCGCACCCTGGGCGGGGGGCAGGTCCTCGACCCTTTCGCTCCGGCCCGTGGGCGTCGCTCATCGCCGAGGCTTGTACAGCTGCAGGCGCTGCGCAGCGCTTCTCTGGAGGAAGCACTACCGGCATTGCTGCAGTCTGCCGGCAATGGCCTTGATCCCGCGCTGCTGGAGCGCCAGTTCAACCGCCAGCGTGACAGCTGGACGTTGCCCTCTGGTCTCTGCGAGTTGGTCACCCGGCAGGGCACGCGACTGTTCGATGCGACTCAATTGCAGGCGTTGCGCGAGGCGCTGGTCGAGGGCCTGCGACGTTTTCATGCTGAGTCCC
>NZ_JAFKCS010000576.1 GCF_017255015.1 Bowmanella yangjiangensis | reverse complement strand
GAACGTCAGCACCGCCATCGAACACACCCTGCACGTCTCCAACGAACACGCCAGCCGCGACGCCAGCACCCTGGAAAGCGCCAGCCAGGTGATCCGCCAGGTCATCGAGGATTTCCGCCACGGCGCCACGCGCCTGGTCGAGCACGGCAACACCCTGCACAGCCAGAACCAGGCGGTCGGCGAGGAAATCTCCGAGGTGCTGGTCGCGCTGCAGTTCCAGGACCGCGTTAGCCAGATGCTCGGCCACATGCGCGACGACATCGAGAAACTCGGCCTGCGCCTGGTCGATGCAAGCGGCCAGGTCGACGCCAGCGGTTGGCTGGACGACCTCTCGCACACCTACACCACGCCCGAACAGCACGCCATCCACAGCGGCCGTCACGGCACGTCCGCCGCCAGCGCTTCCGACATCACCTTCTTCTGAGGACTTCCCCATGGCCAAGACCATTCTCATCGTCGACGACTCC
>NZ_JAFKCS010000575.1 GCF_017255015.1 Bowmanella yangjiangensis | reverse complement strand
CGTCATCCCTTTGTCATGGTTGCGAAATAACAGAAAACCGGGAAAATGTGCGGGTTTTCATATCGCTGCCTAGTTGGCCAGTCTTACTGACCACATTGCTTCCGCAAAGGCTGAATCTAACCCGTGCTACTGGGCCGAGTCCCTCTAGGCTTCTGTCGTTAAGGGATTGACCTTTGCGGTACCTCTCTGTTGCTGATCATGATGCTGCTACTCGTAGCGCTTGTCTCCGTCATAGAAAACGCTCGGTAGCAAGGCTTTGCTCGAGTCTCATGTTCATGCTGATGGTATTGATTCTCGCTCCCTTGTTTTCGCTGGCTGCTTCAAGGGACCGCTTGCTTTTGCAAGCCTTCGATCTAGTGCATTGGTCATTGTAATGTCAGCGTGGGAGTAAACGAGGAGTGCTATGAGGCTCGAGTGCAAGTACATGCCATAAATGGCGCTACTCATGCCGACTGGTAGCGTTGGCTTGAG
>NZ_JAFKCS010000574.1 GCF_017255015.1 Bowmanella yangjiangensis | reverse complement strand
AGGCTGCCCATGCCCCACACCAGCAGCCCGGTGGCCATGCCGGCGCCCAGCGCGGTGCGCAGCTCTGGCCGGCGCCACAGGTACCAGCCCCCGAGCAGGGCGGCGGCCAGCAGACCGCCCCAGGCGATGAAACCACCGTCGCGGATATCGAGCACCCGCCAGGGCGCATCCCGGTAGTGCCCGGCATACAGGGCGACGAACGCCAGGCGTGCGCCCAGCAGGGCCGCCAGCAGCAAACGGAAGATCAGCGCCTCCGGGTTGACCTGGCGCTTGCGCCCCAGCCACCAGCCGACCAGCGTGGCCAGCAGCAGGCTGACCAGCAGCAACACATGGCCGACGCCGAGCGCCAGCGGTCCTACATCCATCGTCAACATCAGCCACGCTCCATCGCACTGTCCCATACCTGGATGAACTGCCGGGCATCGACCTCGCCGGTGATGCGCTGCTGGCGTCGCTCCGCGCCGTCCGGGCC
>NZ_JAFKCS010000573.1 GCF_017255015.1 Bowmanella yangjiangensis | reverse complement strand
CACCTCGAGATAACGCGCCAGCGTCTCCTGCTCCGTGGCGAACCACTGCTGCGCTTCGCCGCTGCTCGGCGTCGCGAGGTCGGCTCGCCAATCCGGCTCGAGGGTATCGACGATGAAGGTACGCACCCGCGCACGGCCATCCTGCGGATGGTGCAGGAACTGGCGGACGCGCCCCTGCACCGGCGGCTCGAAACCCTCCAGGGTCAGCACCTGGCCGACGCGCGCCGGCACGGTGGACAGTTGCACGCGGTAGTCGCCCTGCGCATCGATGCTGGCCAGCGAGGTTTCGCAGTCGAGCAGCGCCGCCAGAGTCGCAGCATCGCCACAGGCCTGCGCCACCCGCTCACGCAATGGCATGCTCGACGGCCGCGGCTCGAGCGCTCGCCCCTGCACCCAGCCAAGCTGCTCGCCGCAGACGATCAGGCCACCCCCACGACGCAGCACCTGGCCGGTTTCGCCGTCGCATTCTTCCA
>NZ_JAFKCS010000572.1 GCF_017255015.1 Bowmanella yangjiangensis | reverse complement strand
GTCCAGCAGCGGCGCGGTGTACTTGGGCGACGAGACCGACTCGGTCTTGTAGTCGCCTTCCTGTTCACCCTTGACCGTGACGCTGTCCAGCTTGAGCGACTCGTCTGCCAGCGCCGGCAGCGTCAGCGAGGCAATGGCCAGGCCGATGGCAGTGGCCAGCACGCGTTTGACGGGCAAAACCTGATCGTAGTTCGTGGCACGCATTTGAGATAACCTGTCAAGATGTAATGATAATTATTTACAAATATGTACAGAGGAATCCGCAGAAATCCCCCGCACAACGCCCTGGCGCAGGGCCTGAAACGGCCCTGCCCTCTAAAAGAGAACGTATATTATTTGTAAATAAATTTATGTCAAATAAGAAACACTATTAAATGAATTCTTATCTGGTATCTGCGCACGAACCGCCCATCAGGACGGAGCAGCTCCTTTGCGCAGCGCGTGCAAGAGCCTCAGCAGCTGTGTGGCGTCCA
>NZ_JAFKCS010000571.1 GCF_017255015.1 Bowmanella yangjiangensis | reverse complement strand
GCAAGGCGGGGTTCGTCGAGTTGCTCACCTACGCCGACCCGCAACGACGTCCGCACGGTTCGCGCCGCTCGACCCTCTGTTGCCTGCGCGCCGAAGACGCTTGAGCGCGCGGCGTGGCGGCGCCATCGCCTTGCTCGTCGGCGCGCAGCTGGTGCTGGCAGCACTGCTCTACAGCGGCGCCTTCGAGGCCTGTCGACAGCTGCTTGGCACGCTTCGCCGCGATATCGGCTACGGCGTGCAGCTGCAGCATTCGCTGTATCTCTTCGCCGCTCTGGCGCTGTTCAACGCGATCTGGCTGATGAGTTGCCGCAGCCGACGCAGCGGCCTGGCCGGCTGCTGCGCCTGCCTGTCGCTGTGGACGTTGTACTGGGTCAACCTCTTCACCAGCATGCCGCTGCGCAGCCTGCTGGTGGTCACTGTCGGCGTGCTGGTCCTGGCGCTGCCGGCATGCCTGCTGGCGTTGCGCTTCAGGCC
>NZ_JAFKCS010000570.1 GCF_017255015.1 Bowmanella yangjiangensis | reverse complement strand
CGAGCAACAGGGCCAACTGCGAGATCGGCAGCTGCGGCTCACGCAGATAGCGGTTGGCCAGTTCGCGGCGCACGTTGTCCACCAGTTGCGAGAAGCTCAGGCCCTGCTCGCGCAGGCGCCGCTGCAGGGACCAGCTGGTCATGCCCAGCAGCTCGGCCACCTCCTCCAGCGCCGGCTCGCCGTACAACAGGCGCTGACGGATCTGCTCGCGCACATCGTTGACCATGTCCCGCTCGCCACGGCCGCACAGGCTGCTGATCTGGTTCAGCGAATCCTGCATCACCATCAGCAGCACCGAATCGCTGTCCGGCATGGCGCGGTTCAGGCCGCGCTTGGGGATCAGCAGCGAGTTGAATGGCTGCTCGAAGTACACCGGCGCATCGAACACCTTACAGTGCTCGTGCCAGCACTCCGGTCGCGGGTGCTCGAAATGCACGGCGCGCGGCGCCCATTGGCTGCCGAGCACATGACGCA
>NZ_JAFKCS010000057.1 GCF_017255015.1 Bowmanella yangjiangensis | reverse complement strand
GGTCTGGTTCACTTGTCTGACATTTCTTGGAACAAAGCCGGCGAAGAAGCCGTACGTGATTACAAGAAAGGCGACGAGATCTCTGCTGTTGTACTGCAAGTTGACCCAGAGCGTGAGCGTATCAGCTTGGGCGTGAAACAAATCGAAGAAGATCCTTTCAATAAGTATCTGACAGATAACAAGAAAGGTGCTATCGTTGTCGGTAAGGTTACCGCTGTTGACGCCAAAGGCGTGACTGTTGAGCTGGCTGAAGAAGTAGAAGGTTACATTCGTGCAACCGACCTGATGCGTGACCGCGTTGAAGATGCTTCTGAAGTTGTCAAAGTCGGCGAAGAAATCGAAGCCAAATACGTTGGTGTTGATCGTAAGAACCGTATCGTTAACTTGTCTGTGAAGGCAAAAGACGAAGCGGAAGAGAAAGAAGCGATCGACAAAGTGAACCAGCAGGAAGAATCTGGTTTCGGAAACGCTATGGCTGAAGCTTTCAAAGCAGCGAAAGGCGAAGAGTAAGGAGTCGGGGAGGCCGATTGGCCTCCTCAACAGATCGGTAACTGTATGATTTGTCCTAGATCACGAGGTTAATATGACCAAATCTGAACTAATCGACAGACTTGCTGATAAAGCCCGACATATCCCGGCCAAGGACGTGGAAGCGGCGATAAAAGAAATGCTGGAACAGATGGCGCAAACTCTGCAGAAGGGTGAGCGTATCGAAATCCGCGGATTCGGCAGTTTTTCACTGCATTATCGAGCGCCTCGCGTTGGTCGTAACCCTAAAACTGGTGAAACAGTGAAGTTGGACGGCAAGTACGTTCCTCACTTTAAACCTGGCAAGGAATTGCGTGAAAGGGTAAATGACGGGATGACTCACTAATAGAAAAGGCATCCCATTTGGGGTGCCTTTTTTGTCATTGTCAGTCAGTGCTTTATCATCGAGTCAACGTTATTTGACGTTATTTTTTTACCAATAAAAACCAACCCTGATTGCCTATATGGGAGTATGACTTGAAGCTGATTTTGAGCCTGTTGCTGGCAGTGTTGATTTTTCTACTTGCCTTAGCCATCGGCGCACAAAATGACCAATTGGTTCAGGTTAATTATCTCATTGCACAATCTGAGTTGCGGCTGTCCAGTTTGATGGCTGTGATGTTTGTTGGTGGTGTTGTGGTCTGTCTGCTTTTCTGTATTTTCTGGTTTATCGGTTTTCGTTGGCGTGACCGACGCAAAGCCAAGCTGGTTAACAGTCAAAGAGACAGCTAATTCCCATGCTTGAGCTGCTTTTCCTCCTGCTTCCTGTCGCAGCCGGCTATGGTTGGGTTATGGGGCGTAATAGTTTGCGCCAGGCCCAGCGTAAACAATCCAGCATCTTATCCCGGCATTATTATAAAGGGTTGAATTTCCTGCTATCAGATCAACCAGATAAGGCCGTTGATACCCTAATTAAAATGATCAATGTCGACAGTGATACTGTCGAAACCCATATTGCAATGGGCAATTTCTTCCGTCACCGGGGGGAATTAGACCGAGCCATACGGGTTCACCAGAATCTGGTTGATAAAGAGCAGCTGAATGATGCGCTTAAGCAACAAGCATTAAAAGAGTTAGGCCGCGATTACTTGCTAGCCGGCTTTTTGGAACGTGCTGAAGCGGCTTTTTTGCAGTTGCTGGATAGTGACAAGTACTTTATGGATGCCCAGCAGCAACTGTTTAATATTTATCAAACTACCAAAGAATGGGACCGCGCCATTGAACTGGCCGAACGCATGGTGAACTGCCATGGCGATAGTCTCGAACTATGTGAACGCGTAGCGCATTTTTATTGTGAGCAAGCCGCGGTTCACCTTAAAAAGCAAGCATTTGAGCAAGCTGAGAAGAGTTTACAAAAAGCCGTGTTATCGGATGAACACGCGGTACGTCCGTGGCTGATGTTGGGGCAAATGGCCATTGCACAGCAAGACTATTTGCAAGCGCAGGAGTACCTGCAACAAGTGCCGGTCAGGGATGTAACCTGGTTAAGTGAAGCCGTTCCTTTATTGCAAGAATGTGCAGACAAGCTCAATGATACGTCCGTACTTGAAGTTCTGCTGGAAACCTATCATCAGCAATGTGCCACAGCTTACCTGGCGAAAGTAAAATTGATGGCAAGCAAAGGGCAGGAGAGCCAAGCTGCCGATTTTCTACTTCAGCAGTTGCATAAAAAGCCTACCATGAAAGGGTTTGAAACCCTGATGAATTTATACCAGCACCAAAGTACCACGGAGCAAGTGGGTAACAGCTTAGCTATGCTTCAGGAACTGGTGCAGGAACAGATTAAACAAAGACCCAAGTATCGTTGTACCGCCTGTGGTTTCTCTGGTCGCCAATTGCACTGGTTGTGTCCATCCTGCAAGAAGTGGGGACTGGTGAAGCCAATAAAAGGTTTGGATGGAGAGTAGATGAAAGATCCTAAAATAGTGGTTGCACTGGATTTTGATAACCAGAAACACGCGTTGCAGTTTGTTGATCAAATAGACCCACAGAGCTGTAGGTTGAAGGTGGGTAAAGAGATGTTTACCTATTTTGGCCCTGACTTCGTTAAGCAGCTTATCAGCAGGGACTTTGATGTATTTCTCGACCTGAAATTTCACGATATACCGAATACCGTTGCCAAAGCCTGCGTCGCTGCAGCTGAATTGGGTGTGTGGATGGTGAATTTGCATGCTAGCGGTGGGACCAAAATGATGGAAACCAGTCGCGCTGCGTTAGAACAGTTTGGTGATCAGCGTCCATTGCTGATTGCGGTTACTGTACTTACCAGCATGTCGGAAGCGGAGTTAAGGGCGACGGGGGTCGATAAAACCCCTGAGCAGCAAGTGTTGCATCTGGCTGGATTAGCAAAAGGTGCTGGGTTGGATGGGGTAGTCTGCTCAGCCCAGGAAGCGGTTGCCTTGAAACGCAGCCTGGGCCAGGATTTTAAACTGGTTACACCAGGTATACGTCCTGCTGGTGCCGCTATCGGTGACCAACACCGGATAATGACGCCTGAACAAGCCGTGCAGGCTGGAGTAGACTACATGGTTATCGGCAGACCTATTACTCAGGCCGCCGATCCGGTGGAAGCGTTAGCGGCAATTAATCGCACTATCGCTTAGACAGCCAAGATATTTAGCTGGTTAAATCTCTTTTCAACACAGAGTCGAGAACATTAAAAAGGCCGCAATTGCGGCCTTTTTCTGTGACTGGCAGATTACTCCTCGACACTTTCCGGTTTAGTTGCAGGTGCATCAGCACGTGTACTGTAGTTTGCTCGTGCCGCTGCTTTCCCTGATGTCTTCAGTTCGGGTCTGCTGGCGATTTCCAAGGCTTGTATTTGGATATCGGCAAACTCTTCCGGCAGGCTCACTGGCTTAGCCATTGGAGCAGAAGTGAAATGGAACTGCGGCGCTTTACCACTAACGGCAACAGGTTTAGCTTGTCTTGTTTTGGCTTTAGGGGCAGCTTTTTTCTCAGCAACCTCAGCAACCTCAGCAACCTCAGCAACCTCAGCAACCTCAGCAACCTCAGCAACCTCAGCAACCTCAGCAACCTCAGCAACCTCAGCAACCTCAGCAACCTCAGCAACCTCAGCAACCTCAGCAACCTCAGGCTTTACATCGTTACTAGCATTATCTTCCAAGGCAATTTCTACTTGCTGTGGCGCTTTGCTGCGACGGGTTCTGCGCTTGGGCTTTTCAGCTTGTTCCTCTGCGGCGTTAACGTCCTCGGCCGGAGCCTCTGCCAAATCACGGGCTGATTCCAGAACCTCTGGGGTTTGAGCTACTTCAGCAGGCACTTCTGGCGCTACAACGTCAGCAACCGCCTCTTCGTGCTGAGAAACAACATCTAATGCCAGTTGGTCCTGCGCAGGTGAAGTCGTTTCACCTTCCTGTTCTAGCTCCTGATCCTTACGACGTTTTTGACCAGCAGCGCGAATATGGCGAGGCGAGCGACGGCTGCGATTGCGTCCACCATCGTCCTTCTGCTGATCTTTATCCGCACCTGGTTCTTCACTTTGTCCTGGCTCGTTGGTCTCAGCTTGCACAACTACTGCCACATTTTCCACGTCTGCAACAGGTGCTATAGCGGGCTTAGCAACGACAGTTTCAGTCGCTTCGACCTGCACTGGCTGCTGAAGCAGCTCAGTATCTTGTGCATTGTTGGTCTCGTTGGCTTGAACGCGAACAGAGCGGCGCTTATCTCGACGTTGACGACGTTCTGCCAATTGTTCTTGCTTAGGTTGACGCTGCGGCTCTTTGTGCTGCACTTTGTTATCTGTCAACTGCTGGTTGTCAGCATCCTCAGCTTTGTTGCGTCTGTTGTTTCTGCGTTGATCCCGTGGCTCATCACGACGTGAATCTTTGCGGGCCTCATCACGGTTGCTCTGATCGTCGCGGCGATCGTCACGCTTTTCTTCATTGCGGGCACGTTTGTTATCGCGACGACCATCTTCAGGTCGGTTTCTGTCACGACGAGGTTTCTTGCCACGCTGCTGATTATTACGGTTACCGCGATTGCCTGATTCGCTGGGTTTACTTTGCGGCTGCTCTGATGCAAACAGCGACTTAAACCAACTTCCTAGTTTTTCCAACAGTGATGGTCCCTGTGGGGCGGCTTGCTTAGCGACAGGGGCGGCTTTGGGCGGAGAAATCAGGGTTTTCAGCGCAGGCTCTTCGCGACTAGGTTGTTCCTGACCAACCTTAGGCTGATCGATACTACGAGTTTCGTCCAAGGTCACATTGTAACTGGCTTCACTGATCACATCGTCACTTCTGTGACGGGTCACCCGGTAATGGGGTGTTTCCATATTAGGATTTGGGATGATCAGTAAATGCACTTGATGGCGCTGTTCAATACTACGCACCGCATTGCGTTTTTCATTCAATAAATAAGTAGCAACGCTGACCGGCACCTGGGCTTCAATTTGACCGGTGTTGTCCTTGATTGCTTCCTCTTCCATGATACGCAAAACAGACAAGGCAAGAGATTCGGTACCGCGTACTGTACCTACGCCATCACAACGAGGGCATACATGGTGAGCCGATTCACCCAAAGAAGGGCGGAGACGCTGACGGGACATTTCCAGTAAGCCGAAACGTGAAATACGGCCTAGCTGCACTCTGGCGCGATCGGATTTAACCGCATCGGCCAGGCGCTTTTCCACTTCACGTTGGTGACGCACAGGGGTCATGTCGATAAAGTCGATAACGAACAAGCCACCTAAGTCGCGCAGACGTAATTGACGAGCAATCTCATCTGCTGCTTCCAGGTTGGTGTTCAGAGCGGTTTCTTCAATATCCCCACCTTTAGTAGCTCGTGCAGAGTTGATATCTACAGAGGTCAGGGCTTCAGTTTGATCAATAACAATGGAGCCGCCGGACGGTAAACGGACTTCCCGTTGAAAGGCCGATTCAATTTGCGTTTCAATCTGGTAATGACTGAAAAGGGGGACATCGCCTTTATACAGCTTAATGCGACTGATAAAGTCGGGTCTCACCAATTCGATATGTTGTTTGGCCTGCTCAAAAATCTGCTCGTCATCAATCAGGATCTCGCCGATATCGCGACGCAAATAGTCACGAATGGCACGTACGATAACATTACTTTCCTGATGAATCAGGAAGGGAGCCTGACGGGATTTTGAGGCATCTTCAATGGCTTGCCAGTGGGTCAGCAAAACGCTCAGATCCCATTCAAGCTCTTCATAAGATTTTCCAACACCTGCCGTACGTACAATCAGTCCCATGCCATCAGGCAAAGACAATTTGTTTAGTGCTTGCTTCAGGTCAGTGCGTTCATCTCCTTCGATGCGACGATGCAAGTTTTTTTCTGCTGCTTATGCTGTTTACTCTGTATTCAACGAAAGAGAGAAAACCAACAATGATTAGACTTGTTGCCTCAGTTGTTATGGCTCTGCTGCTTGTCGCTTGCG
>NZ_JAFKCS010000569.1 GCF_017255015.1 Bowmanella yangjiangensis | reverse complement strand
AGTTGGCGGCCACGGCCACCTTCACCTCATCGGCCAGCGTGCTGCCGGCGAAGACCAGGCCAAGAACGAGCAGGCTGTGCTTGAGGGGCTTGAGCATGAGGATTCCTTGTCGTGTACGGGCGTTGATGGGGCGCCGGGGGCAGGCCGGGTGCGGCCATCCTACAGCGTTATATCTATTTGTATATAGCGCATGCGTGCGCCGTTCCCGTGCACGTTCTTCGTGCATGACGGCGGGGCTTGCACCCAATGGGGATGCAGGCAGTTTTTACCTTGCCAGCGACTACAAAAAACATAATTTCGCGAATGCCCCGCTCTGAACAGAATGCCCGCAACGAGCCGTCACGGCGCAACAGTCACGAGCAGAATCAGGGCAGGTACCCATGACCGAGCTGAAGCAGACCCCCTTTTCCACCCCCGCAGGTCGGGCTTGCCTGCCGCAGGAAATCGACACCCTGGTGGTCGGCGCTGGCCAGGC
>NZ_JAFKCS010000568.1 GCF_017255015.1 Bowmanella yangjiangensis | reverse complement strand
AAGGCGCCGGGTCGGGGTTTTCACTGGTAGGGCTCCGGGAAAATAGAGGACGTTCCTGGAGATAGCCGCCACAGCGGCGAGCAACCCCTACCTCGCGATGAAATTATTTTTCAGCTGCACGCCGGCTCAGGCTCAGCGAGCCATCCGCAGCGCGCTGCAGCTGCACTGGCAATATCTTCGGCAACAACACCAGCAGAGCGTCCAGGTTGGCGCTGGCGAAGGTGCCGGACACCGGCAGCTGCGCCAGGTCCGGGTCGTCGAGCTGCACCCGTGTGTCGCGCTGGCGCCTGAGCGTATCCAGCACCTCGACCAGCGGCGTGCGATCGAACACCACGCGGCCGTCGATCCAGCCGTTCAGCGCCCTGGCATCTACCCGCTCCGGGCTGCCCAGCTGGCCGTTGCGCACCAGCACCTGCTGGCCGGGCGTGAGCAGCAGCTCATCGTGCAGGCCGCGCACACCGACTCTGCCCTCCTCG
>NZ_JAFKCS010000567.1 GCF_017255015.1 Bowmanella yangjiangensis | reverse complement strand
GTTGTATGTCGATTCTCGAGCTGTTCTTCATCATGGGTGCGGACCCCGGCGTCCTGATACTCAGCAGTTACGACCCCGTCCTGGTACTGCTGTCTCTTGCCATCTCCGTATTCGCCGCGGGCATGGCACTGCAACTCGCAGGCGAAGCCCGCAACAGCACTCAACCCATTGCTCGACAGGTCACCATTCTTACCGGCTCGCTCGCGCTTGGCGGGGGCATCTGGGCCATGCATTTCCTCGGGATGCTGGCGTTCGAGCTGTGTGCCGCCGTGCGTTTCGACCTGGGCATCACGCTGCTCTCGATGCTGCCCAGCCTCGGCGCCTCCTGGGTGGCCCTGAGCCTGCTGGCTCGGCCCAATCTGAGCCTGGTGCAGCTGTGCGTCGGCGGCGTGCTGGTCGGCGCCGGGATCGGGGCGATGCATTACAGCGGCATGGCGGCGATGGAGATGGCGCCGTTGCTGCGCTATGACCCCTGG
>NZ_JAFKCS010000566.1 GCF_017255015.1 Bowmanella yangjiangensis | reverse complement strand
CATCAGCCTGCAGATTCTCGAACCGGCCAGCGGTCGTGTGGTCTGGAGTTCCAGTGGCGCACGCGCCGGCTGGTCCCGTGAGAGCGTTGCAGGTGCTGCCCAGAAAGTGCTGCGCAAACTGGTAGGTAACCTCGACTTCGAGTAATCACGATGCAGTCTGCCCACAAGGATTTCACTCTAGCGCCAAGGGCCAGCGGCCGCGTTTCCTGGTGGGAAAGCTGCCTGCTGACGCTCCTGGCCCTCGGTTTCGGCTACTGGCTGTCGCCGGCGGACCCGCTGCTCGTGGCAGCGTCGTTCCCCTGGATGATCCTGGTGCCGATACTGCTCGGCGTTCGCTACGGATTCCTCCAGGGGCTGTTCAGTGCGGCGCTGCTGATCGCGGCGCTGTTCGTGCTGCGCATCGCGGGGCACGAGCTGTACGCGGATACGCCAGCCTCCTTCATCGTCGGCATGCTGCTGTGCAGCATGCTGGTCGG
>NZ_JAFKCS010000565.1 GCF_017255015.1 Bowmanella yangjiangensis | reverse complement strand
GATACCACCAACCAGTACCTGCAGCCCAACGGCACGATCAGCAATGGGGTGATGGAGCGCTACGCCGTCGGTGTGTACGAAGAGATGGAGTCGGTTAGCAGCGACACCCGCCTGGTCAGCCGCTTCGCCACCGGCACCTTGCAGCACACCCTGCTCAGCGGCTGGGATTACGCCTGGTTCGACAGCTCGGTGCTGTATGCCTCGGGGCCGGCGCCGTCCATCGACATCAGTGCGCCGGACTATCACCAGCCGCTCAGCCGCCCCGGCAACCCGCTGGCCGATCAGGACAACCTGACCCAGCGCAGCGGTCTGTACCTGCAGGATCAGATCGAACTCCAGCGCTGGCGCCTGTCCGCCGGTATACGCCGCGACTGGGTGCATGTGCGCAACAGCGACAACCTGAGCGACAGCCACCGCCGCACCAGCGATTCCGCCACGACCTACCAGCTCGGCGCACTGTACCTGTTCGACAACGGC
>NZ_JAFKCS010000564.1 GCF_017255015.1 Bowmanella yangjiangensis | reverse complement strand
CCGGGCTCGATACGGAAGCCGCGAATCTTGACTTGCTGATCGACGCGCCCGAGGTAATCGAACGAGCCATCTTCACGCCAACGCACACGGTCGCCGGTACGGTAGAGACGCCCACCCGTCATGCCGAAGGGATCGGCAACGAAGCGCTCGGCGGTCATCCCAGGACGCTGGTGATAACCGCGCGCCAGCAACTCACCGCCGATGTACAACTCGCCGACCACACCGCGCGGCAGCGGTTGCAGGTGCTCGTCGAGTACGTACAGGTCTCTAGCGCCCACTGCCTCGCCGATGGGCGCATAAGCGGCACCACAACGACTGGTAGCATCGGCCTTCCACAACAGGGGCGTGACCACCGTTTCGGTAGGCCCATAGCCATTGATCAGGTGTTCCGCCTTGAGGCTGCGCCGCGCCAATTCGAATGCTGCCTCGGGCACCGCGTCACCACCGAAGCAATAGATGCGCATGCTCGGCGCATGGCC
>NZ_JAFKCS010000563.1 GCF_017255015.1 Bowmanella yangjiangensis | reverse complement strand
ATGGCCGATGCCACTTATATCGAGCCGATTCACTGGGAAGTGGTGAAAAAGATTATTGAAAAAGAGCGCCCAGATGCGATTCTGCCTACCATGGGCGGCCAGACGGCACTGAACTGTGCATTAGAGCTGGATAAGCACGGCGTACTGGCTGAGTTTGGTGTGGAAATGATCGGCGCGACTGCTGATGCCATCGACAAAGCCGAGGACCGTGAGCGCTTTGACCAGGCTATGAAGAGCATAGGTCTGGAATGCCCCCGCGCTGAAATTGCCCATACCATGGAGCAAGCCCATGATGTGCTGTCCCGCATCGGCTTCCCTTGTATTATTCGTCCGTCTTTCACTATGGGGGGTACCGGCGGCGGGATCGCGTACAACATCGACGAGTTTGAAGAAATCTGCCGTCGTGGTCTGGATTTGTCTCCCACCAACGAGCTGCTTATCGACGAATCTTTGATTGGTTGGAAAGAGTACGAGATGGA
>NZ_JAFKCS010000562.1 GCF_017255015.1 Bowmanella yangjiangensis | reverse complement strand
AGTGGGGGGAGCTGACGCAGAGCATCGGCATGGCCGCGATGAAGAATCCGGACGAGGTCGGCGCGGCGTCGGTCGATTACCTGATGTATTCGGGCTATGTCACCCTGGCCTACTTCTGGTTGCGCATGGCTGTGGTCGCCCAGGAAAAGCTCGCGCAAGGGGATGACGATGGCTTCCATCAGGCCAAGCTGGTGACGTGCGCTTTCTACTTCCAGCGCATCCTGCCGCGCACCGAGGCGCATCGTCTGGCGATGTCGGCGGGCAGCGCCAGCACCATGCAGCTGGCGGAAGAACACTTCGCCTTCTGACCGCTGGTCGAGGCAATTCGGCCCGCCTTCTGGCGGGCCTTTTCATTTCATGGACATATGAGCGGTAGATGAATAATTGGTCACAACATGACCCTATGTGTCTGAAAAGTTGTTGGATTAAACTCGGTCCACATACGTAAGTCCGCTTTTCGAGGATGTGTCATGGCCGATTA
>NZ_JAFKCS010000561.1 GCF_017255015.1 Bowmanella yangjiangensis | reverse complement strand
AGGGCGCGTTCGGCCGGCTTGGCCTGTAGCTCCGACAGCTCGCCGCAGTTGGCGCGGTCCAGCAGGGTCTCGGGCATGTGCAGGCGCTCGAAACCCTGCCGGTCGGGGCGATAGAGGTAAAGGTGGTAGCTCGAGTTGACCATGCCCACGGGCACGCGTATGGCCAGGTCAGGATGGCCGTCGAAGTCGTAGTCGTCGACCTCGAAGCCGGGAGGGGCGTCCACCTCGTTACCCTCGGGAATGCTCAGTTCGATACGGCTGCCGTCGGGCTGCTGCAGAACGTAGCCGTCGCCCTGTTGCAGTACCTGGGCCTGCAACCCGTTCTGCGGTTCGAAGCGAGGCAGATCGGCCAGGGCACAGGCGGGCAGGAACAGCAGCCAGGCCAATGAGTGGAGTCGGGGCATGCGGGCAATCCTTTGCGGGTCGGCAGGCAGCCGCTGCTGCCTGCCGGTGAATGGGTGTTTTCAGCGCGGCAGTTCGATGC
>NZ_JAFKCS010000560.1 GCF_017255015.1 Bowmanella yangjiangensis | reverse complement strand
ATCCCACCGCCGGTGCAGGACTCTGCGGTGCTCACCTGGGCGCCCACCCTTTTCAACCCGTCACCCAGTTGCGCAGCCAGTCGATCGATTCTGTCCATGTCCGTCCCTCGTTCATCGAACGGACAACCCTACACAGCTTGAACCGCCAGTGGAACGCGCAAATGTCGTCTAGTGTTATCTCCGGTGACGGAACGAAAGGAGACGTGAGATGTGGCTGTCACGCAATAAAGAGCAGAAGGACACGCCCAGCGCCGGAACGGCCGAGCTGCAGGCCATACGACAATCGATGGCGATGATCGAGTTCACCCCGGATGGCATCATCCTCGATGCCAATCGCGCCTTTCTCGAGGTGGTGGGCTACAGCCTGGAGGAGATCGTCGGCCAGCACCACCGACTGTTCTGTTCGCGCAGTCTGAGCGAGAGCCTGGCCTATCAGCAATTCTGGCAGCGCCTGCGCCAGGGCGAACACTTCAGCGACCGTTTCCC
>NZ_JAFKCS010000056.1 GCF_017255015.1 Bowmanella yangjiangensis | reverse complement strand
TGGCCGGGCAACTGATCTTGATCACGTACGGGTGCTTGGCGGGCTGCATGGCGAATCCTCTGCTGGGGGCGGCGGCAGGAAAATCTTCATGAGTGAAAGCGCTGTTCGTCTATGAATAAAATTTACTGTGACGAATCTATTTTTCGTGTTGGTGATTTTTATAAGTGAATGAACGTGCGCTGTCCATGCCTGTTGGGAATTTTTTTATCCTCAGGAGAAATATTGCGACAGGAGGCATTCAGCCGTGAAGGGGCGGCATCGGGGGGCAGGGGAGCAGGCTGACACGGCCCGTCGTGAGGCAACCGCGCGCGTCAGCCTGACGGGCCTCACTGCCGGGTGGTGGGCAGCGATTGCCGGTAGGCGCGTGGCGTTTGCGCGAAGGCGCGCTTGAAGCAACGGCCGAACACGGTGGCCGAGGCGAAGCCTGCCTGCTCGGCGACCTGCTGTATCTGCAGGTCGGTTGACTGCAGCAGGCGTCGGGCGATCTCCAGCCGGTGCTTGCCGAGGTACTGCATCGGCGTCAGCCCAGTGGCGCTGAGGAAGCGCCGCACCAGGGTCCTTGGGGTGACATTGAACTGCCGGGCCAGCTCGGCCAGGGACAACTCCCGGGCGAAGTTCAGGCGGATGCAGTCGCGCGCCGCATCGACCAGCCTGTCGTTGCAGCTGGGTTCGAGAAACACCGGCAGCGGTGCGTCCTTGTCGCGGATGGTGAAGTAGTGCGAAGCGAACTCCGCCGAGCGGTCGCCGAGAAAGCGCTGGATCACCAGCAGCAGCGCCTCGAAGGTCGCCGGCGTGGTCGAGGTGGTGATGATGTTGTCCGACTCGACCATCTGGATCTTCGGGCTGACCTTTACCTCGGGATAGCGCTGGCGGAACAGGTTGGCCGAGGCCCAGTGAATGGTCGCCTCGCGACCATCGAGGATGCCGGCCTCGGCGAGAAACAGCACTCCGGTGACCAGCCCGACCACCACGCAACCCTGCGCATGCTGGGCCTTGAGCCAGGCCAGCGCCGGCCGGGCGCGCTCCAGGCTGTCCAGCGACAGGCCCCACACCGAGGGCACGATCAGCACATCGAAACGCTGCTGCCCGGCGGTGCTGGCGAAGTACTCGGTGTCGAAGCGCAGGCCGGAGAACCCCGTGACCCTGGCTCGCGTACAGCGTAGGAAGGTGGTGTTGAAACCACGGAATTCGTTGCTCTGGAACAGCCTGGGGCTGAGCGTCATGCCATGGAACACCTCCACCGTGCTGCTGATGGTGCTGCTCCAGAACTGATCGGGAATCAGATAGGCAATCTCGACGGCGCGTTGCGGGTTATGCATCGGCTTCGCTCTCGGCGGTGCTGCGCGCGAAGTGGCCCGCGCGAAGGGTTGTCCATTTGCGTCGAGAATACGTCCGCAGAGGTCGAATTTGGTCGATTTTGCCTTGCTAGAGTGAACGCCACCGGCCCCGACCCGGTACCGCGAGTCATCCACAAAGGCCGCCCAGAGAGGACCCGAGCATGGACAGAGCCACCGAGATTCGCCTGATCGCGCAACTGCTGGAACTCCACGCACGCGGCGAAACCCAGTACCACGAGACGACCCGGAGCCACGCCACCGAGCGCTACACCAGCGCGCAGTGGTTTGCCCGCGAGAAAGAGCGGATCTTTCGCAACCAGCCGTTGGCCGTCGGTGCCGCCAACGAGGTGCCCAACCCGGGCGACTACCTGGCTCTGGACTGGCTCGACGGCGTGTCGCTGCTGATGGTGCGTGGCGCGGACGGTCAGGTGCGCGTGTTCGCCAATACCTGCCGGCACCGCAATGCACGGCTGGTGGCCAATGGCGAAAGCGGCTGCAGGAACAGGTTCGTCTGCCCCTACCACGCCTGGACCTACGACAGCCAAGGCCAACTGGCCGGCGCGCCGGATTTCGAGCGTGGTTTCGTCGGGCTGGATAAGGGCCGGCTGGGCCTGATCGAGTTCCCCAGCCGGGTCATCGGCGGCATCGTCTTCGTCCATCCGGACCGCAACCGGCGGGTACCTGCAGACCTGCTCGGCGAAGAGATGCTGTCCGGCATGCGCTACCTGGATATCGAGAACCAGCAGGTCTACAAGCGCCGCAGCTATGTGATCAAGGCCAACTGGAAGGTCCTGCTCGAGGGAGGGATCGAGGCCTACCACTTCAACGTGGCGCACAAGCACACCCTGGCGCCGTTCTTCCTGGGCAACCTGTCCACCTGGGAAAGCTGGGGCGGCCTGTACATGCGCATGATCCTGCCGAAGAAGCCGCTGCTCGAGGCGCCCGACCTGCCCGAGACGCAATGGGACATGCGCCGGATGGCCAACATCATCTACACCCTGTCGTCCACCGTGCTGCTGCTCGCCCAGCCGGACAACATCTCGCTGATCCGCATGGTGCCGCTGGCGGTCGGGGAAACCCGCATCGAAGAAGTGCTGCTGGTCGATCGCCCGCAAGACGGCGGCAGCGAGTGGTCGGCTGACGAACTGCGCAGGCACGAGACCAACCACAACCTGGTGAACAAGATCCTCATGGAAGACTGGGTACTTGGCGAAACCATCCAGGCCAACATGCAGAGCGGGGTGGTCGATGCAGTTCACTTCGGCCGCTTCGAATCGGCCCTGACCTGGCTGCACGACGAATACGAACGCGCGATGGATGTCGAGCAGATGGTCGTCGCCAGGCAGGTCTGAGTGGTGGGAGGGGGCGGTGGTTTGCGGCTATCGGGATTGGTGCGGCTGCCTCGTGGGGACATTGATCGGAGGGCATCTCTCTATCTTTGATGTAGCAAGAGGGCGAAGTGATGGTCTGCTGTCGGCCAGAAGCGGCCTGTCGTACCGGAAGATATCGGCCAAAAACATACTGCTACTCAGGTCATTTTTCTAGGAGCGACTAGAGTCATAAGGCGAGCTCAAAGCGCACACACACAGCGAGCTTACTCGTCGCTACGCCCTCTGCTTGGGCGGCCTATACATTAAGAAAACGAGCATAGAGATTTATATAGGGAGATTACACGTGGGCATGCCTGAACGAATCGTTGATTTACATACTCATCTTTTTAATGCGCGATATGTACCTCTAGCCAGCATTATTGCCAATGCAATGAACAAGGACGAAAGTCGGTTAGCAAACAATGTGGCAAGCTTGCTGCTGATGCTGGTCGGGTCTTCATATCATGAACCTAAAACGCTTACCACGCCATCCCCAGATGATGAGGATGCGGTGGATGAATTTTATTTGGAGAGAATCTGGAGTATTGCATACTATGAATTATGCATTGCGACTGGCTCTCTAGATAAAATAACAAGCGAGCTGGGTGAGCTATCAGAGTCCCCATTAAGTCCTCAAGAAATAAATTTACTACAGTCTAGTGAGTTGGCTCAGATAATCAAAGAGCTGTCTAAGGCAAATTACGATGCTGAGGGCTGGCATGACACAGCCTTGCCCGAAAATATTGAAGCTGAAAAATATATAGATTTAAAGGCAGGGGTGAGCCTTAAGCGTTTTCTAGGTGGGGCTCGGAGTGCTTTGAAGAAAGCACTGTGGGTGGTCAGTAAATTGATGAATAAAGAAGCCTGGGGAGAAAAGGAAAACTACCTAAGGTTTTTCCTGACCATGCTCAGCTCGGAAGAGAAGCTGCTGGAGCGGCTCTTATCTTCCTATGGCAGCGACTTACCTAAATTGCAGGTGGTGCACTACATGATGGATATGCAAATGGCTTACGCAATGGAAAAGCCGCCATATTATCTATTCCATCCTGAGCAAGTTCGACGCATGCAGTTATTGCACCGATCAAGACCCTGCAAGGTTTTCGGCTTTTCAGCGTTTGACCCTCGTCGTGAGGATTGGCTTAAACACGCGACTGAAGCCCGGGAAAAAGGATTTATTGGTTTCAAATTCTACCCAGCAATGGGTTATAAACCAACTGAGAACGAACCAACTTACCAAGATCGCATTGACGCATTTTTCGATTTTTGCATCAAATATGATATGCCGATTTTTGCTCATTGTACGCCGACTGGATTCCAGACACGACACAAGCTTGGTGGCAACGCCCATCCTAAATACTGGAAGAAAGTATTGGAAAACAGTCGCTGGAGCGACCTTAGGTTGTGTTTGGGACACGCAGGTGGGGGGGCGATGATCAACGGCAACATAAATTCTAAAGGATGGATGGCTGATTCAGAGGAGGAGTGGCAGGACCAAGATAACTTCGCACGCATCGTCTGCGAGCTGTGCACCACTTATCAAAATGTGTACTGCGAAGTCGGTTACATTACCCAACTATTCGAGGCCTCAAAACTAGAGGTATTTGTCGGCAACATAGAGAAAGCTAGAGGCGCAGCTGTTAAAGCCGCACGACCATACGAACTGCTTACAAAAATGGCTTATGGTTCAGATTGGCACATGCCCGATATGGTGGATCGCACTCGTGACTACCTAGATATCTTCCTTAAGATTATGAGGCGAGTTGAATACAGCGAATACAGTGATCGTTTTTTTTGGCAAAACGCTTACGCATATTTGAAGTTGCATAAATAGACTTGCCAGTCTTCTGGTAAAGAACGGATTCTAACCAGCCAGGGATGGCCATATGAGACTCTAGGGATTGGTGACACCCGAGTTGCGGTGATCACAATCCGGAGGGGCAGTATAGAGTCATTGCATTGAATAGTGCTCAGAAAAGGGGGGGCAGAAAATGGGGCTGGAGTCAGACCGTCGCTATCCGGCCAGGAGTTGGTCATATAGCTGTGGACGGTTCACTGCGGCTGCTCTGTCGTACCGCGCTTGGCGCGTATCACCTCTACCATCTGCTCATGCAGTTTGACCGCTCCCTGGCTCGTTATCACCCCGCAGCATTGCCGTGTGACGATTTAGCTTTCCAATATACCGTGAAAGCGGTAGTGCATCGCTTCTTCAGGGCTAGTCTTGGCGAAGTTTTCCAGATTCCTGGCGAATCGGGCCAATTCGCTTACTTTTAGACTGTTGTCTGCCATGAATTCGCTTTCCTGTGTGGGCCTTCCTAAAACGGTATTGAATCGTTCCAAGTCGACTCTGTCGTCTGTTGCAGACTCTTCGCCTTGATCCGTGCTTCGAGTGACTTGATGAATCGGATGGATGAAGCTACGTGATTAAACACAAGCAAACTCTCGTCGTAGTTCAGAATGGGATTGTCATGGGCCAGGCTCTTATTGTTCCTTACGTCATTGAAGGCCTCGAGTACGGAAATGGAGGATCTGAGTATCCGATCAGTCATGACTGATTCCAGGTGACCGCTTTCGCGCAGGGCCTTCACATACTCGCCGAAGACGCTGTGCAGGGGTTTGTCCCGACTAATCGTGATGCCATGCGGCTCACAGGTGATCCGGATGAACTTGTTGACGAAGGTGTGTAGGCGATCGAGCGCGCCCTCGGGCTGGTTCTTCTCGATGGCCTCGCGCACATGCTCGGCCACTACCTCGAAGTCACGCTCATCTGCAATGGCGGTCAGAGCATCCAGGTCGGTGACAGGCTGGTCGCTGAGCAGGCGCTGCGCGATCTTGCGGCAATCGTCGATCAGCACCGGGTTACTGTCGCCCAGGTGGTCATTCTCCACGCCGTAGGCGATGAGCCCGTCAAGCACTTTGCCAACAGTGTGGCTCGGAGCGATATCCCAGAAGGTCCGCATCCTCTTGGCCTTGGAGTCACCCCCAGTTCGGAATTGTGGCGCATCGATGTCGACCCGAAAATCGATGAAGAACTCCGCATAGGTGCGATCCGAGAAATCAAGGACGTAGCCGCTTCCCATACCTAGCAATTTTTCGAGCTTACGCCGCTCGAGCGAACCGATCTCGGCCATCGCGCGTCCCCTGATCCTCTAATGAGAGCCCTTTTTGAACTCTACCAATGCAGCTTCGGAAAAGGGGACAGATTTATTTACTGTGTGGCTGTCCGCTTGTGGCCGAAAGCCACCAACCTCCTAACCACTGCAGCTACCTGAAATCCCGACTCCGTATATCCAGCCCGGTCAGCAGCTGGGTCA
>NZ_JAFKCS010000559.1 GCF_017255015.1 Bowmanella yangjiangensis | reverse complement strand
ACCGCCATGTGAACGTTGTTCGGAGCATCCTTCGCCTGGCTCGCGTGAAACGGGTGGGTGATCGACTGCTGCGCGAGTGCGGCACCGCTACCGAGAAACATGGCGACGCCAAGGGCGAGAAGGGACTTTTGCATGGATGACTCCTTTGCAGAGCTGAAGGTTATAAAGGTTGGCCTTCTCATATTGCGGGCGCATTGTTAGAGATATATTGCAACCTCGCTTCTGGGATTCGTTGTCATGCCCGTCACCACCCTCGATTCACTTCACGCGCTCTCTGCCGACACTTGGGACGCCCTGCTGCCCGGTGCTCAGCCGTTTCTGCGGCATGCATTTCACAGCGCTCTCGAAGACAGCGGCAGTGTCGGGGGCGACAGTGGCTGGCAGCCGTCGCATCGTCTCTGGTGCGATGACCAGGGGCAGGTGAGGGCGGCGTTGCCGGCCTATCTGAAGCGGCATTCCTATGGCGAGTACGTGTTCGACCACGCCTGG
>NZ_JAFKCS010000558.1 GCF_017255015.1 Bowmanella yangjiangensis | reverse complement strand
CGTGGCGATCAACAAGGACGAAGAAGCGCCGATCTTCCAGGTGGCTGACTACGGCCTGGTCGCTGACCTGTTCGAAGCCGTACCGGAGCTGGAAAAGCTGGTCTGACCTGCTTTCCCGCTACGAAAAACCCGCTCTGATGAGCGGGTTTTTTATTGCCTGGATTCAAGGCTGCTGCAGGCTGTCGAGGAAGCGCCGGTAGAGCAGGGCGCTTTCCTCGGGGCGTTCGAGCATCGGGGCGTGGCCGACGTTGTCCATGATCGCCACGCTGGACCTGCGCAGCAGGGGTTGCATGACGTCGATGCTCGACACGTCCAGCACGCGATCCTGCTTGCCCCAGAGGAGCAGGGTCGGGGCCTCGATCTTGGGCAGTTCCGGCTCGAGGGGAATGTAGCGTTCGACCAGTTGCTGGAACACCTGGTCGTAGTGGCCCGCGTTGGCCATGCTCTGTTCGGCCATGTACTGCTTGAGCGACTCCGGCAGGTAAGGGGGC
>NZ_JAFKCS010000557.1 GCF_017255015.1 Bowmanella yangjiangensis | reverse complement strand
CAGGGTGTAGAGCACGATCAGCGCAAAGAACATCAAGGCGACGACGAACGTGATGCCCAGGGTCTTGCGACTCGATACCGCGTCCCACAGGGTCAGGCTGGAGGCCGGATCGAGGCTCGAGGGGAAGACGAAGGGGAACAGGGCGAAGCCTGCGGTGCAGATGGCCCCAACTATCATCAGGCTGCTGCCGGCGAAGGCCAGGCCGGCGCGTCGCCAGGTGCTGGCGAGAATCGCCAGCAGGGCGCCGAGCAGCGCCAGTACGGGGGCGACCAGGGTCACCGGGTAACGGGCATAGTTGCCGAGCCAGCCGGCGTTGTCGGCGATCACCTGCTTGTTCAGCGGGTTCAGGGCGGCGCCGGCATCCACGACGCCGGCCAGGGTCATGCCTTCGATGCCCATGGCCAGCCAGCTGCCAGCGAGAAGGAAGCCAACCAGGAATACCAGTGCACAGAGGTAGGTGGCGCGGCGCGAACGCGCTGCCAGGTCACCCTC
>NZ_JAFKCS010000556.1 GCF_017255015.1 Bowmanella yangjiangensis | reverse complement strand
AGGCTCTGGGCCAGCGCCACGCCGCCTGCCGAGGGGGGAGGCGCGCTGATCAGCTCGTGGCCGTCCTCGAGGCGGAAGCGCAGCGGCTCGCGGCGCGCCACGCGGTACTCGCGCAGGTCGTCGAGCGTCCAGATACCGCCGGCCTGGCGTACGCCCGCGGCGAGGCGCTCGGCAATCGGGCCCTGGTAGAAACCGGCGCGGCCGTGATCGGCCAGGGCCTGCAGGGTGACGGCCAGGTCCGCCTGGCGCAGCAGCTGGCCTTCGGCGGGCACTTCGCCCTGGTCGAGGAACAGCTTCGCGCTTTCCGCATCGTCACGCAGCGCGGCCAGGCGCCAGGTGGCCCGTTCGCGGTAGACACGGTCCACGGCAAAGCCTTCCCTGGCCAGGCGAATGGCCGGTGCCAGGCTGGTTTTCAGCGGCAGGCGCCCGTGATGCTCGGCCAGCTCCACCAGGGCGGCCGGCAAGCCGGGAATGGCGGCGGCCAGTGCGCCA
>NZ_JAFKCS010000555.1 GCF_017255015.1 Bowmanella yangjiangensis | reverse complement strand
AATCTGCGTCGCCTGACCCAGCACCTGCCCAAGCAGGTCGTTGGTCGTCGCGATGCCAATCGGCATGTTCGGACGATAAGCCAGTTCACCGAAAACAGACGTCTCGACAATCGTAGTGTTGAAGCTCATGCCGTACATACGGATGTCTTCGACGTATTCGCGGCTGGCGTTAATCTGGTTGGCCAAGTCAACGGTCACCAAGCCCCCAGCAGTGGTGGGACTACCAACAGCACCGGCAAGAGCAGCAAACTGGGCTGCAGTCAGGCCTGCATAATCGTCATTGATGTCAGCGTAGATATACGGTTCTTTGGAGTGGTAATTGATGAAGTAGAAACCGAACTCGGTAGAGTTGAGCTCCTCAGCAATGTAACGGAACGCCACCCCGAATTGCCCATCGTTCTTCGCATTCAGGTCAGAGCCGATTCGCGCGACCTTGAAGGCATCGGGACCTGCATATTCACTACCCTTCAGACCGAAGCCAGGGTTGAGCAAT
>NZ_JAFKCS010000554.1 GCF_017255015.1 Bowmanella yangjiangensis | reverse complement strand
CGGCAGCGGCGGCCGCTGCCGAGCTGGGCCGCCAGCGCTACCAGCAGGGGCAGCTGCAGCAGGACCCCGCCGGCTTCGCCGAAATCGAGCGACTTCCCGAACACCTCTGCACCCCTGCTGCCGGTGGCCGCGGCACCAAGCTGCTGGCGCTGTTCAGGCCCGTCGCGCCTTTGCGCACGCTGTTCGACACCTTCATCGCGATCCTCGACAGCAAAGGCAAGAGCCCCTGGGTGCGGGTGGTCGCGCCCCTGAAGGTCATGCTGGCCCGACACAAGCTTGCCGCGCTGCTCGGTGCCCTGCTCGCCGGCGGGCCGCTGTGGTGGAGCGCCATCGCCAGCGACAGCCTGCTGGTGTGGCTCTGGGTCGCGCTGTTCGCGGTACTTGGCAGTGCTCTGGTGGTCGTCTTGCGCCTGCTCGTGCCTGCGCTGCGGGAAATCCCGGCGAATGGTTTCGGCCTGTGCACCGGTATGCCGGCAACGGACGACAGCGCCCCC
>NZ_JAFKCS010000553.1 GCF_017255015.1 Bowmanella yangjiangensis | reverse complement strand
AGGCGCACTCAGGGCAAGTAGCAGAACGACAGGAACGATACGCGACAGGGACTGGGCGACAGGCATGGCAAAACCCCTCATCTTGTTATTCGTACGAAGGGTCGGCATACCCAGGCAGGGGCAACAGCGCAGACCCAGCGGTTGGTGGGCACTGCTCGATCAATGATGCATCGCGCTCCGGCGATTCATGCACGCTAGTACAAGATCGCGGGTGCAACACCCGGGAAGGCATATCGTTTAGTGATAATCGCGGCTTCTGCTTATACCTTTGCCCATGACACAGGCCTGCACCTGCTGCTTTCGCCCCAACACCAAAGTGGCAATGAATTGCTCATTTCGCGGCGGCTCATCCGGGACGGAAATAAGGCAGATTAGTCAGCTGAATTTGCTGCGCAAAGTTGCCAGCGAGGACTTGCCAGCTATAGTTGCGGGGACGACGGGACGAGCGAAAGGCTCAAGAACGGCACTGCGGGCGCCTGTCAATCACAAGCTCG
>NZ_JAFKCS010000552.1 GCF_017255015.1 Bowmanella yangjiangensis | reverse complement strand
AAGACGGGGCGGCGACTGTAGCCCGGCGACCATGCGGGGATCACATCGGCGCCTGCGCCACGACAAAGCGGGCCGCCGGCGCCTTCTGCAAGCGCCGTGGCGGCTGCGCCTGATGCGGCCTGGTGGATGGATGAAGCGCCATCCACCCTACGGACAGCCTGAGTGGAAGGGGATGCGCGGATCGCACGGCGGCGAACAGCAGACGCCGCTCACGCCTGGCGCGCCAACCAGCGCCCAGCCTCGCTGCACACCCGACCCTCGAGCTCCAGCTCGGTCAGGGCGGCGAGAACCTCTGCCAGAGGCAAGCCACTGGCCTGGACCAGCGCCTCGGTGCTGTGCGGCGCGGCATGCAACAGGGCCAGCAACGGATGCTCGACGCGAGCCGGCGGCGCCGGCGGGGCTGCGATGGGTGACGCGTGCCAGCCCCGCAAGGCCTGCAGAACATGCTCGGTGCTCTCCTCCAGCGTGGCGCCGTCGCGAATCAGCTGGTGGCAGC
>NZ_JAFKCS010000551.1 GCF_017255015.1 Bowmanella yangjiangensis | reverse complement strand
CGTTGCCTGGGGTCACCGGCGCGGGCGGCCTGCAGGCACTGATCAAGGGCGGCCTGCCGGTCGCCGGCGAGCGCATCGTCGTCGCCGGCAGCGGCCCGCTGCTGCTCGCCAGCGCCGCCACGGCGCAGGACAACGGCGCGCAGGTGCTGAACATCGCCGAGCAGGCACACTGGTCAGCCGTCGCCGGCTTCGCCGCGCAACTGCCGCGCTGGCCAGGCAAGCTGCTGCAGGCCTGCACCCTGTTCCATCCGGGCTACAGGGCGAACAGCCATGTCGTCGAAGCACTCGGCGACGGGCGCCTGCAGGCCGTGCGCCTGAGCATCGGCGGGCGCATCCGCAAAGTCGCCTGTGACCGCCTGGCATGTGGCTTCGGCCTGATAGCCAACCTGCAACTTGGCCAGGCCCTGGGCTGCCGCATCGAACTCAATGCACTGGCCGTGGATGACTGGCAGGCCACCAGCCTCGCCGATCACTACGCCGCCGGCGAAAGCACCGGC
>NZ_JAFKCS010000550.1 GCF_017255015.1 Bowmanella yangjiangensis | reverse complement strand
ATCAACAATCGCCCCGACGGCGAAGAGCAGGGCCAGCCCGGCTCCGCCGAACTGGCGGCCGCCGCCCAGGCCAATGGCCTGGAGTACTACCACCTGCCCGTGGTTTCCGGACAGATCGGCGATGACGACGTCAGCGCCTTCAATGCCCTGCTGACACAGGCGCGCGGCCCGCTGCTGGCGTTCTGCCGAAGCGGCACTCGCTCGACCAGCCTGTGGGCACTGAGCGAGGCCCACCACCTCGACCCGCAGGTGCTGCTCAGCACCGCAGGCGAGCACGGTTACGACCTCAGTGGGCTGGCGCCACGCCTGCAGCAGCGCTGGCAACAGGCGCCGCTGCCCCAGGCGCAGTCCGCCAGTACGCCCACCCAGCGCTACGACGTGGTCGTGGTCGGAGGCGGCGCGGCGGGCTGTGCGGTGACTGCCAGCCTGTTCAAGCGCAACCCCGAGCTGCGCATCGCGGTGATCGAACCGCGTGAGCAGCACTACTACCAGCCGGGC
>NZ_JAFKCS010000055.1 GCF_017255015.1 Bowmanella yangjiangensis | reverse complement strand
GATCACCTGGTCGGCGCCCTCCTCGTCTTCTCGATCCGTCCGCCAACGTACCTCCAGCTCGACCCCGATGACACCTGACTGATCGCGAATGAACAGCGGCCCGAGCCAGCTTCTGGCCTGTTTCATCCGTGCCAGGAAGTCCTCTGCGGCCAGTCGGTTACCCGCCGGCGCCAGTGCCAGCCCTTTCTCGGCCGCCTCCAGATGGGTGTCAATCAGCTCCAGCAGGTGCTTGACGCGGGCCGGGTCGGCATCGCTGCTATCGAGGTTGTAGGAGAACGGAAAACGGCCGGCCAGATACTGATTGAAGTAGCTCGCCAGCGCGCTCCAGGCTTGTGCCGCGCCCTGTGTCTGCAACTCGTTACAGCGCTGCCGGGCCTGCTCCGATATGCCCTGGGTATAACGCGCCAGATCGCCATCGCCTGGCGGCAGGCTCGCGGTCGAGAGCACCTGGCGGCAGTTGCCGATGTCCATTTCTACCAGGTCCCGGCTCACCAGCTGCTCGAACAACGCGGGAGCGCTGGTCGGGTTCTGCGCCTTGTACTTCTTCATGTCATCGTTTATCGAACCCAGCCGGGATACTTTCTCCTGCAGCGGCAGTGGCAGATCATTCTGTGCTCTCAGCCACGTCAGCTCGGGCAATACCTTGTCGGTACTGGTGCTGATATCGGTGAACTGCCGGGCCAGGGAGGCTTTCAGATCCTGAATGTCGGTGGCCCGGAACAGCTTCAGTCCCAGGTTAGGCTTGCCGTCCCACTCGGCAATCGGATAACGCAGGGTGAACAGCGGCAAGGTGTCGATATCCGCCAGTACCTCGGCGACGTCCGCCATGGCGCGCAAGGTCAACTGCGATTGCAGGGTGCTGGCCAGATCGGCGCGGCCCAACCCCTTGAGTGCCTGGATCACTTGCATGGCCTGTTCGACGGAGACATTGAACTGGCTCTGCGTAGCGTCGTCGCTGTAGGAACCGCCCGACGAGGTCAACGCCGACCACATGGCCAACGCAGCGGCCTGTTCGGCGGCCTTGAGCATGCCCGCACGATAATCAGGCGCTATCTGAGCCAGCTCCTGCGCCACGAAGTCCTGGTAACTCTGCTGGTAGACCAGCGCCTGAGCTATCTGCTGTTCGCTCACATCGCCAAGGACCCGGGTGTCGAGGCTGCCATCCGGGCGGCGCATCGCGCTCACGGCGAAGTCGCGCTGGAGCAGGTCATCGATGCTTCTGGCCAGCTTGCTGATGTTCTTCTGCAAGACCAGCGTTCCACCCGCCTGGCGCTGCAAAAGGTTGTTGCGGCTCGCGGACTCTTCGATCCACTGGCTGTGGAAGGTCTTGCGCAACTGTTCGGCCTCCTGCGTGACGGAGGCTTCGATGGTCGGCCCCAGCAGACGGCTCTGCTTCACGTCGTTCATCAGGTCACGAAAGCCAGGCACGAGCTCTTCCCCGCTGCCATGGCTCCAGGCGGAGTTGGTGAGGACGATCAGGTCGTCCAGATGGCCGATCAGTGCGTTGATTTCCTCGAGTTTCTTCAGCGAGGTATCGCGGCCATATTCCAGATCGCTCAGATGCTTCTTGAGATAGCCGGCGGGCGTGACGAAATTGCCGGCCAGGAAGTACTGCTCCAGCCAGAACTTCATCAAGCCCTGGAAATGCGCGGAAAGCTGCTTGCCGTTGGGTTCCAGATCCACGGGGCGCAGGCCTGGCGCGGCCAGATGGCGCAGGGTCCGGTCGTAGAAGGCACGTCTGGACAGGCTGGAGGGGTCGAGGCTGAGCCCCAGCGCGTCGTTGCCCAGCTGGGCAAGCGATTCGGTGACGCCTTCCTGGCCGGTCAACGCGTTGTTGAGCAGGTTATTGTGCCGCTCGAGGCTGACCACGCCCTCCGCCAGGGTGCGTGCCTTGACGTAGTTCGGCCATTGATCCGGCTGGGCGCTCTGCACGTCCGGGCGGCGCTGTTCATTGCGGATCACCAGCAAGCTTTGCAGTTGGTAGTCCTGCAGTTGTTGCAACGGCACCAGGGCTTCGCGGCGCGCCATGCCGCGCAACAGTTGATCCATCTGCTGATCCAGGGACGTGCCCCAGGACGAGGGATAGATCAGCGATGAAAAATGCCAGCGCGGCGCCTGCAGCAGCAGCTCCCAGAACGCCTGCACATTGAGCCGTGCCTGCTCCTGACGACGTTCCGGCGCGCGCAGACTGACGTGTCCGGCATGGGTTTCCTGCAGCAGGCTGCTCAGTACGCGGGCATCCTCCTGTCGCTCCTGCCACACCCATAGCATGCCCAGCAGCCAGCACAGCGCGAATACGACGGCAATGCCGCCGACGGTCATCTGCCAGCGTTGGCGCAGACGCAGTATGCGCGGTAACGCCTGTGCCAGGCCCTGTTCCGCGATCAGCCGCTGCCGCCAGAGCGCTTGGGTGAAGACGCCTTGTGCCGCCGGCACCTCTCCGGGGTAGAGTTGCGTCGACTCGGCAAGCGCTTGCGCCGCGCCGAGGTAGAGGCCACGGAATCTGGGCGCCTCTCCCTGCGTATTGCCCTGGAAGACCGGCTCCAGCAGGGTGCGGAGATTGCCCTTCAATTCCAGCAACAGGTCCGGCAGACGGTACAGGTCCTCGGCCAGCTCGCCCTTCAAGGCGCCAACCTCGATGATCGCGGCCTGCATGTTCTGCACCACGGCATCCAGCGCATCGTCGAGCCAGTAGCTCTGCCAGCCGGCATCCAGCCCATAGGGCGATGACCAGCCCAGCAGACGCTCGCGTCCCTCTTCGGGGAGTGCGGCGACCAGCTCCTGAAAGCCTGGCATTTCCTCGAAACCGCTGATCAGGACATAGACCGGCAGGCTCAGTCCCAGGCGTTGCAGCAGTTCCGCAAAGCGCCGGCGCAGCACGATCACATCGGCAGCACCTTGCGCACCGTCCTGCAACTGATTGAGGGGAATGTTCCAGATCACGCCATCCAGTGGGCGCTGGCCACGCAGCCTGAGCAACATGCTGAGCAGGCGCCGCCAGACGAAGGTGGACGCATTGCCGCCATCGCTGGGCAGGAAGATGCTCTGGGGTACCACCAGCAAGGCACCGTCCTGATCCGCCCACCAGCGCCCGAACCACGCCGGGCGGCCTGCAGGCGTGAGTTGCCAATCGAGGCAAAGCTGGCTGCCCTCGCGCGGATCACCGAGCAGCATCAGCCAGGGCACCTGATAGCGCGACTCGATTCCCTGTTCGTGCTCCATCTTGCGCACTGCGGCATAGAAGCTGCGGATCGCCATGCCCGATTGCGTCCGCAGCCACCAGAACAGTGCGGCCAATGCCAGCAGCAGCAGGAGCACGCCTAGCAGACTGAGAATGATCGCCAGCGTACTCATTGCGCTTCATCCAGGCTGACCAGATGCAGCAGTGGCGTCAGCTCCGACTGGATGTCACGCCACATCCAGTGCCCAGCCAGGCTCAGCAACAGCAGCAAACCGCAGATCGCCAGGCTCAGGCGCACGCCGTCGGGCAGCGCACGGCGCAACGGCAGGCGCAAGGGGGACGCCCGGGTCGGCCGGGCCAGGCTGGATATCACCTCTGTTGCCGCAGGTTCGCGCTGCCAGGCGAAGGTGAACAGCGCATGGCGCCAGCGTGTGTGCAGCGCACGTCCACGATCACTGCGCAAACCGCCATAGAAACCCAGGATCAGGCATTGCAGATAGACGTTGGCCAGATCACGCGAAGCCGGCGCACGTTCCTTGAGCAGCTTGTGAATGGCACGGGGCAGGCGCTCGCCCGCGGTACGCGAGCCATACAAGCGTGCTTCCAGAGGGCGTGGCTGCCAAGCCGTACGCCCTGGCCATTCATCGAACAGCAGGCGTTCGTCGACCAGGGCCACGAACGCATACACCATCGCCTTGACCTGGCTCGAGGACGATGCCCCCACGCTGGCGAATGCCGCGCGCCACAGCCGGCGGACAACCAGAATCGTGGCTTCCGCCATGCGTTCGACCTGTTCATTGCCCGCATTGCTGAGCCCGGCAATGCCCTCCCAGGTTTCCCGCCATTCGATCCACGCCTCACGAAATGCCAGACTCAGGGGGGCTTCACCGAATTCGGGTGGGTACAGCGCAACGCTCCTTTCCGACATCTAGACTTCCTTGGCTTGGCTGGCGGATCTCAGGGGGTATCGGCGGTGAACAGCAGAACCTGCCAGGGGCTTGCCGCCGCTCTCTGCGAGGTCGTGGCCAGACATAGCGACTGTTCGGGATCGAACCAGTCACCGGCTGCCTGGATCAGGAAGAGATGGGTCTCCTCACCCACTCCATAGGCCGTTCGCTCATTGCGACTCATCGGCTGGTGCGGCAGGCCACTCATGCGCTGCTGGCGGAGCGTGGCGACATGCTGCTGCGACGCGATCACGGCCTGGGCCAGCCAGGCCTGCGCGGCCTGCTGCCCTGTACCGGCCGGCATGCGCAGCCCGACGATCAGGCGTTGTCGACGCGTCTGGTTATCCGGCAAGTCGATGGCAAAGCCCTGTTCGGACTGCTCGAAGACCAGGCAGCGGTAACCGACGCGGATACTGTCCAGGCTCCGATGAAGCCATGCGATGACCTCGTCGAAGCCGTGCTTGAGATCGAGAAAATCAAGCGGTGCGAACGCCGGCACGCCATTGAGCGGGTCGAGCGCACACCAGGCGCCCGCCAAGCCGGCCAGCAGGCCATGCAGGTGCGCCGGCGTCGCCACTCGGCCATTCAGGGCCACTTCGACCTCGGGGAGCCGTGACCAGAGAGCCGTTAGCTGCCGCCTGAGCTCCTGCACGTCATCGCGATTGCCCGCCTGCTCGGCCTGGCGTAAGCGCCCGGCCAGGAACATGCACTTCTCTCGCCCTCGCGCGCACAATGCCGCGACCATCTGCCCCAACTGCGATTCCGGCAGGATCAGCGACATCGGCGGCACGTAGGCCTGTCTGACGAAACCGCCCCCCTCCCTGGCGATACGTAACAGCGGCAGGCAGACCGAATCGGCCCGCTCGCTGTCGGTCACCAGGCGCAGATTGGGGCGCCAGATCAGCACCGGCTCGGGATGCTCGCCACTGGCCAGATCGGGCACCGCGTCTCCGCAGAGGGATCGCAGACGCCCGTTGAGTGGCAGTACCTGCCCGCTGCGGCCAAGCGGATTGACTGCCAGGTAGAGGGTCACGCAGGCATTGGCCGAAGCCGCCACGGCAGGCCCCACATCGAGCTCGAGCACCCTGTCGCCAGCTGGCTGCACGCTGACGGGCAGACCATCGGGCAGGATCGCCTCGAGCGACTGGATACGGACCAGACCGGTACTGAGCGCCGCCGGGTCCACTTCCAGTTCGCTCACCCCCCAGAACCAGGGGTTTGCAGCACTGGCGCACAACGCCGTGACGACTTCTGCGCGCAGTCCCTGCAACTGGAAATGCTGAGGCAATAGCTGCATGCCCTCGTGCCAGCAGACTGCATCCGGCAACACCTTCATAGCACTCCCCTTCGACATCCGCTGTTTGGCATGCACACGCGCAACGCTGGGCTAACGGTCTTGACCGGTCAGCAGGCGCATTTCCCTGCTGTCGAAACGCAGCCACACCCGGCCTGATTCGTTCAGGCGCAAACGATGCACGCCAGGGGTGTTATAGCCGGCGAACACCAAAAGTCCAGCGGCCCCATCACCGGCGAAGGGGAAGTCGCGCACATCGCGAAATTGCCCCGGCACGAGTTCCAGCCCCCACACCGAAAACAGATTCCGGTAGTCGCGCTCGTACTGCCCCCGCTCGGCGAACCATTGCCTGGCGGGAATCTCGGAAAGCAGCTTGAGCAGATCCGGGTCATGCACGGCGACGAAGTCAACGGCAATCGGCGTGTCGTCGTTTGCCTGCTCCGCCACATCCAGCGTCAGGCTGTCCAACTGGATTCTTTCGCCGCGAAAGGAACAGCCGCACAGGGCCATCAGGAGGCTCAGCAACACGGCAAAGCGATAGGAGGTCGCACGTCCCTGCGTCATGAGAATTTCACCTTGAACTTCACGTTTGCAAATTTATAGACCTGATCTAGCGTCTATGAAAGTTCGTCTTCGTGGCGAATGAGGATGGATCGCC
>NZ_JAFKCS010000549.1 GCF_017255015.1 Bowmanella yangjiangensis | reverse complement strand
TCAAGGGACTGTTCTTCGTCCTGCTGACCAGCGCCCTGCTCTACCTGGTGCTGTACCGCCACGCCCAGCGGCATCGCCGCGCACGGCTGGAGCTGGCGAGCAACGAGGAACGCCTGCGCCTGGCCCTCAATGCCACCCACGACGGCCTGTGGGACTGGGACGTGTCCAAGCGCCGGGTATTCTTCTCCGATGGTTACGCCGCGCTGCTCGGCCTGACGCCACAGGCCCTTGGCGATACCCGTGACGACTGGGCCGCGCGCCTGCACCCGGATGACCGTGAGGGTGCGATGCAGGCACTCAGTACCGAGTGGACCGATCAGCAGTACGAAAACATCTACCGCCTGCGGCATGCCGACGGCAGCTACCGCTGGATCCACTCGCGCGGCCGCTTGCTGCACGACGAGGATGGCCAGCCACAGCGCTTCATCGGCATTGCCAGTGATGTCACCCAGCAACGTGCCAACGATGACAGCCTGCGCCAGGCTGCTGCCGTGTTCG
>NZ_JAFKCS010000548.1 GCF_017255015.1 Bowmanella yangjiangensis | reverse complement strand
ATGGCGGCGATGCCATTGCGCCGCGCCTTCTCGGCCAGCAGCGGCAGGCCGGCGGCGAACGCCAATTGCGAGAAGCCGCCATGGGCATCGACGCGCACCAGCGCAGGCGCCGGCTCGAACACCTCGGGTTCGGCATCGGCCACCGCCTTGCCTGATTTCAGCGTGCGCACGATGCCCAGCAGGCGCCACAGGCCATGGGACGTGCAGCCATCGCGCTCGCCGGCGGTCACCGTGGCGGCGATGGCCTGAACGAAGGCGGCGCTGAAACCGGCATGGCGAAGGATATCGGCGGCCAGCTCATGGGCCTCGGCAAGGGTCAGTCGGGTCATATCGGGCTCCTGGCAGTCAGCCCGTTACAGTGGCCCGAACAGGCCCCGCCCGCTTGATCGCTTTACCCAGGCAGCATGCCGAATTCGGCACACCGCGCGGCGTCAGGCGGCGTGGCGTTGGTTCGTCTGCAGATCCGGGAAGTCCGCCAGCTCACGCTGCAGCTGGCACTG
>NZ_JAFKCS010000547.1 GCF_017255015.1 Bowmanella yangjiangensis | reverse complement strand
CTGCTCGATGCCGCCCGCGAGGCCACGCTGCTCAACCGCGAAGCCATCGCCACCCAGCAGGAGAAGGAGCTGGCATTTCTGCAGGACAAGGGCATGCAGATCATCCGCCCCTCCGCCGAGGACCTGCAGGCCTTCCGCAGCCAGGGCCAGCCGGCCTACCTGAAGTGGCTGGGTGAGCAGGACATCGATGCGCAATGGGTCGAGACGGCCCTGCAGGATGTCGGTCTGAAGCCCGCCCAATAGTCCCCGCCTGACCCATAGCGCCCTGACTGACAGGGCGCTGCTTCTCTTGCCCGGAGTCCTTATGTCCTCCTTTATCGAGCGCCTGCGCGCCGTGGTGCTCAACCTGGGCGCGGCGCTGCTGTTGCTGGACCTGTTGCTACTCATCTACGGGGTGTTCGCCCGCTACCTGATCGGCAGCTCGCCGATCTGGATGGACGAAATGGCCCGCTACCTGATCATCGGCAGTGTGATGCTGCTGCTCGGCGCACTGTGGAGCGAGGGC
>NZ_JAFKCS010000546.1 GCF_017255015.1 Bowmanella yangjiangensis | reverse complement strand
TGGGTCTGCCGGTGCTGCTGTTGCGCCGGCCCGAGCCGGCGCCGGCAACGCGCAGTTTCTGCGACCTGCAGATGCTGCTCGAGGCGTTGCCGCGCTAGGTCGCCTTCACCAGCAGGCCGTCACTCAGCCACTGGTGCAGCCAGCGCGCGGCCTGCACAGGGGCCTGCTCCCCCAGTTCCTGCAGGCTGTCGCACAGCTCGGCGAAGTTCAGTCCCTCACAGGCCATGGCCTGCAAGGCCTGCGCTTGCGCGGGGTCGAGACTGCGATAGCGGGTGACCAGTTGCTCACGCCAGATCAGGCAGGTTTCGGCGTGCTCCAGGGCATGACTGCCCGGGAATGCCTGCTCGTGCTTGAGGGCACGCCACAGCTCCAGGCTGTTGTGCTGCAGGGTCAGCCATTGCACGCTCGGTTGCAGCGCCACGCGCAGCAGCGGCCAGTCCTGCGCCGCCAGGTGCGCCAGGTGTTCGGCACGCAGCAGCTCGGCATCGTGGGCGTCGAAGGCCAG
>NZ_JAFKCS010000545.1 GCF_017255015.1 Bowmanella yangjiangensis | reverse complement strand
CCTCCAGCAGCCCTTCGACCACGCCACGCAACAGGCGCGAGCCCAGCCCCTGCCCGGCCTGCCGAGCGTGCACCACGGCCTCGCAGATGTAGCCATGCACCTGGCCCGAGCGTGACGGCGGCTGATGCGCGGCGAAGTCATCGGTCAGGCGATGACTGACGAAGCCCTGCAGCACGCCCTCCTGCTCGGCCAGCAGGGCCCGCGTCGCGCCGCCGGCGATGGCTGCCAGGTGGGCGCGCACCTCGGCTTCGGGCAAGTGGTTCCAGGGATTCGGTCCATGCTCCAGCAACAGCTCGCACATGGCCTCGATGTCCGCTGCGGTCGCGGCGCGCAACTGCATCATGATGTTCACCTCGCCTGAGTCAGTGGCCGGCGCCAGGTGCTGCCAGCCAGGGGCTCAGTCTAGGGCCTGCGTGCAAGGGTCTACAGGCACAGTCGCGGGTGAAAACTGTCACTGCTCCCAGGGGCGGCCACGGGTCTGCTCGCTCAGGCGTACCTTCTGCTGC
>NZ_JAFKCS010000544.1 GCF_017255015.1 Bowmanella yangjiangensis | reverse complement strand
GCAACCTGCGGGAGGGCGGCCTGCGCGTCACCCTGCGCCTGCCGCGCACGCCGGACTGAATGTCACCGTTTGGTGACAAAGGCAGCCCCGTTCGTTACCTGGCGCTGATGGGGCGCTCGTTAGAATCCGCTGCAGGGATGAGTGGCTGCTGGACGTTTCGCAGCGCGCCTTTCGGGGGGATGGGTGAAGCAGCATCCGGCTGTTCATCCAGCCGGGGCCGCGCGGGCCGAATGCGCCGTCGTCTGTCCTGTCTCGTCGCCGTTGCCGCGCCGCTGTGCGGCGCTCGGCCCCCATCTGCAGGGAACCAGAACAATGAGCGGAGCCGCATTGAATCCAGACAGCTGGCTGAGCCAGCCCGCCCACCTCACCTGGCTGGCCGACGAAGGCCTGCGCCTGTTGCCGTTCGCGCGGCGGGCGCAGGTCGAGCAGGGCTTCGCCGCGCTCGATGCCGAGGGGCGCATCGCCGAGGGAGCGGTGGCCGAACTGATCCACACCACGCGCATGACCC
>NZ_JAFKCS010000543.1 GCF_017255015.1 Bowmanella yangjiangensis | reverse complement strand
AGGCCTGTCCGGGCGAGGCATTGCTGACGGTGGCCGGTGTCGCGGTGCTGGGTGCCGTGCTCGATGGCAGCTTCTTCGCGCAGACGCGTGAGGTGGCCGAACACCTGCGCGAGGGGCTGGCCCATCTGGCGCGGCGTCATGCTCATGGGCCGCTGCGGGGGCACGGGCTGATGCTCGGCCTGCCATTGATCGGGCAGCGTGCGCGCGTCGTGCAGCGGGCGGCCCGGGAGCAGGGGCTGCTGCTGGGGATGGCTGGCGACGAGTGCCTGCGCCTGTCGCCGGCCCTGACGGTGAGCCATGGCAATGTCGAGGAGATGCTCAGGCGTCTGGGCCGGGCATTGCAACGAGTCGAACAGCGCTGTGAGGAGGTCGCCTGATGCGTATCGCGCTGCTGCAACACACGCCCAGTGCCGGCCCTGCGGCGCTGGACCGCTGGCTGGACGGGCACCAGGTCAGCTGGCACCGGCTGTACGCTGGCGCCCCGCTGCCGGGACTGGATGAGTTCGACC
>NZ_JAFKCS010000542.1 GCF_017255015.1 Bowmanella yangjiangensis | reverse complement strand
ACCTTGCCGGACGGCGGCACGGCATCGCGGCCGGCTTCGAAGGCAGCAGGAGCCAATTGCAGTTCGGCATAGCGTTCCACCAGCTCGGCAATCTGCTGCCGCAGCGCCTGCGCCGTCTGTTCACTCATGGGTTTCGCCTTGATAGGCCGCGATCTGCGCACGGCTGAATGACTGCATGTCCTCGCCGGCCTGCCAGGCCTGGTGCCAGTCGAGGGTTCGTTCGATGGCCTGCTGCAAGGTCCAGCGCGGGCGCCAATCCAGACGCACACGCGCCTGGCTGGAGTCCAGCGCGAGCAGGCCAGCCTCGTGCGGCTGCTCACTCGCCTCGACCGACCAGCGCGCCTCATCAGGCCAGCGCCGGGCCAGCCGCTCGACCAGTTCGCCGACGCTGACCAGCCCCTCGTTGTCGGGGCCGAAGTTCCATGCCTCCGCCACGGCCTCGCCCTGCTCGACCAGCGCCTGCGCCAGGCGCAGATAGCCGTGCAGCGGTTCGAGCACGTGCTGCCAGG
>NZ_JAFKCS010000541.1 GCF_017255015.1 Bowmanella yangjiangensis | reverse complement strand
CACCAGAGGACCCCAGGTGCACCACCAGGCCCAGTAGAACACCGTCCAGCCCTGGAACCAGTCCTGATCGGGACGATCGATCCAGTTGCTCAGTGGCAGGAACATCTGGCCATAGTCGACCGCGGCGTTCAGGGTGTTGGAGAAGAACGCCATGCCCCCAATACCGACCGCGACCAGCAGGAACAGAACCAGCGCAAGCAGCATGTTGATGTTACTCAGCACCTTGACCCCTGCATCCAGCCCTCGCCACAGCGAGAACGCTGCCAGACAGGTCACAGCGACGATGAACATCAGTTGAAAGGCAAAGGTATTCGGTGTGCCCAACACATAGGCAATACCTGCGGTGGCCTGCATAGCTCCCAGACCAAGGGAGGTGGCCAGACCGAAGATGCTCAACACCACGGTAAACACATCGACCACTTGCCCCGGCAAGCCGCGGGGACCACGGCCCAGCAGCGGCTGCAGACCGGAACTGAGCGACAGTGGTAGCCCCTTGTTGTAGGAGAAGT
>NZ_JAFKCS010000540.1 GCF_017255015.1 Bowmanella yangjiangensis | reverse complement strand
CACCAGACTTTGCCCCCACAACAGGGCGGCCATCAACACCGGCACAACGGACTTGATATTTCTCATCGGCTACAACTCCAGATGCAGAATGAAATACACGCAGGAAATCACGGGCTGGCAGCCAGCAATGCGCGCAGGACAACAGGTTGCAATTGGGGATCATCGGCGACCCTGGACGCTCGCCAGCGTACCAGCAGCCAGGAAACGCACAGACCGGCAAGGCCGGAGAGAATGCACAGAGGTTCGGATAGCCCTGCGGCGTCGGCTGCCAGGGCGGCAGCCATGAGGCCCAGCAAGGGCAGCAGGTAGACAAGCAGAGAGCTGCGTACCAGCAGCTCTTCGCGGACGCCGATCACCACGGCGTCGCCAACATTCAGATGCAGCGTGGACAGTGCGCGCACATGACCGCGCTCACGACCCACACCCAGGCGTTCCATCACGCCCTGCCCGCAGGCAGCATTGGCCGAGCAACTGGAGCAGGTACTCCGGCGTAGCGTCTCGACCCAGAC
>NZ_JAFKCS010000054.1 GCF_017255015.1 Bowmanella yangjiangensis | reverse complement strand
AAACGCATCCAGGTAGCGGGCATCGCCCAGCACCAGGGCGTTGAGCTGCGGCGCAGCCAATAGGCCGACCAGCAGAAAAAGCCCATACATCAGCACGCTGAACCACAGACTGGTGCTGGCTAGGCGCTTGCGCGCAGCTGGCTCGGGTGCATCGGCCCAATAGCGTGCCAGACCCTGGGCAATCTCCAGTGCCACCACCAGATTGGCCAGCGCCCCGAGGGTAATCAGCAGGTCATAGGCACCGTAGTCGCCCGGCGACAGCACACGGGTATAGAGTGGCAGCAGGAAGATCGCCAGGCCCTTGGACAGCACCGAAGCCAGACCGTATACGAGACTATCGCGCAGGACAGCCTTAAGCACCTGTATCTCCGCAACCTGCCTGATTAGCCATACTGAGTAGCGCTTGTTGAAGCGCTGGCTTGTCTGCAAGCATCAGCGCTGAACTACCGTAGCTATTGACTAGCTCTCGCACTAATTTCGCAGTTCTTCTTCGATCCAATCCATTTCCGTCAACATAACGAATCGAGTATGGATCTACCCACCAATCCGTGGGGATCTCGTGACCCACTAAAAGCTGATGATACCGAAGCGCAACATGCTTAGGACTCCAACGAGTCCGAACATAATTTTGAGCTTTCAATCCAAGCTCGCAACGAAAACAGCGATCCACGATCAATTTCTCGATAGCTGCTTCCAGCTCGCAAGGCATAACAAACAAACTGGGCGGAATATTTTCTTTGCGTACATGACTCTGCACAAACTCAGAAAAATATCCAGCCACAATCGCTGGCTTACCGAAAAAGGCAGCCTCAGCAGCCAGCGCAGCCAACGGAGTGTCCGCATAAAGCTGATCAACAATGAAATCACAATTCTGAAGAGCTTCCAAAACCTCAGAGTTCGACTTATTTTCTAGAAGAAAAACCTCAATCAAATGACCCTTTTCACGCAGGCGCTCCAGCGTCTCCATTATAGTAGCGGTCCCCTTCACACCAGAATTCGAAGGCGCATGAAGAATCCGAACGACACCCGCACTCTTATCAGAATTTTTTCCTGACGAGGCAAAAGACTTAGGAATCCCCATCAGAAACCAATCCACAAATGGCAAAGTCAAATATTGAGCAGATGCAGGGGAACAAACAACGAAATCCGCATATTTTTCCTGAGCCGCCACCCGACTCTTTACACCTCGCACAAGCCGAAAAATGCTCCGCACCGAAGGAATTGGATCAGATACAGCACCGGCAAAAAAACCACCATCCATGAAAGGTGGCCGACTATCACTCCCGGCATATATAAATACTATTTTTCGCCCCAAAAGGCGCAACAACCACAGCTCTATTTTTGTATTCGTCAAAGTTAGAGCATACAAAAAAATAAACGAATCAAATCTAAAAATAGCCCAAAATAAAACAACAAAACCCCATAAATTATGAAGCACGACTGAAAACGGCTTCTGAAACAAACTAGCCCGGGTCAACTTACTGCGCCACCCACCCAGAAACTGCCAAACGCGAAGAACCCAAGGCTCCTTTTTATTACCGGAGTACTTAAAAGGGTGCGCTAAAGACAGGCATACTTGTGAATCGACGCCAATCTCCGAAAAACCCTCGTACAAACCTTGGGCAATCCCGGCAACTTCTACAGGAGCAATTAAAACCCTCAAGATTAATCCCCGATATCAACGAGAGGCCAGCAACTCAATCAGCTGACCCTGAGACAAACCGAACCTCATACGAATACTCTTAAAATACTCGCCCGGTCTAAAATCTTCTCCACCCACCCATTGAACACACCTAAGCGCAAGAACTCCAGACCCCGTATAAACATGAGTCTCACCTGAATCCCTATCATTCCATATAACGTGCCCAGGAACCCCGACATCCAAAGTAGCATCACACACAACTCGTGACGACCACACAATGAGTTTTCTCAGTTCACCCTTATACATAAGAACAGTAAATGCACCTGGGTAAGGACGAGAAGATGCACGCACCAGCTTATCTATTTCTACAGCAGAGCATGACCATTCGATACAGCCATCTTCTGGGAGACGCGGATAACATCTAAAACCCTGCCTAAGCAGAACTTCAGAATAGCTTCGAAGACAAACCCCTCGCTCCAAATTACCTAAAGCCTGACTATAAGCGAGCGGAATCTCACTACCCAACCTTTCAACCAAGTCACCAACACTATCCTGCTTATTTAGCAAAAAAGAGCGCCGAGCATAAACATCACCAACATCCAATTCTCCAGCCATCATCTTATGAACCGAAATTGTCAATTCCTTTTCACCACGAAGAATAGCCCAGTTAAGAATTGCATTGCCTCGATACTCAGGAATATCTCCACAATGTGCATTCAAGACACCCTGAGGAAAACGCTCAATAAACTGAGAACCAATAACTGAAATCCAATTAACACTTACAGCAACATCAGCCCCTACAGAATCACAAAAAGACAAAACACTATTATCAATAACGCTGGAACATATATAACTACAAGATTGACGCTCAGCAAATTTCTGAAAATCTTCTTCCTTAGCAAGACTTTCATCAGTAGCAGGCCCTGTAATCACCCCAACAATCTGATGGCTTTTCGATAAAACACGAAGAGTATTCAATAAATACTCAGAACGACCAATTGCTAGAATTTTCATGACCATTTCACCTAGAGAGGAGCACCTACTAGTCAATCATTTTTTGAATCAAATCATTAAATGATAAAGGGATGGGAGTCCCGCGACGCTCCTGATACAGCAACTGCGCAACCTTAAGACCTAGCGAATGAAGGGCAAGTACAGGGCGAACTCCTAAGTACGATAGGGTTTTTGACATCCTGTAAGGTTGCAGCCTTGCTGCGGGATAAATATCCAGACCAGCAGCCACAACCGCCTCAACATCTACGGCACCTGAAAACTGAATAATTTTGATGGCAGGATTTGTCGCAACAAGGGACTCAAATGAAAAACCTAGCTCCTTGAGCACATCATCTGAATCCGAGTAAGAAGCAACAACCAAGGCATCTAGATGCGAAGCATGCTCAAAGGAAAGCTCCGAAGCACTCTTCACCCGAAAAACTTGACTGGAATTAGCCAGAAGTGCAATTTCAATTACATCACCAAAAGGATCATCACTCAGCAGCCCAATTTTACAACCTGCGACCTCAACACCAGCTTCAAAAAGAAGCTTTAAGGCTAACTGCCCACAGGACTCAAAGACCCCAAAGCCCTGATAATCCTCATTCACACCTGCCACTGGAATTGAAAGCTCACGACAGAACTGCAAATCCAAGTCCCCAGGCCTATATTCCCAAGCCTCACACATATAGGAAACCACAGCATTTAGACTTCCTTTTGCAAGCAGGCTCGCATCCAAAGGGCGAATAAATCCAAGGTTTAAGAAAATATCAATTCCTGCTGGAATTTCCTCGCGCGAAGAAACCACAGAGATACAGTTACTTGCAACACCCCAAGCCGAGGCCAAATTATTAATTTTCTTGGAGATTTCCTGATGCGTGGCATACACGCTATCAGGAGCAACTGCAATAACTTTTCTTGCACCAGCAAGAGCTGCTGCGAGTGAAGAATATAAGAAAGGGCCACTACCAGCCTCAGTTGCCACAACAAGATCGTTTAAGTCGAGCGCTAGGCGCGTACGAAACTCGCTAAGCAAACGAAATTCACGTACGCCTTGAATCATCGCGCGTTGATTCCTCTGCGCACAATAGCCTCGCATACACGCTTAACGTCAACACCCTGATAGCATGGAAGAGTGATGGTTTCCTGCTGTAGCCGTTTTGCGTGACGCTGAACATCTGCATAACGCTCGCGGTAATACGTCGTATCGCTCAGACAATAGGTACCGATAGTTGTTTCGATACCATCTTCACGCAGACCACCTATCAATAAATCACGGTCAACGCCCTCTGGAACTCGAAAAACCAGAGACTGTACATTGTGCACAACATCGGAAGCACGCTGCTGGGGTATAAAACCCGCTGATGCCAAGAAGCGCACATATTCACTTCTTACCTCATTACGCTCAGCAACGATTTCATCCAGCTTCCGCAACTGAACACGCCCCATAAGAGCTTGAGGTTCGGAAAGACGATAGTTATAGCCCTGCTCGATGAAGTCCAGGCCATAGCCCAACATGCCGCTGGCGCCATGATTGAGCTTCACGTCAAACCATGCAGACCAATCATCGCGATTCGTTGTGATTGCCCCGCCCTCGCCCGTGGTCAAGAGCTTGCGTGGATGGAAACTGAAGCAGGTCAGATCCGCGATATTCCCCACGCGTACGCCCTGTTCGCTGCTGCCGATGGCGCAAGCGGCATCCTCGATGAACGGCACGCCATACTCTTTGCAGATTGCAGCGATTTCATGCATTCCGCTGGGATTACCAAACGCGTCAACAGCAATAACAGCTTTGGTTTTTGCACTCATGCAAGCGCGCAATGCGCTGGGCAGCATGTTGTAGGTATCGAGCGATACATCGGCAAAGACCGGACGCGCTCCCAGATCCTCCACAACGTTCGCGGTGGCGGGGAAAGAGAAATCGGAAACTACAACTTCGTCACCCGGCTCAATACCAATCAGCTTCAGACAAACGCTTAGCGCAGTAGTGGCAGAAGTGGCCAGATGCGTGTGGCGTGCGCCGGTATAGGCGCAAATTTCTTTACGAAACGCCTCAACGTGTTGCCCACGGGTAAAAATGCCACTTTCAAATATTTGCCGCATCTCGGCTTCGACTTCATCGAAACCGATATAGGGCTTCATCAAACGGATCTGGCTCATGCGCGGTTTCCGATCAAATGGGTGTACCAGTCCAGGGTTTCCGCCAGCCCTTGCTCGAACGGGGTCAACGAATACTGGATCAGCCCCTTGACCCTCTCGTTACTGGCGTTGTGCGACAGCACGTCGGAATGACGCGCAGGCTTGCGCAAGATCTCGCCGCTGTAGCCGTAGTGAGCGCAGATGCGCGGGATCAGCTCGTTGATCGAGATCTGGTTGTCGGTGGAGATGTTCACCGTTTCGCCAGACGGCAGCACGGCATGCAGTTTGACCACGGCATCCACGGTGTCATGGACATAAATGAAGTCGCGGCTCTGGGTGCCTTCGCCATGAATCTCCGGGATGCCCCCCGTGAGCAGGCGCACGGCGGTGATCGGGATCACCCCGGCCAGCATGCCCTTGTGGTTCTGCCGTGGCCCGTAGTTGTTGAACGGACGGACGATGTAGGCATCCAGGCCGAACATGCGCACGTAACTTTCCACCGCCAGATCGGCCGCAGCCTTGCCCGCGGCGTAAGTGGTGGTGGGGTTACGCGGATGCGCCTCGTCCATCGGCTCATACACCGCCGAACCATACACCTCCGAGGTGGAGAAGTGGCACAAGGTCTTGAACAGCCCACGGCGCTGCAGCTCGAGCAGATTGAGTACCACCTTGACGTTGGTGTCGAAGGCATTGGCCGGATTGAGGAAGGAGTAGTTCAGCGCCTTGGTGGCACAGTTGAACACCACGTCGATAGCGTGGTTGGCAAAGATGTACTCCAGGCTGGTGCTCAGCTCAGCGTCATCGCGATAGAAAGTGACCTTGCCGCAGGCCAGGGCCTCGACGAGGTTGTCTTCGGAGCCGACGAAGAGGTTGTCGATCACCACTACATGAGCGGCGCCTTCGGCCAGCAAGCGGTCCACCAGGTGGCTGCCGATGAAGCCGGCGCCGCCCGTGACCAGAACACCTTTGCCCGCAAAACCTTCTCGAATCGTCATGCCTGAACCGCCGCCTGAATTTGTGCACATATCTTCATTGCATCGACACCAGCGTCGACACCCGGAACCTGGCCGGCGGCCGGCTGACGGCAACTAGCCATGAATGCCTGCAGCTCGGTCAGCAGGGCTTCCTGTGGTGGAACGGCGACAGCCTCCTGGATCGCCGATATGGCGTAGGGCAGGCTGCCACTATCACGCGCCTCGGACTGGCGGTTGATCAGGATTTCTTTACGCAGAAGGTCGCAGTCAACGAACATATCGACGCAGGTGCCTTCGATCTGGCGGATTTTCTTGTCCGTCACGCGACTGGCCTGGATGCGCGAGAACTGACCGTTCTCGTGGGTGATGAGTGCCGAGGCGAAGTCGATCATGTCGCCGTGTGCAAAGCCGTGTGCGGCTACCGACTGGGCTGGGCCGTTGAGGTACAGGGCCAAATCAATGTCGTGAATCATCAGATCGGTCACCACATCG
>NZ_JAFKCS010000539.1 GCF_017255015.1 Bowmanella yangjiangensis | reverse complement strand
GCAAGCGATACGCTCGCCTGCAACTGCTGGGCGTCGTCGCTCAACGCCATGCGCAAGGTCACTGCACGCAGGCGCAGGACGTCCTGGGTGACGTCGCCGAGGGTATTGAGGCTGGGTATCCAGTTGTCCTCGACCTCGCTGGAGTGGGCATGCATGCTGCGCATCTGCTGCAGGGCGAAGCCCCCCAGCGCGAACACCAGTAACGCAATCAAGCCAAATCCTATTGCGGCGCGCGGGGCGATGGAGATGGATCTGAAGTTCATGCTGGCGGTACCCGAGTTGTGATGGCGGTGGCCAGGCCTTGCCAGGCCTGATCCGCGAAGGTCATTTCGCCTGTGGCGCGTCGCTGAGGTTCTGCTGCAGGGCCTCTATCTGCTCGTACAGCCCCTCGACGATGGCGACCAGGGCCGGGTCGAAGTGCTTGCCCGACTGTTCGCGGATGAAGGCCTGCGCCTTCTCCCGTGGCCAGGGAGCCTTGTAGGGGCGCGCCATGCGCAGGGCGTCGTAGAC
>NZ_JAFKCS010000538.1 GCF_017255015.1 Bowmanella yangjiangensis | reverse complement strand
CAGATAGCAGATGAAATACAGCGCGCGACTGACAATGAACGCCACCGCCAGCTGGTCGAGCAGTGCCTGCTCGGCGCCCCCCGCCTGATGGGCAATGATCACCGCCGCCGCGAACGCCGGCGTAACTTCGAAACCGTTGAGCTGGGCGCTGTTGGCACGCTTGCGCCAGCCCTCCAGGGTCCCAAGGAAAGCACGCGGATCCTGGTTGGCGCGCGGCCCATATCCAGGACCGAGGAACTTGGCGGTAGCGGTGCCCAGATAAGGCATGAAGATGGCGATCAGTACGCACCAGTAGGCAAGAGTCATGGCGTGGTTTCACTGCTGATAGAGGAAAAACCAGCCTGAGCGAATGCACCTGCCGCGTCCATGACTGCGACAGCCTGTGATGCCGGCAGGTCGGCCAATTCTGCGGCCGTCCACGCCAGCGCGAATCAGTCCTGGAAACGGTCCCGGGCGTAGGTGATTTCGGTCTTGCCGTGCGGCGCGGGCAGACCATCCTCGCCGAGGTTGAC
>NZ_JAFKCS010000537.1 GCF_017255015.1 Bowmanella yangjiangensis | reverse complement strand
CGGGGTGATTTCCACGGCGATGCGCTGCATCGCCTGCTCGAAGCCGTCCAGCTGGCTGAGCATCAGTTCGGCGTCGCGCTCGGCCAGGGCCTGGCGGCTGCGTTGCAGCCAGTCGAGGTAGTGCGGCAGCTCCACGCTGCAATGCCAGGTCAGGTGCTGCTGCAGCCTGGGTTCCAGCCAGGCGCTCTGCTCGCTGCTCAGCTCGACGTAGTCGCCCAGTTTCCAGGGGATGATCCAGTCCAGGTTGCGGTAGGCCAGGCCGGCACGGCTGCAGGCGCCGAGCGCAACGGTGAGGGCGAGCAACAGCAGCAGGGACTTGCGCATGAGCGGGGTCCGCCTGGGTAGAGTCGTTGAGACTAATACGCGGCGAAGCGGATGCAAGAGGGCGGACATATCCGCTAAACAGTTCGCTGGCCGGCAGGTGCGCGCGCGTTGCAGGCCTGTCGTCCAGGCATGAAAAAACCGCCCCGGAGGGCGGTTTCGGGTACGGCAGTCCGGCTCAGCCGCCGAGGTAG
>NZ_JAFKCS010000536.1 GCF_017255015.1 Bowmanella yangjiangensis | reverse complement strand
AGACGCCGAGTACATGGCCGGCGGCCTGGTCGGCGTAGTGCGGGTCGAACGGCACGCCGCTCTGGCCCACGGGGTTGCTGCCGAGTGCCGTGCTGGCATCGGCCAGGTCGACCAGGCGGCGGGTCGAGGGCCCGTAGACCACCTGCCAGGGGGCCGGACCGATCTTGTGCGAGAGGTTGTTCGGCACCTCGTGGCTGCCCGGAGCCGCGTACGGGCCGGCATTCAGCAGCCAGGCCAGTGGCTGCTGCTGGCCCAGCGGGTGCGTGTGGGTCAGGGTATGGGCGCGTCCCCATTGCCAGGCGGCAGGATCATCACCGAACTGCTCGCGCAGGTGCGCCAGGCTGGCCCGCCAGGCATCGGCGACGATCTGCGCACGGGTTTCCTCGCCGCTGCCACCCTGGCGATGCCACCAGGGCGACGTCGTATCGGCGGTCAGGCGCGGCAGGGCGACGTCGAGCACGCGGCTTTGCAGCAGGCTGTCGAAGAAGGTGTCGCCCAGCTCATCGGCCATGGCCT
>NZ_JAFKCS010000535.1 GCF_017255015.1 Bowmanella yangjiangensis | reverse complement strand
CAGGCACAGGTGTAGGAGCGGGCGCCCGCCGCCGCGAGTCAGGCGCAGGCGGCAGCAGGCAGTGGTGCGGGTTGGAAGCGTTCGGCCAGCGCCTGGCTGGCCGCGGCATCGCTATGCGCGAACACGAAAGCCAGGCCCTGCTCGTCGTGGCGCAGAGGTATCAGGTGCTGTTCAGGCAGGTCACCGTGGCTCAGTCGCCAGCCCCGCTGCGGCAGGTCGGCGGGCAGGTCGCCCTGCAGGCGGCCGCCGAAGAAGCCCAGTTCGCTCAGCTCGACCGCCCAGCGCTGACCCTCGTCATGCAGCAGCACGGCGTGCTGCTGGCGTGGCGGGCGACGCGGCTCGCAGCGCTTCTCCAGGTTCAGCAGCTGGCCCGCGTGCAGGCGCGTGCTGCCGGGACTGCGTGCCGGCAGCGGGCGTTCGCAGAGGAAGGGGCGATACAGGGCGGCGCAGGCTTCGCGCCGTTCGAACTGGGCCAGGTGGTCGGCCTGGTGAATCACGGCGCACTCGGCCATGCCG
>NZ_JAFKCS010000534.1 GCF_017255015.1 Bowmanella yangjiangensis | reverse complement strand
AGCACCTGGAAGGTGTTGATCGCGCCGGCACCGTTGACCTGCCACTGCTGCTCGAACGCCTGCATGTCGCAACCTGGGGCCAGGCGGGCAATACCGGCATTGGGTACCAGGCAGTCGATCGGGCCCAGGCGCCCGGCGCGCTCGGCCAGGCCATGCAGAGCCTCGATGTCGGTGACATCGCCCGCGCACCAATGCAGCTGCTCGGGATACTGCGCCTGCAATGCAGGCAGACCTCCCAGGCTCCGCGAGAACGCCATGACCCGCGCGCCGCGTTGCAACAGCAACTCACACACTGCCAGTCCGATACCCGAACTCGCCCCCGTGACGACCGCCAGGCGGCCCTGAAAACTCGTATTCATGAAGATCCCCGAAGAAAGAAGAGCGTGAGCGCCGCGCCAGCCGGACGCAGCGCAATCGACTTACTGCGCCAGCAGACGGATGCCGTGTATGTCCACCTGCTGGCCGACGTCGAAACGTGCGTTCGGTGAGCGCACCCACTGCTCACGACCATCCTCATGAC
>NZ_JAFKCS010000533.1 GCF_017255015.1 Bowmanella yangjiangensis | reverse complement strand
TGCCCCAGCTCATGTTCGCGCAGCGCCTGCAGGTACTGCGCGAAGCGCTGGCGTTGCCGGGCGTTGCCACCGCCGAGGCGCGGCAGGGTCACCTGTGCGCTCAGCCGGGTGCGGCTCAGGGTCAGGCGGCAGCGTCCGTCGCGCGCCTCCTGCCACCAGTAGTTCCACGTCACGCCCCAGCGCGTGTAGGCATGGTAGACCTGCCCGTTCTGGCGAATCGTCGAGGCCTGGCTGAGTGCCTGGCGCAAGGACTCGCCGGTGGCGATGGTCACGTCGTAGTACTGGTACTGCAGCTGTTCTTCCACCTGCGCCTGTGCGCTCAGGCTCATGCCCAGCAGCAGGAGCGGACGCAGGCGCTTCATGGCTTGTGCAACTGCTCGCGGCCACGGCTGATGTCGGCCAGCAGGCGGGCCAGGGCGTGCTGGCGTTCGGCCGGGACGGCCAGTTGCAGGCGCGCACCACTGGCATCGTACTCTTCGCTGGCGAGCAGGGCGTCGAACTCGCCCAGGCGTGCCTTGAA
>NZ_JAFKCS010000532.1 GCF_017255015.1 Bowmanella yangjiangensis | reverse complement strand
GTCGCCGGGGCCGGCCCCGATGAAATAGACGGTCATGCGGACTCTCTCGTGAATGCTGCCAGGGCGCAGGTTGCCCTGGCGGTTTTGCGTTTTTCGCCAAGCAGGTGCGCCGTGCTCTTGCCCATGCGCCTGGCCAGCGCGAGCGCACAGGGCTCGGCCACGGCAGCAGCGCCAGTGGCTGCTTGGACACAGGGGTTGCCGGGTGCTGGTGGCTGGTAGGGCGAGAGCTCTGCGGCCGTGAACAGGTGCAGCTCCAGCTGCAGATGCTTGGCCAGTTGCTGCAGGCCCGCCTCGTTGCGCTTGTGGGCACTGCTGGCCAGCCCTGCCAGGTTGCCCAGCGTCAGCTCATGCTGCGCCAGGCTGTCGACGAGCAGGTCGAACAGTTCCTGCATAGCGCAGCCGCTTCTGCAGCCCAGCCCGGCAACGACCTGCATCGGCGAGGCTGGGTGGCGTGCGGAGGGGGGCGGCAGCATGAGCGGCATTCGGCTTGGACGGGGGCGTAGCTCATCATGGCACCTGCCG
>NZ_JAFKCS010000531.1 GCF_017255015.1 Bowmanella yangjiangensis | reverse complement strand
CCATCGAGGAGAAGGACAACGCCATGATCGACCATGAACGCCTGCATCGGGACGGCTACGTGCTGCTGCGCCAGGCCGTGCCGGCGGATGGGCTGGACGCGCTGCGCAGCCTGTTCGATGCCCGTGTCAGACCTTCGGATCAGTGGCCCGTGCCGCGAGGTGCGGACTGGCGCCACGCGCAGCTCGACGATGATGCGCAGGTCCTGGCCATCTGCCGCCTGCCGCCGCTTCTGGCGGGGGTGAGTGCGCTGATTGGCGAGCGTTTCTTCATCGCCCAGGTGGAAGGCCGCGAACCCCTGGCAGGCGGCGGCCATCAGCAACTGCATCGCGATCTGTCACAGCAACGCCCGGGCGACATCGCCAATGCCCTGGTGTACCTCGACGACTACGGCCAGGACAACGGCGCCACCCGCATCGTGCCCGGCAGCCATCGGACGCACCCGGGCGCGCCGCCATTCGACAGCAATGACGAATCCCTCACCGTGCAGCTCTGCGGGTCGGCCGGTGACATCCTGCTGTTCG
>NZ_JAFKCS010000530.1 GCF_017255015.1 Bowmanella yangjiangensis | reverse complement strand
GATGGCACTCTCGCGGGTGAACGGCGGTAGCGGCGGACGGATTTCATCATTGGACGACATAACGGCACCTCTTGCTTTCAGGGAATGGCGCCCATCACTGGGCATTCGGGGTCTGCAACAGCATCGACGCGGTCTGGCCGGCACAGTCGGCGGCATCGGCCTGGCCGGTGACCATGGCAACGGCGGTAGCGCCGTCGATCAACAACAGCAGTTGCCTGGCCACGCCGGCAGCGTCGGCCAGGCCACAGGCGGTGGTGATTTCGTTCAGGTAGCCGAGCAGCCGCTGCTTGTGCAGCCGCGCCACGGCGCGAATCTCGCTGCTCGGATCGCCGGTCTCGCCAGCCGCATTGATGAACGCGCAGCCGCGAAAGTCCGCTGACTCGAACCAGCTGCGCAGCAGCGGGAAGATCGCCAGCAGCCGCGCACGCGGCTCGCCGCTGGACGTGCCATCGATGAACCAGCGCATCCAGCGCTCGTCACGGGCACGCAGCGCCGCCGCCACCAGGGCCTCCTTGGTCGGATAC
>NZ_JAFKCS010000053.1 GCF_017255015.1 Bowmanella yangjiangensis | reverse complement strand
CGACTCCAGATCACTCGGTAGGTCGAAGTAGGTCACCACGAACGGGGTAGTGAACACAGACGATGCAAAGCCGGTCAGCACCGCCACCACCGCCTCCTTGCGGGTCAGCCCCTTGAGGAAGCTGAGCGAAAGGATGGCGCCGACGAAACCGGCAATCACAGCGCCGTACTTCGCCAGTACGGCGCTGCCTGCGGTGGTCGGGTCCATATGCCTCTCCAGAAATAAAAAACCCGCACTCGGCGGGCAAGGCGACGGGCTGGGGAGACCGCCGCGGAGCAGAAATGAAAAAGCCCGGCGCAATGGCCGGGCTTTCTGAGATCTCAATCCTGAACGCGCAAGATTGACAGGATGGGAGAAATATCGCTCATTCGCTCACTCACCGCAAGCCCTATGCTGCCGCGCTGAGCAAAAGACCCTCGGCGGTCAGTATCTGCTCGGCTGCTGCCTCTGCCTCCTGCAGCATCTCCTCGAGCACCGAGCGCACGCCACTCCGCCACCGGCGGCGGGTCTGCTCTGGCCGGCCGCCATCCCCCCAGTTGTTCATGTCGTAGAACCACTTCTCCAGCACGATCATGTCAGTGGAGCGCTTACCCTCAACCCCAGGCAGCTTAGGAATTGCCCAGGTATACACAGCCATGCTCAAGAACTGATGGGGCGCTGGCGTCGCAATGATCGGAATCAGAGCCTGGATTGCCGCCTTCTTGCGCTCCCGATGCGTGCTGTACTTCGCCAGCAACACATGCCAGTGCCGGTCCTTCAGTTGGCTGTGCAGCCGGGCGTGCACCCAGCAATCGACATCGCAGCGCGACAGCTCGCCCTGGGATGAACGCGCCAGAGTGGCCAGATCAAAGCCGTCCTCATATCCCGCCCGATAGAGCTTCTGCCAGGCCTGCTTACTGGTGTTGTCGATCGCATCAGCGGCCAGCGCCGAAACAATTGCCGCTCGTGTGCTCGTGTAGATCATTGCCCCTCTCCCCTCAATCCCCGGTGAAGTGCGCGCCGCCCGCGCCCTTCTTGTTATTGCCCTGGTACCCACTCTCTGCGCCCTCGACGGGCTGCAATCCTGCTCTCTCCAGCGCCTGCTGCAGCCGCTTGCGCTCAGCGCCCGAAATCGCCAGCCGAAGCCGCAACTGTTCGACCAACCGCGGATAGTCCAGCGCCGTGCCGTCCGGCATCACGAACCCGCCACCGTTGCAGCCGGCGCAGTCCATACGGTGGAAGATGCCCTGGATGAACCCAGCGCCCACGCACACCTCGCAGCGCTCAAGCGGAATCAGGTGCTGCCTCATTGCGCCGGCACCTGGCGCGCTGTCGGCTCCATGCCCAAGTACGCATTGATCTCTCGCATGGCATCCTCGATGCCGCGACACACAACAGCGCGGTACCCCTCTGCCTTCAGCCTGCCGAGCATGTCCTTTTGCACCCCGCTTACCGCCGCGTCGTATGGCGGTGTGGCCTTGAACTCGATGAACAGCCCGAAGAATCCGCCGCGCGCCTGAGCCAGCTGCAGATCAGGCACTCCAGCCTTCACGCCCTGGGCCTTGAGCTTGCCCGCCGTCGCCTTGTCCCGGGCGCCGCCGTTCGGTGTATGCCAGGTCACCGCATAGGCCGCCCGGTGCTGAATCTCGAGCCAGCTCACCAGCATCTGCTGCTCACGTCCTTCGAAGTCCATGGGGCGCCGAGCGATGGTCGTTTTCCGCATTTTTCACCCTCCCCACGTAGAAATACTGTTTTCGGCGGAAACGCCCGCCAGCACTGGCTCGCAGCCAGAATGCAGAAATGCAGGAACAGCCACTTTCATTCCGTTTTCACTCCGTGCGCACCCGCAAAACCGCACTCGTCCAGCCGCGCATGCCAGCGTTCCAGCGCCTCGCGCCGACGCTCCATCGCATCACGGGTCAGATAGGTTTCAGTGGTCACGCCCAAGGCATGGTTGATCAGCAGCTCACCCACCATGTGGTCAACGCCGATATCCGCCAGGCTCGATCGCATCAGCTTGCGCAGGTCATGGCTCGTCCACTGCCGGCCGCTCACCTCACGCATCAGCGCATGCCCGCTGGTCAATGCCATGCCAGCCCCGCCGCGCACCGGGAACAGCCAGGCAGCTTTCATGCGCGCATCCGGCAGCGCCTGCCGATACTTCGCCAGCAGGCCCAGCACCTGAGCCGTCAGCGGCAACACGTGCTCGCGCCGGCTCTTCGTGTTCGCCTCGGGGATCACCCACACACGCTCGTCGAGCGAGATGTGCACCCAGCGCGCCGCCAGCGTCTCCGCGATGCGCGTGCCGTGCGCCAGCATCATCAGCGGCAGCATCCCCTTGGCCGGGTCACGGTTGAACACCTCCACCAGGTGCTGCACCAGCTCCTGCAGGTCCACCCGCGACAGCGCCGCCGGCTTCGGCCGCAGCTTGCCCTTGTAGAAGTCGCGGAACGTGGTGCCCGCCAGCGGGTTGCCCTCGATGCGCCCCTGCGTCTCGGCCATGCGGAACGCCTGGCGCATCCCCTGCAGCGCCTTCTGCACGGTGCGCGGCGCCAGCTCCTGGTGCATCGGGAAAACCAGCTTGTCGTCCAGCAGCACCCGATCCAGCTTGCGCAGCGCCACCTTGCCAACGCGCGGCAGCACATGCCGGCGCATCAGCGAGCCCATGCTGCCGCGATACTTCTCGCTGCGCGTCCGGTCGCCCTCGATGCGCGAAAGCCACCACTCCACCACCTCGCCCACCGAGCGCATGCCCGACTTCTTGCTCGCCATCAGCGCGCCTCGGTGTCCGTGGTTACGGACTTCACTTTGACCGCGCCAACAACTCGAACCCCATTCGGGTCTCCCTGGAACAAGCGGCGCAAACGACCGAGTGCAGCTTCCTTGGCCTGGTCGTATACCTGGCTGGTCTTGCAATCAGGCCCCCAGCTTCCGAGCCCAGTAAGCTCAATGGTCAGGGTTACTACAGCGGTTGTACTGGTATTCACTCGAGGCTTGCTCACTGCTTCTTCTCCTCGGCGGCAGTCGCCGCCTCCCCTTCGAACTTCGCCACAGCCCGCCCGGCCATGTGATCGGTGATCGCTTCCACCACACTGGCACGGCCAGCCCGATAGGCCATCGCCGCCGATTGGCCTGGTGCCGTCACCGAGAACACCTGCAGGTCATCAACCAGGAACTCCGCAACCGTGTAGCCGGCATCGGTGATCCAGCAGCTCGGGACCACATCGCCGTCGCGGTTCTTCTTCGGTGCCCAGCCGATGGCGGTCATGGCGCCAGATCCTGCTCGACGCTCAGCTCGACCACCTCGGCCAGCTCGCCGTAGAGCTTGCGGCCATGCGCCTCGGCCAAGGCCTGGCTGGCGAACAGCGCCACCGGCTGCCCACGATCAGCCGCCAGCCCCAGCTTGTTGGCACCGGAGTACAGAGCAAAGCGGTACACGGAGGCATCAGAACGCTCAGCCACGCCCACCTCCCAACTTCGCCCGCAGCGCAGCCAGATGCTTGTTCGCCACCTCGGGAGAGCCCTTGCGCATCGGTGCCGGCAGCGCGGCCACCGGTGCCGGCGCCAGCTCCTCACCGCGCGCCATCCGCCGGCGCTGCTCCAGGTACATGTCGCAGAACCGCTTGAAGCCCAGCTTGCGCTCGAGGTTCTGCAGCGCCAGGTAACCGCAGGCCACCGCCGCGTGGTACAGCGCCGGGTGCGGCCAGCGCGCCATGCCGGCCTGGGCTGGGTGCGTGTTGCGCATGGCGATCTTGTAGGCCTTCTCCTCGCTCGGCAGGCCGAACGCCTCGGGCGCCAGGCACCAGCTCACGAACTCGCCAGGCGTCGGCGGCCACGGGCGACGATCACGCCGCGCCGTGCGCATGCCATGGTCAATCAGCCCCTGGTGCAGCACGCCAGAGCGGATGCACTCAGCCAGGAACTCGTCCTGCCAGGCGAACTCCTCCGCCTCGCTCGGCCACACCTGGCGCCAGCCGGTGTAAACGCCCTTCAGGCGCTGCATCAGCTCGGCCAGCGCGGCCTGCGTGGCGTCATCGATCACCACCTGCTGGGGGTTATGGGCTTGGGTGAGGGCTTGGGGTTTCAGGCCGGCAGCCACCTCGCCGGCGTTGCGGGGCGCGCTCATACCGTCACCACACGGGGCTTGGCCTGGCGAGCGGATGCAATGGGCGCCACCTTGCTGGCCGCGCCGCGCACCGTATCCTGCTTCGCCCAGGTCACCAGCTTGGCGTGCCACTCGGCCGAGGTGAACGCCAGTGCCTTGGCTTCATGGTGAACACGGAAGGCGCCGAGCGCTTCCATGCACGCCTCAACACTCACCCCGGCAGCGAACGAAACCGCTCGCAGTCGGGCGGCGTCCGGCGTCCAGTTCAGGTCGAGTGCGAACGGCGTGCGCGCGTCACTCGGTTCACTGGTGGATCCTTGATGGTTAAGTGACGGATTGGGTGCAACCCTTGCACCCCGTGCTGTCGTAGATTGCACCCCGTGATGCTGTGGTTTGCACCCCGTGCTGTCGCCATTTGCACCCCGTACATTTTCACGGGGTGCATCAGTTGCAGGCCGCTCAGCACGAGGTGCATCAGCTGCACCCCGCTCCATGGCCAGGTCATACACCACCGGCCGGCGGTCGCCGCGGTCGATATACGCTGCAGCAATCGCCTGATTGCCCGGGCGAATCGCCCCCAGCTCCTGCAGCTGCTCCAGCTTGTAGCGCACCGTGCGCACAGCCAGCCCTGTGTCATCGGCCAGGCTGGCAGCCGAGGGAAAAGCCCCGCGCCCATCCTTGTCCGCATAGTTGGCCAGGCACAGCAGCACATGCCGCGCCGACGCATCAGAAACCACCGTCTGGGCCAGCGCCCAGGACATCGCTTGAACGCTCATTGCTGCACCGTCGATTGATTGCGCGCCACGTTTTCACCACTCGCAAAACGTGGCGCGGCGTTGAGTTTCTGCGCCAGCAAGGCGAGGCCCTTGGCGGTCACCCGCACGGAGCTGGCCAGGCGGTCGCCGCCGTCGTCATCCTTGCCGATGACCGACACCTTGTGATCGAGCAACCCGGCCGCCAGGCGCGGCTGATACGCCAGCAGGCGCATGCTCCCCTCGCGGCGGTAGAGCCAGCGGTTCTCACGCATCCACTCGATCAAACGGCAGCGCTTCACGCCCAGGTGCTTGGCCGCATCGGTCAGGCACATCGAGCCGCTGGCCTCAGCGATCCGCGCCAGCGCCTCCACCTTCGGCGCCTGCTCGCTCACCACCACCTGCAGCTGGTTGTTCTGCTCGGCCAGGTCAGCCGCCAGGCGCAGCGCCTCCGGCAGGGTCTGCGGCAAGCGCGGCACCTTGCCGGCCTCCAACGCCTGCCAGCGATCCACCAACGCAGCGGTGAACTCAGGCGAAAGCTGGGCCACCAGCACGATGCTGTCGCGCCGCCCACGTTCGCCGCTGAACACATAGACCGCCACCGGCTTGGTGGCAGTGGGGATTTCCTGCATTGCAGGCAATTCGACTACGCCCCGTGCGGCCAGGCGCTCGATGGCCACCCGCACGTTGTCGTGCCGCGACCCGACCAGCTCGGCAATTTCCCGGCTGTTCATGCGGGGCGCCTTGTCGACGATCAGCAGTTGATTCATACTCAGGTCACCTCTTGCAGGTGTTGTTGAAGAAGCCCGGTTGCCGCCGGGCTTTTTTTGTGCCCGCTACTTCACAGTGGTCAGGTGCTGGGCACCGATCCGCGCATGCGCGGAAAAATCAGCCCACCACCCGCAGCGCATGAGCCTTGCCGGCCGCTGCCAGAACGTTCTCCGCAGCGCGGCGCAGCTCGCAGGAGCGGCTTTCCACCGCTAGCAGGGCATCGACCATGCGCGGCAGGTCCGGCATGTCGTCCTCACAGATGCGCCCGTCCGCCAGCACCACGCCCGTCGCCTCCACGGCGGCGCCCAGGCGGCTGACAAGTTGCCCGAACGCCGTCACGGGGCAGCCTTCCACGCCCAGATCACGCGCACCGATCAGCCCGTGCCGCGCCGCCAGCTCATTCACGCAGGCCTCGCGCCACTCAGGCGCCAGCGCCAGCACCCAGCCCTCCTCGATCCACGACGGCAGGTCCACATCACCGGCAAGCCAGCGCTGCACCCGCTTCAGCCAGGAAGCCGTTGCCTTGATGAACGGATCGGCAGCGCCCACCTCGGCCAGCGCCGCGAAGTTCGGCACCCCTTCGGCATCAGCCTTCACCGGCGCCAGCGTGTGCAGCTCGGCGGCCAGGGCCTGGGCGAAGTCAGCGGTGCTCAGGGAGGTGCGCGCGATCATCCC
>NZ_JAFKCS010000529.1 GCF_017255015.1 Bowmanella yangjiangensis | reverse complement strand
CCAGTGCCTGCGTGACGTCGCCCAGGCGCTGGCCAACACCCTGAACCGTCCCTATGACCTCGTCGCGCGCTTCGGTGGCGAGGAGTTCGCCGCCCTGCTGCCGGATACCGACGAAGCCGGCGCGCGCCAGGTAGCCGAACGCCTGCAGGAAGCCATCAAGCGCCTGGCCATCGAACACCGCAGTTCGGACGTGGCCACGGTCGTGACCCTGTCCATCGGTAGTGCGACCCTGCCGCCGAACGCTGGCGCCAGCGTGGAGCAGCACCTGAACTGGGCCGACGAGCAGCTGTACAGGGCCAAGGCCGAGGGACGCGATCGCATCTGCGGCCAGACCTACACTTCGCCCGTGAGAATGAGCAGCGAGGCCTGACAGGCGCCCGGGCCTCGCTCAGAGGTCCAGCACCAGGCTCTGGCGCTCTTCGCTGGCAGCCGGCACCGCGCAGCAGATCAACACGCTATCGCCCTCCGGCAACTGTGCCGGCGGATTCGGGTAGTGCACCGCACCGCTGACCAGCCGCGTCTTGC
>NZ_JAFKCS010000528.1 GCF_017255015.1 Bowmanella yangjiangensis | reverse complement strand
ATCTTCGTGGTCATCGGCATCCTCGCCGATCGCAACTAGCCCGGCTCACGCCAGTACCGGTGAGCGACCACCGGCAGCGGCGCCATACACAGAACTCGACCCGACAAGGACGTCATCATGATCCGCCCCTACCTGAACACTGACTGCGACGCGCTGCTCGACATCTGGCTGAGCGCCTCGCTACAGGCCCACGACTTCGTACCCGAGGCATTCTGGCGCGATCAGCTCGGCGCGATGCGCGAGCACTATCTGCCCCTGGCCGAAACGCTGGTGCTGGAACAGGGCGGCACGCCCCTGGCCTTTGCATCCGTACATGAAGGGCGCCTCGCGGCGCTGTTCGTCAGCCCGGAGCAGCAGGGCTGCGGTCTGGGCCTGCAGTTGCTGGAGGCCGTCATGGCCGAGCGCACGCGGCTCGAACTGGATGTCTACCAGGCCAACGGGCGGGCAACCGACTTCTACCGTCGCGCCGGCTTCGAGGTGATCGCTCAGGGGCACGACCCGCACACCGGCCAGGCGCAGCTGACGATG
>NZ_JAFKCS010000527.1 GCF_017255015.1 Bowmanella yangjiangensis | reverse complement strand
AAGGTCAGACGCTGCAGGTCGATGCCCTGCTCGTTCCAATTGCCGATCAGCTGCAACTCCGTCAACTGCGACTGCCCGTCCAGGCGCAGCTCACCCAGACGGATATCTCCGAGCTGCAGGCGCAGAGGCAACTTCAGGCTCGGCAGGCGCAACGGCGCGTCGCTCGCCTCGCTCGGCGGCAAGCTCAGCGCGCCCTGCTCGAGATACACGCGGTCGAGGCACAGGGTCAGGCGTAGCAGGCAGGAAGGTGACCAGGCGAAGTCCACTCGCTGCAACTGCAGCTGCGTATCCGCCTGTTGCCAGCGCACACGTTCAGCCTGCCAGGCGCCACCCAGACGACCGCTGAAGTGCTCGACCTCGAGCCCCGGCACCTGGGCCAGCAGCCAGCGACTGCCTCCCTGCGTACCGAGCAGCCCCGCTAGCGTGGCGCCCAGTACCAGCAGCAGCCCCAGTGAAGCGGCCAGCAGGCCTTTCAGCAGGCGCCACGTCATAGCTCGGGCCCCATGGAAAAATGCAGGCGGATGCCGCC
>NZ_JAFKCS010000526.1 GCF_017255015.1 Bowmanella yangjiangensis | reverse complement strand
AGATCAGCGCCAGGTTGTCCGGCGTGTCGTCGACGATGAGGATGATGCCGCGTTCGGCCGACAGGCTGGCAGGCAGACGCGACTCAGGCTGGTGGAGCGGCGCATTCATGTTCGGCCTCCTTCAGTTGGCGGTTGAATTCGTCGAGCTGGAAGTGCTTCACCAGGCTGCGCAGCGAGGCGGTGAAGCTGGCGCAGGCCGGGTTGCGCTGGTCGATGTCGTCCAGGCGCTGCTGGATGCCACGGATGTAGCCCAGCGCCCCCAGCTCGCGCAGTGCCTGCAGGTCGTCGCTGTCGGGCAGGGTCACGCGCTGCACGCTGGCAGGCCGCTCCTGGGTGCGATGCAGCCAGGTCAGGCCCAGCTGCTGCTGAATGCGTTCGAGCAGTTGCGGGGTGTACACCGGCTTGGCCAGGTAGTCGTTGCAGGCGGCTGCCACGCTACGTTCGCGATCGTCGGTGAAGGCATTCGCGGAGATCACGATGATCGGCGCCTGGCACTGGGTGTTGCGCCGGATCAGGCGGCTGGTTTCCC
>NZ_JAFKCS010000525.1 GCF_017255015.1 Bowmanella yangjiangensis | reverse complement strand
CAGGCTGGCCGGCTGGCTGCGCGATTACGTCAACGAACTGGAACGAGCGTAACCATGAATCCAGGCAAGCAACCCGCCCTGCAACAGCGCAAGGTGCGCTTCGACTTCAGCGACACGCCCCTGCACTGGGTGCCGAACGAGCCGGAGGCCTCGCACATCATGAACGGCCTGCACCTGTTGCTGCCGGCCGGCGAGTTCTGGTTCTGCAAGGTGTACAACAAGGCCCTGCCGCAGGTCAGCGACCCCGGGCTGCGCGAGGACGTGCGCGGGTTCGTGCTGCAGGAGGCGCAGCACGCCCGTGCCCACGGCAGCGCGCTGACCCCTTACCTGCGCCGCCACGGCATCGATCCGCGCCCCTTCACACGCAAGGTCGACTGGCTGTTCGACAAGCTGCTGTGCGACTACCCCCTGGGAGAAAACCGCCTGAGCCGGCGCCTGCAGACCTGGTGGTTGCGCCAGCGCGTCGGCCTGATCGCGGCGGTGGAACACTTCACCTGCGTGCTGGGAGACTGGGTGGTCAACAGCCCTGG
>NZ_JAFKCS010000524.1 GCF_017255015.1 Bowmanella yangjiangensis | reverse complement strand
CGGCGCCTGGGGTACCGGGTTTGGCATAGAGCATGAGCGTTCTCCGAAACGATGTTGTTCTAGTTGTGCGTAGCAGGTGAGCTGGGATGTCCAGCCAGGGGTGCGGCTCGGATCGAGCGACAGCGAACCCTGGGGCTCGGACCGATCATGAGCCGATTTCATCTGCGCAACTTGACCGCAAGGGCGAGGTGCTGTCGTGCAAAGTCAACTTCGTCTGCCGCTGGCGGGGCGTGTCGCAATGGGTCAACTCGCCCGCCTTGTTTTGGTGCGAGTGTTTCAAAACGACTCACTCGCCAGGCATGGCGCTGCCCTTTGATGTCGCGCCGAGGCTGGAAACGCCTGGCTGGCTGCCTCAGGGTGGTGCGGCGTGTTTCTTGCTTTCGAACAGCCATTGTCACGAAGGAGGACCTGATGAGTTCTTTTCTCTCTCAGGCCGGCGCTACGCTCGGTGCCTCGCTCCTGTCCGGTGCCCCGGCCAATGCCGGTGTGCTGGCAGCGGCGGCGAGCGGCCTGTGTGGATTCATCGAAAAGCAC
>NZ_JAFKCS010000523.1 GCF_017255015.1 Bowmanella yangjiangensis | reverse complement strand
GGTTCAGGCAGAAGGTGGCGATCTGTTCGGGTGTCATGGTGGGTTCCGCTGGATTGTCCGAGAACAGTCTAACGATCGCAGCTACGGCTGCGTATCCCGATTTACCTAGCAGCAGCCGTTGCCACTGATCGATGCTCCTGGCGAACGTCAGCCTCAGGGGAACGATCAGCCCTGGTTATTTTGGTGGCGCTTTACCGGCCCCTGAGCTTGTCTTGTAGACTTTCGCCAACCAAGCCCCTGAGCGAACTTTGTCTCGTTCGAGTTCAAACCGATACTTTTCATGACCGTTGATCACCATTTTCGGCTCTTCTTCCTATTGCTAAGCCTGCTGCTGCATGCGCTGCCAACCTGGGCCGGGGCGCGTGTCGTGGATGCCGTCGAGATGGCGCAGGAGCCGCTGTCGCTCACGGCGCAGGTTGGCGTGCTGCAAGACCCTTCGCGGGCCTTGACGGTGCAGGCGGTTAGCACCGCCGAAATGGCGCGGCAGTTCCAGCACGGCCTGGCCAGTGGTGCATCCTTCGCGCTGGGGTTTAC
>NZ_JAFKCS010000522.1 GCF_017255015.1 Bowmanella yangjiangensis | reverse complement strand
ACCTTTCTCCTGGACCTGTGAGGGCTGCGCGCCCGTTCAGGACACCCGCTGCATAGAGTGTCCACAGGATGATCAGCGGCTGGAATGGCAGGCGTGCCCAGTAGTACCAGCGCGCACTCGGCAAGCCCTGCGCGTCGAGGCCATGCAGGGCGTTGTGCAGGTTGGCCGGAAACACACAGACGAAGTAGACGGCCAGCATGATGCCGGCGAGTCGGCGTGTACCTGGCCACATCAGACCGATGGCGCCGGCGATCTCGCAGGCGCCGGTGAACAGCACCAGAGGCTCGTGCAGCGGCAGGTAGGGCGGCATCATCGCCAGGTAGCGAGTGGGTGTCAGCCAGTGGTCCACACCGATCAGCAACAGAGCCAGGCTCAGTGCCAGGCGCATGCGTGCCCGCCATGACGGTAACAACGGCAGGCCCAGACGCTGCGGGAGTGCGGCGATGAGGGTGAGGAGCATGAGCAGGGCGACAAATAGCATGAGGGCATCTCCGGGTTGTCTGGCTGGCACTGGGGACTGGCTGGATGCAATATG
>NZ_JAFKCS010000521.1 GCF_017255015.1 Bowmanella yangjiangensis | reverse complement strand
ACTGGAGCTGTATCGCGATCTGGCGCAGTTGCAGAACTGAAATCCCGCATCAGTCTGCAACGCGCAGCACGGCGCGAACACACCAGCCGAACGGGCGAATGCCGGCAAATCCCCGTGCCAGAGCCTTCGCGCAACACAGGCGAGCGCACCGAATAATGGCAATTAGCCTTCAGGCATATTTGTTCATTATAATGACGCCATTTTCCCGACGAGCACCTGCCCGGCCGCAACACCTGCCAGTCACGGAGACTCACGGACCCCAGGGTAATAGCCGCTTGCGTCTATTGTTTCTCCACTGAACAACAGGATGTTCACCGTGCCTCATTTCAAACACCTGCTGTTTGTCCTGACGTTGTGCGCTGCCGTCTGTGCAGCGGCAGCAGGGCCGGTGAAGCTGTACCTGCCCGACGCCCCGCCGCTGACCTTTCACGACTATGAAGGCGGCAACGGCATGGTCGGTGACGTGGTGCTGGCCGCCGCCGCCCGCAGCGGTCGCCTGACCGAAATCATCGCCGAGCCCTGGTTGCGGGCACAGG
>NZ_JAFKCS010000520.1 GCF_017255015.1 Bowmanella yangjiangensis | reverse complement strand
CAAGCCGATATAGAGCAGATTGAGCAGCTTGCGCAGTTGCTCCAGGCCCAGTGCGGCGATGCCATCGGCACTGCCCTGCTCGAACCAGGTGCGTAACTGCGTGGTCAGTTCCGGCCCCACTTCCATGCCAGCCAGGTTGCCGGCGGCGAACCCGCGCAAGGCCGCCTGCTGCGCCGCATCGAGCTGCTCCAGCAAGGCCTGGCCCAGGGCCAGGAAGGTCGCCTGCGCCGCCGCATCGGGTGTTGCCACCCGCCTCACCGCCTCGTTGCGCCCCTGGCGCCATGCGGCCAGCTGCTCCTCCGGGTCCGGCAGCAGCTGTGAAGGTGGACCGGTCAACGCCCCCACCAGCTCCCGGTAAAGGCGGGCGCGCTCCAGCTTGCGCTCGGTGCGCAGCACCACCTCGGCGAGGAATTCGTTCAGGGCGAAAGGTGGCTGCTCCGCGTACTTGTTTTCCCAGAGCGCCAGCAAGGGCCACACCTCCTCCTCCGAGAAGTGCCCGACCAGCCCGGTGTAGATCGCCCGACGCCGCAGACTCAG
>NZ_JAFKCS010000052.1 GCF_017255015.1 Bowmanella yangjiangensis | reverse complement strand
CCTTGAGTGCACTGCCTGCTACTTGCTCAGCCCGCCTGACTCAAGGTTCTGCCTTTACTGCGATGAGCCTGGACAGCCCGGAGCATCCATTCGGCAAGGATGTGCGCGGCCCTGCTCCAGAAACCCTGTGCTTGCGCAGGCTGTGTGATCGCTCGATTAGCAGATGTTTTTACATTCGATTCGCTTACAGAGCCTACTTGATACCAGCCTTTGCGATGTCCATGCGATTCGGCGAATCTGTCTCGCCGGAAAAGGCTGATCTTAACAGGGGAAAGCTACCTAACTGGCATTAGCTCCTTGCGGTGCCCCTCCGCTAGATTGCGCGTACCAGCCGGCCTCCCCCCTCTAATTGCAGGTCAACCCTGTCGCTGAGCTTCCTGCTGCTGGAATGCAGCAGCCAAGGTGAGTTGCGCACGAGCCTCGATGATCTCGATCAACTCGAAGTGCTTGGGAAACTCGCGCTTGAGCCAGTCGCTGGGTACGAAGTGATGATCGAGGTGCACCGTTGTGCTCTGCCCGTCAGCAGAGGCGCAGAGCATGACGTGCAACTCCGAATCATCGCCAGCCATTGCCGCCGGCACGAAGACGGTGCCGTTGTCGCTGATGCCGAAGGAGCGTCGCCATTCAGGGAAACGCTTCTGCTCGGGGTTGGAGACAGCAAACCAGTGAATTCTGTCCATAACGATTCTCGAAAGTGGATATTTCCCCACCTACAGAGACTGAGGCAAACTGCCACTAGAGACAAGACGGTCGGCTATGACGGCCTGACTGAAACGAGACGTTCGCGATAAATCTGGGGCGCTTCATTTGACTCAGCGACCGACCTGAAGGACAAGATCACATGCAATCGAAGGAAGCTTTGGATCAAGGTTTTCGTACAGCACTAGGCGGCTTCAATGAGCTGCAGAACCAGTTTTTGAACGAGGCGTTGGAGCAGTACTCGGTGCTAATCAAACAGTCGATTAGTACCGACGCGGGCGTTATTACGAACCAGTCCCTGGACATCCAGCAAGGCTTCGCCGCGGAAGCTCACCATACCGGCTCATATAACATCGAGGCCGCGGGTAAAGGCGCTAACAACCATCGCGCCACGATGGATGTTGGGCGCCGTAACGACCCTGTGACCGACATTAGAATCAACACACCTGAAGGTTCGAAGGATTACCAGCTCAAATTTTACAAAGACGCCGAGAACAGCGCTAAAGCAATCAATCATGCTGATTACCAAGATGTCGGTAAGGTCGTTCCTGAGGAACAGCTAACAGATGCTCAGGCTACGGCCCACAAAGAAGCTGCCCGCAACCGTGATACACGGCCCGATGTCAGCAAAAACTACGAAAAAACAGCTGAGACGCTCGACGACTCCATCCATTCGGACGACCGCCCCGACATCAAAAGCAAGCCGCTTAAACGTCGGGGAGAAGGCAGTTCAGAAGAGCTCGTCAATGAGACAAAGAAGGATGGGAAAGGCCCCGAGTACGCCGATAAAGACCGCGTTAGGGCTGAATTTAATCGCATGCAGTACGCAAATGCTGCCAAGGCTGGTGCGATATGCGGCGCTTCGATCGGCGCAGCATCCGAGCTACTCGGCATCCTGCGCAGCGACGAGCCTCTCACCATAGAACAATGCTGCGAAGCAGCCGAACGTATCGTGTTGAGTTCCCTTAAAGGTGCGGGGAACGCCATGCTCGTGACTGGTATACAGCATTTGGGCCAAAACCTGATCGACACGGCCTCACACTCTGCTCTTAAGAATGCTGGAGGCCATCTCGTCAAAGGCAACGTTGCCGCCGCTGTTGCCAACATTACAGTGAATCTCGGGCAGAACATCTACAAATTCTCCCAAGGCGAAATCGACAGCCTGGAGTTTGGCGGCTCCATGATCAGTACAACGGTCACTGTAGTGGGTGGATCGATGGCGTATAGCGCGGGAGCAGCCACTGCCACCTTCCTCGGTCAATGGGTCGCCTCTGAAATCGCCTCCACCACCCTCCTGGGCACTACACTTGGTGCGCTGGGCCCGATCGCATTGGGTACCGTCTTCTCCATTGGCTTTTCCTTTGCCATATCGGCGTACGTCGGGCATTTCTCGGCGGAAGGCAAAAAGCTGGCGATGCAGGACTTGCAAGAGGCGATGGCCAAGCTCAACGGCGGTACGATCAACCTCTCTCAGTATGTGGGGTTGGTCGGGACGATGTCGGAGTTTAAATTCGAGTGGAAGGACATGTTGCCGTTCTCGGGCAGCATCTCGGTTTTCTCCGAATACCGCACCCGCAAAAGCCAACTCATGGCTGCGCAGAAACAAATCGAATCGCAGATTTCCAAACTGCCTACTCAAGAGGCCGAAGCGCTTTACCAGCTCAAGGCTGGCTACCAGCAGAAAATACTGATGATCGAGCAGGACTATGAACATCAGCGACAGGAAATCACTCGCCAGGCTGGCGAGCGCTACCAGATGCTCAGCAAAGACCTGAATACTCACCTTGAAATCCAGTTCCTGATGTTTACGCCCATCAAGAACAACCTGGTCAATCAGCGCAAGGAAGTACAGACGGCCAGCATTCAGGAACGTCTCAAGCAAGCGCGAATAGAGGCATACAGTGAAGAGCTTAAGACGCTCCAACAGTCGCTCGAACAAACTGGGGTAGCGGGCGGCGATACGGAAAAGCTGACACGCACCATGCTGTCCACCATCGATATACGGCTGACCCAAGTCTTGCCTCACAAGAGCCCCTGGGATCAAGCCTACGAATTCTTCGTGCAGCCGTAGTGCTAGGAGCACAGGATGCTAAAAAAACTAATCCATTTTTTGACTAACCGCAGCCTCGAAAAGCATCGGCACAAAACGCAATGCATGATTGATGAGTACGAGCGTGAGGCGGCTGCAAGCCAAGCACGCGTTCAGGCAAAAGCGGACGCTTACAAACATCAAATTCAACAGCTCGCCAAGCTACGCCAGGAAGAACTGAAAAAATATGTGGCGCAATTAAACGATCACATTGAGCAGACGACCGACTACGTGGCCTACCTCGAAGAGCTGCCGGCAGCCATGTTCCTTTGCGTTGAGATCTGGTTGCGCAAAAACATCAGCGAGCAGCGCTGGAATCTGGACAAGGAAAAAGTCCAGGTCATTGTTTCTACCATCGACTACCTGGATGCCCTCGCTGAGGAAATGGTGCGGTTATCGCGCGAGCAGGATCGGAAAGCCTGGCAAAGCATCATTGCCGATCGCCCACCGCGGATCAGCACGGCGGCAATAATCAAACACACCAAGGACTTCCTGAGAGATGCCAAATCGGATGCGAAGGAGTACGACCGTGCCCTGCGCCGTATCGAAAGCTATAAACGTCTACTCAGGAAACAGCAAAGCGAGCTAAGAAAGTCCATTGCAGCGCTGAAGGCGGAAGTGGATAAGCATCGCGAGGAGCATCGCCAGGTCAAACAGCGGGTGAAGCAGCTCAACGAACTCTGCAGTACCAAGTTCAGGGAGCTGCAGGAAGTATTCGAGAACTATTACCAATTCACTCAGACCGACTCGCCTCTCGCCAACGAATGGATTTCTCAGATGCCCCATGGGGGAAATCTAAAGGAAATCCTTCTGTTGATCTCCGACACCGCGCCTATGTGGGAGGAAGCAAAAGCCAATATCTCAGACCTCCATGATCAGAGAAAACACGTCCAGTCGCGGATTGATCGAGCCTATCAAGATCAAGAGTATGAGTCGCTAGACGGTTACAAGGCTGAGCGGACAGGGATCTACGAGTCACTGAATCATGCCAAGGCTCGTAAAGGCGATGTGTTTGCGGGACGGCAAGCCCTCTACCAGCGCCGGGATGAGATCAAGAAACTGTTGGGATGGATCAACGAGCTTCACCCGTCGAAGATCATCGAGCAAGTCTTCCATCTACTTGCACGCGAAGACACTGAAATCTATTGGCCAGCCATTGGCCTCGCCACAAAAACCGTCAGGCCACCAGCAGGGAGTCGCAAGTGACCTCATCGAAAGCCGCTGTATCAAAACTCAGCTTTTACTGGCGCAGCCCGCATTCCAAAGAGAGCTTTGTATCCATCTGCGAAGCCGTATGCCTGGGATACAACACCAACGAATCCCTTCTCAAGGCTTTGCCGCAGTTTTCGATCAACCGCCTTGTGCTTGGCTTGGATCGATTGATTGCAGCCAACATGGCTCATCTCAACATGGGCGTGCTGACCGTCGACACCGACATGCAAATCGTAGAGGCGCTGGCAGCTGGCCAAGTACTGGAACTTCCCTTGGCAGCCGAGCAACTGGAACGAAATGCCCTACTGATCCACGAGATTTTGGCGGGTATCGGTGTTGATAACCCCGCAGGTGCCATGGTGCTCCTCAAACCAAAAGTCGAGGAGATCTGAGATGACAGCGAAAAAACTATTTGGCCAACCTGCTCCAGCCAGTCCCATTACTCCTGGCTCACCGCCTCCAGACTTGATCGATCACATTGACGACTGGCTGGAGTATCTCGTGAAGCTGGTCGACATGACGGATGATCCGATCACGCGCAAAAAATACGAGCGCCAAATCAAATACGTTACGCGGTTTCGCTGTGGTGCCAACTGCAACGTTTCTCACAATGTCATCCTGGCCAAGTACTACCTGGAGAAAGCCACCGCCATCGATGAAGCCGCGGGCGGTTACAAGCCATCCGCAGCATCAGGTTCTCGAACTCGCAACAAGGTTACTACTGAGTTTGAGTTCGCTGACGCGGGGCTACACGACTCAATGGCCATTGATGCGCCAACGCCAGTGCAAAAGTGTTATCTGACGGATACCTATGCCTACTCACAGATCCAGAAAGCCCTGGTGTGTGAGGACATCTTCTTCCTCCAGGGCCCGCCCGGTACCGGGAAGACCACGGCAATCGTTGAAATAATTCTTCAAACCCTGCGCAGCAAACCGGAGGCGCGGATTCTCATCACGTCGGAAACGCACGTTGCCGTCGACAACGCGCTTGATCGACTGACCATGCACCTCGACGCCGGCCAGATGAAGAAGGTAATGCGCTACCCACGCTTCTCAGTATCTTCACTGGAAAACCCAGCAGCCACTGAAGTCCAGGCCCTAGACCGAGCCGACACCGCATGGCGGCAGGCGCTAGCTCAGGCCCCGGAGCTCACCGCGCGGCTTTGGCAGAAGCTGGAATGTGGGCGTAAACGGGGTGGAGTTATAGATCTTCCCAGGTGGCAGGTGCGAAACCTGGCTGACCGCCACCAGATCATCGGCGTGACCTGCAATCAGCTGGAGCACTTCATGGACAAGGACAGCGACATGTTCGACTTGGCCATCGTCGATGAATGCTCAAAGGCGACTATGCCCGAGTGGCTGATGTCGCTCACCGTAGCCCGCAAATGTGTATTGGTGGGAGACCACAAACAGCTCCCGCCAACTTTCTGCCAAGAAGAATCCGAAGCGCTTTCGGAGCTCGACGAAGCCCAAGAGAAGCTGATCCGAGACGGCGTTATCGAGCGGATCTTCGAGAACTTCCCGGAGTGCATGAAGGGGACGCTGCTAAAGCAGTACCGTATGCTGCCAGAAATCGGCATGTTCATCTCGAAACACTTTTATACCAATGGACTTGAGCACAGCCGCACCGTAGGAAACGGCTTGTTCGAGCATTTCGCCTGGCTGACCTACGACTCTAAGAATTACTACGTCCCCCCAGAGCGAGGCAACGAGCGGAAAACTCTAGTTAATCAGCGAGAGATCCAGATCATCATAGATCGCTTGGGTCAGATGCATCAGCAGATTGGCGAAACAAAAGCTGCAGCGTCCAATAACCAAGCGTTCCCTCGCGCAGACATCGATTCAGATGGCGTTATGCTCGACGCCGACGGAGGTTCTACCCGTTTACCAGAAAGAGAGAGAAATGACGATTACTTCAACAACGGAAGGTGTTTAAGCGTAGCGGTGATCACGCCCTATCGTGCCCAATGCAAGCAACTTCAACTTGCTCTATCCAAACTCGATTTCAGCGAGCACCTAACTATCGAAGTAGATACCGTGGATGCCTTTCAGGGCAGGCAAGCTGATGTGGTTTTCTTTTCCTTCGTGCGGACTGTCGGGCCCGCTACCTTCTATGCCGATGACCGTCGCATAAACGTGGCTATATCTAGGGCGCGTGATTGCGTCTACTTGGTGGGGAGCATCGACTACATCAAAAGTAAGAGGATACCGGCGTTGACGGCACTTGCACGGAGGCCAGTGCTTTCCAGGCTCGACAAGATCCCAAATAGCTTACGGCAGCTTTCGTGAGCCCACCCTCAACGGACATAACGGAACCTCATCTGATAGAGGTAGCCCTGGCACAAGTCGACAAGAGCGAGGTGCATAGCACCCAAACCAGGCTTACGAAACCGAGCGCCATCGCCCCGTGGTCACCTGGTGAAGCAAGCGAATTCAGGAAGCGGCTAGCTATAATCTTTCAGTATTCGCGCCCCAGAAGAGAGGTCGTTTCAATACGCTGACAACTGCCGGCTATCGGCCATAAGCGGAACAGCAGAAGCACCTACGAAATTCGGG
>NZ_JAFKCS010000519.1 GCF_017255015.1 Bowmanella yangjiangensis | reverse complement strand
CTGGCCGCTCTCCCATTCATCGGCCTGGTTGCTCTCGACAGCGAAGCTTCCTGAGTCACGCACAATCACGCGCGTGGCCTCGACCTCACCGCCTGTCGCCGTCAGCAGCAGGTTGTAGTTCTCTGTCACCTGCTGGACCCAACGCCGGCCGCCACTGGCCGTGGCATTCAGCCAGAGATTGTCGAAGGTGTTGATCCAAGCCTGGCCATCTCCACAGGGATTGGCCAGAGTCAGTGGCAATCGATAGCCCCCCACACCGCCGACCAGCGTCAACCCGGCTCCCGTGACGGCATCCTCGATCATCTCGGTCGTTGGCAGGTCAGTCGTCCATACGCGCCACTGGCAGAAGCCGGGGATGCCGGTGCTGCCGTACTCCGGGTGCGTCCAACCGAAGGTCTGCACGTGCTGCCAGAGCCTGGGGAAGCGGTAGCTGGCCTCGATCTCCAGATAGTTGGTGGCAGCCCCCAGCGGCTGCAGGTCAACCTCCACGCTCTCATCCAGCGTCGTGCCCGGGCCGAACACGAAGTGCGGCGTGGC
>NZ_JAFKCS010000518.1 GCF_017255015.1 Bowmanella yangjiangensis | reverse complement strand
AGCTGACGGTCAGCGACGAGCTCAAGGCCGGCAGCATCCGCCGTCTGCCCCTGGCCAACCTGGCCCTGCACGATGCCCGCGCGCGCATCCTCAGCCACAAGGGCCGCGAACTCACGGTTGCCGGGCAGGCCTGCCTGCAACACCTGCGCCAGAGCATGCGCTTCTTCAGCGGCGACGCGCCGAGCCTGTCGCGCACACGCTGAGCCGAGCCCGCTCGCGTTGCATTTTTTGCATCACAAGCCTTCTTGAACAGTCAACACAACAACAGCTAGCGTACCGCTGCTGACGCGCTCTAGGTTCGAACAACAACAGCATCCGCGCGGCTTTCCCACCATCGTTCTGCCATAAGGAAAACAATATGCAATCGACTCTGTTCGGTCAGTTCGGCCGCCGTTTCTGTGCGGCGCTGCTGGTCAGTGCCATGGGCCTGGGCGCATCGCTGAGCCAGGCCGCTACCAGCATCAACATGAGCTACAACGGCGCGGCCGACCTGGAAAAGAACCCGGTGCACCTATTCGCCAGCAACTTCAAGCGCCTGG
>NZ_JAFKCS010000517.1 GCF_017255015.1 Bowmanella yangjiangensis | reverse complement strand
ATTCGACGGTAATGACCGCCCACCAGGAGGAGTTCGCCAGAATCGAAAGCAGCCTGGTGGAACTGCTCAAGCAGTATCAGCAGACGGTGCACATGGCCAGCGACCGCGCCCTCATCGAACGCTTCGAGCAGCAGGCCCAGCAGTACCTGCGCCAGCATGTGCAGTTGCGGGAAATGCTGCAGCAGGCCACGCCACAGGAGGCCAGCCAGTTCAGCATCCAGAACGTCTTCCCGGCCTGGGATCAGGCGCAGCAGGTGCTCGACGAGCTGGTCGAGAACAATCGCGTGCAGTCTGACCACGCCGCGCGCTCGATCCGCGATGAAGTGCTCGGCCTGAAGATCGACCTGCTGCTCGCCGTGCTGCTGGCGATCATCGCCTCGGCAGTCTGTGGCTGGCTGCTGGTGCGTGCCATAACCCGCCCGGTCGACCTGATCGTCAACGGCCTGAAGGCGCTGGAAAGCGGCGACCTGTCGATGAAGCTGGAGCTGCATCGACGCGACGAGTTCAACGCCATCGAGCTGGGTTTCAACAGCATGGTGG
>NZ_JAFKCS010000516.1 GCF_017255015.1 Bowmanella yangjiangensis | reverse complement strand
CTCACAGAACGCGGAGGCCGGCAGCGCCGGCCCGCCAGTTCGAGTTCGATATTGCCAACTTCGTCGCAGCGAAGGCAAAACCACCGCACAGATATATCGCAATGATATTACAGACACCCTGCACAACTAACGCGCACAGCACCGAAGTGCGTGCGACATAAGCACGCAGAGAAACATCGATTTTATGACGCCATAAAAATAACACAGCGAAAATGTGCGACTTTTTTTTGGCGACATAAATACCACAAACTTTAAGTTATTGATTTTTATAATAAAAAAAATAACAAAAGATTAAACAAACAAAATAAAAAAATAAGGTCCATGTTTTGCTTGAAAGCGCAAAACAGCCGACGCTAATATCCGCGCACTTTCAGCCAGCCAGCCGAATACAACGGAAATAAGCCGTTGTTTCATACAGGCGCAATGAAACAGGGATTAGGGTCAGCAGCAGCAGTTGACCGACTCAGTTAATTAAGGAGAAGGACCTATGCGTATCAGTATTTTCGGACTGGGCTATGTGGGGGCTGTCTGTGCTGGCTGC
>NZ_JAFKCS010000515.1 GCF_017255015.1 Bowmanella yangjiangensis | reverse complement strand
AACACCGTCCAATGCAAAGGCGTCAGTCATAGGGAGTTTCTCTTTTTATGTTGGCAAGCGAACCAAGGCAGGCGCGACAATGCACCGCAGCCAAAGTTTGCAGAGAGTAGCACCCAGGCGCGACAAATCGCCGCGCTGCTGAAGTTTTTTTAGCGTTTCACGCACTTTTCATGTGATTTCAGCAAAAAAGCAAAAGGCCGCATCTATCGACTGATAGATGGCGTCGATGCCCCTGCCGTTTCCGCCACGAACGCCAGGCCGATCACGCGACGACGACCAGGCCCGCATGATCACCGGGAACCGCTTGCCGGGTTTTCGATCCAACACCCAGCCGAGCACCGCGACCCGCCCACTGCGAACGCCTCGCGACTGCACATGAGGCTATAATCGGCGACCGTCTGTTTCCCGCCATTCCAGCCATCGAAACCAAGGACCCCGCTCATGAAAGCGCTAGGCAAGATCCTGGGCCTTTTCTTTCTCGGCTTGCTACTGATCATAGTGGCGCTGCTGTTTGCCCTGACCCACCTGTTCGACCCCAACGAC
>NZ_JAFKCS010000514.1 GCF_017255015.1 Bowmanella yangjiangensis | reverse complement strand
GGCGTCATCGCCATGTAGGCCTTGAACGCCTCGAGTGCGGCCTTGCCGTCGTCTTCCTCCTTCTTCTCCACCTGTCCCGAGCCGACGCTGGTTTCGGTCTGCTCATCGGCGCCGTTCTGCAGGGCTACCCGCAGGCGGGCAAACCCCTCTTCCGTGGCTTGTCTGGCCTGGAATTCGCGCTCCGACTCGGCATTCGCCGTGCGCACGGTTTTCCCGACCTCGCGTGTCACGAGCGCTTGTTCATCTTGCTGCTCGTTCTGCTTGCCGCGGAAACCGCTCAGCGACACGCCGCTGTAGTTGCCTACGCCTCCAATGATACTCATGCCTCGCTCCTTGACTGAGTTGCAGTTGCCAGGGGCTTGGAATCAAGGCGCGTGCCAACATGAAAGAATGACGCAAGCCTCTGAAAACACAGGGCTTGTTCGTTTTCAACGGCGGCAATGGGAGGCAAGACCTTGCCGCTGGGCGGCAAGGTGGCAACGAGAGTCAGTGCGAGTCGCTGATCTGCCGGAAGGCGTCCAGCAGTGCCCGGGTGAGGTCGACC
>NZ_JAFKCS010000513.1 GCF_017255015.1 Bowmanella yangjiangensis | reverse complement strand
ATCGGTGAGCACCACTTCCTCCAACGTCGCATCACGAGCCTTGAGCGCCGCCTGAACTGCGGCACCCTGAGCGATCACTTCATCCGGGTTGAGGTGCATCGCGGGAAAGCGCCCAAACAGACTCGCCACCAACTTGCGCACCAGTGGCATACGCGTCGTGCCCCCCACCAGCAGCACCTCGTCAAGATCCGCCACTTTGATACGCGCATCGCGCAAGGCCCTCTCGATTGGCGCACGCAACCGCTCGAGCAACGGCTCACAGATTTCCAGCAGACGCTCCTGCGTCAGGGCCACAGTCCATTCACGCCCGTCCTCGCTCAGCTGGAACCTGGCCTCACTCTGCTGCCCAAGCGCATGTCTGACACGCTGGGCCTCGCGCCGCAGACGATGGCGAATGGCAGGTCGCTGCGGATCGGGCAGCCCCTGAGCGGTCAATGCAGCGACGACATGGGCCACTATCGCGTCGTCGAAATCCTCGCCTCCGAGGAAGTTGTCGCCCGCACTGGCACGAACCTCCATCACGCCATCGAAAAGCTCCAGCACGGA
>NZ_JAFKCS010000512.1 GCF_017255015.1 Bowmanella yangjiangensis | reverse complement strand
CTCAGCTCCAGACCATGCTTGCTCAGGTGGCGCAGCACGCCATAGCCGATGCCGGCTCGAGGCACACCACGGATGCTTTCCTTAACCGCACGCAGTGCCTCACCCGGTTCGCCGGTCGGGCGCAGGCGCAGCGGGTAAAGGCAGGTGAACCAGCCAACGGTGCGCGACAGCTCCAGAGGTTCGCCGTCATCGAAGGCGTCACGGCCATGGCCCTCCACTTCCAGCAAGGTCTCCTCGCTCCCCGTCCAGTTGCACAAGGCGCGACCGACAGCCGTCAGCAGGACGTCATTGATGCGCAGGCGCTGAGCGGCCAGGACCGGACCAAGAAGTTCGGAGGTGGCATCGCGGTCCAGAGCAATGTGGCGCTGCCGTGCCTCGCGCCAGGTGGCCGCCGCGTGGCCATCGGCCTGGGGAATCGCCGGGGCATCGGCCAGTTGCGCCAGCCAGTACGGCATTTCGGCGTCCAGTGCCGGACTCGTCGCCAGCGCCTGCTGGCGGGCAGCCCAGACGGCATGCGGGTCGCCTTCGGCCGGTAAAACAACTGGC
>NZ_JAFKCS010000511.1 GCF_017255015.1 Bowmanella yangjiangensis | reverse complement strand
TACTACGCCATGCTTTCCGGCGCGGACAGTGGTACAGCGGAGGGTCTGGAAAACTGGTGTATCTATGTTCTGGAGGGTGTGCGCGACGAGCTGGACAAGGTGGATCGCCTGACGGATTTCGAGTACCTGACCCGGCATATCCTCAATCCCGCCGTGGATATCGCACGTAATCGCAGCCTGATCACGGCGACCGAGGAGGGCGTGCTCAAGCTCGCCATCAGGAAAGGTGTGGTGAAGTCTGCGGACCTTGCGCCTGCGCTGCCTGGGTTGACCGCCAATCAGCGGACCTACCAGCTGAAGAAGCTGGTCGACCAGGGCATGCTTCGCCCGGTCGCCGAGGGTTCCAGGCAGTACACGATCGGTTTCTCCAACAACTACCTGATCCGTGGCGTCGTCAAGGCACTACGGGACGAAGGCTTCATCCCGGAGCCCGTCGTAGGCGTCTGACCTGCGCCAAGCCCCGTGACCGTCAGGCATCACGCTTGAGAGCGTTGCCCGAGCGCGGTCATTGTCATCTTTCCTTCTCCGCTCCGTCACATCGCTGCCA
>NZ_JAFKCS010000510.1 GCF_017255015.1 Bowmanella yangjiangensis | reverse complement strand
CCTGAAGCGGGGCGGATATGACCATCGCCGCCGCCTCGAGTCAAGGCACCTCGGGCATTGGGCCTGCGCGCAGCGCGCCGAGCCGCTAGACTGCCCCACCCTTTTCCCGGAGACGGCCATGACTCGAATCGCTTACGCCCGCGTCCTGTTCAGCGGGCCGGGCCTGTCCCGTGGCGCACTGGCCCAGAGCCTGCGCCAGCGCGCCGAAGCCCTGCTCGGCGAGGCCCATCTGCACGACAGCGAGCAGGACCCCGAGGCCTTCTGGCAGGCGGTGGCGGATGCACCACGGCCGCTGCTGGTGGTCGACCTGGAACCCCGCGCCGATGCCATGCACCGTGACTGGCTACGCCAGCGCATCGCCGAGCGCGGCAACGGTGAAGCCGTCTTCGTGGTGTGCAGCGCCCTCGAGGACGCCTGGCTGGACGGCCTGGCCGCACTGCTCGAACAGACCGGCCGCCACCTGCCCTGCCAGGACGTGCCAGCCCTGCCCGAGCAGCACCCCTGGTCGCAGATTCCGCCGCACAGCCAGCGCCTGCTGCTGTGCAACG
>NZ_JAFKCS010000051.1 GCF_017255015.1 Bowmanella yangjiangensis | reverse complement strand
ATGCACACGTTGCGCATCGCGCTCAAAAGCCGCCTCGAACGCCAGCAGATAGTGCGCGTAACTGATCGGCATGGCTTGCACACCATTGGTGTAGGCAGGCACCAGGGTATCCACGTTATCGCCGGCAATCTTCAGCAGGCGCGCGCGCGACGCGTTGAGCGCATCGCTGTAGTCCATCACCTGAGCACGCAACACGGCCAGGCGATAGGTGGCGTACATGTCCTGGCGGCTGCGCCCGGAGTGGATGAGCGAGGCTTCCGGGCCGATCTTGTCGATCATGATCTGCTCGATCTGCAGCACATCGCTGGGGCTCTTGCCGCCAGGTTGAGCAGCCTGATCGATCACGTGCTGCACGCCACCGGCAATGCGTCGGCCCTGTGGCGCGGAAACGATGCCCTCCTCGGTCAGCATGACGATCGAAGCTTTGTTGATGCGGTTCAACCAGGAGAACTGGCTTTCGTAGGCGCCACCCTTGAGTGTGGACTTGTCCACCGTCGCACCGATCTTGCGGGCCTGTTCGGCGCATTCGGCCGTGGTGCTGCAAGGTAGTTCGGCAGTGTTGGCCGCCAGGACGCTGGATGAGGCAAACAGCGTATAGACGATGGCAAGGTGCAGCAGAGTCTTTCTTGTTCTCATGGTTGTCAGTTCCGCTCGGTATCGATGAGGGCTCGGCTGCCTGGAAAAGCAGCGCCCCAGGGATGCTAGCGGCACACGAAAGAGATATGAAATATATTAAAAATATCAAACCGAGACATTTAAAGTATTCATATGATTTCACCAGAGACCATCTCGCCCAGGAGGTATCAGCGCCCCAGCGACGCGCGCTGATCAGCACGACGCGCACGCTCCCCCATGCCTTTGGCGTATCCAGAGGCTATGGAATCTCGCGCAATTCAATATCCAGAAAGTATTGAATGGCTATTTTCAAGATATTTTATCTAGTGAAAAACCGCTGTTAGCATCCTCGGCATAACTCCAATCAACCAGGTCGACCTGCACTGCCAACCAGTAGGTACGACTTAGCAGTACGCCACCGTCTGACGGTGCGCTGCGCTCTCTGCCGAGGTGGAATATGCCGTACGAATCTTTCTGGCCCCTGGGTTCTCTGCTCAAGCGGAGCCCGAACCTCCGCAGAAAGGCCGTACTGGCCATTGCCCTGCTGGCGACTGCCCTGCATGTCGGCGTCGCCGGTGCCAGCCAGCAGGTGCTGCGTCTGGGGCAGAACGCGCCCTACAACTTCCTCGCCTTCGCCAATGCCGATCTGGGTGCAACCAGCCCGGTCTCCCGTGCCGTGGTCCTGGTTCACGGTGTGCGCCGTAACGCCGACGACTACTACGGCTATGGCCTGAACCTGCTGAAAAAGGCCGGTCTGGAGGCTGGCGACACCCTGCTGCTGGCACCGAACTTCCTCACTGCCGAAGACAGCCGCGCGGGGAACGACATGCCACTGTGGGCACGCGACAAGTGGATGCACGGTACCGCCTCCAGCAACGGCCGACGCGGTATCGATTCCTTCGTCGTGCTGGATGACCTGCTGCTGTATCTGGCCGACCGCCAGCGGTTTCCCGCAATGCAGGAGATCCTGTTGATCGGTCACTCCGCCGGCGGCCAGTTGATGCAGCGCTACAGCATTCTCGGTGACGGTGACGAACGCCTGGCCAGTCGCGGCATCAAGGTCCGCTACGTCGTTTCAAGCCCTTCGTCCTACGTCTACATCGAAGACAGCCGCCTGCAGGACGGCTCGTTCAAGCCGGTGCGCACCGTGATGTGCCCGAGCTTCAGCCGCTATCGCTACGGCCTGGATCGCGCACCGTTCTACCTGACCCGGCAGAACCTCGACGCCAGGCAGCTGTTCCGTCGTTACGCCGCTCGCGACGTGACCTTCATGGTCGGTGAGCAGGACAACGACCCCTGGCACCGCGTCATGGATCGCACCTGCGGCGCCAACATGCAGGGCACGCACCGTGTCGAGCGCCAACTCAACTACCTGCGCTACGAAGCCTTCCTTTCCAGCAGATGGGGCGTGCCGGTCGACCATCCACAAATCACGGTCGCCGGTATCGGTCACAACGCAGCCCGCCTGCTGGCCACGGAAATCGTCGCCGACACGCTGTTCCCCAAGCGCTGACAACTCGTCTGCCCGACTCACAAAAACAACAACGAGCTTGCCATGACTTCGACCCTTACCTCCGCCCAGGTACGTCGGGTGCTGCACCCGCGCAACCTGACCCTGCTGGCTGCGGCGATCCTCGCTGCCCAGGCTCAGGCTGAACCCCTGCCCTCCGCCGGCACACTGTTCGACAACAACCGTGACCTCCTGCGCCCAGCCGAACGTGCGCAGGATGCACCGCGCGGCAATGTACGCATCGAAGCACAGGATGACCGCAGCCAGGCCACGGCCAATCCTGCCGAACAGGCCTCTGCCGCCTTTCGCGTGAATGCCTTCAGGCTCACCGGCAATCGCGAGATCAGCGAATCGCGCCTGCTGCAGACGCTCGCCCCCTACGTTGGCCGCGACCTCAATCTCGCTGGCCTGCGCGAGGCCGCCCAACACGTCACCGACCTTTACCGCAGTCGTGGCTACCTGGTAGCCCGCGCCTATCTGCCAGCCCAGGAGATCATCGATGGCGTGGTCACCCTCGGCGTACAGGAGGGCCGCGTCGGCAGCGTCCGCGCCGAGGCCGAACCCAACGTGCGTCTGCGCCCAGGCATGCAGCAGCGCTTCATCGACGCCATTCCCAGTGGCAGCGTGATTCGAGAAGCCGATCTGGAGCGCGTGCTGCTGCGCCTGTCCGATATCGCCGGGGTTTCCGTGCGTGCCGTGCTGCAACCGTCACGCGAGCCGGGCGCTTCAGACATCGTGCTCAAACTCAGCGAGATGACCGCCTGGACGGGCCGCGTCAGCTTCGACAATCACGGCAACTACTACACCGGCTCCAACAGGGTCACCAGCAACGTCAGTCTCAACGATGCCTTCGGTTTCGGCGAAAGCCTGTTCTTCAATGGCCAGAACAGCTTCGAAGGCATGGAGATTCGCGGTCTTGGCTACCGCCAGCCGCTGGGCGCCAGTGGCCTCACGCTGGGCGCCAACTACGCCGAAATGGAGTACGCCATCGGCAAGAGCCTGAAAACCGCCGATGCCAGTGGTACCGCTGTCGTGTCCTCGGTGTTTCTCGACAGCTCGCTGCTGCGTAGCCGCGACGCCAACATCTCGCTCAACCTGGCCGAAGAACACCGTCACTTCGAGGACGAGGCCGGTGCCTTCGCGGTGAAGAAATCCGCCGTGTTTCGCAGCGCCACGCTCTATGGCGACTGGCGCGACGACTGGGCCGGCAGCAACCGCTGGAGCCTGGCCTACGGCATCGGCAAGCTGAACAAGGACACCCCGCTCGATGCGGCCCTAGACGAACTGACCGCCAATGCCGCCGGCCGCTATCGCAAGGCCAATCTGGCGTTCAGTCGCCTGCAGGATCTCGGCGCGGGCTACTCGCTGTTCGCCTCACTCAGCGGTCAGTGGGCGGACAAGAACCTCGATGCGTCGGAGAAGTTCAGCCTCGGCGGCCCCAACGGTGTGCGAGCCTACCCGGTCGGCGAAGCCGCGGGTGATGAAGGCCTGCTCGGTCGCCTGGAGCTGCGCAAGTACCTCGGGCGCTACCATGGTGCCATCGCCGAGGCCACCCTGTTCGCCGACGGCGATCGGGTACGGGTGAACAAGAACCCCTGGGACGACAGCGAGAACCACCTGACCCGCTACGGCTACGGCGTGGGCCTCAACGTCTACCACCGCGACCTGGTGATGAACGCCAGCCTGGCCTTCTCGCCAGGTGACGACCCGATCAGCGACGAGCGCGACAACAAGCGTTTCTGGCTTTCGATCACCGGCACACCGCAGGCCTTTGCCGGCCTGGCCAAGGACGTCGGCAGCCGCGAGGACTTCCGCAGCAAGACCACCGAACTGGTGCTCTACGGATCACTCGGCCTGGTGCCGGAATACATCGACCGCCGCGACTCCACCCGCGCCGCTGCAGCCGACCAGAGCAAACTGGCCACGCCCAACGGCCGCAACATGTCCAGCTACTGGCGCGCACGTGACAACGTCTCCTACATCGGTGCCCATGCCGGCATCCCGATCAACGATGACACCCGGTTTCTGTGGCAACTGGAATACGGTATCTCGGTTAACTACACCCTCAGCGGCGACGACAGCGCGCCGCTCTCGATCTCGCCCAACACGCGACTGCGCAACTCCGGCGTGGCACTCGACGACGACCGTTTCGGCACACTGCTGTATGGCGTCTGGGACATGCCGCTGAAGGAAAGCACCACCAGCCTGGACCCCTTCAACGGCAAGACCAGCGCGGCCTACTACAACATCATCGGCTCTCCCGGCTTCAACAGCAGCCTGGCCAGCTATGTCTCCGGCCCGCTCACCCAGGCCGACGAAAGCGTCAACTCCGACGCTGCATTCAACCGGCGCCAGTCCGGCGTGGTCGCCTGGTGGTCGCCGGAGTGGCGTGGCCTGCAGGTCAAGCTGGCCTACTCCAACAACGGCATGAGGGCCGCCGAGGACGTCGATCGGGGCTACATCTATGGTGGCAGCGTCACCTACAAGAACGGGGGCTTCACGGCAGTCGCCGCCGCCGAACGTCACGTCAACTACTTCGGTATCGCCAACCTGGGTCGCAATGCCCGCGGCGTGGGTAGCAACACCCATGTCACCGAGGGCACCTCATCGAACGACTACAGTTTCCGCTTCGGCCTGGGCTACCGCTTCGGCAGCACCCAGCTGTCGCTGGTGGCCGATGAGCTGTACTACTCGGAAGACGATGTGATCAACAACAGCACCAGCTTCAGCGACCTGTCCGAATACCGCCGCCGCGCCTACATGCTCGGCATCAGCCACAGCATCGGCGCATGGCGCCTGCGCGCCAGCTACGCACGGGCCCTGCCTGGCGACTGCTCGATGATCTCGGCCAGCGCTATCGACTGCGACACCAGTGGCATGGGCGCGCGCCAGTATGCCCTGGGCGTCGGCTATCGCTTCACCCGCAACACCGAAGTGTTCGCCCACTACGTCCTGCTGAAGAACGCCTCGCTGGCCAACTACAACTTCGCCGTGGCCGGCGCCTACGCGGCCAGCGGCTATTCGCCAGGGGTCGGCACCACCATCAACGCCATCGGCACCGGCTTCAACTATTCGTTCTGAGGAGATGACCGTGAACAACCACAACACCCGTCGCGGCCGTCGTCCGCAACTGCCCTCCCTCAAGCCACTGAGCTATGCCGTGCTCTGCGTGATGCACGGCCTGCTGCCCGTGCAGGCCATGGCGCTGGACAACAATGCGCTACCCAGCAACGGCCAGATCACCGCCGGCAGTGGCCGCATCGATCAGTCCGGCAATGTGCTGGATGTCACCCAGAACAGCCAGAAGCTGATCGCCACCTGGGACACCTTCAATATCGGCCGTGATGCGACGGTGAATTTTCACCAGCCTGGCGCCTCCTCGGTCGCACTCAACCGCGTATTGTCCAGCGACGCCTCGCAGATATTCGGCCAGCTCAATGCCAATGGTCAGGTCTACCTGATCAACCCCAGCGGCGTGCTGTTCGGCAGCAGTGCGGCAGTCAACGTCGGCGGTCTGGTGGCCAGTGCCGGGGATATCACCGACAACGATTTCCTGGATGGACGCCTGCAGTTCGACGGCAAGGGAACAGCTGGTGCGGTGATCAATCAGGGCACCATCCGCGCGGCGGACGGCGGTACCGTCGCCCTGCTCGGTGCCCAGGTACGCAATGAAGGTAGCGTGATCGCGAAGATGGGCTCGGTGGTCCTCGGCGGCGGCGAGAAGATCACGCTCGACTACGATGGCGACGGCCTGATCAACCTGCAGGTCGACGAAGCCGCCATCGATGCCAGCGTGCTCAACCAGGGCCTGCTCCAGGCCAGTGGTGGCACCGTGATCATGAGCGCACGCACCAGTGACGCCATGCTCAGCACGGTGGTCAACAACGAAGGCGTGATCGAGGCCAGCAGCCTGCAGCAACGCAATGGTCGCATCCTGCTCGACGGCGGTGACAGCGGCGTGGTGGCAAGCAGCGGCCTGATCGACGTGTCCGGGCGCAACGCTGGTGAACGCGGCGGCGAAGTGACCATGACCGGCGAATACGTCGGCCTGTTCGACGCTGCGCGCATCGATGCATCTGGCGACATCGGCGGTGGCAGCGTATTGCTCGGTGGTGACTACCAGGGCTCTGGTTCGTTGCAGCACGCCAGTGCCACCCATATGGGCAAGGACGCGCGTATCGATGCCGATGCACTGAGCAGCGGCGATGGCGGCAAGGTCATCCTCTGGGCGACCGAGAGTACTCAGTTCCACGGCAACATCAGCGTCATCGGCGGTGGTGAGACCGGCAAGGGCGGCCTGGTGGAAACCTCCGCCCATGCCCTGGACGTCAGTGGCCGCGTCGACCTCAGCGCCGCCTCCGGCGAAGGTGGCACCTGGCTGCTCGACCCTTACAACATCAACATCACCAGCGCCGCCAGCTCTGGCACTTCCAGCGAAAGCCCATTCACTCCGAACGCTGGCGGCAGCTCGACGCTCAGCTCCGCCACGCTCAATGCCTCGCTCAGCGAGGGCGCCAACATCATCGTGCAGACCTCGTCCGGCGCGGGAACCTCCG
>NZ_JAFKCS010000509.1 GCF_017255015.1 Bowmanella yangjiangensis | reverse complement strand
ACCACCCGTGATTGCTGGAAGTCCTTAGAGAGCATGCGGTGCCTCCTGGCCAGTCAGGTCTCGGACCAGCTGGTAAAGCTCGTTGGGGTCGATGGGTACGGCGAGCAGGGCACTGACGCCGAGCCCCACCAGCTCCTCGAGCTGGTCTTCACGGCTCAGCAGCACGACTGGCAGGTCTGCCAGCTCGGGGCTCTGGTGCAGCGTGCGCAACAGTTCGCGCCCGTCCAGGCCGTGCATGTCCACGCTCAACAGCAGCACATCCGGGCGCTGGGCGCGCAATGCTGTCAGCAGTTCGCGGCCATCGTCGAACTGCAGCAGGTCGGAGTCCGACAGCGCCAGGCTGACGAGTTCGCGGTTACGCTCATCCAGGTCGCCGTGATAGACGCGGGCTCTGGCCTTGTGCGGCTGCTCCGTGGCGGTGCGTTCGGATTCCCTGTAGCGGGGCAGGCTGATCCAGAAGCGGCTGCCCTGCTCGGGCTGGCTTTCCAGGCCCATCTCGCCGTTCATCAGGGCGGCGTACTCCTTGCACAGCGAGAGGCCGATCCCGG
>NZ_JAFKCS010000508.1 GCF_017255015.1 Bowmanella yangjiangensis | reverse complement strand
AGTCGAGCGGCGGAAGCTGATAAGGCATTGACGTCATCCTTCAGTGACAGTGACGGCCATTGCAGGCCAGGTGCTGCTGGCGCCTGCTCGGCGCCCCCAGCAGGCGGTCGGTACGCGGGAATGCGCCGTGCTCGGCGATGAACTGCAGCAGTTCGATGTAGGTACGCCGGCTGTGATGCATGGCGATATCCCGCAGCGCCTGGGGCTGCTGCGCGTCGCCCAGGGTCTGCAACAGACGCTCATGGCTCGCGCAGAGGTTCTCCGCCGCCTCCTCCGGCTGGCCCAGCGTCAGATGCAGATCGGCCAGGTTGTGGTGCGAGATCACGAACGCGGCCACCGCCATGTTGTGCTCGTGCCAGCGCCCGAACAGCACCTGAGCCTCGGCCAGGGCTTGCAGATAGAGTTCACGGGCCTGCACCCAATCGCCGTCCCGAAAGCAGCGGTTTCCCGCTTCGATGATATGTTTCCAGTGCTCCATGGTTACCTCCCGGCTGCTCGCCAGTGGATTTACAGACCGCCTGCGGTGAGTTTCTCCGGGTCGAGCAGAT
>NZ_JAFKCS010000507.1 GCF_017255015.1 Bowmanella yangjiangensis | reverse complement strand
CGATACGTCCAGCACACGGGCGGCGGCGGACAGGCTGCCGGTCTCGGCAGTGCGAACGAACAGGTGCAGATCATCGAGACGCAGCATGGCAGCCCAACTTTCAAAAAAATAATGAAAGAGACTCTACTAGCAGCTTCTTTTTCTCGCCACACCAATAAACGAGCATGCACCTGTACCGCCAACGGAGCGCCCCGATGCCCACCCCAGTCACCCTCATCGCCACGATCAACAGCCTGCCGGGCCACGCCGAGGCCGTAGCCGCCGGCCTGCAGGCGCTGGCCGTCGCCAGCAACGCCGAAGCCGGCTGCCAGCGCTATGAACTGCACGCAAACCCGGCCAACCCGCAGCAGTTCGTGATGCTCGAACAATGGCGCGATGACGCCGCCCTCGAGCTGCACCGCAATGCGCCGCACTTCCAGCATTTCACCCAGACCTTCGCTGCACGGCTCGCCAGCATCGAGCTGCTGCCCCTGCAGCGTCTTGCCTGAACCACCGAGAGGCCCCTCATGAAAGCCGTCGCCTACTCCCAACCCCTCCCCGCCGAACACCCC
>NZ_JAFKCS010000506.1 GCF_017255015.1 Bowmanella yangjiangensis | reverse complement strand
AGCGGATCGCCAATCCGATCAACCTGGTGACAGGTGGACTGCGCGTCATCGCGCAGGGGGAAGGAGACCTGACTCGCCGCCTGGCGCGCCTCAGCTCGGACGAAACCGGCGAACTGGCCAGCTGGTTCAATCAGTTCATCGAGTCTATCCAGGGCATGATCCGGGTGATCAAGGACAATGCCGTCAGAATGGACGGCGTCTCCAGTGAGACCAGCAAGCGCACTACCGCGATGTCCGCCACGCTGCAGAGCCAGTTGAGTTCGGTGGAGCAGATCGTCACGGCCGTCACCGAGATGTCCTCGGCCGCCAATGAAGTGGCGAAAACCTGTGTGCAGACCGCCGACGTCTCGGAGCAGGGGTTGGCGGCCACGCGCAATGGCAAGGAGGTCATCGCGCGCAGCACGTCGGGGGTCAACAAGCTCGGCAGCAGCATCCAGAGTTCCAGCAAGGTGATTCAGGAGCTGGAGAAGGAAACGGTCAATATCAACAACATCCTCTCGACCATTCAGCAGATTGCTGAGCAGACCAACCTGCTGGCGCTGAACGCGGCCA
>NZ_JAFKCS010000505.1 GCF_017255015.1 Bowmanella yangjiangensis | reverse complement strand
CTCGGCAGGCGCCACGATGATCTGTCACGAATCCGTGGGACGGGCCTTGGCCGCGACTGCGACTTGCTGGCAGTCTGGGTTGCATGTCCGGCATCTACCCTCGCTCAGGAGACTGGCGCCTTTACATGAAGGCCAGGGCCCTGTTCGAGGGGGTGTTTGCCGCGTTCTTCGGCTGCGCCGCTTGCAAGCTGCTGGTCAGCGAGATCAGGGCGTAGGGTGGATAGCGCGCAGCCTGTCCACCCAGGGGCGGGCTCGGTGCGAGCGTGACGCTGCCCGACCTGCAACGGTTCGAGTTCAGAGAAAAACGCCAACCAGTACGAGCATCCAGAGCAGAGCTCCGGGGATGATGAACAGCAGGTTGTAGCCGCTGATTCGGGCGTTGCTCTTCCCGGTGTCATCGCCGCTGGCCTGGTTGGCGTGCTGCTGGATCTGCGCCAGGGGAAGGGCGGGGACCGCCACGCAGCCGATCAACAGCAGCAGGTCGAGAACACCGTTCTGCATGTCCACGCGTGACAAGCCATTGTTGGCCACGGCCAGGGCGACGTAGAGCCA
>NZ_JAFKCS010000504.1 GCF_017255015.1 Bowmanella yangjiangensis | reverse complement strand
CTGCGTGACGAGATTCAGAAGTTGCGGGATCGGCTGTTGCAGGTCTGATCTCGGGCGGTTGCCCCCCGGATTGCATCCGGGCTACGCCTCTGCGTGTCGCGCAGGGTGGATGACGCTCTTCTCATCCACCGTTGCGTGCGCAGGTGGCGGACGGATGGAGCAGCGTCCACCCTACGGCTGGATTCGCGGCTGAAGCCGCTCCTGCGGGTGAGGTGTCGGCGTGGGTGGATTACCCTTCATCGATCCACTGTCCCCGGTGGATGCAAAAGGCGGCATCCACCTTACGGCTGGGTTCGCGGCTGAAGCCGCTCCTGCGGGTGAGGTGTCGGCGTGGGTGGATTACTCTTCATCGATCCACCGTCCCCGGTGGATGCAAAAGGCGGCATCCACCCTACGGCTGGATTCGCGGCTGAAGCCGCTCCTACGGGGGAGGTGTTGGCGTAGGGTGGATCGCGCTTTATCGATCCACCGTGCCTGGTAGATGTAACAAGCGGCATCCACCCTACGGCGGGTGGGGCTCAATGCGCTGCGCCACCGCCTGCCATGTTCTGCG
>NZ_JAFKCS010000503.1 GCF_017255015.1 Bowmanella yangjiangensis | reverse complement strand
CATCGTTCGGTGGGTTACGCGGCGCGCTGTCTTTCTACGCGGCTGCAGGACCGGTGTCCTGCGCCGCTAACCCACCCTACGGGGCATGGCGGCTCCTGAAACGATGTCCGTTTGCCTGAGCTTGCACTCCCGGATTTCATCCGGGCTACCTTGTTTGGCGGCCTGCGGGTGACTCAGTTTCCGTAGGGTGGGTTAGCCGCCTGGCGCAGCGCTTAGGCGGATTGCTGATGTGGGGCGGCGTAACCCACCATCGTTGTCAGGCCGGGCATCGTTCGGTGGGTTACGCGGCGCACTGCTTTTCTACGCGGCTGCAGGACCGGTGTCCTGCGCCGCTAACCCACCCTACGGGGCATGGCGGCTCCTGAAACGGTCTCCGTTTGCCTGAGCCTGCACTCCCGGATTTCATCCGGGCTACCTTGTCTGGCGGCTTGCGGGTGACGTAGGGGATGGAGTTATCCACAGCAGGCACAGATCAAGTCGCCACTACCCGGGCACGGAACACTTCTCCTCGCTGACCCAGCACTTGTCGCAGATGCCTCGGGGTCTTACCCTG
>NZ_JAFKCS010000502.1 GCF_017255015.1 Bowmanella yangjiangensis | reverse complement strand
CAGCACCCACTGCCCACTGGCCTTCGCCACCTCCAGTTCGCGCTGCAGATGCTCGGGCTCGCGCACGTCGACGAAACCCGTGCTGCGCGCCTCGGCCTGTGGCGCCGCCACGGCGCTGAACACCCCAAGCGGCCGCATCGGGTCATGCCCACCGCCCGCCGCCCCGAGCACCATCGCCACGCCCCACAGGCCCAGCAGCGCGGCGCCGGCGTGGGCCAGCGCACGCTGCCGCTGCAGCTGCCCTGCCAGGTGCAACAGGCTGCTGGCCGCCAGCACCAGCCAGGCACCACTCAGCGCCAGCCAGGTGGATTCGCCCAGCAGCGGTTGCAGCAGGTACAACGCGGTGCCCAGAAAAAGAAACCCGAACACCGCCTTGACCCGCTCCATCCACGGCCCGGGACGGGGCAGGAAACGCTGGCCGAGCGTCACCAGCAACACCAGCGGCGTACCGATACCCAGGCCGAGGGCGAACAGCACCAGGCCGCCCTGCAGCAGATCGCCGCTCTGCCCGATGAACAGCAACGCAGCCGCCAGTGGTGCGGTCATGCAAGGCC
>NZ_JAFKCS010000501.1 GCF_017255015.1 Bowmanella yangjiangensis | reverse complement strand
GGACGCCCCGATGCAGAAGCCCGAGGGCATCTGCCGGGCCATCGACGGCGAGCGCCTGCGCGCGCTGGTGACGGGCTAGCCCCGTCACGCTGCGCTGCATTTGCGAGGCCGCGCACGGCGCTGCGCCTGCCTTCTGCTAAGGTGGCGCGCGAAGACACCGAGGGAATGGCAGGAGGCCGCTGGTGAAGCGTGGATGGCTACTGGGAATGGCACTGCTGGTGGCGCTGCCACTGGGTTACACCAAGATCATGGGGCGCCTGGCGGGCGGCCCGGAACCCGCGCCGGTCGCGGCCGAACAGGCGGACCTGATCACCGTGGACAAGGCGCAGCGGCGCATGCAGCTGTGGCGTGACGGCCAGGTGCTGGGCGAGTACCGCATCGCCCTCGGTGCGGCCGGCGATGCCGGGCACAAGCAGCGCGAGGGGGATGAGCGTACCCCCGAGGGGCGCTACCTGATCGACTGGCGCAACCCCAGATCGATGGCCTACCTGAGCCTGCACATCTCCTACCCCAATGCCCGGGACGAGGCCGCGGCTGCGGCGCGCGACGAGGCGCC
>NZ_JAFKCS010000500.1 GCF_017255015.1 Bowmanella yangjiangensis | reverse complement strand
GGAACAGCCAAGAAGCATCAGGCTGACCAGCAGCCCCCTCATTCGTCGCGCTCCAGGAGCGGCAGCAGGTCGTCATAGGCGCCTGCGTTGACCACCCGGCTGTAGCCCAGTGCCTGCAGCTTGTCCTGCGCGAATGAGGAGCGCCGCCCGCTGCGGCAGTACAGCACCAGCGGGCGGTCCTTGTCGGGGGCCACGCTGGCGATGCGTTCCGCGATCCGGTCATGTTCGAGGTTGATGGCGCCGGGCAGGGCGCCGTCGGCGAATTCCTCGGCGCTGCGCACGTCAATCAGCAGGCTGTCTTCGTCTTGCAGCGTTTCGAGTGCGGCAGCCTGGTCCACTTCTGCGGCATGGGCGCCGGCAAGGGTGAACAGGCCGGTAAGGAAGAGAATGGCGAGGCGCATGTCTGGCTCCGGGGCTGGCGAGGGATCGAACTATCTTTGCCCGATGCGGGCGCGCCGTCCAGACGGGGTGTCATCAGGTCATGGGAAAGCACCCGCCCTGTGCCGAGCGCACCACGGCGTCTGCACAGCAGCGGGGTCGTTGCTGGGTCAGCTGA
>NZ_JAFKCS010000050.1 GCF_017255015.1 Bowmanella yangjiangensis | reverse complement strand
CTGATGTCACAGTGGCCGGAGGCATAGCCCTGGGTAATGGCTCCATCGCGGATACCGGCATGGGAATGGCGGGCTACAACCCGGCCAGCAATGCCATCGACCGCCTGGATGCGCGCATCGCCGCGACTGAAAGCACCTCCGGGGCGCTGGCCGTGGGCGACGCCGGGAACGGGCTCTTTCGTCAGATCACCGGTGTGGCTGCCGGCACCGAAGACAGTGATGCGGTCAACGTGGCGCAGTTGCGCAGCGTCAGCACGGCGGCCTATGCAGGGTGGGGACTGAGTGCCGGAGTAGGGGGCGCGAGTAACGTGGCGCCAGGTGGTGAGGTCAACCTGGGTAATGCCGATGGCAACCTGGTCATCGCTCATACGACCCGCAACGGCCGTGAGGAGGTGACCTTCGATCTGAGCGATGACCTTGCGGTGACATCGCTGTCCGCCGGGAACGCCCTGCTCGACAGCAATGGCCTGAGCATCGTGGGAGGGCCGAGTCTCACCGTCAGCGGCATCGACGCTGCCGGCACCCGCATCGTGAATCTTGCGGCCGGCGTGAATGGCAGCGATGCCGCCACCGTCGCTCAACTGAACGCTGCCAGCGGTGGTTCGGTGAAGTACGACCTCAACGGTGGCGGAACCATCGATTACAACACCATCACCCTGGCGGGCAGCGTCTACGACAGCCTCACCGGAAGCGGTGGCACCACGCTCACCAACGTCGCTCGCGGTGTGAATGACAGCGATGCGGTCAACCTGTCCCAGCTCAACGAGACCAACCAGCAGATCACCCTGATCGATGGTCGGGTCAGCACGCTCGAGGGATCCCTGGCCACGCTCAACAATGGCGGCGGCATCAAGTACTTTCGCGCCAGCTCGAACAAGGCCGACGCGGTGGCGAGTGGTACGGACTCGGTCGCTGTGGGGCCCGATGCCCGGGCCAGCGGTTCCAGTGCCGTGGCAATGGGGAACGAGGCCGAGGCGTCGGGCCAGGGTGCGACGGCCGTGGGCAGCGCTGCCCAGGCGACTGGCGACAGCAGCGTGGCCATTGGCGCCAATGCCAGTGCCAGCCAGGCCAATTCGGTGGCGCTGGGGGCAGGCTCGGTGGCTGATCGCGGGGCACAGGCGAACTACGCCGCCTTCGCGCTGAGCGAAACGCAGACTTCCGTGGGTGAAGTCGGTGTCGGCACTGCCGCAGGGAATCGCCAGATCACCGGGGTGGCTGCCGGCTCCGAGGACAGCGATGCGGTGAACGTCGCCCAGCTCAAGGGCGTCGACCAGAAGATCGCCGCCGTCACCGGCGATGTGAGCCAGGTAACGAACGAGGTGCAGATCATCGATGCGCGTGTCACCCAGGTCGAGCGCGGTGATGCCGGCATGTTTCGGGTCAATCAGAGCAATGCTCCGGTCGCGCCCAAGGCCGAGGGGCTGAACTCGGTCGCCGGTGGCTCGGGAGCCGTGGCGTCGGCTGGCAACAGCGTCGCCATTGGCACCAGCGCCAGCGCCATCCGGGACAATTCCGTGGCCCTGGGGAGCAACTCGGTAGCGGATCGTGACAACAGTGTCTCGGTCGGCAGCGCTGGCGCGGAGCGCCAGATCACCAACGTCGCGGCCGGCACTCGGGACACGGATGCGGTCAACCTCGCTCAGCTGAACAGCAGCATCAACGGCATCACCAGCAACGCCAACAGCTATACCGACCAGCGTTTTGCCGAACTGAAGAGCGACCTGCGCAAGCAGGACGACATCCTCAGCGCCGGGATTGCCGGTGCCATGGCAATGGCCAGCCTGCCGCAGCCCTACGTCCCGGGCGCCAGCATGACTGCGGCGGGGCTGAGCAGCTATCGCGGCCAGTCCGCCCTGGCCATCGGTGTGTCGCGCATTTCCGACAGTGGCAGTTGGGTGACCAAGCTGCAGGGCAACACCAACAGCCAGGGCGAGCTGGGGCTGTCGGTCGGTGTCGGCTACCAGTGGTGACCTTTCTTTCCTTCGCGCAGATCCGCTGTAGCCGGACTTTCCAACATTCGAGAACCAGAGGCACCTATGCTGAACATGACCGTTCCGAGCGGGAAAACCCCGCTGCTGCGCCCCATCGGCATCACCCTTCTGCTGATGCTGAGCAGTCTCGCTGGCTGCCGGAGCGAGCAACCCGCCACAGCATCCGTTCCGCGCAACTGGGTGAACATTCCGGCGCTGCCGATCATTCAGGATGCCGTGTTTTCGTTGTCGCCGACCTTCGCCGGGCAACGCAACCATGCCGTGATGATGCAGGTATGTGGATTGGCGCGTGGACAGGCCAAGCAGGAGCAGGTCAACGCATTTCTCGCTCAACAGCATGTCGATGTGGCCCATGTTCCCAAGCACGGTCACGACCTGTCGTTGCTGGTCAATTCTGACCGCTCTGCGCAGGCTTCTGCCTGTGCCGCATACCTGGCGACCACGGTGCTGTCGCCGGTGGACGTGTCCGAGTTGACGGTGGCTGTCCCTCAGGCTGAGACACAGAGCAAGGCGCCCGAACAGGGTAGCCAGCCCGTCCTGCAGGTCGACAGCGCCCGTCTTGCCAACGTTCTGCCGCTCAAGCTGGCGGCGGCACGCGCCAACGCCGATGTGTTTGTGCTGATCGCTGCCGAGTTGCAGCGTCGTCCCGGCCTTACGGTCAACGAGTACCGCGAGCAGGCAACGCAGTTGTTCGAGAGGCTCGCGTCGGTCTATCTCGAGTGCATCGAGGCGCAGCTGCCACCGGCGGGCTCCACGTACAAGCTGCTGCAGATGGACACTGATCGCTTCGCCTTCAGCAGCTCGGTGGGCAGTCTGTTCGAGTACGGCCGTGACGGCATGACCCTGCGCCAGAATGGCGTGATCTGGTACGGCCAGGGTGAGCTGATGGGGCAGGCCTATCCGTTGCAGGTGGCCTACTTCGAACCGGCGATCGATGGTTTGCTGGCGCCGAGTGTCGAGCAACAGCCTTGAGGTATTCCTGCGGCAGCACCGCGCCTTATCCCGAGATGAAACGGTGTCGCCCTGGAAACCATCCTGCTGCCGCGTATTGCGGCCGTACCCGACACCCCTTGCTCCGCGTGTCATCCCCACTTTGCACCTGGACTACGCTTGACCTGAGGAAGTATCACCCCACTGTAGGCAAGGCCGCCTAACCCTGACCCTTGAGCGCGTGGAGTGGCTCCTATGGATAAGTTTGGCGCGATGCGCATCCTCTGCCGGGTGGTGGACCTGGGCTCGTTCAGTCAGGCCGCCAACTCCCTCGGTGTTCCCAGTACGCGGATTTCACAACTCGTATCCGACCTGGAGAGCGAGCTGGGAGTAAGGCTTCTGCAGCGAAGCACGCGGGTCATGAAGCTGACCGTCGACGGTGCGGCCTACGTGGAGCGATGTCGGCAGATCCTGGACGATGTCGATGAACTCGAAGCGAGCATGAGCGGTGCGGTCAATGTTCCGAAAGGCTACCTGCGGGTGGATGCCCAGACCTCGATCTGCCGCTGGATTATCGCTCCCCGGCTAGCCGAGTTTCGTCGCCGCTATCCCATGATCCAGCTGCATCTGGGGGGCTATGATCGGACTCGGCATCTGCTGGAAAACGGCATCGACTGTGCCATACGAGGGGGGCACCTCAGCGACTCCTCACTCATCGCCCGCCACCTCATGAATGTGTCGTTCCAGCTGTATGCAAGCCCGAGATACCTGGAGCGCTTCGGTGTGCTGGATTCCCCGGGGGGGCTGGAGCAAGCCGACTTGCTCGGCTGGTTCAACTCCGAGTCGAATGCTGCAAAACCCTGGTGCTTGCACTCGGAGGATGCCGAATACGACCTGAAGAAGTCGCCCAGGTTGGTGTTCGACGACCCAGAGTCTGCGGTTTCTGCGGCGCTGGTGGGGGGCGGGATAACCCTCGCTCCGCGCTTTGCCGTGGACGGCTATATCAGCCAGGGGCAGTTGGTCCCCGTGCTACCGGCATGGCATTTCAAGGCGCAGCCGGTGCATATCGTCTACCCGACCAGCCGCCATCTTTCGGCTCGGGTTCGGGCCTTCGTCGATTGGGCCGTTGAAGTGATGTGTCCGGACGGGGCATTTCCCCGGTCTCCCCAGGCACGCGCCCAATTGGCGCCGGACCGGCGCCCTGGGTGAGGCGGCGTCCCTTGCCTGTCTATCGTTGTCGTTCAAGGTGACTCATATGGACAAGTTGAGTGCGATGAGGACCTTCAGCTGTGTGGTCGAGCACGGATCGTTCAGCCGGGCTGCCGATTTACTCGGCATACCCAAGGCCCGGGTGTCCCAGCGGGTCGCCGATCTGGAGAAAGCGCTGGGTGTGCGCTTGCTGAACCGTACCACCCGGGCCATCAGCCTGACTGCCGATGGCCTGGCGTATGCCGAACAGTGCCGGCAGGTGCTGGACAGCATCGAGGAGCTCGAGGCGCGCGTCATGGGCGTGACGAGTTCGCCCAAGGGGCGCTTGCGAGTGGAGACGCAGACGGCGTTCAGCCGATGGATACTGTCTCCGAAGCTGATCGAGTTTCGCGATCGCTACCCGCAGATACAGGTATTGCTCGGTGCCCACCATCAGGTGAGAAACCTGCTCGAAGACGGAATCGATTGTGCCATCCGCGGAGGTCCTGTCGATGACTCTTCGCTCAGTGCGCTCCACGTGATGGATGTGCATGCCGGCCTTTATGCCAGTCCGGGCTACATGCAGGATTTCGGGCCCACTGCAGAGCCAGAGGTGCTCGAGCGGGCCGACCTGGTGGGCTGGTTCGACCCGAGAACCAATACGCCCAGGCCCTGGTTCCTGCGCTCGGGTGCAGCCGCGTACGATCTGAAGCGCACGCCGAGGCTGCTGCTGGATGACCCGGAGTCCGCAGTTGCCGCCGCCACGATGGGCGCTGGTATCACGCCTGCCTCTCCGTTTGCCGTGGAGCATCTGGTGAGGCAGGGCCGCCTGGTTCCGGTATTGCCTCAGTGGCACCTGCGGCCGCAGCCGGTGCACATCGTCTATCCGGCCAGTCGCTTTCTGTCGGCCAGGGTCCGGACCTTTGTCGATTGGGCCTTTCAGATGATGAGCAACGACGCCAAGTTGCATCTGCGTCCGCACGACCTCGCGGTGATCGGTAATGCAGGGCGGGGGGCGACACCCTAGAGCGTTGCTGGTGTCAGGTCTGGGGCTCATCCCCTCGCCAACGCCGCCGCGCATGCTGGTAGGCATCGAGATCGCTGTAGCCCAGGCGGGTGGCAATCTCCGCAGGCGCCACGCCCTGCAACTGCAGTTGCTGTTCCAGCTCCAGGCGTACTAGGTCGAGCAACTGGCGGAAGCTCAGCCCCTGCTGTTCCAGGCGCCGGCGCAACGTCCGCGAGCTCAGGTGCAAGGCACTGGCTTGTTCCTCCAGTCCGGGCACGCGCCCCTCACTCAGTGTGCGGCGCATGCTCTGGGCTGCTTTGCCTGCCCAGCCGCTGAGCTGGTGTTGGCGCGCCAGGCAGCGGTCCAGCTCCTGGCAGATCACCTCGAACATTCCGGCATGACGAGTCTGTAGCGGTACCTTCAGGTCTTCACTCGCGTAGACCAGCAGGTTGCTTGGACAGCCGAAGCGCACGGATTCACCGAAGATACGTCCATAGTGCTCGTGGTAGCTCGGGCGAGCATGAGCGAAATCGATCCGTATGGGGCGCAGCTGGCCTGAGTTGGTCTCGTTGGCCAGCGTGATGCACATGGTGAAGTAGTGCTCGACGGTGAAGCGCGCCAGCGTTTCCGGTGCCTCTACCCACACCTCCAGCGCGGCGCCGGACTGCTCCTCGACATAGCGCACATTGTCCATGTCCGATGCCAGCCGCGCATAACGGGCCCAGAAACGCAGCGCTTCGTCGACGTTCGCGCAGTACTTGCAGGCATGCGCCAGCATGTGGCGATCCTGTGCGCTGAAGTGGGCGAACAGGTTCAGGCCGATGGCAGGGTCATGACGCTGCGCTTCGGCCAGCAGTTGCTCCAGGGTGAACATGCTGTAGTCGCCCTCGCGGCAGCGCTGAGTGCCACGCAGGTAGCGTTCCAGTACCTCTCCCAGTGCGCCGCGGTGATAGCGCTGCAGATTGGCCACTCTTAAGGGAATTCTGTCCATTTCGCGCCTGCCACTGAGTGAGCTCTACAGGCTTTCATTATCCGTGTATCGCCCAGTTGGGCAAACCGGCAAGAACCTGTCAGGAGCACGCACCTACTCACCGAAAACCCGACATGCGTCGTTGTGGCCCAGGCTCGTTAGGAGCTGCGTCCAGACGCCATCGATTTCCATGGACCCCTGCCTACGACAGTGATGGCGACGCTCGTCAACCGAGCGAAGTCGTCGGGGCGTCACGGTTTGCGGATCGACCGGCCGAGCTCGACTCGAGCTGCGAGCCGCGGAAGAACCGTCTGTTGCAACCTACAAGAACAAGAGGTACCCACCCCATGAACGCCCTTCATCTGCCCTGGCGGCAGGCACGCCTTGCCGTTGCCGCCAGTCTTGCCAGTTTCGCCTCCTTGCCAGCATCGGCGCTGACCTTCCAGCTCGGCGAAATCGAAGGCCAGTTCGACTCGAACCTCTCGGTCGGCGCGGCTTGGGCGCTGCGCAACCCCAAGCCGGAACTGATCGTCTACCGCAGCGGCGACGATGGTCGGCGCAACTTCGAGCAGGGCAAGACCTTCTCGAAGATCTTCAAGGGCGTTCACGACCTGGAACTCAG
>NZ_JAFKCS010000005.1:233948-237094 GCF_017255015.1 Bowmanella yangjiangensis | reverse complement strand
TATATCTAGGCCAATGGTTGTAGTCTTCATGTTGATCCACTCCACTTCCGTTAAATGGTTTGTCGAATCTCCATTTTGGCTCACTATGAAGCCGATTAGGAGGTGGAGTGGGTCCATACCATTATCCATTGCGCGCCAGTCACTTTTCTTTGCTCGTGCAAAGAAAAGTAACCAAAAGAAACACGCCCGCTGGATTCCCAACTACGTCAGTCCAGGGCGCTGCTAAAAGGTGGTCGTGAAAACGACGTTCCAGACGCGTCTTCCACTCAATTTGCTCCCGGCAAATTGCCCACCTTTTAGCAGTGCCCTGAACCGACCGGGAATTTTTTAGCGGGGGTTAAAGCGGCTCGGGCCGCTTAGGAGGTGGATGTTTCAACCACTACGGCCCTTTGATTCATCGAACCCCTCTTTCTCGAAGCAGCGCATGAATTTCATTAAGTGTGGCAATTTGTCTTTTCTCGAATGGTGTTTGTCTTTCTGCTTGTTGTAATGTAGCCATGCTGGACATTACACCTGCTGCGCCTATAAGAAAAGTTACAGCATTCATTGTACCTTGGATGTAGAACCAGCCAGCGGCCACAAGCAATAAAAATGCTGAGAAAGCAAGAAACTTCCACATAACCCCATTTTTTCGAGACCGCTCGTTTTTCAACAGCTCCTTTCTATGAGACTCCTCATGCAAAAGCTCTTCGTTATTACAGTGGATCAGCAACTTGTATTCGTTATTTTCGGAATTATCAATGATAGTAACATCTCCGTGGATATCACCAGAATTGAAGTCTCTCAACATTATCTCCTTTGTAAAAGATATAGCCTCCTCTTCTCCGAAGTTCTGCCACGCTTAACTGGCAGCCATTGAGGAGAGGATCCAAGGCTCTGCGATTTAGCCAAGCAGGGTTTCAGTATCCACTGTGATGACCAGAGTGGCAAGACAGGGGTAGCTCAACTTTCCTATTGGATACGACACGTAGTCCTTGTAAACCAGTCACTTTTACAACAGGCTTCCTCCCCGCTGCCTTGCAAGCCAGCTAAAGCTGTTCAATCTGGTTCCAGACCAGATTGTCTTTACTGCGAAGAAACGAGACCAAAGACAAAATCTTCGGGAAAGATTTTGGACAGCGTCATGCTGGTCCGAAGGAAAAGCCACAGGGATGTGGCTTTCAAAACGCGCCGCTGGATTCCCAACTACGTCAGTCCAGGAGACTGCTAAAAGGCGGTCGTGAAAAAGTTTTGATTTACGGCTTCCTGCCTTCAATCAAAAGTCCACTTCGGGCATCTTCTGCGATATTACGGGCTATCCATGCCCTCTACCCTTTGGGCCACCGTCGTACCTCCGATGTTCAAGTTTTCTCCAGGAAAACTTGTCTCGATGGCATCTGAATTTGCTGCGCGCATTACTTCGGACTTCCTGCCCTTCGCCTTCCAGGCCAGCTACAGCTGTTCAATTTCATTCCTGATGAAATTGTCGCAAATTCCGGGCAATACCATCCCAGACGCGTCTTCCACTCAATTTGCTCCCGGCAAATTGCCCGCCTTTTAGCAGCGCCCTGAACCGACCGGGAATTTTTAAGCGGGGGTCAAAGCGGCTCGGACCGCTTAAGGGCATCATCGCTCAATATGATAAGTTTAACATCCACCGACGACCAGCCAATTTTACTATTTCAAAAAGCGATGATTAAAGCAGTAGCGCCAATTTGTGAGTAACGGTTTGTTCGAATTACAGCCCTTGGACTTTCAGACTTTGCAAGGTAGAGTAGCCAGTAAGGAACTCAACTTTAAATGATCTATATCATTCTCCGTGAACCACCTTTTGCTACATAGACTTACTTTCTAAAGGATTATAAAATGAACAACAATAATGCATTTATACTAATGCCGTTTTCGGAACCTTTAAACGAAGTTTATGAGTTTTTAATTAAGGGTGCATTAATTGATGCTGGATACAAAGTTTCAAGAGCAGATGACATTAAGAGCCAGAGCAATATATTAGAGGACATCATTACAGGAATTATGCAAAGCTCATTAATTGTTGCTGATTTAACGGACTCAAATGCAAATGTATATTACGAGCTAGGAATTGCACATGCATTACAAAAAAAAGTAGTATTAATCACCCAAGACATTGAAGAGCTGCCTTTCGACTTAAGATCTTACAGAGTTATTCCATACTCGACGCATTTTTCAAAAATGAATGCAGCAAAAAACACATTAAAGGATATAGCGACAGAAGCGCTTGAGGGCTCATTACCTTTTGGAAATCCAGTTAAAGACTATGGTCTAGTTTTACAGACTAGCACTTCACTTTCAGTAATTAGACCACATCAAGGGGGCGAAGACTTAGGTTTATTAGACCATATTATTGAAGTGGAGGAAAACTTCGAATATTTAACTGAGATTGTTTTATTGGTTGGAAGCAAACTAGAGAATGATTTTACACCAAAGGTAACTTCCTCAACAAACATTTTGCATACGAATAAAAACTTAACAGCAAAGCAAAAACGAAATGTTATTAAAGAATTAGCAACTCACGTTAGTGACTATGCAAGTTTTCTAAAGCCTAAGAATGATGAGTATCGCACTCTCATTAAAAATCTAGAAACCAGTATAGAGTTTGTCCTAACATCAGACAGTGAGCATGACGATGAGTCCATCAATGGTATAGAAAGCTTTCTAAATAATTTTGAATCTATGGAAATCGGTGCAAAAACAGGTCGCACAGGATTTTTAAACATGTTGGAAGTAATGCGAAAGCTACCCAACTTGGAAAAAAGCTTTAATCGTGCAAATAAGTATATGCAGGAAGAAATTCAAACTTTCATTGCCAACATAGACTTAACTATTTCAATGTCATCAAGAGCCAGAACCTTAGGTTATTCACTACTATCTAAATTACAGAATGACAGGTTGAAGACAGAAGAAGCCGGAAGCTAATAGGTCAATACTCCAAGAGCTGTTGCCTGTTATCTTTAATCTGACCTTTCCCACAGAAATTCCTATTCTGGAACCAGGTTGTCACAGCTGAAAGCAGAGAGTGGCTTTAAAATCGCTCTCTTGATGCCTTATGTGTCCAATTTATTGGGGGCTCTGCGCAAATAAACAGGGTCACGCAAATAAACAGGGTCATATCCAAATTAAAATAAACAGGT
>NZ_JAFKCS010000005.1:122858-233852 GCF_017255015.1 Bowmanella yangjiangensis | reverse complement strand
AGGGTCATATCCAAATTAAACGTCTGCATAAGACACAGAAGATAAGAGCAGTTGAAACATCCCTCCCCCTAAGCGGCACAAGCCGCTTTCGTCCCGCTTAAAAAATCCCGGTAGATTCTGCGTTAGCGAGCAAATAAACAGGGTCATATCCAAATTAAACGTCTGCATAAGACACAGAAGATAAGAGCAGTTGAAACATCCCTCCCCCTAAGCGGCACAAGCCGCTTTCGTCCCGCTTAAAAAATCCCGGTAGATTCTGCGTTAGCGAGTGCGTTTAAAAAGGACTGCGGTGCAATAAAAGACACGGAGGTCACAAACCTTGCCACAACACTTCAAGAAAAGGATACTGAAAACCATTCTGACAGGGATGCTCTCTTCAGTAGCTTTCGTTCGGCGAAGCTGACACACGATAAAGAGATACGACAAACACTAGCTATCTGCTTCTGGAGGATATGTGAAGCTCCACGAAAATGTTGAATGTTCCGTTAAAAACGGAATGAATTTTACGTTCTTTGATGAAGGAAAAATGATTATCTTCAAGGGTAGTTCATTCACAGGAAGAGAAATAGTTACCTTGGATGGTGAAGTGGTTTCAGACCAGAAAAGCTATAGAAGAAACTCCATCCATAACTTTGAACATGCAGGGAAGAATTATCAGATACAACTAGTGGCCAATAGCATTGTGAAAGGCGATATAGATTGCCACTTTAGTGTTAATGACAAAATAGTCACATCTTACAAACTTAATTACGAGAAAAAGAAGAAGAATTCTGTCGCGCTATTTCTGGTGATTTTTTTCGGTGGCGGTTTGATTGGTTTTAATTGGTCTGCTGGGCATTTGCCAACCTGGGCGCTGGTGCTTTTTATTTGCTTGGCCTCGCTCTGGGGTGGGTTAAGCAATAAAGGTCGTTGGGTCTGCCACGAGTCAAAAACACAAGCAGAAAATTTTGTGTCGGCTGATAAACAAGCCTAAAAATAAAAAATGCATCTAGGATGATGTTTATCTATACGCCGAATATATGAAAAATCAATGAGGAATAAGATAAAAAATCTTCAGTTATCTAACCTTATGTCTAAATTCTTTCACCCTAAAGAATGTGCGCTTAAGCATAATACCCAAGTAAAGAATTAGAATAGTAAAAAATAGCAAGTGACTATCATAATTATCACTCGTAATTATGTAGTAAAGTGGCAGCAGTATGGCAATTATCCCAGCAAACCAGCCGGATAAATTCAGCTTCAAAGTAAGCACTCCAATATACTCTGAACTCTTTTCTCAATAGCTGAGGTTATTTTTTCTTCTTCGTAAGATGGGATTGATGTACTTAAGGCTCTAAAAAAATAGAGTTTATCTTTATAAATGACAGGACCAAAAAGAGTAACATCAACGAAATTATTAGGTTTTACACTCTCTTCAGTGCGAAGCGTTAGAGTTGAAGAAAAGATCTTATATTCTGTCCTTTCTAAAATAGACTTTTTTTTAAAATCAAACACTTCAGATAGGTTCTCATCTATGTAGCTGTATATTACTGAGTCAAATATACTTGAAGTAGATGATTTTTTAATTTCCCATCCTCTCTTTTTTATTTCTTCGTTAGATATCTCATCCAAGTTCCAGATCGTTTCCCGGCTAGATATTGTGAACTGTCCTTGAACTGATGACTTGTTAAGTACTTTTTCATCACAGTCTGAAGCATTTGCAAATCTAACCAGTAAAATTATGCAAGCCAATACGAATAAAGTTACAAATCTATTTATTTTCATATGTGTACGAATCAATCACCAGAAAAAGCATAACCAACAGTAAGGTAATACAGAGGATCATTCTGGAGTAAACCTCTGCAAAGAAAATCCAAAAACCAGTAAGTATCAGACAAAAAAATACCGAGAATAAAAATCTGGATAAGATGTTTTTCATCAATTCAGCTCTAACTCTCGGATGACACTTCGTCTTTCGACTTCAGCAGTAATGTTTGTTAGCACTTTGTCATTCAGATAAACGGCTCCCCAGATAACAAGCGTTACTGTTCCGCCGCGGGTAAGCTTGCCGTTTTTTTTTCAGTTCCCGAATAAAATCAGACACACTGGTTACCGAGGCGCCCACGCCAATTAAAGAAGCAAATTTGGCAAACCTCTCATGAAACTTTTTGTCTGCGAACAATTCTTCAGTGGTCATTGACCACACTCCCCACTTTTTATTCACATAGGTGGGATGCAGCGCAACATTCATAACCCTCGTCAGAAGAGGGCCATTTAGCTTCCTGATGTGCTCCATAGCCTCAATCTTCTGATATCGGTCCAAATGCCGATACAGTATGGCATAGCAGAGCGCTTGAATTTCTGCATCTCCACCATTCTCCAGCAAAGAATATGGGATATCCACAACGGCAGCCAAATACTGTAATTGCTGTTTAGGCGTGGCGGGTAGCTTGTAGGGTAATTGAGCAGCGGTAACACTAGGCATAACAGTTCCTTCTGAATATATCCTTGAGCTAAAAAGACTAGATAGCAGACAGCACTTTGTCAAAGCACAATCTCGCCCCCTAAGCGGCCCAAGCCGCTTTCGTCCCGCTTAAAAATTCCCGGTCGGTTCAGGACGCTGCTAAAAGGTGGGCAACTTGCCGGGAGCAAATTGAGTGGAAGACGCGTCTGGAACGTCGTTTTCACGACCGCCTTTTAGTAGTGGCCTGAGCTGACGTTGTTGGGAATCCAGCGGGCGTGTTTCTTTTGGTTACTTTTCTTTGCACGAGCAAAGAAAAGTGACTGGCGCTCCATGGATGGAGTGTCATAAAAGACAGGGACGTTATGGAATTTGAGTTTATAGGTAGGAGCAAAGAACGTAAGTTCCGCGTTAAGCAACCACAAAAAAGCAGGCAGCGCCCAGGCGCTGCCCACCAACCATCTAGTTACCCTGCCAACTCAGCAAACAATCCCTCAAACTTGCTTAGCCCTTCCTCCAACACCGCATCCTCTATGGTCAGAGGCGGCAGGAAGCGGATTACATTGCCATAAAAGCCGCAGGCCAGCAGAATCAAACCGTGTTTACTGGCATTGGCAATAATGGCCTGGGTTAGTGCGGTATTGGGCTGACTGGCCAGGCCGTTTTGCACCAGCTCGATGGCGATCATGGCCCCGGCGTTACGTACCTCACCTATCAGGTGCGAATAGCGTTGTTGCAGGGCCATTAAGCGGCGCTGAAACTGCTCGCCAATCGCGGCGGCGCGTTCCACTAGTTTTTCCTCGGCAATAATATCCAGTACCGCCAGAGCAGCGGCGCAGCCAAGAGGTGAGCCACCGTAAGTGCCGCCCAAACCGCCAGGCGGTGCGGCGTCCATCACTTCGGCTTTCCCTACTACCGCAGCAATAGGTACGCCACCGGCAATGCCCTTGGCCATGGTAATCAGATCAGGTTCCACCCCGGCGTATTCGCTATAGAACATTCGCCCGGTACGGGCAAAGCCGGTTTGAATTTCGTCACAGATAAGCACAATGCCATGGCGGTCGCACAAGGCGCGGAGCGCCTGCAAAAAGGCCGGCGGTGCCAGGTAAAAACCGCCCTCGCCCTGCACCGGCTCAATAATAATGGCCGCGACATCCCCTGGGGCTATATCCACCTTAAACAGGGTTTCAATGGCACTTAGGGACTGCTCGATGCTGATGCCATGATAGGCATTCGGAAAAGGCACATGGTAGAGGTCGGCCGGGAAAGGGCCGAAGTGCTGTTTGTACGGGGCAACCTTGCCGGTCAGGCCCATGGCCAGGTTAGTCCGGCCATGAAAACCACCGTTAAAAGCAATCACGCCGCGACGGCCGGTATGGGCCCTGGCGATCTTAATGCAGTTTTCCACCGCTTCGGCACCTGTGGTAACAAACAGGGCTTTTTTGGCACTGTCCCCCGGTGCAGCAGCATTTAAGCGTTCGGCCAGTTCCACCGCCACCTCGTAGGGGTTGACCATCACACAGGTATGGCTGAAACGCGCCATTTGTTCGCTGACCGCCGCCACGACTTTAGGATGCGCATGGCCGGTATTGCACACCGCAATGCCGGTACCCAGGTCAATATAGCGGTTACCTTCCACATCCCAGACCTCAGCGTTGCGGGCGCGCTCTACATAAACCGGATACACATTGCCCTGACCGCGGGCAAACGCACTGAGCTTACGCTCCTGCAACTTAGCATTAGTCGACACGATTCAAACCTCCCAAGCAGCGATATTGTATGTTCATATAATCATCCAGCCCGTACATGGAGCCTTCACGGCCATAGCCGGATTGCTTTACGCCGCCGAAGGGCGCGGCCGGGTTGGAAATAATTCCCTCGTTAATGCCCACCATGCCAAATTGCAGGGCGTCGGCAACACGTTGTACCCGGCCAATATCCCGGGCATAAAAGTAGCTGGCCAGGCCGTATTCGGTCTGATTGGCCAGGGCCATGGCCTGCTGTTCGTCACTGAATTCGCAGATAGCTACTACCGGGCCGAAGATTTCCTGATTAAACAGTGGCATATCCGGGGTAACGCCACAAACCACTGTGGGCGGATAAAAGGCCCCGCCGCCATAGTCACCGCCCAGCAATACCTTGGCCCCCATGGCCACCGATTGAATCACCTTCTGGTGCACATCTTCCGCCGCCTTGGCACTGATCAGCGGGCCAATTTGCACGTTGTCGGTGCCGTGGCCAACCTTGAGGGCTTTCACCTCATTAAGCAGCTTGTCGGTAAAGGCCTGGGCGATACCGGCTTGCAATAAGAAGCGGTTGGCGCACACGCAGGTTTGCCCGGCGTTACGGAATTTGGAGGCCATGGCACCTTTGACTGCGGCATCCAGGTCGGCGTCATCAAAGACCAGAAACGGCGCGTTACCGCCCAGCTCCATCGACACCCGCTTAATGGTGGCGGCACAGGCCGCGGTAAGGATTTTGCCGATACGGGTAGAGCCGGTAAAACTGAACTTGGCAACCTTAGTACTGCCGGTTAACACCTTGCCGATTTCAGCGGCATCTTCACCGGCGATCACATTAAACACCCCGGCAGGAATACCGGCCTGCTCGGCCAGCTCGGCCATAGCCAGGGCTGAAAGCGGGGTTTGCGCGGCCGGACGTACCACAAAAGTACAGCCCGCCGACAGCGCCGCGGCCGCTTTACGGGCAATCATGGCATTGGGGAAATTCCAGGGAGTAATGGCAGCCACCACACCCACAGGTGATTTGACCACCTGAATCTGCTGACCACTGGCAGCCGCAGGAATAATGTCGCCATAGGCGCGTTTGGCTTCTTCGGCAAACCACTGCACATAACCGGCCCCATAGGCAATTTCGCCTTTGGCTTCGGCCAGGGGTTTACCTTGTTCCAGGGTCAGCAACAGACCCAGGGTATCCTGATGTGCCATCATGAGTTGATACCAGCGCTGCAAATACTGACTACGCTGATTAGCGGTCAAATTCCGCCAGCCATCAAAGGCCTGATAGGCCGCGTCAATAGCCGCTTCGGTTTCACCAACGCCCGCGTCGGCCACCCTGGCCAGCACCTCGTCATTGGCCTTATCGGTCACGACAAACTGGCGCGCACTTTGATGCCACTGGCCGTTTATATACGAGCCTTGTTTTAACAGGCCCTGAAAATCATGCGTCATGCTTCTCTCCCACACCACATCATTGTTTATGATCTAAGACCCTGGCCGGCAAAAATGCCACCGCGGCGCAGACAACCAGTGCTACTGTGGCAAGATTTACCAGCAGTGCATAGTTATTTTCGTTAATCACCAGGGCCGCCACCGCTGGCCCGGATGCCAACCCCATTTTGGAAGCAAAGCCGCCCAGGGCAGCAGTTTGCCCGGTGCGATCAAACGCGGCGTTCAGGCCCAACAGATACGAAATGGCAAAGGCCCAGGAGGCCCCCACCAAACAGTTGGTCACAGCGAAGATCCAGGGGCTTTGCGCATAATGCAGCACATAAGTCGCCACCGCCGTCAGTAAAATAGACACCACCAAAGGCGCAACCCGGCCAATACGGGTGGACAATAAGATCACTCCCACCGAGCCGAGAATGCCAATCCAGGCGGCAATCCCCAGCGTGGGTGAAATAAAGGCCATATCCAGCCCGGCCTGCTTACCCAGGCCGATAATGTAGGCATACAGCCCCATATTGGCGGCCTGAAACAAAAAAGTGGCCAGTAGCGCCAGGCCCAGCATGGGCCAGCGAATAGGCGCAGAAGCGTTGTGGACGCTGGGTTTGGCCAGGGGGTATTCGGCCAGAAAAGGCAGCATCAGCAAGGTCACTAAACTGAACGCCACCAGAGACAGATACAAAGCGGCAATACCAAACTGCGGTACTAAGCCCGGCAGGTACATCACGCCCAGGCCGCCCAGGCCAAACTGCACCAACAGCAGATAGCCAAAGGCCCGATCCGGCTGCGCAGTACGGGCCATCACCGCAAAACCTATGCCCACCAGCATGCCGCCCACCATGCCATGGACAAAACGCACCGCCATCAGGCTTTGCGGGCTGGCTAAAAACATGCTGGCCAGATCGATACAGATCAGCACACCCAGCAGGGCATAAGCGCTGCGTCGCCAGTTAATGCGTTTCACCACCAGCACTATCACAAAGGCCCCAATGGCAGCCCCATACACATTGGCGGAATTGACCAGCCCGGCATCGCGGTTGGAAAAGCCCAGGCCCTGAATAAGGCCGTCCACCAGGGCTGGCATAATGTTCACATAAAACAATCCGGCGGTGGCCAGAAACGCCAGAAACACCCTGGCCAGTTCACTGTTCTCGCCCACCCGATAATCGCGGGCAGGCAGGGATTCACTGCTATGCATGTATAGATTCCTTACAAAATAGGTTCGATACCCGCCGCTTGCAGGCGGCTGAGCATAGGTTGTAAATGGCGCTGATAATGCCGCCATTTGCCCAGTGACGAGGTGTACAAAGGTTGGCGCACCTGATTGGCACTGGCGGTGGTGGAGGCCTGACTGTTGTGCTCAAAGGCCAGGCATTCGTCCTGCCAGTCCAGCTCGCAATAGGCCAGCAGTTTTTGCAGTTCTGCACGGGGCGCTTGCACCAGCGCTTCATAATCCAGGGTGTAAATCACGCCCGGCATCACCTGATGCCAATGGGCCATCAACTGCCGGTAGCCAATAAAATACGCCGCCAGTTCGTCCTGCTGGTAGGAAAACGGATAGGCATTCTGAAACAGCTGCTTATACACCGCAAAGCAGGTATCCATGGGGTCACGCCGCACCTCAATAATCTTGGCATTGGGCAGGGCCAGATGAATTAATCCGGCATACAGATAATTAAAGGGTAGCTTATCAATTACCCGTGGTTCGGTGCCCCGCAGCGGCTTGAGGGAGTCCAGATAGGCCTGGCCGACCCTGGCAAAATCCAGCCTTGGTGATTGTGCAATCAGACTAAGTCGGTCCTGACATTGCAAGCCCTGGGCGCTGACTTCGGCCAGCATGGACAAGGCAAAATTGTTAATCTCGCCGCAGGAATGCACCTGGCAATGGGCCGACAACATCCGCTCCACTAGCGTGGTACCGGTGCGCGGCATGCCGATGATAAAAATAGGATCGGGCTGCATGCAGCCCTTTGGCTCGGCAAAGCGCTCGGCCGGGTAGGCCTTGGCAATAGCCTGCATCACCTGCAAATCGCCCTCAACCTGATAGTCCATATGCTGGCGACGCAGCTGTGCACCATCTTGCAGGGCCTGAAAGGATGCTTCGTAATCGCCCAAATCATCCAGTTCCTTGGCCAGTGCAAACTGCAAACTTACCTTAGCGGTGGGATGCTGGGCCTGCTGCAAGGCCTGGCGCAATTGCGGAATATGATTATCCGCCAGAGTCTGGGTAGTCAGCTGCGCCAGCAAATGCCAGGCTTCGTGATCCTGGGGATTCAGTGCCAGGGCCTTTTGCAGACTGCGCTGCGCCTGGTCTATGCGCCCGACAAAACGCTGCACTGTGGCCAGATTGTAGTGATGATCGGCCGCATCCGGGGCCAGTTGGACGGCCCGTTCAAACAGCCCCATGGCCTGGTCATAGTGTTTAAGCTGGTTGAATACCAAGCCCAGTTCGGAATGCCAGCGCGCCTGGTCGGGCAAAATGCTGGCCAGCCTCAGGGCTTCAGCCGTGGCCAGAGTAAGCTGGTTATTACCGAGTAGCTTTTTAATGCGGTTAAGTTGTTGATGTAAATCCATAGCCTACGACTGCTCTATACAATGGCCAGCGACACGGGCTTGTCGCCCGCATCGCCAATTAACCGCTTGTTCGCTCAGAACCGGTAACTGACATTCACACCCACAGTGCGAGGGCGGGAAATGTAGTTTTTCTGGTTGTTACCATAATAGTTCTCGAACACGCCGGTGTCGGTTCCCCAGTAACTGGCAGGATAGCTACCGGTTACCCCTTCCTCATTGGTCAGGTTTTTAATGTACAGCATGGCTGACCAATCGCCTTTGAGGAACTGCACTGAGGCATTCCACAGGGAGAAACTGTCAAACTCATCCTGTATGGGGCTGTTAGCCAGCACGGTATTCACCGAGTCTGACTGATAGTAACCGCTTAAACGGCTGACCATTTCCACATCCGCGCTCACCGCCATGCGATGCACGAAGTTGATGGAGGCCACATGTTCAGACACGCCAGGCAAACGGGTACCGGCCAGGGCGCTGACGCCGCCGGTTTGCGGCTGAATCAGATCGTCACTCAGTTCCGCGTCGGTATAGGAATAACCAAAGCGCATATTCAGTGCGTCGGTGAGGGCGAAGTTAGCCTCAAGCTCAATCCCCTGGGTTTCGGCCCGGTCACCGTTTTGGGCCATAAAGAAGCCCCACCAGGCGGTGGCCGTGTTCAACTGCGGGTCGTCCCACACCACTTTGTAAATGTCTGCCGAGTAGCTGAAGGTTTTGTGGTAACCCTTAATCCCCAGCTCATAGTTTTTCACCGTATCTTTGCCATACAAAGACGCGCTCTCAGGGTTCAGTTCCTGAAAGGGGCCACTGGTAGGTATGGCGTTGGAGCCGCCGCGACGGAAACCTTCTGAGTAGGTGGCGTACAGCATGGTGTCGTCACGCAGGTCATAAGACAGATTCAACTTGGTCTGAATGTCGTCCTCATCCTGACTGGGGAAAACCTCAAAGGGAATATCCTCAGGTTGCAGATAGGCAAAGAAGGTGGCGGTCTCGTTACTCAGGGTATTTTTAAACCAGCGTAAACCACCAGTAATGCGCAGGTCATCCGAGAAGTGATAGGTCAGTTCGCCGTACAGCGCTTTGTCTTTGAACTGCTCATTACGGATATAGCTGAAGTCCATATCGTTAACCGGCGTCACACCCGTCCACCAGGCACCGTTAGACGGGCAGCTGTCCCCCACTTCATTACAGGCAAAACCGTATTCGGTCAGACCGCGCAGATGGCTGAAGTTGGTGGTGGTGCGCTCCTGATCCATATAGAAAGCACCGATGACCCAATCCACCACCGCATCATTGTCGTTGGATACCAGTCGTAGTTCCTGGATAAATGCCTTGTCTTCAAACCCGGCTTCCACATGGGCGGCCGGACGCGGGTTGCCCGTGTACAGGGCATTAAACCAGTTGGTAAAACCTACCCCATTGCTGCGGTCCGTCACCCACATACTGGTGTTGTCACGCCAGCCACTGCCTTTATGGCGATAGTGGGACGTGCTGGAGGTGAGGGTGGCAAAGCCCAAATCCGCAGACACTTCCAAACTGGTCAGCGATACATCCCGTTCGGCTGGTTCCAGCAGTGTGGAGCCATTCTCATAGTCACCGTAGACGTTGCCCAGGTAGTCGGCACCAATAGTGACGGCGCGGCGTCCGCCGACTTCGTCATCCTGATAATTGTGGGTCAGCAGCAGTTCAATATCGTCGCTCAGATGCCAGATAAGCCCGGCGCGCAGATAGAAAATCTCGACCGTATCCACATCTTCTTTCGACTCATAGCAGGCACCGTTAAAGGCCAGCTCGCTGGCACTTAAGTTACTGCTAACCGACTGGCAACTGCCATCATCGGCTTTCACCAGCGGAATGCCCTTATCGTCTAACTGATAAAGGTTAACCTGGTCAATAACCCCGTCGTTATCCATCTGCCCGAAGGAAATACGAAAGGCTGCGTCGTCACCCAAAGGCTGGTTGAATACCGCATCAAAAGACAGGTTGTCGCCCTCTGAACCGTCAGTTTTACTCCAGTCCACTGCGACACTGCCTTCCTGTATAGCGGCATCGGGTTTGTTCATGATATAGCGCACCGTGCCGCCCAGCGCGCCGGAACCGTACAAAGTGCCCTGCGGGCCGCGCAGCACTTCCACCCGCTGAATGTCTTTAAGTAGGAAGTTGGCGTAAATAGGCGTGCTGTCCACGTAGGTGGATACTGTGGGTACGGTAGACTGCCCCACATCGGCACCGGATACACTGCCTTCAACGTTCACCCCGCGGATCACCATGCTGTTAGCGGTGCCGGAGTTGCGATGGCCACGATCAATCAGGGAAATACCGGCCACGGTACGCAGCAGTTCGGTGGATTCGACAATGTTCTGTCCTTCGATTTCCGCACCTTGTACCGCAGAAATATTGAAAGGCAGCTCTTCCTGCATCATTTGTCGTTGGGTTGCCGTCACCGCTATCCGTTCGATCACGCCTTTTTCTTGTTCCGCGTCTTGCGCCTGGGCATAACCAACCGACAGGCTGGCAATGGCACTCAGGGCCAGGGCGATTTTATTTTTGTTGAAGTTCAGTTGTGTCATTTGTCACCCGATTTATAGTTTTGGCTTGTTGCTTTTTTAAGCTAGGTGAAAAAAAAGGGCCTCGTTAGTACCAGTTATCACCTTATGTTGGTACCAATTCAGTCATCTTGTGGCGTGGTCGCGTCACCGTTCACCGGGCCGGGTACCTTAAGGGCACCAAGCTGGTTAAGGGCCTCTGATGGGGCCAGCGCGGCCTGATAAGCCGGGAAGACCACAGGATTATCGCGCAGGCTTTTGAGGGGTTGCCCCAGCCCCATTAAGCCGCGTTCCCTGGCTCGTCTGAGGGCGGTTAGATCCACTTCAAAGGTTATCACTTCGGCCTGGCCGGACGCCTGGTGCACAATGTTGCCGTCGAAGTCGCAAACAATCGAACAGCCGTTGCCTAGCGGCGGCCCCACATTGATGTCCACGAAGTAACACTGATTCATCACGGCATTGGCGCGCGCCATGACCATTTCCTGTTCACGGTCATTGGTGTTGGTCAAGGTGGGGTGAATAATCACTTCCGCCCCCATCGCCATCAGGCTGCGGGTGGTTTCCGGGAACCAGCCGTCGTAACAGATAGATACCCCAAAACGGCCGACCTGCGGCACATCAAACACCACAAAGCGGTCGCCGGGACAAACGCCCTTTTCATAGGGCAGAAAGGGGTAAATTTTACGGTAGCGGCTGACAATCTCACCCTGCGGATTGATCACCGGCGCGGTATTGTAAATATGCTCGCCATCGCGTTCGTAGTATGAGCCTGGTACCAGCCATACTCCCAGCTTGCGGGCCAGTGCAGAGAACCTCTGCTCGGTATCACCCCCGGCGGGCTCGGCCTTAGCTATATCAAAACCATGACTGGCCAACTCCCCGACCACCAGCATTTCCACCCAGGGGAAACGCTTTTTAACCCGGGTGATTTCAGCACAAATCAGGGCCACATTATTTTGTGCGGCGAGTTCCAGCTGTAACCCGGCAATGCCCATATAACTCATTGGCAATCCTTGTTTGGTGTTTGTTGTTCTCTGCTAGCCTAGGGGTAAGTGACCAAGACACCTAGATCCAGTTTATCCTCCTTGATGGATCCAAATGCCGATATCCGCTTATTTTGCATGCAGTACACCGTTGACGATCAACTCGCCATCCAGGTTGTACCATTGGATGCGATTGCCGATCAGCACCACTCTGAACTGCTGGCGCTGACCGTACACCCACTCCTGCCACTGGCGGCATAAAAGGTCACCCTCCACCCACCAGCGGCCGGTGTCACAGTCTTCATCCTGATAGCCGCAGCGCCCCACCATGTCTCCATTGGGATTAAAGTCGATGGTGTAGGGGTCGCCATACACAGTGGAGCTAATCAGCGTGGCATTGGCCAGGGCGCTGCTGAGTTTGTCCCCTGACACATAGGCCAACGGAATATCCGCCGCCGGGCTGGCTGAAGGCAGAGCCAGGCTGCGCAGTAACTTGGCAAGAATGCGGATACCTTCCTTGATTTTCTCCTTGGGCAGGCTGGTGATCCCCAGCCGGAAGGTATTTTTTGGCGCAATCCCGGTACCGTAATACTGGTGAATCGGCTCAATCAGAATGCCCTCACGGGCGGCGTGCCCGGCCAGTTCCTGCACATCGATATCATCATGCACCGTCACCCAATAGGCAGTGCCACCGGGGGCGGGAACAGTTTCTGCCAGGGCATGCAGGTTATAGTTAAGCGCATCGCGCAGGGCCATCCAACGGGATTTAAGGGTGTTATCCAGTTTGCGGATAAAGGCATCGTAATGCCCAAGGGACAGAAAATACGCCATGGCACGCTGGTTATTGCGCGGCGGATAGCCCGACAAAATCCGCCGCAAGGCCCGCGCCTCATTGATGATCTCCACCGGCCCCACCAGATAACTAAGACGTAACCCCGGCGACAGCACCTTGGACAGGCTGGACAAATAGATCACCCTGTCATCACGGTCAATGGCACGTAATGCCGGTAGCGGTGGGCCAAGAAAGTTATGCTCCAGCGAAGCATCATCCTCGATAATCAGGGCATTATGCGCAGCCGCTTCACGCAACAAAGCCTGGCGTCGCTCCAGCGGCATAGTGGCGTTGGTGGGTAATTGATGGCTGGGGGTCACATACACTAGTTCGCAACCCGCTAGCCCTGCATCCACCTGCATACCAGCGTCATCCACCGGCTGATAATGCACCTGGCCCTGCTGGTTTTGTACCAGTTGACGAAACACCGGGTTGCCGGGCTCTTCAATGGCCACGGTTTTACTGCTGTCTACCAGCAGATGACAAAGCAAATACAAGGCTTGTTGTTCGCTGGATACAATCAGAATCTGATTCTGACTGGCGGTAATGCCACGACTGGGTAACAGCTTAGTGCGAATTTCTTCCAGCAACTGCGGGTCGTCAGCATCGGTGGCAAAAGACGCCCATTCATTTACCTCCCGCACCCCCAGCGCCAGACGACTGGCCTCACGCCATTCATGTACCGGAAACAAACTGGTATCAAACAGATTATCCAGAAAGGGATAGGGGTAACGGTGCCAATCCAGCGGTACCCTAAATTCACTGTCGTTGCGGCCGGTTCGCACAAAAGCATGCTGCCAACGATTACGCTTGTTGCTGCTAAGCTCTTCGGCCGAAGCCAACTCAACCTTGCCATCAAAAATACGTTCGTTAACAAAAATGCCGCTGCGCTCGCGACTCACCAGATAGCCTTCGTCCATCAACTGCTGATAAGCCAGCAGCACGGTGTTACGGGAAATCTTCAATTGGTCTGCCAGTTTGCGCGAGGAAGGCAAGCGTTTACGGGCCGGCAATACCCCGGATAATATGGCTTCCACTAACTTCTGCCGTAGCTGGCATTGCAGGCTGAGCGCACTGTGTTTTTCTAAATAAATGATCGCCGCCGCCATATTTTCACCTTTTGTTAACACGCATTTTTTACGCTAAAGCAAATTCCTCTGTTACGCAATCTGGTCCCATCGACAGGGTAAATGTGGCACTAACCCTGCGATTAAAAAACCACCTAACGTTGGCACAACGCATCAAGATCCAAAGCACTTACCCGAACCATTGCGGACAACTAAAAGGTGATAACCATGAAAACCACGCACGTTCTGAGTGTCTTGCTGATGACATCCTGTATGTCATCCACGCAGGCCGAGGTGATTTTTTACGATGGATTTGAAAGCAACACTGCCAGCGGTTGGAACATCGCTGGCAATGTGGCGACATCAGGTACCCAGGCCATTGGCAATTACGCCCTGCGCCTGAAGCAAACGGCCAGTGCCTGGCATACGGTCAGCACTCAGGGCTACTCGGCTGTGACCGTACAATTGCGCATGGCGGCTACGGCGCTGGAAGCCAATGACAATGATCGCTGTATTGCTGAGCTGTCCAGTGACGGCGGGCAAAACTGGAGCAGTCTGATTGAGCTGACCGACGGAATGGACGATGCAAGCTTTCATACCGCCAGTCTCAGCAGCGCGGCGCTGGAGGATAACCCTAACTTACAAATACGTTTTCGTTCTCAGGCGGATGATCTGGGAGACTACTGCTGGGCCGATGAAGTGCAAGTTACTGGCACAGCGGGCGGGCTGACACCGGCCCCGGATATTGCTGTCAGCGGCAGTTTGAGCTTTGGATCGGTAGCCCTCAACAGTACCAGCAGCAGCACGCTGACGGTCAGCAACAACGGCAATGCAGATCTCTTAATCGGCACCATCAGCTATCCAACGTCGCCCTTTAACGTGCTGGCCGACAATTGCCAGCAAAGCACGCTGGTAGCCAACCAGCAGTGTCAGATCCAGGTGCAATTTGCGCCGACGCAGGCTGGCGCGGTAAGCGATCAGTTGCTTATCAACAGTAATGACGGTGACCAGCCCGTGGTTAGCCTGGCGGCCAGTGGCACTGGATCACAAAACCCAGGCGGCGTGGATGATTTTGACCCGCTCAGCGGCAACGGCAATGTCAGTCGCAGCGACCTGAGTTTTACCACCTTAAGCAGCGGGGCGGATCCGGGCAGTTTGGTGAACTTCTCCGCCTATGCGCTACCCGCCAATGCGGCGGCACCGACCAACACCTTTGAAGGTAGGTTGGTACTTACCAACGAGGCCACCCGCGGCGGATTTAACGAAGTAAAAGACAGTTTCCGCTACACCGGCAGCGGCGACACCACGCGCAAACATCTGCCTGAATTTGATTACCATTTTGTGCAAACCGGCAGTCATCTGGTGCCTGTGGAACGTGGCATGCTGGCCAATAGCCATCCTGAATGGGAATACATATTGGAACCGGGCCGGGTCTGGAATGAAAACGCTGATAATGGCTATACCCGCGCCGCACTGCCTTTCTCTTTGCAGCAAAAAAATGCCAACTGCATGCACAATGGCGTAATGACCTTTGCCTTTAAAGATGACGGCAGTATCACCCAGGTAGCCTATCAGATTGCCTCAGAAACCTGCTTGTACTTTAAGGCCGATATGTGGGGGTTACTGGGGGCGACCTACACACCAACACCGGTGGCTAACGCGCAAAATATTAAACTGGCCCATCAGGCCGAAGTGAACGCGCGTATTCCGGTTAAACCCATCAGCGACCTGGCGGTTGATTACCCCGGCACGCAGGTAGCGAATTTCAGCAGCAGTATCAGCAGCCAGCACATGACCTTATATGGTTTATATATCGACGGTACCCACTATCTGGGTGGCTGCCAGACCCGCCAGGGCGCCTATCCATATTGCGAGGTGCTGCGTGTTCCATCCTACTCCACCGCCAAAAGCAATTTTGCCGGTGTGGCGATGATGCGCCTGGAACAAAAGTACGGCAACGTGATGAACCAAAGCATCGCCGGTTTCATCGGCGCCTGTAACAGCAACGGCAACTGGCAGGATGTCAGCCTGGAAAATGCCGTGGATATGGCCACTGGCAACTATAACCTGAGTGGTTATATGAGTGACGAGGGTGCCACCCATACCAATGATTTGTTCCTGACCGAAGACCATGCCAGCAAAATTAATTACGCCTGTGGTGAATACAGTCGTAAGGCCACCCCAGGCAGCACTTGGGTATATCACACCTCAGACACCTACATTGCCGGTACTGTCATGCAGGCGATGGTGAAGCAGCAACAAGGCAGCAGTGCGGATATTTTTGCGGACATACTGCGTGACGAATTGTGGAAGCCACTGAATGTCGGTCAGTCGAGCCTGGCGACCCGCCGCACCTACGACAGTGTAGCGCAGCCCTTTGCTGGCTGGGGACTCAGTTACAATGCTGACGACACGGTGAAACTGGCGCGTTTTCTGTCCATTGACAACGGCATGCTGAACGGTCAGCAAATGCTGGACAGCAACGAACTGAACGCCGCTTTGCAACGCAACAGCAATGACCGTGGGCTGACCCCGACCAGCGGATTTAAATACAAAAACGGCTTCTGGGCCAAAGACATGTCTGCCGACACGGGTTGCAGCGATCTCTATGTGCCCTTTATGTCCGGCTATGGCGGGATCAGCATAGTGCTGCTGCCCAACGACAGCATTTACTATTACTTCAGTGATAACGATGAATTCGGTTGGGCCGACGCCGCCCTGGAATCCCATAATATCCGCAGCTTCTGTCCCTAGCAGGAGTTAATCACCGCGATAAATCAGCGCCGGGCGTACCTCGCCCGGCCTTATATATCCCACCAAGCTCAGTGAGCTGCGCGCCGGTGTTTATGGTGCATCTATTGTCCTTACCCATCGATACATGCTGTCAGCGGCGACCAACAAACTGTCATATTCGTCAGGTATCGTGCGGAGTAATCCTTTTTTTGGTTACGACTATGCCGTCGAAAATCCAAAACGTGCTGCAACGCTGCTCTACCCTATGGTTTGTTGTTTATGCGGCCAGTGCCGCGTTTATGACCTACTTTTGCATGTATGCGTTCAGGAAAACCTTCGCGGTAGGTAGCTTTACCGAACTGGATGGCTGGCAGTATGCGGTGGACTTTAAAACCGCGCTGATTTTGTCTCAGGTGCTGGGTTACGCCTTGTCCAAATTTATCGGTATCAAGGTAGTGTCGGAGATGACCCCCGGCAAACGGGCCTTTGCTATCCTGGCGCTGGTGATGGCTTCTGAACTGGCGCTCGTCCTGTTTGCTGTGCTACCAGGGCAATGGAAGCTACTGAGCTTATTTTTAAACGGCTTGCCCCTTGGCATGATTTGGGGCCTGGTATTCAGCTTTTTGGAAGGGCGGCGAGTGTCTGAGGTACTGGGCGCCGGTTTAAGCATCAGCTTTATTGTGTCTTCCGGGGTGGTGAAAACCGTGGGACAGTGGCTGATGTTGCAGTTCAATATCAGTGAATACTGGATGCCGGCATTAACAGGTATGCTGTTTACCCTGCCGCTGTTTATCTCGGTATTCCTGCTGGCCCAGATCCCTCCGCCCAACCAGCTGGATATTCAAGCCAGAAACCTGCGCCCGCCCATGACATCCGCTGACCGCTGGCGATTTTTCCATAAGTACATGCCAGGCCTGGTGCTGTTGATTTTGGCTTACGTGTTACTCACCGGCATTCGGGACTTTAGTGATAATTTTGCCGCGGAGATTTGGGCCAGCTTGGGCTTTGGTGATACCCCGGGGATCTTTTCCAAAGCCGCCCTGCTGACCTCCTTTATCATTCTGGGTCTGATAAGCCTGGTGATGCTGGTCAAAGACAACCTGACGGCACTGATGACCAACCATGGGCTTATAGTGCTGGGCATTATCACTATTGGCCTGTCGACCTTGCTCTACCAAGCGCGCTGGCTGGCCGGGGATGTGTGGATGACTATGCTGACCACAGGCATCTATCTGGCCTATGTGCCTTTCAATTGTCTGTTGTTCGACCGTTTGTTGTCGGCCGTGAATGACAAAGCCAATGCCGGCTTTTTAATTTACCTGGCCGATGCCATGGGTTATGCGGGTACAGTGGGTATTTTACTCTTCAAGCATTTCTTAAACCCCGAGCTGAGCTGGTTGCACTTCCTGCAACAAAGCGCCTACCTCATCAGTATTGTGGGTACCTTGCTGATGTTTGGCTCGGCGTATTTTTTCTACCGCCGCTTAGGGCCGCGCACCCTGCAGGTGCCTGCAACACAAAACGCCGGATAATCATCAGCAAAGCGCGAGGACAGGTCAGCCCGGCGACGAATCTGGCTGTCTAACAGCCCCTGAAGTGGCCTGCCATACCAAAGTAGGCCAGGCTCTATTGGCAGCCAGCGCGGCTAAGCCGGGATCCGGATTGATGCAAACCCCCTGGGTGGCAAAGCTCAGCATCGGTACATCGTTAATGGAGTCTGAGTAGGCAACATCCAGGTCGCTGAGGTTTCGGTACGCCAGCCATTTCTTAATTTTCTCCACCTTGCCTTCGCGGAAACTAAAAGGGGAAATGCTGCAATCTGTCAGCACCCCATCCTGTAAGGCCACATCGATACCTATTAGGTGTTCAACGCCCAGGAGCCTGGCTATGGGGCCAACAATCAAGGTGGGGCTGGCAGAGATCAGCAGCACCTGATCGCCTTGCTTGTGGTGCAGCTCTAGCTGCCTCAAGCCGTCGGTAAAAATGGCCGGTGCAATCCATTGCTCGACGAAAACCTCGAGCAGCGGGCGCAACTGTTCCGGTCTTTTCCCTCTGATGGGAGCCATCCAGGCCTGCATATACGCCTGCATGTCCATCACGCCGGTCTCATACCCCAGCATGATTTGCCTGCAGGTATGAAAGCTCTGGCCTGCTTCAGGAACAGATTCCCTCATCAGAAACTGCAGCCATGTCTGGGCGCTGTCAGTGCCAATCAATGTGCCATCAAGGTCAAATGCTACGGTCTTCGCCATCAACTCCCCAAGTAAACCGCATTAGATTGGCCATTATCGTTCGGCCTGCGGTCACCATGCTCCTCCATGGCCGCCCCAAAGATTGGACAATCCTATTAACTTCTCAGCTATTGAAACAAGCAAATATGACAAGTTGAAGTAATCACAGGTAATCATCAGGTAAATGTTAGTTAATCGTTCTATGCCAGCCTAAACCCCATGACCGGCACCACCAGTTAGTTGTTCAATAATGCAACACAACCGATTCCTTATGGAATCAATCTGATTCCAATAAAAATCAACACAACAAATGCTAATCTACTGTTAAAACGTAACCTGCTGAAATATTTAGAGTTACAAGATTTTAACAAAGCTGGCCCAATTGTTGCCTTAGTTAAACAACGGTAAAAATATCATCGACTGATTGAGAGTAATGCAAGTATCCCATTTTAAATCTGCAGGCAGGCTGATTACCGGCCAGGGTGCAACGGCGTCGCTCAAGGACGAGCTGTTGCGACTTAACATTCGCAAACCTTTTGTTGTCACAGACCCCGGTGTTTATCAATCGGGTGCCCTTGAGCATATTCTCTGCCAGCTTGAGAAAGACGTGGCGGTTTACAAAGACATTCCCCCGGAGCCGGAAATCGAAGTAATCGAAAACTGCCTGGCCGAATTCAACGCCAATGCCTTTGACGGCATTATTGCCGTGGGCGGTGGCAGCGCTATCGACAGCGCTAAAGTGCTGGCAGTAGCGGCCAGTCAACAAGGAGATATTGCTTCCCTGTTTGGCACCGACCAGGTGAAAGGCCGGCATATTCCGCTTATCGCCATTCCCACCACCGCAGGTACCGGCTCAGAGGTGACCAACATTGCGATTTTGTCGGACCCGGCAGAGCAGTTAAAAAAGGGCATCGTCAGTGATTATTTGCTGCCGGACGTGGCCATTGTCTCCCCGGAGATGACCCTAAGCTGTCCTAAATCGGTAACGGCCGCCAGTGGCATCGATGCGCTGGTGCATGCCATTGAGTCTTACTTGTCGGTACATGCCAATGCGGTGACTGATGCACTGGCGATTAAAGCCATGCAACTGATTTACCCTGCTCTGCCCAAAGCCTATGCCAGGGGCGATAACATCCAGGCCAGGGAACATATGGCCACCGGCAGTTTGCTGGCAGGTTTAGCATTTGGTAATGCCGGTGTAGGGGCGGTGCATGCCCTGGCCTATCCACTTGGCGGGCGCTACCACTTGTCACACGGGCTGAGCAACGCGGTGATGTTACCCCATGTGCTGCAATGGAATCTGATGGCCAGCCGGGAACGTTTTACCGATATCGCTGCCGCAATTGGCTTACCCAGCCACGGTCGCAGCCAGCAGGAAATCGGCCAAAGCGTGGTGGATGCCATTACCACCTTGTGCCGCGAAGTCGAAATACCGGCGCGCTTGCGTGAATTCTCGATTCAGGAAAATGACATTCCCTTGTTAGCCAGAGAAGCCAGCAAAGTGACACGCTTACTAAGCAATAACCCGCGCGCCCTGAGTGAGTCAGATATTGAGCGCATTTACCGCGCCGCCTACTAATAACAATGAGTAAAAGCATGAGCAGCAACCAGCCCCCAGTCAGCCAGGAAGCCCCGTATTTTGGCTTCGGCCCGTTTAAGATCCGCCTGCCTTTTGTCCACTACCGATTGGAGTTGCCGGATTATTTGCAGGGCCTGCTGATGTGTGCGGTGGACTTGGCCGCCATTCCGCTGATGACGGAAATTCTGGGCATGCCATTCGAGGCCGCGCTGGCCATAGTGATGCTAAACGGCTTGTTGTACTTGCTGCATCACCTGCTTGGTGACCCGGTTATTCCAGGTTGGATCACCCCGGCCATTCCGCTTCTGATGGCTTATGTGGAAGCCTTTGACCCCGGCACCGACAGAGTACACGCGCTGATTGCCTTTCAGATGATGCTGGGACTGTTGGTGATACTGCTGGGTAAAACCGGCATGGCTGCCAGGGTTGTGCATCTCATCCCCCATGCGATCAAATCCGGCATCATTATTGGTGCAGGGCTGGCTGCCGTGGCGGTGGTGTTTAAAGAAGGCGGTCGCTTTGATAGCTACCCTATCACCATCAGCATCGCGGTGGGCGTGGCCTTTTATCTGATTTTCTCCGGTCACTTCGCCCGTTTGCGCCAGCGCGGTCATATCTGGGCCACCGTAGGTAAACTCGGCGTCTTCCCTATCATTATCCTGGCGGTCATTGTGGCACCGCTGGTCAATGAAGCACCCTGGCCCAATGTGGAATGGGGTTTCACCCAGCCGGATTTTGCCCTGATGTGGAACCAGTACACGGTATTCGGGGTAGGTTTACCACCGCTTAGCATGTTCCTGACCGCACTGCCTACCGTGCTGGCCACCTATATCGTGGTGTTCGGCGATGTACTGCAAACCAAAGCTATTTTGCAAGAAGCGGATGAGGTTCGTCAGGACGAGAAAATTGACTACAACCCTAACCGTTCACATCTGATCTTCGGTGGTCGCAACCTGTTTATGAGCATATTCGGACCGGACGTAGTGATGTGTGGCCCACTATGGGCCGCCATGCATGTGGTGACAGTTGAGCGATATAAGCAGGGCAAGCAAGCCATGCAGAGTATCTTTGGCGGCTCCGGCTCTTTCCGCTGGGGCACCAATACCGGCCTGTTGTTGCTGCCCATCGTCAGTCTGGTGCAGCCCATACTGGGGGTGGCCCTGGCCCTGACACTGCTGATTCAAGGCTTTGTCAGTGTGCGAATCGGCATTATGGAATCCCGCAGTCAGCGAGACCTAGGCATAGCAGGGGTCATTGCCGCCGTACTGACCGTAAAAGGCGCGGCCTGGGCATTCGCCGTGGGACTGGCTCTGGTCGTCCTTATCTACGGCCGGGACGCGTTGCGCGGTGAAGTGGACCGCACTTTTGTAAAAGATCAACAGCATAAGGATAACCAACATGACGCGCTTTGATGTCGATGCACTGCAACCGGTACTCGACGCCCTGCAGGACGGTGTTTATATCACCAATGGTGAAGGTCTGACCCTGACCATCAATCAGGCCTATGAACGTATTACCGGATTGCAGCGCCACAAGATAGTCGGCAAGCACATGAGTGAACTGGTGCAGCAGGGCTATATTTCCAAGTCGGCCAGCCTGGAAGTGATCCGCGAGCGTCAGCCTGTGACCTTGGTGCAGACCATTATGGGCGATCGCAAGATCCTGGTCAGTGGTAACCCCATGTTTGACGACCAGGGACGTATTGAGCTGGTCGTCACCAACGTGCGCGATGTGACCGAACTGCTCAGAGCCAAACATGCCGAAGAACAACTGGAACAATTGCTCAGTCGCTTTGAGCAATATGCCAATGAGTTACCCGAAACCGGCCAGCAAAACGGCTTGCTGGTCGGCAAGAAAACCCAGGAATGTTACGCCCTGGCCAAGCGCATTGCCCCAACTCAGGTCAAGATATTGATTCAGGGCGAAACCGGCACAGGTAAAACCCAGTTGGCCCGCTATATCCACCAGCAAAGTGACAGAGCAGATAACCCCTTTATCGCCTTGAACTGTGCGGCGATGCCGGAAGGCCTGATTGAGGCCGAACTCTTTGGTTATGTGCCTGGTGCCTTTACCGGTGCCTCCACTAAAGGCAAAGCAGGCTTATTGGAAGTGGCTAACGGCGGTACCTTGTTTCTGGACGAAATCGGCGATTTGCCCTTGGCCTTGCAAGCTAAGTTGCTCAAGGTCATCGAGGACAATAAATACCTGCCCATCGGCGGCACTAAGCTGAAATCCACCAACATCAGAATGATCACGGCCACCCACCATGACCTGGCGGCGGCCACACAGCAAGGTCGTTTTAGGGAAGATTTGTTCTACCGCATCAGTGTGATGCCGCTAACCCTGCCGCCACTCAGACACAGACAGGAGGAAATCCTGCCCCTGTTTAACCATTACTTAGCGCAGTTCTGCGAGCAGTATCAGTGTTCGCGCCAGCTTAGCCCGGAAGCCACCGAACTGCTGATGCAGTATGAATGGCCGGGCAATATCCGTGAGCTGATCAACCTGGCTGAACGCCTGGCAATCAGCACCAGAGAGGAAGAAATTCAGGTGCAGGATCTGCCAGCGGAACTGCGTTTCTTAAATCTGTCCCCCAACGAACATGTGGGCGGCGGCCTCAAAGATCAGGTGGCCGCACTGGAACACCGTCTAATTGAGTCGGCCCTGGCGCAATACGGTACCACCCGGGCGGCGGCGGCGGCACTGGGGATCAATCAATCCACCTTGGTGAAAAAGCGCCAGGCTTTCCAATTGACGAACAAGGCATCATCGTGAAGTTAACCGAGCTAGAGATTTTTAAACAGCATTGTCTTATCAATGGCCAGTGGACAAGCGCCGACCACAGCATGTCGGTGACCAATCCGGCCAGCGGCGACGTTATCGCCCAGGTGCCTGATTTATCCGCAGCGCAGGTGAATGAAGCCATAGTCCATGCCCAGCAGGCCATGCTCAGCTGGCGGGCATTGTCACCGGCTCAGCGCGGCGCACTGCTCAAAGCCTGGTATGCCCTGATCATGGCCCATCAGGATGAACTGGCGCTGATCATGACCTCAGAGCAGGGTAAACCCCTGAGTGAGGCCAAAGGCGAGATTGCCTATGCCGCCAGCTATGTGGAATGGTTTGCCGAAGAAGCCATGCGCATTCAAGGCGAAGTGCTGCCTGCCGCCAATACGCAGCAACGTATTATTGTCACCAGAGAACCGGTAGGCGTCTGCGCTGCCATTACTCCCTGGAATTTCCCGGCCGCCATGATCACCCGAAAAGTGGCACCGGCCCTGGCCGCCGGTTGCAGCATGCTGGTTAAACCGGCCCAGCAGACCCCGCTGACCGCCTTGGCCCTGGGCGAACTGGCCTGCCGGGCCGGTATCCCTGCCGGGGTACTGCAGATTGTTACCGGTGATGCCCGCACTATAGGTGAAGCATTGACCGCCAATCCTATCGTCAGAAAACTGAGTTTTACCGGCTCCACCCGCATCGGTTCGTTGTTAATGGCGCAGTGTGCCAAAGACATAAAACGCCTGTCGCTGGAGCTCGGCGGCAATGCGCCCTTTATCGTCTTCGACGATGCCGATGTGGAACTGGCGGTAGCCGAACTGATAAAAGCCAAGTTCAGAAACGCCGGACAAACCTGCATATCCCCCAACCGGGTGTATGTGCAGGAAGATCTGATGCCGGCCTTCACCGCTCGGTTAGTCGAGCAAGTTTCACAACTGCGCCTGGGTGATGGCCTTGCACCTGACACTCAGATTGGCCCCCTTATCGATGCGGCCGCCGTTGCCAAAGTGGAAGCCCATGTGGCTGATGCGCTCAGCGCTGGTGCTACCTTGCTGTGCGGCGGTGAGCGCTTGTCGGCACTACATAACTGGTACAAGCCAACCGTGTTAGCAAAGGTGCCGCCTACCGCGCAATGTGCCTGTGAAGAAACATTTGGCCCGCTGCTGCCGCTTATCTCTTTTAGTACCGAACAACAGGTTATTGGCTACGCCAATGACACCCCATTTGGTCTCGCTGCCTACTTGTTTTCAGACAATCTGCACCGCGTACAACGTGTGGTAGAACAAATTGAAAGCGGCATGGTGGGGATCAATACCGGCGTAATTTCTGCTGCCAACGCTCCTTTTGGTGGGGTGAAAGCCAGCGGACTTGGACGCGAAGGTGCCCATGTCGGCATCGAAGAATATCTGGAAATGAAGTACCAGTGTTACGGCATTAAACGCCACTAACACCCTACCGGATGCTCCCTGCCTAAGCTCACAGAAGCGGGCAGAGAATTAATAACAACAGGAGAAAAACATGTTCAACATCCACACCCGTGCACTTGGCACTATCGCCTCGATTGTCGGTTTCACACTGCTTGGTGTCACCGCCACGCAGACCATTGCGCAGGAAAGCCCAATGGCAAGTATTCAAAAGGACATGCCTAATAACTGGGGTAAATGGGGTAAAGAAGACCAGATTGGTGCCCTCAACTACCTTGATGCAGCCCAAGTAAAACGTGGCTTGGCGGCGGCTAAACAAGGTACCAAGTTCACTCTGCAGTTGCCCATGATCCACGGTGTCGGCCCGGTTTTCCCTGGCCGTGTGCCCGTTATGCACTTTATGTCTCAGGATGAAGGTCTGTACTCAGCGGACAAATCTGCCCCGCTGGCCGGTGGCATGAAGTATTCAGACGATGCGGTCTTTATGTACCTGCAAGGCACCACGCACGTGGATGCCCTGGGACATGCCTGGTATGACGATAAGGTATATAACGGTAAATCTTCCGATACCACAGTACATGGGCACAGCTTTGTCAGCATTTCCGAACTGGGTGATGAAGGCATAGTCGGCCGCGGTATTCTGCTGGATATTGGCCGCCTTAAAGGTGACAAGAATCATCGTCTGGCCCCTAATGAATGCGTGACGCTGGCGGATCTGAAAGCCGCTGAAAAGCGCCAGAAAACCAAGGTAGAGAAGCGCGATATTCTGGTGATCCGTACCGGCTCCATGGGCCGTTTCTACGACAAAGAAGATGCCAAAAACTGGTCAGCCTTAACCGAGCCAGGCCTGTGCTACGGCAAGGACCTGATCAAGTGGATAGATGACATGGAAATTCCGGTTATCGCGTCTGACAACCTGGCGGTTGAGAAGTCATTCCAGAAGATTGACGGCCAAGACTATGTTATCCCGCTGCACGGTGCGTTGATCCGCGACCTGGGTGTGGTGCTGACCGAATTGTACTGGTTGGACGATATTGCCGAAGCCAGTGCCAAAGACGGCCAATACAGCTTCTTCTTCTCCGCCACGCCACTGAAGATGGAAGGCGGCACAGGCTCACCGGTTAACCCACTGGCGATCCGCTAACCACACACAGCTCCCGTTTTCTGCAAGCTACGCAGCGCCTTCACTTTCAGAAGGCGTGACGGGATCGCTGTGTCTGAAATAACCCTTTTATCGGCCCGGCAACCCATGCCGGGCTCAGGACACAAGTGGATAAAGACAATGAAAAGAACACAATTACGCTTAACGGCATTGGCTGCAGCAACAGCCGCCGCTCTTGCCACACCCGCCCAGGCAGTTGAAATTACTCAGGGTGACTGGTCGTTTAATTTCAACGGTTTTGTCAACACCCATGCCTTGTATGTGAGCTGTGATGACAGTGGTAATACGGTGGCTGGTAATGCCCTGCTTTGTCAGGGCGACGACGCCAGTTCGGTATCGAACGGCTACAGCCCGGCCAGCTTCAGTTTCAGCGCGGGCACCTCAAAAAACGGCTGGGATCTTAAGGCCACCCTGGCCATCGAACCCGGCAATACCGATAACACGGCGTTTAACGGCAGTGGCGATAACAAAGCCTATCGCGCATTTTTTACCGTCGGTAATGCCGAATACGGCACCTTAAAGGCCGGACGCGACTACGGGGTGTTCGGCATTGATATCGTGCTGGAAGATATGTCGCTGGGTGGCGTGGGTGCGCCAGCCAGTATTACCTCGCCACTGAACACCAGTTTGGGTGGTGCCGGTTACGGCTATATTTTTACCGACAGGTTGTCGCAAATCACCTATAGCTACCAGAGTGAGAGTGGCATTGATGCGGTAGTGGGCATTTACCAGCCGTTGGATTTAGTTTCATTCGGCGGTAACGGTTACGTGGGTGACACCGGCTCCAGCCGCCCGGGTATTCACGGCAAATTGCGCTACAACGCAGACAAAGGCTATATCTCCACCACCTTTATCAGCCAGGATGTCGATCTCCCGCAAAACGGCTACACGGCGTCGGCTATCGACGTTACGGCGGCGTTCGATTTGGGTAACACTCACCTGGTGCTGTCTGGTTTCACCGCCAAGGGCATGGGCTACTATGGCCTGTTAATTGACGCTGCGGATGCCACGGGTGAGGCGCGGGACAGTGACGGCTGGTTTGCCCAGGCTACCCACCTGTTCGGCAAAACCAAAGTGGGGATTAACTATGGTCGTTCCAGCGTCGACTTAACCGCCAACGACAGTCTGGTGCAGGTTAAAGATCAAACCAAAGCGACATTCGGCGTATATCACCCGGTTTTGGATCTGTTCACCCTGGCGGTGGAAATCTCGGATGTGCAGGCGCAAAATCACTTGGGTGATGAACTGGACAATACCGCCTTCAGCGTTGGCGTAATGACCAGTTTTTAATCATAACAGCATGACGGCGTAAGACTACGCCGTCATTTCTCTGCAGCCGCTAGCGTCTTGCCAAGTCACTTTCTGACTCCGACAAATTCCATTCAGCATGCTCCTGCATTGCTTCTCTGGCCAGTTCAGTCAGTAGTTTATCAGTCTGCGCTTTCGTCAGGTTCTGCGCCAATAAAAACCTCGCCCTTTCATAAAATACCTGCATATGTGCGAAGCCCGCGCTCGCAGAACGGTAGTTTGCCAACTCCACCCACAGAGCTATCACACCGCCGAGCATCACCAGAAACTGCACGGTCAGCATTACACCTGTGTCCCATTCACACCATAACCAGGGCAAGAAACCATTGGACAGCTGATTGAGTTCGCAGCGGTTAATGTTGTGTACATAGGCTTCCAACGGGTACTGCCACAACAGCCAGCCATGCACCAGCAACATCACGGCCCCCAGTATCACGGCGGCAATAAAGAGTTGGTAAGACGTGCGATTGAAAATCTGCATGGCCAGTTTCGGCTGTTTGTTAATCCAGTGAATTTTACTTTGGCGTGTGGTTTGCAATTTACTGTCCAGATAACTGGCTTGACCGCCTATCCACTGTTCTTTTACATGACCAAGATTGCCTTGATAGCTAATTTGGAAGGTCTCGCGTTTTTTCCACCAGACCATCTCACCCAGGGCGTTGGCCTGGCTAACCAGCGGAAAACTGCTGCGATAGCGCCTGGGAATCATGGGCGGTAAAGACGGCGGCACATCAGCAAGATTCAAGTAACCACGCAAGCGCAGGGATTCGGCAACCATGCGATTCAGCTGATAACGCCATTTCAGTCGGGCCATTTTGGCCCCAAGAATAATAATAAAGGAGAACAAAACCACGGCTAAAACAGCGCCTATGACAAGCAGTCCGCCAAGGGTATTTAGCAAGTTAGACACGGTTTCGTAGGCTAGCAGACCTAAAAAGGCAAACGCCATAAAGAACAAGAGCTGCGAGCGGTAACGGCTTTGCGCCTTAATCGCCACCTTGTCGGCCTTGGAGAAAATACCACAGCGCCCGTCCAGCCCCTGTTCCAGCAGTTTGTCATTAGCACAGTCGCCTTGCATTCTCTCGCCATTAAACTGTTTCAGCTGTCGCACCAGCGCAATAAATTCCTCCCTGAGGCTCAAGGTTAAAGGTGACGCTTGAGCTGGAGGATGACTATGGCTAAGGTAAACCGGCGCCTGTTCCTCTGCGTCCGGGTTCAGGTGCTGCAGGCCAGAAGTCAAATCCAAAGCGGGATTTTCTGCTGTACGTTCAACCAAAATGTGCTGCAGTACACCGCCCGGCAGGCCATCAAAATACCCGACCGGCTGCAAACCAGGATGCACCCTATCGGTGGAAACACCCGGCATGCCGCACTTGAGCTTAACCACATCGGCTGTACCGCCAACTTTATCGCTGTCTTTGCCATCCCATAGCGTCAGCAACACATTAGTGTAACGGCTTAAAAATGCTCCTTGGTTAAGGTACAACTGAGCGCGGCTCTCGCCATAGCTTAAATCGGTGTAGGCCCTTTGCAGCGACTCATCAGACATATTTGCCGCGGTAACAATATGATTTTCATCGTACTTGTTAATGTAATAGTCATATTTGGTTTGCCAGGCAGGCTCAACGTCGGCAAAATCCGCCCGAAAATGCTCCTTGGGCATAGGCAGAACCGGAATCACATCGCAATTACCCGTATACCAGTCCGGCTCGCCTTCCATCAAGGCTTCCAGAGCATCAATGGCAAGTAAATCCGGCCCGGCCGCCATACCGGTTAGCAGCCAGATGGGGGTTTGCTCCCCCACTTGTGCCCGCCAGTGTTTAAGCGCAGTCATAATGGCCTGAACTATCTGGCTGTCATCGGCCTTACCGCTGGCATCGCGCAGCACGGCATTGCGGTGGCCGGTAATGCCAATCAACAAGGGCATACAATGATTCATCACTTGTAGGGAACCTTATAAACGGCAGTGTCAGACCGAGTTCCATCCATCCATTTCAATTGGATAAATAAAGGTCCCACTGGCCACGAAAATTTCACAATAGGGGATGTCCGCGTTGCCTCACGCTTTTTCCAGCTCGGGTTGACAGTGAAGGCCGAGGGTTTTGCCAAACGGTCCAGCAACGACACACTGCCAGTATTTACCGGGGTGCCAAAAGATAACGAGCTTCTGGGGTTAGCTGAGGCACTGCGCTGCGCTTCTGCATACAAAGGTTGGCGCCGGGATTCCATCTGAGCAACCAAGGGAGAAAGGTCGTCGTGATTAATAGAGAACATCTCCTGCGCATCCAAGCCAATAAAGATATCGTCTATAGTGTCTATTTCCGCCTGCCCCGCTGCCATCCACTTGAAATGACACTCGTTCGGCTGGCATTCAATCAGTGACTGTGGTTTATTTTGCAGTGATTCAACACTAGCAGCCCGTTCTGTTTGCGCCAGATTCAACTGGTAGCTATAGCGACTAGCCTTGCCGCCTTCGTCCACATAAGTAACATCCAGTTGAGAAGCATCTTCCAGCATCGTTTTCGTTATCTTATCGGCGTAAAACAGCCCATCACTTTGCTGCATGGCATTGTCCACGCCTGGGTAGACACTCCAACTGATTTGGCTGATCTCAGCACTATTCAGTGGCACCAGAATAAAGTTCAGCATATTGAAATCACGGGATAGAAACAGCGGTGGAGCAGACTCGCTATTGCTCGACAAGCGCGTTACTGGAACCAGCCCCACGTGCAATTTCAGCAGATTAACTTTGCCTTGTTCGCCATCACTAAAATGCAAGCGATAGTAAATCTCCTCTGCTTTTCTGGGGAGCAAAACCAGCAACTCCTGCTGCTCGCTAACCCGCGCCAGCAACTCTCCCTCGGTCTTTAACGGGTTCAAATATAAGATGTCGGTTAAATGGTCTTTTTCCGTACCGAAGCTGATACGCTCAATAACGGGTTGCAGCGTTTCAAGTGACTCGCCCTGCCCCAGAGAACCAAACTGACACAGAGGAAACCCTGCGGTATAAGCCAGCCCTTTATCGCAAGACAACCGTCCATCTAACTGCCGCTTACGCTCGGCCAGTTTCTCTGCCCCCCTGGGCCCCATAATTTTCTTCATTTGAGGTAAGGAAAATGTCAGGGGATCACTACTCAGAGAGCCGTCCAGGTCTCGTACTGTCACTTTAACTTCGTTGGGTATGGCAAAACTGGTATCCACTTCTATTTGCGCCAGCACCAACATCTGGATAGCTTCGGTTCGCTGCCCAGTGTCAAACTCGTAAATAAATTCATACTGCTTAGTCGCCAGCGTTGAACTGGACATCAGTCCCATACCTGTTGCCCGCAGCCTCAGCATTACAGGGCCACTTTTGTAACTTTCCTCAACGGTTGCAACAAAGTCTTCAGCTTTTAGTTCCTGAATGTCGGCTATGGGGCTTGGTATAGGTGACAGATAAAACCATTCCCACACTGAGAACAGCACAAAAGCCAGCACTGCCAGCGCCGCAGTTATACCCAGCCAGTTCTTTTTAAAAGGGAAGCGCTTAGGTTTCAGTGAAACCTGCAGCTCTTTGTTCTCCAATTTGGCGACAATGGCATCAACCATCTCATCAACTCTGGCATCCACAGCGTCAAACCATTGAGAGCTACGCAGAAACCATTCAAGCTGCGCGCCGTCGGTGGCATCCAGTTTCATAGGGAAGATCGGGATTTGTTTTTCAAAGGCGATGTCCAGCTCATTACGCACGTGACGACTCTGGTTGGCGTCAGCGGTAAGTAACAACAGCACACAACGAGATTGGGCAATCACCCGCGGAATGGTCAGGCTGTAATCATTGCCGGAGTGAAATAGATCCCTGACTGCGATCCAGCAGCGGTAACCTTTGGCTTCCAATTCATTGACTAACTCCCTTGCTCTACCTTCGTCTTTGCTCGAATAACTGATGAACACGTCATACGTGGGATTCGTGCTTGTGTTTCCTGACATGGCCTGATTCTCTTATCAACAGAGTATGTGGTTCGTGAAACATTGAGCTCAATTATTAACCTATTTTTTCTTACTTGTCAGTTAAGGCTATGATATTTATAAAAGAAGTAACTGGATTGTCAGCTCTTATTGAGAGATAAGCATGTTCCGAGCGCTATGTGATGCTTGCCAAGACAGCTTCTTATCTGAAAATTTACAGGATTGTGAATGTGGTCGTTCACTGTGCTACCGATGCCTGGCTCAACACCTAAACGAGACAGGACACCAAAAACGCTCAGACCTTAACATTCGCAGCCACCATGATAAGGACATGCGCCACCTCTTTGACCGTGAAACCTCGCAACGTTTCTTTGCTGAACTGCAAGGTTCACCGCACGTCAGCCGCTTTGGCTGCATGATCTCAGAATTCAGCTACAGCGGCAGGGTAAAGCTTTGCCCTGACGGCCGTTTCTTCAGATTCACTATCCAATTTGATGAGTATCAGCGGTGCCTCGCCCAAAATAAGGGAGACAAGTCAGCGGCAATATCACAGCTGATACAAACCCAGTTGACTAAAATCAGCATGCTCAACGCGCTGCCAGCGCGATTTCACAATGCGCCACCGTTATTTTGCACCAGCACAGATAATTGGCAGCAGCCAACAGATACGCTAGCCGCACTCCTTTTTAGCCAGCTTGGTCTGGCTGGTGATGAACATGTCACCCTGCAACTGAGGTTAACCTTTTATGATGATGTGACGCTAATTGCCCTTGCCCCAAAGCCCCAGCCCAGCAGCAATAACTGGCGCTACTTTTTGGCCTGTCAGGGTGACTTCTATATATTGAACGGTTTGGCGGCCCCTATTATTGAGGTTAACCGCAAAGCGTCGCTACGCCTGCATTCATCGCAAGCACTTGATTATTTACGCTTCTTCAGTTTTTTCAGCCAAGGTGAACAAGGCAGTTTTTTCCTTATCACGGCTCCCGAACAATGCGCACTGCCGGAAGTACTTAGCAAGGAAGAAAACAGTGAACTTCGCTTTGATAGTGGTATCGAGCATTACTACATCGCCCCAAAGGTAAGTGCGCCAGACGATGCAGGCAACTACCAGGTTCGCGCACTGGTTTATTATGGAAATTCACTCTTTGCGGGGATTTTCACCATAGACCAGGACGGCACAATAAAAATGACTAACGAGCAGCTACTGGCATCCCACCTTCCCTACACTTTATCCATTTGTTTAACCCCGTGACTTTAGGATAGGGCGGTGAGCTTTACATTCACAGCGCGAATAGGTGGTAATACACTTGTCATCAGGCACAAGAATCAATGTTTTCACTCTATTGAAAGAAAAAAGAACCGATATGAAAAATAAATTTACAAACGACTGTACATCTAGATATTAACAACGTAATATACCCTGGCTTTAGAAATTTAAATCCTTATCTAATACTGCACTTTGCATTTCTTTTTCTTCTTTTATTAGTTTATTAAGTCGAACTTGTATTTTCATTTGCTCTACTGGTTAATGTTTTACTTGTTTTATCTATGGCTTGGTTGGTGAATTTTCATCAATATTTTTTAAATAATAAAAGGTTTCTAATATGTCTAATTCAATAAATGGCGTAGTTAAGTGGTTCAATGAAGATAAAGGTTTCGGTTTTTTAACACCTAGTGACGGTAGCAAAGACGTTTTTGTTCATTTCCGTTCAATTGTGGCAGAAGGTTACAAGTCGTTAACCGAAGGCCAGCATGTCAAGTTCACAGTTGAGCAGGGTCAAAAAGGCCCACAAGCGACCAACGTGATGCCTGTGTAATTACACAGCCACTTGTAAAGGCTAGTTTTTGCTAGCCTTTTTGTTACCGTAATACTCTCTCCTTGAATTAATCCTCAGAATTTTGTCTTACAGTTATCTCTCTCACTTCCAATAAGTTTTCAATCTATGATTCATAAATATAATGGCGACGGCATTAATGCTCAGCCCCCCATTTCTACTATATCTGTAAATAAGTTCAGCGTTGTTTTTAAAGATAACCAAAAACTTAAAAGCATTAAATTTCAAAACTCACTTGAAACCAAGAAATTTATCGACTGGTTAATTACAATATAGATTGTCATAGTCCCCAACATAGAGTTTGCGAATAGCTTCCAGTCAAATCGCCTTAGCCAAACTCCAAAATACATCTATTGTTCCAGCCGATTCACCTATTTTGATTGGAGGTGTTGTTTCAATTGAAGCGCTTCGCCGTCCACTTCCACCTCAGCCACAACCTGCACTTGAACTTCGCCCTGATACTCCGGCGACAGAGTAAAGCTATAACTTGTTTCCAATTGCTCGTATGGAGCAAAGCTGATGGGCTGCTCTATCCGGCTTTGGTCCACTGCCTGACTGGGGAATACCTCATAAATCAGCTTGCCCTGGCTCTGCCCGGAGTACGGACCGCTTAACTGGGCGCGAATATGCAATTGTTGATGGCTTTGCTGTTTTTGCGCGCTTAGGTAAACACCATCAAAGGGTTGCGCCGGGGCATTAATGGTCAGTGTGTTGGTCAGGTTCTGCCATTGCAGTTTCACTCCTGCACTTAACTGACGGGCATCGGCAGGGTTGTTAAGGCTAAGGTTATGCACGCCGGTGGGCAGAGATTGCTTTAGAGTTTGTGTCAGTGCGGGCTGCTGTGATTGCCCTTGCCAGGCGATTTCGGCGTTAAGGGTTACCGGGTAGGCGGACGGATTCACCACGCGCAAAAACGGCTGCCCCTGATGATAAGCAATACTGGCCTGAATACCGCCAAGGTCGGCAATCAGATTATTATCTTTACTCGCCAGTAACTGTGCTTGCAGTGCGTCCAGCTGTGTTGCCAGGGCCTGGTGACTGTCTGGGTCTGGTAACTGACGCAACATGGACTCCAGCCGCGGTTGGCAGTCTGTTACCAAGGCTTTCAGGTTCTGACAGCTAACAAAGGCCCGGCGCAGGTTCTGCATCTGGGCAAACTGCCAGGGATTGCTCAGATTTTGCGCTTGGTAGCTGGCAGTGGAGCGGCCGTCATTTAAATAGGGGGTCAGCTTATGACTGACATCTTTGGCCAGCAGGCTGATATCCCCCTGGCTTAGCTGCTGATACAACGCTGGGTTGAGAGGGTAGCTGAGCCGCTGCACCTGCGTTTGACTACGCAGCACGACTTGCAGATGGTCTGGCTCGGTTGTCAGGCTGATGCCTAATTGATTTGAGGCCTGCACGGCAGAAAATACCGCCGGGGTGAGGGCGAAAGCGGTGTAGTCGGCCAGCAGATTGTGGCCCTGAATTTTCAGGTAACGACCATCAACCAGTTGCAGGCTCAGATAGCTGTCCAGTTTGTTGTCGGCGTCGCCCTGATATTGCTGCCTGAACGCCTGGTTATGGCTGGCCACTTGCAAACCCAACGCCAGCCCCACCTGCCCACGCTGCAACTGTTCCGGTACAAAATCAATCAGCAGACCGCTGGCCTGATGGGGCGACGCGCTGGTCAGTTGAATCAGTGGGCTTGGCTGCGGGGCCGGAAAGTCCATCAGCTGTTGGCTGCTAGCGCCGCTGGGCAAGCGAATATCCAGTCTGGGTAACTGCTCAGCCTCACCGCTACGAATAAAATAGCTGCTGCCATCCTGCTCCCAGGGGCCATAGGCAATATAAAAGCTGGGTGTTAGCTCACGCACAAACCTGGCAAACCCGGCTTCCAGCGCTGGCCAGTCGGGAAAGCTTTCCTTTAACAAACGGTTGGCGGTGGGCAGGGTGGCATCGGAGTGCGGGTTGACGGCTATCAGGCGGTCACGGAACAGGGCAAAATACTGGGCACGTAGCGGATCCGACAGCAAGAAATGAATAATAAAGAAATTCAGACCGCGTTTCAGGGCCGGGTCATCGTTGATTTGCTCAATACTGGGCATGCCGCCGGCATAATATTGTTCCAGACCCAATTGCAGATAATTCATTGGCGCCCGGTCGAACACCATCACCGTCAGCTCACGGCGCTTTGGATCGTAAACATGGGAAGCGATGGCATCGGCCAGACCTTCAGTGATCCAGTTGGGTGCCCAGTTAGAATGCCCCGACAAGGCCATATGAAAAGCATGCATGGTTTCGTGAATAACAATATAGCGTTGATGCTGCTGGCGATGACTGGGAAAGCTGTATCCGGCGCGGTTGTAATACATGGTTTCGCCGCCTGCAGTGGCATGTACACCGCGGCCAAATCCGTCGTCCAGCATGGCTTCGCGCACGCGCTCGCGACTTGAGCCGTACACCACGGCAATGCGCTGGCGCTCAATATTGGGCGGCTCGGCACCAAACAACTCCACGTACTGCGGATAAGACAATTCTAACAATTCCAGATACAACCGGACCTTGGCTTCCGGTAAGTCGCTTTGAATGGCGAAGTGTTTGCTGACCCACCAGTTGTAGCCCGGACTGTTGGCGATTTTCCCGGCGCTATAGGTATAAGGGATTTGCTTACCGACAAAGGCGACATCCATAGCCATCAATCTGGAGGTGCGACCTGCCACCTGAATATCCACCTGTTGCTGGCTGGGTTCGGGGATCTGTGCCAACTGGCTATGGGCAGGAGCTTCCGTCTGTGGCAAGGATGCGCCACAGCCTGGCAGGCACAGCAATAACAAAAGTGGAGTGGTGAGTTTCTGCATGGTTTTTAATCGGTTGACTAAGTTGTATATTGCATACAATATAAAATAATTGTTAACAGAGGCCAAGCATTGATATGACACATCAACCTAAAGGCTTTCCCCTGGCATTTTATGTGGCCAATGGCATGGAGATCTTCGAGCGCCTGGCCTGGTATGGTTTCTTTGCACTGTCGTCGGTGTATATGACCACACCCGCCGAGCAGGGCGGTGCGGGCTTTTCCGAGGCGCAGCGTGGTGCGCTGCAGGGCATTATTCCATTTTTTCTGTATCTGCTACCCGTGGTCACCGGCGCGCTGGGGGATCGCTACGGCTATCGGCGCATGTTTCTGCTGTCGTTTGCCATTATGGCACCTGGTTATTACCTGATGGGGCAGGCCGAAGGCTTTGGCAGTTTCTTTTTGGCCATGCTGGCGGTGGCCTGTGGCGCGGCCTGTTTTAAACCTATAGTGGTGGGCACTATTGCCCGCACTACGGTAGCAGCCAATCGCGGACTGGGGTTTGGTATCTTTTATACCATGGTGAACATTGGCGGTTTTCTCGGCCCGCTGGTGGCCGGCTATATGCGCGCTATCAGCTGGGATGCGGTGTTTCTGATGTCCAGCCTGTGGATCTGCCTGAACTTTCTGCCCGCACTGTTTTTATACCGGGAGCCGCAGCAAGTGCGCTCAACTAACAAGTTAAGCCAGGTGCTAAGCGAGGCCCAGCAGGTGCTGGGTAATGGCCGCTTTGCCATGTTGCTGTTTCCCGCCATTATGCTGCTGATGGCTGCCGGAGTAGGCTGGTTGGGCTATCAGCCCGCTTTTATTGCTATTGCTGTCTGGCTAGTGATTAACTTGTTGTGGAATCGGCTGTGTGCACCCAATGCCCGCCACTGGCTGGCGCAGCCCATTCGCGTCAGTAACCTGCCTTTCGCCTTGTACCTGCTGATTCTGACCGGGTTCTGGACCGTCTACAATCAGCTGTTTTATACCTTGCCGCTGTTTATTCGCGACTATGTGGATACCGGCGATCTGCTCAGCTTACTGGCCTGGTTGGGGGAAGACACCCTGGCGTTTCTGGCCCATGTGGATGTCGGCGCCCTTGCCGACAAGCTGCAAACCCTGGATGCAGCGCTGCCGCTGGAAGCCCTGCGCCTGCAACTGGTACACCTTAAGGTCAATGTGCCCCATGAGGTTCTGGCCGGGGCGTTAAGCCAGTTAGGTCAGAGCGCTTCCCCGGCCGAACTGGCTGCGCATATCGCCCAGGACTGGGCCGGGCGCTATCGCCAGATCAATCCTGAGTATCTGATTAATCTGGATTTTGCCGCCATCGTATTGCTGCAAATTCTGGTCAGCTATGTGTGTCGCCGACTGCACACCTTTAAGGTGTTGGTGGCGGGGATAGTGATCATGGGCGGCGGTATCTGGCTGGCCGCCCTGAATGGGCAATTTGTGCTGGGCGGCAGTCTGATGGTGGTAGTGATCTTATCTATTGCAATGGGCGAAATGCTGACCTCACCTAAAAGCCAGGAATATGTGGCCAGTATCGCGCCTAAGCAGCAAAGCGCGATGTATATGGGCTATTACTTTGTGTCGATGGCGCTGGGTTTTCTGTTTGCCGGGCTGTTATCCGGCTGGGGCTATGAAAATCTGGCTAAACAGCAGAGCCGCCCTGAGTGGATGTGGGGCCTGTTTGCCCTGATTGCGCTGGTGAGTGCAGTGGCATTATGGACATTTAACCGTTGGCAGACCCGCGCCCGACAAGACAGAGCAGACCTGAGCGTAGACACCTTATCTGAAGCAGGAAATACATGAAGTTTATTGATGCCGGGCAGGTGGCCGATGCCTTGCCCTTTTCGTTACTTATTGAAGCGCTGGCGACGAGCTTTGCCAATCCCGGCATTGTGCCGCTGCGCCAGCATTATGATATTGCCAATCCACATGGGGGGCGGGAAACCACCTTGCTGATGATGCCGGCCTGGCAGGCCGGAAAACAGATTGGTGTCAAACTGGTTACTGTGGCCCCGGATAATGCCGAACCTGGTTTGCCGTCTATTCAGGGCATTTACTTACTGATGGATGCTGTTACCGGCTCGGTATTGGCGACCATGGATGCCCCGGCCTTAACCGCCAAACGCACGGCTGCGGCCTCAGCACTGGCCAGCCGCTTTGTGTCCCGCCCCGACAGCACGCATTTATTAATGGTGGGCACCGGCACCCTGGCCCCGCAACTGATTCAGGCACATATGGCTGTCCGACCGATAAAGCGGGTGACCATCTGGGGGCGCGACAGACATAAAGCCGAGGCCGTGGCAGATAAGCTCCGGAGCTTGCCGGTGCAACTGGATGTGGCCACTGAATTGCAGGCCGCGGTATCTCAGGCGGATATTATCTCCTGCGCCACCTTAAGCCGCACGCCGCTGATTCAGGGTGCCTGGTTGCAACCGGGGCAACATCTGGATCTGGTGGGGGCCTACCGGCCGGATATGCGCGAAGCCGATGATGATTGTATTCGCCGCAGCCGCATTGTGGTGGACAACTACCAGGGCGCCTGTAAGGAAACCGGCGACCTGGTGATCCCGATACAAAGCGGCCTGCTGAGCCCTTCAGCCTTGGCAGCGGATCTGTTTGAACTTTGTGGCGGTGCAAAGGTGTTTCAGCGCCAGGCACAGGATATCACCCTGTTTAAATCTGTTGGCCATGCACTGGAGGACCTGGTGGCCGCGCAATTGGTCTATCAGAGGTTAGGAGCGCAAGATGTTATGTAGTCAGCAACAGGCCCTGTATCGTTTACGTCGGGAGCAGCTATTAGCTCAGCTGGAGCCGGATGCGGTGGTGATCCTGGTAGGTAACCGTCAGCAGGTTCGCAATAAAAACATTCATTATGCGTTTCGCCAGGATCACGACTTTTACTATCTGACCGGCTACGCCGAGCCGGATGCGGTGGCGATTTTACGCCCCGAATGCGATGCACCTTTTGTGTTATTTAATCAGCCCAAAGATGCCCATCAGGAAGTGTGGTTTGCCCAGCGTACCGGGCAGGTTGGGGCGGTTGAAGGTTACGGGGCCAGTCTTGCTTATGATATTGCCGAGCTGGAACAGCGCCTGCCTGAGTTGATGGGCCAGCGCGCGCATCTGTATCTGGCCGATGAGCTGGGACGTTTTTCCCATCGGCTGGTGGATTGGCTGGCGCAGCAGCGTCGCAGCGTTAAATTTGACCAGCCTAAGATCTTCCGCCATTTGCACTCGGTGCTGCCCTATATTCACGCCAGCCGGGTCATCAAAGACAGCCATGAACTGGCGTTGTTACGCCAGGCCGTGCACGCCTCGGTAGCCGGACATAAACGCCTGATGCAAGTTGCCAAGCCTGGTGTAACCGAATTGCAACTGCATGGCGAATTTCTGGCTGAAATTGCCCGCCACGGCTGCAATGATGTGGGCTACGGCAATATTATCGCCACCGGTAATAACGCCTGCTGCCTGCACTATGAAGCCTATCGTTCGACCTTACAGGACGGCGAGCTGTTATTGCTGGATGCCGGCGGGGATTATCAGTATTACACCGCCGATATTACCCGCACCATCCCGGTGAACGGCAAATTCAGCGGCCCACAGCGCGATTTGTACCAATTGGTGCTGGCGTCGCTGGATGCAGCCATTGCTATCGTCAGGCCCGGTCTTGGCTGGCAGCACATTTACCCCACCGCCATGCGGGTGTTGGCTGAGGGCATGCTGGACCTGGGTATCTTATCCGGCAGTCTGGATGAGGTACTGGAACAGCAACTGTACGCGCCTTTTACCCTGCATAAAACCGGTCACTGGTTGGGGCTGGATGTGCATGATGTGGGCCCCTACCATGACGATGCTGGCAACTGGCGGACCTTGCAGAGCAATATGCTGTTTACCATTGAACCGGGCTTGTATTTCCCCAAAGATTGCCGCGCGGTAGCGCCGCAGTGGCGTGGTATGGGGGTGCGGGTGGAAGATGATATTCTGGTCACGCCGCAAGGCTGTGAGAATTTGTCGGCCGGTGCGCCGCGCACCGTTGAGCAAATTGAAAGTCTGATGCAGGGGAAGGATTAACCTTCGCCACTACATAAACTTGGTCAATTAACCACGGCAACGCCTCCGTCAAGATCGGGCAAACATCGGTCTTAACGCCCGTTGCCTGATCTGCTCGCTAATATTGCATTAGCCTGCTTAGTGGCTAAAAGATAGAACTGTGCTGCGTCGCATCAGGTAATCACTGGTAATTCTCAGGCAACATATAAAGGCCTTTCGAACAATGCAGCGCAGGCTGCGCTGTCGTAATTGTCAGATCTGCACAGCCTCCAGAGATTAGCGGTTCGGGCAGCTAAGCAGATTCTGACCTCATAACTAACCCTCACTCCTCTTTCCTCACATAGCTTACATACTAAGCACGCAGCACTGCTCTTCCCAATGGCCGGTCCCCTTGAGGCCGAGTTGTAAACGAATGATAAAAATTAAGTTAAATATATTGTATGCAATATATCGTATGCTATTTTAAATAAGCCAGCAGAGTAGTGGGCACAAATAACTAAAAAGCAATCAGCAACAAACGAGGAAGCAAAGATGAAAGCTCCACTTCTGTGCTGGATGGCGTTAGCCCTGGGGGCAACGAGTCAGGCGCAAGCCGGGCAGGACCATCCACAAGACCCGGGCCAAAACCCGCTTAGCAGACAATCTGTTCTGACGATAGAACATGGCGTGGATACTGGTGAACAGCATCCGCCCCGACCACCACGTACCTTATCGCCGCTGGAATTTCAGCAGCGCCTGATGCAATCCGAACATCTGCCGGTGCTGAAAAGCAAAAAAGCCGCCAGTCAGGCGCTGGACAAACAATCCGCCAACCTTAATGCGGTTGCCAGCAGTTGCAGCAGTGCCAGTGAATTACAGGGCCTGACCGGCAGTGCGCTGGTGGATGCGGTAAAACAGGGGCAACTGACCAGTTGCCTGTATGGCTTGTACAATGTGTCCTGGGTTGGCAGCGGCATGTTCAGTGACGCTAATTTACTGAGTATTGTCGGTGCTATTAACGAGGTGCTAGCGGGCTACGATGGCAGTACGGCGACCGGCGCTACCGAACTGGAAAAGCTGGTGACCTTCCTGCGTGCTATGCACTGGGCCGAGACGTCTGCCGGCAGTAACCGCCAGTTCCAGGCAGCCTATAAACAACAACTTCAGCAGGCCTTCGACAGCTACTTTGGCGGCGCGCACTTTGTGCAGTTTAACGGCAGTGCATCCAGGGACTTTATGACCCGCTACGAGATGCTGATCCTGGTGAACAGTTCCGGCACCAACCGCTTACCCTATATGGCCAGATTCAGCCAGGCGTTGCTGGGGTATGCCAATACGGTGGATCGCACTGACAACTGGGGAATTGGCTATGAGGAAAGTGGTGTCACACAACTGCTGACCCATTACTACAACGCCATGCAACAACAGCAGCAGGATTATGCCCAGGTGCTGGCGGCGCATCCGGAAATTATCACCAACCTGCAGAGCTTTGTGATGCAGCAGGGCCTGTGGCTGGTCGGTCATACCCGCGAATATCAATGGTCTGACGCGGTGTCTGAATTGGGGCGCTTCCTGCAAATGGGCGGGCAGATAGCCGACACCGTGCGCCCCAGTATGCAGAGCATCCTGGCCACTTACAGTTATGACGGTGTGGGGGCTAATGGCTGGATTAATGCCCAGGGTATGGTCAGCTTCTACGACAGTGCTAATTGTGACCTGTATGGCAATGCCTGTGATTTTGATTTAGAAGCCGTGGTGCTGTCTGGTAATCATGTGTGTGGCAGTACCCTGAAAGTACGCTTCCAGGAGCCTATCAGCAGCGAAAATCTCGGGCAGATCTGCGTCTCCCTGGCTGGTCAGGAACAACTTTTCCACCAAACCTTTGGCACCAATCCTGCCACCCCGGTGGCCGACGATTTAAACCAAGATCTGGAGGTCGTGATCTTCCAGTCGTCGTCTAATTATCAGAACTATGCCGGTACCTTCTTTGGCATTAACACCGACAACGGCGGTATGTATCTGGAAGGTGATCCGGCTGTTAGTGGCAATCAGGCCCGTTTTATTGCCTTCCAGGCTACCTGGCTGCAACCCGACTTTGTGGTGTGGAATCTGGAGCACGAATATATTCACTATCTGGATGGGCGCTTTAACAAATGGGGCGGTTTTGGTGACCAGCCCGCCAATTCGGTGTGGTGGGGTGAAGGCGTGGCCGAATATCTGTCACAGCCTAATACCAATGCTAACGCACTGGCCGTAGCGGCGCAGGGCACTTATGACCTGAGTGAGCTGTTTCAGACCACTTACGCTAACGGTGATACCGCCCGAGTGTATTACTGGGGGTATTTGGCTGTGCGCTACATGATGGAAAATCAGCGGGTCGAGATTGACCAGCAACTTCTGCCAAGTATGCGCGCCGCTAAGTATGCAGCAGGCAATGAAGGCTGTTTATTTGACTGGCAGTGGAAAGCCAAGCCCGAGGCGCAGGCCAACGGTTGGTATTGGCTGTACGACGACAGTGAAAATGGCTACACAGGTTCCGGCTACTGGGTGTGGACTTGTGGGCAGAGCGAAGCGGATAACGGTGGCGAGCTGCCGGAATTCACCCCTTATGAGGATATTATCAGTGACTGGGGCAACCGTTTTGATCAGCCATTTGACCAGTGGCTGGTATGCCTGGTAGCCGGTGCTGGTGAATGTGCAGGCAATACCAACCCTGCCGACCTGGACGGCAACAGCAGTATCGACAGCCGTGACGTGCAGTTGTTTATGCAGCGTTTACGCAGCCCCACCAGCCTTGGCGCTGAATTTGATTTTAACGGCGACGGCCGGGTGGATCAGCGAGATATCCGCGCCCTATCCGGCCAGTGTGATTTACCACGCTGCGCCATTGCATCCTGAGGAAGTAAAAGATGAAAGCACTATTGATAACTATATTGCTGGCCTTTAGCTCGGCTGGTCAGGCGGCTTTGCTGACATGGCAAAGCGATCAGAACCCAGTGCAGGTCGGGGACAGCTTGAATGTGCAGCTGCGGGTCAGTGACTTTAACGAGTTACTCGGTGGCTTTTCCGGCCAGGTCAGTTATGCACTGGCCGGGCTGGAACTGACCGGCTGGCAGTTTGGCGACGGTTTTGACGACGGCCTTGGCTCGTTGCAAATGGACTCCCACAATGCACTGGCCGGTACCCTGACGCTGGATGACTATGCGGATCTGTTTGCCGACGCCTTAGTGATAGGGGCCAAACAAGGCACAGATTTTGTGCTGGCCACGTTGAGCTTTCGCGCCATCAGCGCGGGTTTGCACAGCATTGGCCTGGACAACCTGAGCCTGGTGAGTTTTGATAATCAGGACCTGCTGATGCCGCCGCTTTCTGGCCTGACCATTCAGGTACAAGACGCCGCCCAGGTACCGGTGCCAGCCACAATGCTGCTGCTGGCGAGTGGCTTATTACTGTTAAGAAGACGCCTGTAATCATGTCTGGCATGGCCTGCGGGCCATGCCTGTTATATAAGAAATAGCGGGCTAGCGGTTCGCCAACATATCCCCTTCTGTCTAATATTTCGACCCGCCGCTGAAACTCCCCTTTATGCCTGGCCACATATCCACAACCGCCTGGTGATGGCTGCTGCAGACGCTGTTTACTCAGACCTTCAAGCTTTCGACGGTATCCGCCACTTGCACGCAAGCCGCAAACAGCGAAAACCAGGTAGCGCAACCAACTATTTAATGCACAAACCAGCCTCAACCACTAATTCTGATTGGCAACTCCCCATCCTGAGTTATCAAAAAAGGCGCTGTATAATCATGCTGTTACGCCAGGCAAACAGATAGTGTTGATGAGAATGAAGCAAGCAAATGAGAGTGGTAACATCAGGATACATGGACGATTCGCCTGGTGGAGGGAAATGCGCACAAACGCGAAGCGCAAATTAAGTGCGTTTCAGGGCGAATACATCTCTGAGGATGGTAAAAAGGGCCATGCCAGGAGATTGAACATGGCCCTTGCGGGAAATAAACCAGGCTGCCCCGGTGTTTCAGTCAGGGAAAGTTAGAAATCGTATCGCACCGACAAGCGTACCGAACGCGGTGCCTGCCAGTTGGACGGCGTACGCCACAGGGCATTGTCATTGGCGGTCAAAGGCTGGCCGTCGGCCAGATCCTGAATTGACGAGGTTTCACCAATTTCACGTACATCTGTCACCCTGTCCCAGTTGAACGGGTTAAATACCGTTAAACTGAACTGTGTCTGACCACCAAACAGCTCCACAAAGTAGTTCAGCCCCAGATTCAAGGTCTGAATATTCTCGGTGCGGCCTGCAGTGCCACGGGGAACCGCTTGCTCATCCTTACGGAAGTATTCTGCATCCCAGCCCGGTAAATCCTCGTGGTAGCCAAAGTGGTTGATAGGCCGACCCGAGTAGAAGTTGTAATTGAAAGACGCGGTTAAATCTTCACTCAGTTCGTACACCCCCCACAGCTTAAAGTTGTGCGGTCGGTCATTGGGCAAACGACCGTAACCGTCCTCTACAATTTGCGGTTCGTCAAAGGCGCGGGTCCAGCCAGGGTCGCGCTGACCGTTATCCGAACGCACCAACCCTTCGGTATTACCCTCAGAGCGACTCCAGGTGTAGGACCCGGCAATATGGAATTGCTCGGTCACTTCGCCGTCAAAGGTAAAAGTCAGGGCGTGGTATTTACGTTTTGCCTCGGGGTAACCCAGATAGGCGGCAGGAATGGTTTCCTGAGTCAGCGTACCGTCGCCATTGAAATCTTCCCAAATGGTCAGGTCCTGACCGGGATTGAGCAAACGGGCCGAACCACCGTTCCATACCTGCCCTGCCACGTCGGCAAAACCGCTGCAGTCCTTGTTATTATCGGCACACCATTGCAACACACCCCAGCCGCCTTCACCGGCGAAACCATCCACTTGTGAGTCTTCAATGGAACGCACCAAATCCCGATAGGTGTAGGTGACGCCAAGCAACCAGTTGTCATCCAGCACCACTTCATAGCCCAGGTTATAGCCATCCAGATACATAGGTTTAAGGTCAGCATCGGCAAAAATCTGACCGGGCCGGACATTACCGTCACCCACGATCTGCACGCCCTGAATCGGGCCGGTGTTCAATTGGCCGTTATCTAGGTTGGCGGTGCGGAAGGTACGAATATCAAACTCTGGTGCGACGAAGCGCTCACTTACCCGCAATGCCACAGGCTGATAGTAACGGCCATAGTTAAAGAAGACTTTCTGGTTGCCGTCAATATCATAGTTAAGCTCTAACCGGGGCGCCCATTGGTTGTCCATATCTATCCATTTATCACCATTATTGGTGGTATTGGAAAAGGCTTCGTTGCGCACACCAAAGGTTGCAACCAACTGGTCGGTCACCTGCCACTTATCCTGAACATAGTAAGCAGAGAATTTACCGTCTATATCGGCTTTCTTGGTAAATTCACGGGTATACAGATAGTCACCGGCAGGCATGGTAAATTCGCCATCCACACAGGCATTCCCCAGCGAACACCAACGGGTGCGGTCGGTGGATGCGCGCCACAATTCCATGGTCGAATAGTGCTTGGACAGACCAAATTCATCCAGGTCGTCAGGGCCGTGGCCGTGGTTGTCGATTTTGGCGTTGATATCATCCTGCTCATAGCCAAACGACAGGGTATGGTCATCGGTTATCACCCAGTCAAAGTCGACCCTGAAGGTATCCCGGGTGTCTTCCTCCAGCCTGGCATAGCTACCAAAAGTATCAGTGGCTAGTGCACAACTGCCGGTGCGACAGTCATACAAACTATTCTGATCCGAGGTGCCCAAACGGCCATCGTTGGTGGTTTTCATTCTGCCGTAGTTAGCGATTACTGACAGGTCGTCGGTTAAGTAACCTGTGTAATTAACAATGGTCAGCTTGTTATCGATTTCAAAGGTGCGGTCCAAGCCATCAATATCCACCACCAGGTCGCCCCGGCCGGTTTGCGCCGACCATTGGTACTGATAGTCTGTGGTATCACGCTGGGCATCCAGGTGCATCAGGGTCAGGCTGTGGTTTTCAGTGACCTGCCAGTCCAGGTTAACGAACAGCGAATCTTTATCCACGTCACGTGAAGTGAAGGTGGTGTCTCCTTCACCGGCATCGGCCCATTCATATTTGTTTCTGGCCGGAGCATAAAGCACATAGAAAAACGCCTTATCCTGAATAATCGGGCCACTGGCATACAGGCTGTATTCCATCAGGTCGCTGCTGTCTTCTGAGTGGCGGGCATGGTTATACCAACCCTCACCATTGCGGTCGGTATAGTTAAAATCTGGCTTGGTGCCGCCCATACCACCGGGTTCCCAGTCCAGTTTCACACCGAAGCGGAATTCGTTATCACCGGTTTTAGACACCATATTGGTGACGCCGCCCACCGTGCGACCATAGCGCGCGGGAATACCACCATTGATCACCTGAATCTGGTCGACTATTTCCCAGGGAAACTCAGAGATAATTGCGTTATAACGAATATCGGTGATATTAAAGCCATTCAGGTAGTAGCCATTTTCTGCCACCGAGCCACCAGCCGAGCTGACCAGACGGCCGTCAGAACCACCAATCCCGGAGAAAATATCGCTATCGCCAACGGCATTGCCGGGTGCCAGGGTCGCCACATCCGTCAAATTCTCACCTATGGCCATAGTAGACAAATCTACCGCACTGAAACTGACCCCTTGTTGCGAGCCCTGAAAGTCAATCTTGGCCACCGCACTGCCTGAGATCTGAATGACTTCCATACTGCTGTCGGCCAGGTTGACTTCACCCAGATCGGCAGCACTGCCCAGGGTAATTTCCACTTTACTCACCGACGCGCTTTGGTAGCCGTCTTTACTAATAGTGACGGTATAGCTGCCAACGGGTAGGCCCTTAATACTGAATTCGCCATCTGCATTGGTGGTGGTTTTACGCACGATCCCTTTACTGTCGTGCACCAGGGTAATTTGTGCATTGGCCAGGTCTGTGCCCTTGGCCATCACTGCACCGCGCATTTCACCATAGGTGTCGCTGGCGGCCTGCGCGAGTGGGGTACAAAGACAGCTCGCCACCGCGGCGGCCAGCATGCTGCGTTGCCATCTTGTTTGCTTGTTCATCTGGGTTTCCCTTGTTGTTGTTTGTTAGCCGATTTAACCGGCCCAGCTGATGATAAAACGAACACAACAAAGAATTCAATATATTGTATACAATATATTGAATTCTTTGTTTACATTGCACACATTAAGAATCCAGGGATTTACCGTTAAACAGGCACAAAGCAGACTCATGATGCAACCAACCTAACGTTGGAAAATCACCAGTATCCAGATCAAGGATTTAACACTTGGAATAGCCAGACTTAGCAGACAGGAACGAGAGATGACTTATGGAGTGAAGACCAATGAATGGTCAAAATTTTAGTGTATTGAACCATACATAAAAGCCAGTTAACGCAACTGGCCGTTGCGACCCATACAGCCTAGTGCGCTTAGCTCTTCGCTTCCATTTTCAGCAGTAGCGCTTTGATATCATCTTTAGCACTAATGATGTGCTTTTTTAGGAAGTTACAGGCCTTCTTACTGTCTCCAGCTTGGCATAACGCAAGTAATTCTTTATGTTCATCCGGCGCAGTTTTAAGCCCGCCAGCCAACATAATGTGCATACGTACGTAACGCTCGGAGTTCTTGTTCAGCATGCTTACCAATTCTTCCGTCTGTGGTCGCTGAGCCCGGCAATACAACTTGGCATGGAAACGGGTATTCAGATTACCCGTAGCCAAATGACTGTTGCCATTGTCCATGGCCTTTTGCAGCTCATCGAGCAATGACTGAGCCTCTTTAAAATCCTGCTCAGTCAACTTACTGATGGAATACTTCAGCAGCTCTGCTTCCAACAAGGCTCGTAGCTCGAATATCTCATCCACCTGGGCAGCAGATAGTTCGGTTGCTGTAGCACCCTTATGTGCCACAAAAGTAACTAAACCCTCGGCTTCTAGCTGTAACAAGGCCTCTCTGACCGGGATACGACTGACATTGAGCTCTTCCGCCAATGCAGCTTGACGCAAGGACTCCCCAGCCTTAATTTCGCAATTTAGGATCTTCTCTCTTACAGCTTCCACCACCAATTGCGTTCGGGTTTTGTGTTCTATCACTATGATGGCTCCTGATTGCATACCGCATACATTATACCGATCATAGATTCAAGCGCCAGAGGCGACGCTATCACATATTGATTAACTGCCATTCCCTGGCAGCATATTTCGGCGGCGAGCTACGAGCTACGTAGTTCTCAGAATCGCTCCGCGTCCATTAGATACAACCAAGTGAATCTGACTACAGTCAGACTTTATTGCATCTACCTTTGTCCAACTAACGTCACTCCTGTCAGGATGCGTTCTGCACACAAAGCGGGCGTAAAAAGCGCTGCATTGCCTGCAGCCCCACCGAAGTGGAGCGCACATCGGTTGAGGCCGGATAAGGGCCCCCATGGTTCATGGCCGCACACACCTCAACACCGGTTGGCATCTGATTATAAATAAGCCGCCCGACTTTATAGCTTAACGCCTCCACTACTTCATCAGCCTGGGCAATATCCCCGGCACTGCCATGCACACTGGCGGTGAGTTGCCCCTCCAGCGACGCAATCAGCGCTAACAGTTGTGCCTGATCCTGGTAACTGACCATCAGGGCGCAAGGGCCAAACACCTCCTGCTGCAATTGCGGATTGGCCAGAAAATCTGCCGCGCTAACGGCAAAAACCATGGCCTGAGCATGATATGACTGCTGCAAGGACCCCAAGCCAAGCTGCTGCAAGCGGCTATTCATGGCCAACGACTGGGTCTGACTTTGGTAAGTACGCAGAATACCTGGCGTCAGCAAGGTATCTGACGGCTGCTCTGCCAGAAACGCCTTAACCCTTGCGGCAAATGCTGCATTGTCCTGCGGCACCAGCCACAGACCCGGACTGGTACAGAACTGACCATTGCCCATGAGTAACGACTGGCAAAGCTGCTCAGCCAGAGCCTTGCCCCGCTCGGCTATCTGCTCAGGTAACAGCACCTGCGGATTAACACTGCCAAGCTCGGCATATAAAGGAATGGGCTGCTCACGTTCAGAAATAGTACGCTGTAAATGCCTGGCCACCGCCAAAGAGCCGGTGAATCCCACAGCCTGAATATGTGGGTCGGCCACCAACTGATGAGCCAAGTCCACCTGATTGGTTTGTAGTAAGGAAAATACCCCAGGTGGCATACCGCAGGTTTCAATGGCCCTGGCAATGGCCAGGGCCATTAATTCGCTGGTGCCGGGGTGAGCCGGATGACCTTTTACCACCACAGGGCAACCGGCCGCCAGTGCTGCCGCCGTATCGCCGCCCAACGTAGAAAAGGCATAAGGAAAGTTTGACGCGCCAAATACCGCCACCGGCCCCAGGGGCAGTTGAGTCAAGGTAAACGCTGGTTTGGGCAAAGGTTGGCAATTCGGCTCAGCCTGTTCTTGCAACACCACTGAGCTGTCTTGTAAATGGCTGGCAAATGCGCGCAACTGTCCCATCGTGCGGCCACGCTCCCCCGTCAGTCTGGCCATAGGCAGATTGGTTTCTTCGTGGGTCAGGGTAAGCAGCGCGTCACCCAGTCCTGCAATTTCATCTGCAATGGCACATAAAAAGGCCGCGCGCTGGGCCGCTGACGTGCGCCGGTAGGCTAAAAACGCTTGCTGGGCGGCGCTGCAGGCCAATTTTGTTTGCTCAGCACTGGCATTAAAAAACACCTGTTGCATCGGTTCATTACGCGCAGGGTTAAAGGCATAAAATACCGTCTGGCTTTCTTCCCCCAGCCATTTGCCTGCAATCAGACTTTTACCTGTTAAGTTCATGTCGTTCTCCTCTGATTTGTTTCCTTCCTGAAACGGCCCGGATCCCTCTGATGGCACCCTAAATAACTTGAAATCCCAGCGCATAAGGGTCGCTGTCATCCACATAGATGCAGTTTTGCCCGGTGGCCCTGGCCCAGCCGCGAATGCTGGGTAGAATTGCCGGGTAATTGCCAACCTGACTCAGCCCCTCTACCCGCCCGACAAACTGACTGCCGATATAGCTTTCGTGCACAAAGTCTTCGCCCACCCGCAGCTTACCTTTGGCATACAGCTGCGCCATTCTGGCGCTGGTGCCGGTGCCGCAAGGGGACCGATCAATGGCCTTGTCGCCATAAAACACTGCATTGGCAGCATGAGAGCCAGGGGTTTTCGGCTGCCCGGTCCAGAGCAAATGGGACGCCCCGCATACCGTGACATCCTGCGGATGAATACAGTCCAGTTGCTGATTAATCGCCTGTCTGACCAACGGGCTGAAGTGCAGGACTTGCGCCGCCGACCAGTGCTGAATGCCGGGAAAATTCGCCTGTGGTTCAACAATAATGTAAAAGTTGCCGCCGTAGGCGATATCCACTGTCAGCTCGCCCAGGCCAGGTACATTCACCTGAATATCCTGGTAGGCCAGATAAGCCGGGACATTATAAATCCGCACCCACTCCACCTTATCGCCCTGCTGCTGATACTCCACCCGAATCTGCCCAGCGGGTACATCCAGCAGCAGTTGCCCGGCCACTTTAGGTGTCAGCAACCCCTGCTCCAGGGCAAAGGTAACAGTGCCGATAGTGCCGTGTCCGCACATAGGCAAACAGCCAGAGGTCTCAATAAACAGGATGGCGGCATCAGCATCTTCGCTCACCGGCGGATACAGAAACGAGCCGGACATCATGTCGTGGCCTTTGGGCTCAAACATCAGAGCCTGGCGGATCCAATCATAATGGGCCAGAAAGTCCTGGCGCTTGTCACTCATGGTCTGCCCTTTTAGATTGGGATGACCGCTGGTCACCAGTCTGACCGGATTACCGCAGGTGTGGCCGTCGATGCAGAAAAACGTCCCTTTACGCATATATCAGTCCAGGTTGAATTTGCTAAGGTCGATACGGTTTTGCATGGCGGTATCGAACATGGCCTGAATGCGCTGTTTTTCATCCTGTGGCAGTGGCAGTCTGGGCGCACGCACATGCTCAACACCGCGACCAGCCAGTTGCTCGGCAAATTTAATGCATTGCACCAGGGTGGGTATGGTATCCAGACGCAGCAGCGGCAGGAACCAGCGCCAGATCTCCAGCGCTTCGGCATAGCGACCGGCCTTGGCCAGTTTATAAATAGCCACAGATTCACGGGGGAACACATTGGTCAGACCGGAAATCCAGCCCACCGCGCCCAGCATCAGGCTTTCCAGAGCGATATCGTCTACGCCGCTGAAGACGGTAAAACGATTTTCAAAAGCATTAAACAGCTCGGTGATACGACGTGTATCAGCGGTGGACTCCTTAACCGCCACAATATTCTGCTCTTCGGCCAATATCCCCATGCCTTCAATACCAATATCCACTCCGTAAGTGACCGGGTTGTTGTAGATCATAATCGGCAGCACGGTATTACGGGCAACCTGCTGATAGTGATGAATGGCTTCACGTTCGGTGGAGCGATACACCATGCCAGGCAGAACCATCACGCCATCGACCCCGATTTTCTCGGCATCCTGGCAAAACTCCATGGCAAAACGGGTGGTGGTTTCGGCCACACCGCTAATCAGCGGCACACGGCCATTAATTACTTCTTTGGCGGCGCGCAATACCGTGCGTTTTTCATCGGCGCGCAGTGAGCAGTTTTCGCCGACCGTACCGCAGGCAATGATGCCGTTTACCCCGTCTTTAATCAGCTCATCCAACATACGTTGGGTACTGTCGATATTAATGGAGTCGTCGCTATTAAATTGTGTGGTGACGGCGGGATACACGCCCTGCCAGTTGATAGACATAGTGAATTACCTCTGCTGGTGAAAATTTCTTGCATCATATGTATTTTGTATACAATATTCAATATATCGATTTTCAGCAAGGATCTTTATGCAAGTCCGCCCCGAAAACCTGCGCGGCTACCCACAGTTGCATTGCCTGGACCTACATACCGCAGGTGAACCCTTGCGTATTGTGTTGTCCGGCTACCCATCTATCCCTGGCAATAGCATGCTGGCCAAACGTCGTTATCTGATGGCCAACCTGGATCATCTGCGCCAGCTATTGATGTATGAGCCCAGGGGCCATGCGGATATGTACGGGGCGCTGATAACCGAGCCGGTCAGCGGGGATGGCGATATGGGCGTGTTGTTTATGCACAATGAAGGCTATTCCAGCATGTGCGGCCATGGCATTCTGGCCCTGGTGACGGCACTAGCCGAAACCGGTGCAATCTCGCTGACCCATCCGGCCACAGTGCGCATCGATGCACCGGCCGGGCGTATTCAGGCTTATGCAGAAATGCAACAGGATAAGCTGCATGTCAGCTTTGATTGCGTGCCCTCGTTTGTCGAAGCTACCCACCAGTATATTGAGCTGCCCGGCGTTGGCCGGGTGGACTACGATATTGCCTTTGGCGGTGCCTACTATGCTTACGTTGATGCCGATAAACTAGGGCTGGACTGCAGCGTGGCCAATGCCAGGCAGTTGATAGACTTAGGCCGCCGCCTGAAGCAGGCTATTATGCCCAGGCATCAGCTAATACACCCTGAAGAAGCCGACTTAGGTTTTTTGTATGGAGTGATTTTCACCTCTGATAAGGTTGAACATTCAACCAGCCACTCGCGGCACGTTTGCATCTTTGCCGACGGTGAGTTGGATCGCTCCCCCACCGGTACCGGCGTCAGTGGCCGGGCCGCGCTGCTGAGGTACAAAGCCGCCTGGAGCGGCAGCGCACCGATTCAGATTGAAAGCATTATTGGTAGCACCATGTCGGTGAGTATCAGCCATGAGCAGATCTTCGGGCCGTTCCAGGCCGTGATCCCCAGGGTGTCTGGCCGGGCTTATATCACCGGCGAGCACCGCTTTATGCTGCATGCGCAAGATCCCTTTCCACAAGGCTTTTTTATCAGGTAATCCCATGCAACAGCCGCAAACAATCGCCGTTATCGGCGCTGGTGTTATCGGTATTTGCTGCGCCTTGTCGCTGCAAAAACAAGGTTTCGCCGTGACCTTAATTGACCGCAAAGGTATTGCCAAAGAATGCTCTTACGGCAATGCCGGGCATTTTGCCACCGAACAGGTCTTCCCGCTGGCGGATAAACGGTTGCTGATGCAACTGCCGTCTATGTTACTCAATCCCACCGGTCCGTTGCGAATTCGCTGGTCTTATCTGCTGCGCGCCATGCCCTGGTTTATGCGCTTTGCCTGGAATATGCGCAGCCAGCGCTTTCGTCGCCATACTCAGGCGCTTAAAGCCCTTAACCAGCTGGCCCTGCCTGCTTATGATGCCTTATTGGCCGATGCCGGTTTAGTCCACCTGCTTAAAAAGAACGGCAGTCTGCTGACCTTTGAAGACACCAAGCCCGAGCAGATTAAGCGGGAATTTGAGGCATTTAAGGCCGAAGGGGTGAAACTGCAATGGCTGGACCGCCAGCAAGCTCTGGCCCTGGAGCCGGCATTGTCGGAACGGGTGCAATCAGCATTTTTCTTTGAAGAAGTGGGGCACAGCCTCGACCCGGAACACTTATGTCTGAGCCTGGCTAAACACTTTATCGCCCTTGGCGGCAGGTTATTGGAACAGGATGTACTGGCACTTGAACATCATCAGCATGGCGTTAAAGTGCGCAGCCAAGCTGGTAGCCAGGAGTTTAACAAAGCACTGCTCTGCGCTGGCGCCTGGTCGAAAAAATTACTGGCCCCCCTTCGCTATAAAGTGCCGCTGGATACCGAACGCGGATATCACCTGATGCTGCCAGTCGACAACCCCATCAGTCGGCCAGTGGCCTCTGCGGAGCGTAAATTTATTATGACTCCCATGAGCGGCGGTTTGCGTCTGGCCGGCACGGTAGAATTTGCCGGTTTGGAGCGGGAAATGGATAATCGGCGGGCCGATTGCCTACTGCCGCACGCCAAGGCGCTATTGAAGGACTTGCCCGATACCCAGATGGGCAGCCGCTGGATGGGTATGCGTCCGTCGCTGCCGGACTCCTTGCCGGTGCTGGGTCAGGCACCCAACCACCCGCATTTGTACCTGGCCTTTGGTCACCAGCATTTAGGACTAACCCAGGGCGCCGTTACGGCCAGGTTACTCACGCAACTGGTGGCAGGCCAACAGCCCGACATTAATATGCAGCCTTATTGCATCAGTCGTTTTAACTGACAGGAGAAAAACATGTTTAATACACCAGGTATCGGTGGAAAAACGCCGGAACAAGCGCTGGCCACCTTATCGGATATGACCACCGACCTGCAGCCTATCGGCATCCAGGAATTTCATGCCCGTATCGCCAAGGCTCAGGCTTATATGCAGGCCAATGACATAGATGCCATTTATCTGAATGCCGGTACCAATCTGATGTATTTCACTGGCCTGCGCTGGTACGCCAGCGAACGCATGGTGGGCGCTATCCTGCCAGCCAAGGGCGAGCTGGAATTTATTGCCCCCTACTTTGAAATTGGCAGCCTGAATGACTTTATGCAGATACCCGGCAAGATTAACCCCTGGCATGAACATGAATCGCCTTATGCACTGTTTCTTCAGGTATTGGAGAACATGGGTATTCAGGCCCAAGCTACCATCAGTATCGATGAAAGCGCGCAGTTTTTTATTTTTGATGGTATCAACCAGTTACAGCAGGGCTTAACTCTGATCAACGCCAAAGCGGTGACGGCTCACTGTAGAATGCGTAAATCCCCGGCCGAGATTGCCCTGATGCAACGCGCCATGGATATGACACTTGCAGTGCATAAGGCCGCAGCCAGTATTCTGTGCGAAGGTATCAGTACCACAGAAGTCGAGCAGTTTATTCATCAGGCGCATAAGCAGGTTGGCGCGCCGGGCTCGTATTTCTGTATTGTGCTGTTTGGTGTGGCCACCTCCTTTCCTCATGGGGTAAAGCATGCCCAGCATCTGAAACAAGGCGATATGGTGCTAATTGATACCGGCTGTAAGGTGCATGACTACCTGTCGGACATTACCCGCACTTATGTGTTTGGCGAGGCCAGTGCCCGTCAGCGCGAGCTATGGCTTGCCGAGCAGCAGGCCCAGGCCGCCGCGTTTAACGCCGCCAAACTGGGCGTGGCTTGTGAAGAGGTAGACAAAGCAGCCAGACAGGCGCTGGCACAAAGTGGTCTGGGCCCGGACTACCAGTTGCCGGGTTTGCCCCATCGTACCGGCCATGGCATTGGCATGGATATTCATGAATGGCCTTATCTGGTCGGTGGTAACACCCTGCCGCTAGCACCGGGCATGTGCTTTTCCAATGAACCAATGATTGTCGCCCCCAATGAATTTGGAGTGCGCCTGGAAGATCATTTCTATATGACAGAACAAGGCCCACGCTGGTTTACAAAGCCCAGCCACAGCATAGATGACCCGTTTGGCCTGAATGGCTAATAGAGCCTCTGTACAGACGAAGATATCAGCAGGAGCAATGTATTCATGTGTTTAACGAATGTTGAGAAAAGAAACTAATTTCTTGCATGCAGGACAGAGCGGGAACTGGCCTTAATGCATGCCATTAGCAAACATTTTTCACACCCTGAACATGATGCCCAGTTAATATTGCAGTCACTTGAACAGGGTCGGTTAGAAAGGGCTAACGCGGCGTATGCGCAATTTATTGAACGCTCTCCAGAGCATAACTATGATAGCGAATTGAAAGGTAAATTAACCGAGTAAATCTGCTACCAAAGCAATTCTGCTGAACAAGACAAGTTAGGCAACTCGCTGGCCTTACAATGCCGGGCAAAAGATAACACTCAGGGACGGCGGTGATGCTTCTCGGCGCGACTTGTCTGTTCGCGCTGTGAAGATTTTCTACATCTTTTTCAGGTCGTTGCAAAAGGCACTTTACCTACGATAAACCGACACCGCTTTTGATAAACAGATCATCGGCAAACTCATCTCTTTCACTTCGCTTGCCCTGTGCAAAAAACACACTACCCTATTACTTTCGAGCAAAAAAGCAGGCTGAGATTGCACATGAGAGAAATGGAAGTCGCCCTGGCGATCGCCCTGTGTTTTCTGATTTTTTCTACTATCTCATCCATGATTCTGGAAGTGCTCTATCGGTTTAAGAAGACCCGATACAGAGGGCTCAAATTGATGTTGAAGGACTTTTATGAGTCTGAACTCACACCGTTACTGCACCACAAATTGACCAAAGCCGCTGATTTTTCAGACGATTTTGTCAAACATATACTTAGGTTGAACAAAGAAAACCACGCCTTATCTACCAGTCAGTTTATTCAGAGACTGGCTACCAGCGAGATCGCCGCACAAATAGCCAATAGAACCACCGCGGAAGTGCACATACTGATCAACGACATCGTCCGACGTTACGAGGATTACGGAAGCGCCTTTTCTCACAGATTCAAACAGTTCGCCGAGCGGGACAATCTGATTATCGGAGTAGCTGCCGCCATCTTGCTGAATGTCAATGTGATAGCCATGACTAAGACCTTTCTGGACAACAGAGGCCTCACAGAATCGCTGGTATCTCGATCTGAAGCGATTCTGGAAAGTGCTCAGGCCCAGCAAGAGAGAATGCAGCACCTCGATAAAGATGCAGAAGATGCAGAGGCATTCCAAGCAGCAGTGGAAAGGCTCAAACAAACCGTTGAGGAGTCAAAAGGATTGGACTTGCCTGTAGGCTGGTCAAGAAATGTCCTGCAATACTTTGAACAAACCGCGGCTGGATTGATGTGCTCGACACCAGACACAGAATCCCAAACGCCACCAACGCAACAACCTTCAGCCAATCCACCAGGCGATCGCTTAGCAGCTCCCCAGCCCTATACCAATTGCAAGTCTAGCGCACAAAAAGTCGGTTTTTGGGGATTTGCCGGGATGGCCTGGCTATTTTCAACAGTAATCACGGGGTTGCTTGTCGGCCTGGGCGGCCCGTTCTGGTTTGATGTGGTTAAACGCATCAGTCTGTTTCGCAACACACTCAGCAATTTTGCCACAGGAAAAAACACCACGACTGACAGCAAAACCGACGAGCAAGTTGCAAAGGACTACCTGGCATTGTTTACCAACGCCAATCTTGCGGCGAATATGATAAAAGACCCACCAACCACAGTTAAGCCACCCGCCCCAAGCAGTATCAGGTTAGGCAAAATCGTCAGATAAAGGGAGACAAAAAATGGATATCTTGTTAGTCACGTCGGGCATCAAAGCAGCACTTCGGGCTGCGCAGGTCGGTATCGACTTGTACGTGGAACGCGCCGAAGACAAGCCTATATTTCTGCCGAACATCAGATTGCCACGAGCGACCATCGCAGATGAAATCACGTCGTGGCTAAATGCCAACCAACAGTTCCGAACCACGCCCCCTTTCAGCCAGGGCTGGGATCCCGTTGATTTTGTCTGGAACTCACCATCTGAAGTGAACAAACAGGCCTGTATTGCCAGGATGATTGAGATTCGCTCAGCACAAGATTTCATAGACATCACGGAGGATGAGAAGCAACAGTTAGTTGGTGGCCGAATGATAGAGCAGTGGCGACATGACAACCAGCCACCAACGGCTTGGGCCCGTATTGCCCTGACCATTACCGATATTGGCCTGGAATTCGTTGCCGCCAATCCATCCATCATGGGGGAAAACAGTAGAGGGGAAGCCCTTATTTTGGCGTTTGCCACCAACTTAACCTTACTGATCCCAGATGATGTTAGTGATCTGGGTCGTCGCCATGATTTTGAAAGCCGCCTACTCGGCATGTTTCTAAGGGCTGGCCTCACTACCTTGCTTGAAGACGACGGCACTATCATTGAAGACGATAATGTTGAAGCGTTAGTGAAAGGCATAATCAAGCCAGTGAACGATAGCCTTCCTGACAGCTTTCAAGCGCAGATTGAATATAGAAAACTTACCGAAGCCTTGATGGGGCCATCCGCCGTGGCGGCACTCAGCATGCTTTCGTCGAATACCCAGGACTTTCTTGGCAACAAGTTTGCGAATGGTACCGCCTTGCAGGCAGTAACACAGGCTTTGCTGAATGCCAGTGTGAATACCACCGCAAGTTCAAGTATTGCCGCGGTATTTAGCAAACATGGGGTAACGGCGTTATTTAACTCAGCCTTAACGGTCGCAATAGAAAAACCCCAACTCTTCATTGATGAGCAGGGAAACCCCAAATCCGCCTTGCTGACGAGTTTATTGGTAAATACCGCCACAGCAGTGAAAACGGCAAACAACCAAGGCTTTGATAAGAATCTCGGCGTTACCCTTTGCGCCATGGTTATCGGTACTTTAGGCGAACAAGCCGAACTTCTGCTGGCCTTGGATCCGGACAAACCCTGGGAGAATGTCGCGCTGGAGGTCATTCAGCATATGACCACAGATCTAAGTGAAGCAATTTCCGAGAACCGCCGACTGCAATTGTTTAACCAGAAACAGCAGTTTGAATACGCGCGCATCATCCTGCAGCAAGTCGCCAACACTCCCGCGATGCTGGGAACAAACCACCCTGAGTATCAACGAATTATCAAAGGCATCGCGGAGGTCATGGCAAATGACAACAACTTGTTGCTTTCCAACGATGAATGGCTCCAGATCGCAGCCAGCGCAGCCGAGCTGGCCGCCGTCAATCCGCAGCGCTTATTCGGTTTAGACAACAGCAGCATACCCAACCAGCTGGCCACAACAGCATTAAAACAGCTACTCATACTCACCAACAATGCGCTGAGCGAGGCACCACAACTACCGCTGCGTGGTTACACCCTCTATTCAGCCATGCAATTGCTGCTGGAGGCCTTGTCTGGTGACATTAGTGAGCTGGTTCAAGACCCCACATTACTCGATAGCTATTTTGCCGAGTTAATTGCAGACATTAATGACTCACCCGCTAAATGGGGCAGCGAAACTATAGTTGCCTATATCCGGGCGACAGTCTTTGACGTTGTCGCCAATGGCTTACCTTTGGCAGACTGATATAAGGACGTTTTATCCATGAACATACTGTTAAAAAGCGCTGCAATAGCAGCCTCACTGTTAGTTATGCAGGGGTGTCTGTCCACTGAACGCTATGAGATGGCGAGTGACCTAAATACCACCGACAGTGAATTAGAAAGGCTGTTAATTGAGGCCAACGCCAAGGATGACAGAACGCCCAAGCCTGCCATAGAACTGCTCGCCATTTATGCATATGACGCCGCCACTGCCGCCGTGAAAAGTAACGAAGCCAAACTGGCACTGGGTTACTATCGCATTGCTGCCATTGGTTTCTGGCGGGATGACATAGCGGCCAATAACCAGAAATTATTTGATGTGGTCAATGCCGCTGAGCCTGTGTGTGATGCGATGACCGAAAAAGCGCCGGATCGGGATTGTTTTGTTATACGTTTCACACCATTACTGGCAAGCCTTGAAGAAGCGCTATCAGCACAACCACCTATTGAATTTTCTACCGCCACGACCGCACAGATTCAAAGCGGCTTAGCTACGCTGTTCAAGCTGGGCGGTGAAAGTACAGGCGGGATTGATTTTAACAATGGCGCTTTGCCCAACTTAATCAATCAGGCAATTGCCCAACAAAGCTTTCTCAGCCATCACACTACATTGAATCAGTATATATGCGACAACCTCTCCGCAGCCTTTGCTAAGTATGTCAGCGTCATCTCACCTTATCGCGACAATGCTAAGGGCACTGAGGCGGAAGCCCAACTGCTCGCAGACCATCCCCTATATAAGGCGTACAGGACAATCCCAGGTGATCTGGTCAATTCGCAGCAAGAGCGTGTTGAATACCTGATTGGCAGCAAAGTCGCCAGTTGCAAATCAAGGGGAGAGTAAAGATTCAAGTACGGCTGAATAAGACCTTAATTCACAGGCGTGTATACCCGAATCTTGGGAAAGTTATGGTGCTTGGGGGCGGACTCGAACTGACACAATGTTGCCATCGACGGATTTTGCCAACTTGGGCTAAAACTACGGTTTCACGTTTGAACTGTGGGAATACATTCTTCGCTTGGTCATAGACGCTCCCCTAAGACACAGTATGCCCCTTTGTAGATGTATCCACTGAATTTTGGTAGAAGCCGAGCTTATGAAACACCCATTTTTATTCTTAATAAATCCACTTGCGCTGGAATGGTTGATTTTTGTACCGCAAACTCATATAAGTGAACAAATAACAACCAGAAAGATTCCTGATTACCCACAATGCTTAGTCATGCTACCGATAACGTCCTGAAAGTAGCTATTTTTCTGGCATTGGAGGAAAGTTGTCTGTCCTTCGATTGCACGAACAATAAATGCAGATTCGCTACAAGCCTTAAGTGATAAGGCTTTCAGATTCGTTATCTAAGCGCTAACTGAGCATTGTGGGTAATCAGAAAAGGATTTAGCGTGATTCATCAACTACTCATATATTTCGCAAAAGTAACTCTCCCATCAGGCCTTCCAGCTAAATATGTATGTAATTTTTAATGGCGAGTAAGCTTACAGCACCCAGACATTTACTAGCGTTTCTCTATATAACTCCTGAGCTCAAAAACAAAAGGAATTGGCATGCAGATTGTAAGGATTTTCATCTCATCCCCAAGTGATGTAGCAGAGGAGAGAGAGAGAGCCAAAGAGGTCGTCCGTCGTTTACAAAGACGATACACCCACAAGCTAGAACTCGTACCTGTAATGTGGGAGGACATGTTTCTTGATGCTGAAGTTTCATTTCAGGAGGGAATTGAACAGATAATTGACAGTGACTGCAGCATAGATATCGCTGTGTTTATTTTGTGGTCGCGCCTTGGTTCACCGCTGGGTAGTAAGATATTGAGACCGGACGGGGGCCAATATAAATCAGGCACGGAGCGAGAGTTTGACCTCATGCTTCAGGCTAGAGAAAAAGCCAAAGAAAGAGGGCTTGGCAGCCGGCCATCAATCCTCGCCTATCGTCGGGAAGACGACAAAGCGTTCAATCGTCGTTTGCTCGAACAATCACACAACCAAATTGAAGAGGCGATTATTCAAAATCGTCTCGCTGAAGAATTTATACAAGAATATTTTTATGATGAGGTGGATGGTAGCAATAAAAGGGCATATACCAGCTATGATGGGCCCAGCAGCTTCGCCGCCAGGCTGCGGGTGCATTTGCAAACCAAACTGGATGAACTGCTTCAAAACGACCATTTACTAAAAGAAGGCTGGGATATTGCCGAACAAGGCTCTCCCTATCGAGGTTTGGAAAGCTTTGATGTTGAACATGAGCAGATATTTTTTGGTCGCGAGCAAGAAATTGCCGAGGTTCAAATACTCTTCGAAAAACAAAATGAAGCAGGATCTGCATTTGTTTTGCTCGTCGGCGCCAGCGGTAGCGGTAAGTCCTCCTTAGCAAAAGCCGGTATTATCCCGGCGATAAGACATTACGATTCGAACATAGCGCAGTGTCGCTATATGGTAATGACGCCGGGCGAATACGCCGATGACTTGATAACAGGTTTAGTTAAAACTCTTGCCTCAGCTACTGCCTTGCCAGAATTGTTCGACAGTGCGAACAACAGAATTACTCAGAATGACCTCATAGAGGCCCTGCGCGAGAATCCCACTACAGCCGTCAAACTCACCTTACTCCCTGAATTAAGGAGAATAGCTGAGACTGTCGGCGGTGCTGTTCGTCTGGTTGTACTTATCGATCAGCTGGAGGAATTGCTAAGCAATCCAACCATCACTGAAGATGAAATAAACGCATTTGCCCAGGTTATCAGCGTATTAGCAAGCAGTGGTTCAGTTTGGGTAATGGCAACGCTACGAAGCGATTTCTATGGAGACCTACAAAACTATGCCAAGTGGATGGCGCTAAAAGGACAAGGGAGTCAGTACGATGTTCTGCCACTTGGCGCTGCATACATGCATCGGGTGATTACCGAACCCGCCTGGCTGTCCGGCCTGCAATTTGAAAAACACCCCCAATCCGACGAGAGACTCGACCAATATCTGCTTAGCGATGCTCTCGAAGAGCCAGATGCGCTGCCGTTACTACAGTACACCTTACGGGAACTATATGAAAAAAGGGGCGATAGCCGTGTTTTGACGTTTGACTCATACCGAAATATTGGTGGTGTTACAGGTGCGTTGGGAAAACGTGCAGAGGCCGTATGGGAATCTTTGCCAACCACATCGCGAGATATCCTTGTCCCCAGGTTATTTCGTTCTCTGGTAACCATTGATCATGAGAGAAAACTTGGCGCCAAGGTATTAACCGTTGGTGTAGCTCAAGATGAAAGGATTCATGAAGCGTTCGTTCAAGCCAGGTTACTTGTCAAATCTCGCAGTGACAATGATTCAGGTACAATTATTCGGCTCGCACATGAAGCCATCATTCGATGTTGGCCCAGGTTGCAGCAATGGCTAGACGATTCACAAGAATTTCTGCAAGCCCGTTTTCGAATGGAAAACGCCTACAACCGATGGAACGAAGAGCGACAAAAAGAAGGTGATAAGAAAAAGGCCGACGATTATCTGCTCCCAGAGGGTAAACCTCTGGCAGAAGCTCAAGATATGTTGGTACATTGGCGAGCAGAGCTTCAACCTGAACTGCAAGAATACATCACTTTATCTGATGCGCACCACCAGTCACGCCGCCGAAAAAGACTGCGTCAATATCAGTTTGCAATTGGCCTCTTATTGGTGCTGTCTACACTTGCCATATTTAGCGGCGGCATTGCCTTTAATCAATCGGACAAAGCCTCTTCAGCATTAGATCTATCACTTAAATCGGTTGATAAACTCGCCATCGAAGTGATAGACCAACTCAAAGATACGTGGGACACCCCCGCTCCAGAAAAAATGGCACTAGCCGCCACAATTGACCATCGCTTAGGTACTTTGGCGACTGACATTACCGGGTCGAATTATCTTACGAGCAGCTATGGGCGTTTGCTCACCTCGACGTCTGAAATGGCGTTAGAACTTGGCCTGACAGACAAGGCTCATGCCTACGCAAAAAAATCCACCCAACTATACGCTAATCAACCCCAATTGGATGGCATTAGCAGCCTTATTGAATCGGCCGAAGCACAAATTACTATGGCTGAATCAGCCAGGATCTTTTTTGACAAGCCGCTGGCAATGATGAGTATTGAAAATGCTCAGTTAATTATTAGCCAAGTTAATTTCGACAGGCTTGATGATTTATTGCAACAAAAGACTCGCTTGCTGAATGCTCGAATTAAGCGTGTACAAGTTGATCTTGCTGCAGACAAGGGCAATCTTACCCAAGCATTAGATCTAAACCAGTCGCTATTAAATGAATTAAAAACACTACAAAACACTACAAATAACCCAGAAACAGGCAACAAAGTAACGCAGCTTTTAGTTACCGCCTATGAAAGAGAGAAATATCTAAGAGAGCGTATTGGTGAAAATTCATCTCTGAACCCAGAATGGAAAAATGGCATTGAGAAAGTTCAACAATATTTCAATGAAGCTGACCTGGGAAATTCTCCCCACTTAGCGAATCGGATTAAAGCTCTACGCGCAGCAATTTTGCAACAAGAAGACAACTTAGGCGCTGGTATTACGTTACTTGATGAGGTCATCGCTTACTACGATCAATTGCTTATCAGTGACCCTGACAATCGAGCTTGGAAAAAAAGTCTTATTGATAATCTGGCCAATCACCAACTGATTGCCGATCAAATTGGCTTAAAAGAAGTCACTGAAATAGACGCCCTCACACGAGGCGCCTTATTTGCTCGCCTGCGCGAAGACGGACCGATAGATGAACAGACATTGCTGGAGCAGTTCGCCTATCACTGGGCTGTTACTAAGCAAAAAATCAATGACGCCAAGCAAAAAAAGGAAAATGAGCAAGATCAAAAAGTTACACTGTTCAAAGAAGCTCAGGAGCAACTACTGCAACAGCAAATGTTAATTGACCTAGCCGCAGCATTAGGTGCGGAAAGTGAGCAATTGAATCGATTGCGTTTCTTGCATTCCAACGGTCGAATTGATTTTTATCGGGCCAACCAGCAATGGAAAGAGGCGGAGGCAGTGCTTCAACGTGCGTCCTTAACACTAGGTACACCTAAAAATGATTCAGAAAAAATACAAAACTTTTGGCTGCTTATTGATCAAGTGTCACTTATGTCCAGCCAAAGTAAAAACGTGCCTGACGCACTCTTTGATAACATTTTTGGTGCAGAAAAAACGCTTCAAACCTTAGGTATTAAGAACTATCACGCGAGTTTCAATTATCTGCATAGGGTTAGAGCAAACTTCTATCATAAGCTAGAAGATGGGAACAGAACTTTTGAGGAAACTTTACGTTCGTTAAATGTCATCGAACAAGCCTCTATTGAACGCCCCTTAACCTGTAATGACGTGCAAAACACCTTGTGGAGCTTAGAGTCAGCAATTTGGTTTCAGAAGAAATATAGCGGATGGAACAATCTACCCATTATCGAGCGTGCCAAAACTATCGTTCAGAAAATTCCAGACGGACTTCCATGCGCGAAACAAGAAACATTAATAAACGACTGGCGTTCAATGAGCAATATATTGGCCAGCAAATCCAACACCTGTGTGGGAGCGTCGGCAGCAAAAGCTGAACAGCAGTTATGCGCGGAGTATTCGCATTTGGAGCAAGCACTACGAGACGGCTTAACTCGTATGCGCAACTTCGACACAACGGTCAGCCGCTATACCACACCCAATATTGCACCTTTTCCGCAAGTTAGCGAAAAACAAGCCAGAGATATTCGCAATAGAATCGCGGCGCTAAAGCAAGACGGTTGGATAGGAAAACCATTGATGAGCGGTAATTGGCAAGACCTACACGGTGATGCCCTGAAAGATGCCATTAAGTATTTTGCCTCGTTAGAACAGTTCAAAAATACAAAATTGGAAGACAGCATTGCACACATTCGACAAACCAATCTGACCTCATTCCCTGAAGCTAAATTACTGGAAGCCGAATATGCCAGTGCCACAGGTTTAACCCCGATAGTGGCCATACTGGTTACCCCAAATAAGGTATATGAGCTAAACGATCACTATTCGAGTATTAGAGCCGCCGCCGACGAGCTGTCAATTCGAAACAAGGACACTGCGACAGACTACATTCGATTTTATTTTGCCTATATTATGGGCCGCCATGGTCGCTTTATCATCGTCGAAAATGAAGCGGACATAAACTGGTTGAATACAGCTAATAAAAGCCAGCGCGATAACATTCTCAAATTGTTGCGCCCCATTGAAATGACGCACAATCCAGCACGGGAAGGTTATTGGACGGGATCGGCGACAATGCTCCTTAACGATACTCTGTTCACCGTCACAATAGATCTTCTCCCGAGTGGAAGTGTAATTATGAGCGATCAGATTATATTGGCAGAGGTTATTCCGGTTGCAGAAGACTATCTGCGCTATACGTCGGCGGGTTATGTAGTTCAACAGGATTCGCATGATAAGCTCCCAAGCTTTTTGAATAGTGCTGAACCGAGTCTTACCAGTATGACTAGCTCAGTACCGAACATGAAGGGAGCCTGGCGAACACTCGTAGGTGATGAATATCGCCAAGCGCTGCGGCGTTTCTTCCAAGCGGCCACAGACGGCTTACCACCTGCACTTTTTGTATCATCTGAGGTTCAAATAAAAGCGTTAAACCTGCCGTTTTACCAAGACGGTCAGCTTCTAGAAGCAACTTATATGGATGGCTTAGGGGAAAGGGCCTTGGTTACCATTGTAACCCTACCCAATGGTGTAACTTTCTTAAATGGTACAAGCCCGCCCATTCATCATATCAACAAGGAACAAAAACTTTCTTTGAACAGTTCTGAATTTGTCGATATTTACATTCGTTTTTTTTGTTTATATGTACAAGGCGATGAAGGACCTTTTCGGCTTGTCGAATCTTTAGAAGAATTGCCCTGGGCTGAAAGTGTGAAAGCAGAGGACAGGTTGCAAGTCGAGGGTAAGATACGTCCGTTGACAGTAACGCCAGATCCTAAAAATAGCGGGCATTGGCTAGCAAAAGCAACCGTTCAGTATTCCAATACCTTGTTTGAAGCGAACTTTAGTATTGCACCATCAGGCATGGTAGAAATGCTAAGCGATGAACCATTAGCTGAAAATCTATTAATTAACCCGCCTAAGATGACCAAACGAGGACTAGTTAACGTAAAAGGAGTAAAACGCCTTCAGTCAATCATTCTGCAGTCGAATAAAGATATTTATCGAGAAACCATCAACATAACGCTGCAAAAACCTGAAACAGAGAGACCGTCGCATTGGCGCGAATTAATGGCGGAAAGTTTGTTCTACGAGATGCGTAATTTAAAGGCAGATGACAATGCCCCGGCTGTGTTAAATAAGGTGATCGATACCGCTATTAACTGGTGGCAGAGCACGACGCAAACTGCCGATGTTCAGGCACCATCAAATGTTAATAATAGCAGAACAGCTAAGCTAGCAATTGGCCTGCTGACGGTTGCACTGGAGATAGCAAAAGAACTGGCCCCAGAGCTAAATGAGAAGATAGAAACAGAGCGAGAGAAAATGCAAAAAGGATGAAAAAACGTTGTTACCCGTGAACTTTCCCAGAGATTAATAACAATGCCTCAATGAGATTTTCCAGCTTGTGACCTGCCCCCATTTTTAGTGCCTCTTGCTCGATGAGCTGAGCCGTCTAATTTTTAATGGATGCCGCGAACTGTATAGGCGACAAGTTGTTTAAAGCCTGGAGGGGTCGACAGACTCTTGTTGCAGTCCTCCCTCCAAGTTTCAATTTAGCATCTGGTAGCGATAAGACATTCGTTCCTGAATTTACTATTCAGGCTCTCTACGAAGGCATTTTTTTGTTGGTTTGCCAGGCTGGATAAAGCCTGAGGTGACACCCGCTTCCTTACTCCAGAAGAATAGACCTTGCTGGTAAATTCTGTACTGTTGTGGCAAACAACCTTGTTGGGATTTCCTCTGTGTTCAGTCAATTGGTCCAGGAATCTCTCTACCTGTCTGCCGCTGATGGAAACAGAAACCAACTGGCCAATCATTTCCTGAGAATAATCATCCACCACATTGAGCACACGAACACGCCTACCACTGCTGAACTGGTCAGACACAAAGTCCTTTGACCAGCATTGGGCTGTTGGCACCACCATTGGCTGCCATGGCAGCGTCAGCTTATAGCGTTTCTTGGTTCTGTGACCTGCAAACCACCCTCAATGTAGAGAGGATAGGCATGTATTCGGTCAATATGCGAGCTCATAAGCGACTACACAAATTCCTTAAGTAGGCATACATAAATATATGACCCATAACTTATCCAAATAAGATATTTTCTGTCGCCTGGCTCTTACAGTCGATCTACCGCGCTCTGAGCATGTCTTTTTCGTGTTTCAGTATCGGTTTTAATCATTTTTTGATAGCAGACATAGGGTCAAGCTTGTTGATGCAAGACTGAACGAATGGGGTTAGCGTTCACCGAATCCCTTCACTCGTTATTAACGGCCAGCTGGCCATATCCCAGACTTTATCACTCGAGCAGCTAGAACAGCTCGTTATCACTCATATAAAGCCGGAACATGCAAAAGAGGACTACATGATGGCAATTTTAGAAGCATTAAACTGGCGCTATGCCGTCCGTGAGTTTAGCAACACGAAACTATCTGATGATGTCATCGCAGAACTTGTAGAGGCCACACGCTTAAGTCCGTCTGCTTATGGCTTACAACCATACAAGCTAATCGTAATTAAGTCTCCCGAAATAAAAGCGTTGCTGCTTCCATATGCGATGGGGCAAAAAAAGGTAGGTGATTGCTCACACTTGTTTGTTCTGACAGTAAACACCCGGATTGATGCGAAGTTCATTGAACAACACTTTGCCCACGTTGAATATGAGCGAGGTCTTGCAGCCGGGACACTGGCAGGCTTCGAGCAGCACGTGAAAGAAGTGATGCTGTCGCTTTCGACGGAACAGCTTCACCAGTGGGCCGAGAATCAGGTACATATCGCGCTGGGAAATTTGTTAACAGCCGCTGCAATCAAGGGCGTGGACGCTTGCCCCATGGCCGGCTTCGAAAACCAAGGTTTTGACGAGGTGTTAGGACTTGCAGAGAAACAGCTTAGAACCTCTGTTATCTGTGCACTGGGAGAGCGCGCAAAAACTGATGCAAGTGCCGGACAACGCAAAGTACGCCTGCCTGTCAGCGACTTTAGCGTAGAAATATAAAATGTGTTGTTGCTAATGGCGACATCTTTTGGGGTACTACAAACGCCATTGAATAATCAGTTGAGAGGGCTGCCCCCTTGTTGTGAAGGGGTTAGCTTTTTCGTTGAACCTGTTAGCCATTAGATTTCCCATTTCTGGCCTAAATTAAGCGTCATTGAAGAACCTGAATTTACACCGATGTTTATGCTTTCAAGGAGTTGGCGCAATAACCTACTGGGGGAAGCAATGCACCGCATATCCTTAGAACAATGGAGCATGTTTATTGCGGTAGTCGATAACGGGGGATTCGCTCAAGCCGGTGACGCCCTGTTTAAGACGCAGTCGACCATCAGCCATAGTATAAAAAAGTTGGAAAGCACTGTAGGGAAGCAACTGTTTGAAGTAGTTGGGCGTAAAGCGGCACTCACACCCTACGGCGACAGCCTGCTCACGGCAGCAAGGACCTTAATTGGTCACGCTGACGCCCTTGAACATGATGCTATTTCACAACACCGAGAAATTCGTACGACCTTTAACCTGGCAGTGGATATTCTATTTCCCACCGCTCAGCTGTGGTCGGCTCTCTCCCGACTTAGCACAGACTTTCCGGAACTCAATATTCAATTACATGAAACAGTATTGTCACGCTGTGGTGAGCTATTAGATGACGGCACGGTAGATGTTGGCATTGCCAGCTCAATTCCCAAAGGCTACGTATCGCAATTGGTGACAACCGTTGATCTTTTCGCTGTTGCGCACGAGTCGCATTCAGTTATGAAGGATAAAGCGCATACACTCAACAAACTTGAGCAACATAGGCAGTTTGTCATTCGGGATGCTGGCTTGCGTAACAACGTAAATTCCGGCTGGCTGGGTTCAGCGAGTCGTTTGACAGTCAGTAATTTAGAACAAGCTTGGCAGGGTATCCAGCAACAAATTGGCTTTGCCTGGCTCCCCCTCTGGTTTCTAAGGCAAAAAAGTACCTCAGATGTGGTGAGACTCAAGCTAGAAAACGGTCATATGCGCACCGTTGCACTGCAGCTTGCTGTTCGCCCCGAGCTGGCCTCAAATCAGGTTGTGAGAAAGTTTGTTAACTATCTGATGGAATCGCAGGAATGAGTAGTAAAATTTCCCGTTGGCAAGGCGCGGGGCTGGTCGCGACGACACTATTAGGGACCGGTGTTTTTATCCTGCCGCAGCTAACGCTTAATAGTTCGGGGGTTGATAGCGTAGCTGTATGGTTGCTGCTCACATTGATGATCATCCCGGTGGCACTTGTCATGGGCAAGTTGGCCGCAAACTATCCTCATGCGGGGGGCCCCGCACACTTTGTCGAGCAGGCGTTTGGTGTCAGGTTAGGGCAGAGTTTAGGGCTATTATTTATTTGTGTTGTTCCCTTCGGCGCACCTGCCGCCATGTTGATTACGTTTACCTTTTTCAGTGATTTAACGGGCATATCGGGGATATGGCTATTGGTATGTGAGCTACTCACCCTGGCATTATTGTTCCTGATAAATCAACGCGGACTGAAACTATCTGCGGTTGTACAACTAGGGATCACTTTGGCTGTGGTAGCGCTAATTGTGGTTTTGCTTGCAGTGCCGACAGCGCAAGTAAGCGCCACATGGCAGCCCTCGGTGCCTGAGCTTGAAACTCTACTCAAAGGTATCGGAATTGCCTTTTGGAGCTTCCTTGGCTTAGAAGCCATCACGCATCTGGCCGAAGACTTTCGTCATCCACAGCGAGATGTAATGCCTGCAATGGTTTATGGGTGTTTGCTAGTCGGCGGTATCTATGTGGCGACAACATTAATGCTGGTGTTGTATCCCACCGCGGCAAAAGTCGCAATTATGGGGATTGCCAAACTCAAGCTCGGCAAAGCTGGAGTAATGTTAATTGGGGTTTTGGGGGTGGCTGGTGGTTTAGCAACGGTAAATGTTTACCTTGCCAGCTTGTCGCGCTTAGTGGCAAGTTTTGCGGATAAAAAGGTACTTCCGGCTGCCCTCGGCCAACGTAATAAACATAGCATGCCAACGACGGCAATGACCTTTATCTTGGCGATTAACGCCTTAATGCTTCTCCTCACCTTTGTTTCGAATCTTGATTTGGAAGCGCTAATTACCGCAGCCAATGGGGTATTCGTGCTCATTTATATGGCAACGATGTTTGCTGCATGGCGCTTATTAGCGATGAAATATCGCTTACTTATCGGCATCGGCTTACTACTACTTACAGGAATTATGTGGAGTATCGGTTTGCAGATGATTTATGCCGTGCTTTGCTTCTTCAGCATCTACATCGGATTAGAGTTCAAAGCGCACCGCACTTCTGCAGTTAAGGAGAGGCCATGACTAAACTCGGTATCGTCTATTTTAGCGCGACCGGCGCGACCGAAACGCTAGCTCAAGCAATTGAGCAAGGTGCTCTTGCAACCGAAGCAGTCGAAGTTCTGCGTTTTCGCATTGACAAAAATCAACTCGTTGAGGGTCGTTTTGTCGACCAAGAGGTACTTACGCAGTTGGGTTCATGCGACGCAATTATCTTTGGTTCTCCGACCTATATGGGTGGGGTTGCCAGCCAGTTTAAAGCCTTCGCCGATGCCACCAGCGAATTGTGGTGCGAGCAGTTATGGGCGAATAAGCTTGCGGCCGGCTTTACTTGCGGAAGCGCACCGAATGGCGATCAATCAGGCACCTTGCACTACTTTTTTACCCTCGCCTGCCAGCAGGGCATGTTGTGGGTCAGCATTGACGCAGCGCATGGCTACACCAAGCAGAACGTTAACCGATTAGGAAGTCAGCTTGGTGTGGTGGCACATGTGAATGACCAGGGTGTACATAAAGTAGACAAGGCTACAGCACAGTATCTAGGTCAGCGCGTTGCTGTGTTGGCCAAGAAATTGAATCTAAATGAAAACGTTATCGACAATAATACTGTTGACCGTGCCTTATGTGGCTTCAGCGCAGACGTCAATAATTGAGGTCGGCGGCCTTAGATATGAGTAAGCGACTTCCCTTAAAGTTATCATTTAAAGTCCTCTACAATGTGTCATGTTTTTTCAGCACGTCTTCGACATGGTGAACGGTGTAAGTTGAGAATTCGTCGTAACGCTCCAATCTTTGCAATAGAGTTTGGATTTCTTGATGATTGGCGGTCTCTTCAGCAGATAAACCCTCGCTTGCCAGCCTCTGAGACAATTTGCTGAAGCCTTCATAGATACCAATTATCTCGTTGAGCTCAGCGGCCGAGCTGCTGACCTTTTGCCCTCTGTTGCCAGGGACATACATTGTTGAGTCAGGCCGCTCAGCGACAATGCCTCGCAAGGCACTAATATGGGCAGGCCAGCCATTGGGTCCAGCGTAAATAAGCCAGTCGTTGCGTAGAGCATCTCCGGCGAAGACCAGGTTGCTTGACTCCAACGTAACGAACACATGGTCGAGCGTATGAGCTGCTGAATGGGTCATTCGAATGGTCTCGGTGCCAACATCGATCAGAAGCTCATCGGAAAAGCTAATATCTATCTTGACGCCCTGCGCAATGAGATTTTCATGCCCAATGATCGTGGCGCCGCGGTCACGAAAATAGGAGCTGCCATGATGATGGAAAGGATCTGAATCAATTACCAAAACTTTCTTGATTGGCTTGCCGCTGACATGTCGAACTAACTTTTCAACACTCTGCGTATTACGCCGCATCATAGATGAAATCAACACCACCTCATCCGAACCCACAACGATACCGAAATTGATCCGTGTTGTACCAAACGACTGGCTGGCAATGAGTACATGTTGATTAACGCGATTGACTTCGAATAACTCACCGTCGATTTCGATTTCTGCGCCAAGCGCAGGTGCTTGGAATGATAGCAAAAAGACAAATACAGTAGACGCTGCCTTCAACGATCTTAATAATCTACATATGCTCATTATTAATCCTCATAAATTAGCTTTCTACGATATAAAGCTATAAACCTAGTTTTTGACGCAGAGCGCGAGCTTTTTGAGCCAATTCAACTTGCTGACCACGTTCAAGCTCATCAATAATTTGCGCTATAAAGTACGACTTGTGTTCCGACTCAGTGAAGCGCCAGTGTTGCTCGGCCAATTCAAACTTGCCCATTTGGGTGTAGACCTTTGCTGCCTCGAGGAATAAGTCTGAAAGTGCCGAGGGTTCAGGTGCAACACCGTAGGCTACCGTTCGGTGTTTAAATAACTCCATTAACGTTTGGGGTGTATAGTCATGTTCAAGGAAGGACGAATAGCTCGGTAACTGGTAATCCGAAAAAGTGCGTAACAGTGATGCCCGTAACCCAGGAACCAAGACGGACTGATGGTTCTCTTGTGGCAGCGAGATAATGGATAACTCAGCCGTATCTGAGGACTTCAGCAGGGGTTGGTAGAATTGTATGAGTCGATGATTTTCATTACCAAACACAGCCAAGTTGCGTGGCACTAAGTCGACGTTAGATAGTGCTGCAGGTACATCACGGACCGACTCAAAAACCGGAGACAAACTGATAACCGTGCTAAATGAATTCTTCCGCAATGCAACGGAGTTCATCAGGCCGCCAGCAGTATATGAGAAGCCAACGATGACATTGCGCGTCTGAGTTCGGTACTGTTTCGCAATGAGAGGGCTAAGTTCCATACCGAGCCAATCGCTCAAGGTGTTTCGCTCACGTGTGACATATCGATACAGCTGTTTTACCTCCACCTCAACAATGATCGTTTCGGGGAAGTCGTGAAACTTCTCAAGGCGCCGAATCGTTTCAGTAGTTTCACCAAAGTAATCGCCTTTATAAAAAGGACTGCTATCGATGAGGAAAATAACAGGATAAGTCCGTGTTGACTCGTTATAGGATTGTGGGAGATTTACTGAGTAGTGAAAGGGATCATCTGCCGATTTTTCCCCGGCTGCACCTGGGTTTGATATTACGCTTAACACCAATAGAACCAAGGAATACATAAAACAGCTAACTGTATTTTTCATTTTAGTGTTTCTCGACTGGATGGGTAATTGAGGCAGACATTTCAATATTGTTGGTTCCTGTCTCAGCAATGCAACAGTTGGCTTTGACGAGAGCGTTATCTTTTTCGATAGTGATCTCGACACTACATTGGTGAGCTTGGCGCACCTTCAAGTCTTCCAAACCTTTAGTTCTCGCCTTCAAAATAGAAGCTAGCGCGATACAAGAATTGCCATTAACAGGATCTTCAGCGATGCCTAGCTGCGGTGCAAACATCCGCCCGACGTAGGTATTGGGTTCAGTTGTTAAGGCATAGACAAAGAATGATTCAACTTCGGGGAAAAAATGGGCGATGTTCGCAAAAGAGGAAGCATGAATCGCGTTTACTGCCTGCTCATCCGAGTATTCGATCATCAAACGCAATTTGTGACTGGCAGTTGCTACGGCCCAAAGCGATAAAGCGTTGGCGAATTGAATACGTAACCCGAGGCCAATCGCTTTCCCGGTGGCAGCGTCCGGTAGCAGTGGGACTCTAAGAGCCAACGCACCATTGACGTACTGCGGAGCAACCAGGTGCTCGTTAAAATACAGGTCGTAGGAAGGCGCCTCGTGTTGCATGACATAACAAGCCGCAAGGGTTGCGTGTAAGCAAGAGGTCATTTCACGCAACGGCGAAAAAATCCGCAGGATTGCTTTGTTATCCTGCAAGCATAAAAACGCCGTTTCAGACAGGCCGGCAGATGCAGCCATTGATTGCATTTCGTCAGTCGTGAGCTCGTCGCTTACAAGGTAGACAAGGCAATGATTCCCCCTGTTAGGGGCGCGTGAAAATACGGCGATACGATAACTTTTCAATATCTTTGTCTCTCAATAGCGAGGTAAATAAAATCAGAGCAGCGCCAATGTATGTACTCAAGGTCATCGATTGCCCCAAAAACAAAAGCCCTAAAACGCTTGAAAAAATGATTCTCGAATAGTCGACAGGTAGAACCTTTGCAGCGGGTGCTAATGAGAAAGCTTTGGCCATAAAAATTTGCGCCAGATAGAAAGCAGTGCCGATGGCGAGCAGCCAGAAGAGTTCTTGATAAGACGGGGTTGCCCATCCATCAACCGCCAACAATGCAGAAACAGGCAGCATAACGAGATATGAAATATATAAGATCGTCTGTGGTGACTCAGTGTCAGATAAGCTCTTGACTGAGACATAGGCCACACCTGTCATAAAGGCTCCAAATAATGCCGCCGCGTAACCAATGGCGTCACCGTCAGCGCTGAAACCTGTAATAATGAGCACGCCGGAAATGCCACCAACTAACTTAATAAGAGTTGAAGCTGTAAGTTTTTCTTTAAGGTAGCTGATGCTCAACAGCGTACCGAAAATTGGCGCAAGAAACGTTATGGCGACAGAATCTGCGACGGGTATCTTGGTAACTGAGTAAAATATACTCAGCCCGCCGAGAAGTGTTGCGCTTGCACGCACTAAATGTGCCCTCCAGCGGCGGAAGGATGCAAGTGGAACCCTTTTATTCGGAGCAAGAAGGAAGGTTAGGACAAAGCCGACTAGGTTACGAGCAAGGAACATGACCGTGACTGCAACTGACTGACTGAGGTATGACACCAAGATCCAAACAATGGTTTGGGAGAGCCCATAACCGATCATGAATAAATATGCTTTCATTTTATGGCCTGACTACGATATTTCGTCCGGTAACGACATGAATCCCATAATACCTGCGTGACATAGAACCATTCATTTTTTTGTGGTATCGGCCTGCTATACAGAAATGTATACTGGAGAGATGTTTTCATACAAAGAGATAACATGGACTTCGACTGGGATGATGCAAAAGCCTTTCTTTTAACCGCCGAAACCGGTTCGTTAACCGCTGCAGCAAAGCAACTGCGTACAAGCCAACCGACCATTGGTCGCCGTGTCGCGGCCTTAGAAGAAAGTCTAGGTATTGTTTTATTTGAGCGCAGCAAAAACAGCTTATTCCTAACACCGCAAGGTGAGCGTATCTTCCAAGCTTTGCAAGGTATGGAGCAGGTTGCTAACGATACTATCCTGGTTGCAAAAGGGGCGACGGAATCGCTTCCAGGAGTGGTGACAATAGCATCAAGTCAGATTGATGCAGTTTTCAGACTACCTGCACTAATTGCAGAACTTAAGAAGCTTGAACCTACACTTCAGATTAAGTTGGAGGTGTCTAACGACAGCGCAGATCTCATTCATCGCAATGCAGATATCGCTATTCGAAACTTTAGGCCTACTGAAGAAAACTTAATTATTCGCAAGCTGGGTGACGCACAAGTGAGTTTATTTGGTACGCCGCAATTATGCACCTCACTCAATTTGCAAAAGAAAACAATACCAACATTTCCAATCATTGGTTTTATCGGGACGGACTATCTTACACAGGTCTTAATTGATGGGGGCATAGCAAAAGATCAGATCAACTACGTTTGTTTAAGTGACTTTCAACTCACCCATATCGAGCTAGCGAAGCGAGGATTAGGCCTTGCGATACTACCAACGAACCTTGGCAAAGAAATTCCAGAGCTTGAATGCGCCCTGCCGGAAGAACATTCAGTTTATGATTATAGCACTTGGCTAGTCTGTCACTCAGAGCTTCGCCACAACCGCCGAATAAGGTTCGTCTACGAATTTTTAGCGGAGCGTTTGGCTAGAACAGTCTAGCCAATTTTGCGCCTAATCTATACGTTCTACTATGGTTCTGCAGTTCTCTGTAAACTTGACCAGGTAAGGTTTGGGGTAATTGACTTTAAGTTTTTCACAAAGGGAAGATACATAATTATCCATACTAATCAAACCTGTGGCTTCAGCTAATGAAAATGAAGAACTAATGAGATGAACAAATGCATCATGATTAAGATTAAAATATACCGTCATATACTCATTTGACTTTATACTAACCTCCACTTTTTCACTGACTAATGCGATGTAGTTTGATAATGAACCATCTTCTGTGGATAAAAAATGGAAGAAGTATGGCCATAAATCACTTAACTTCTTAATATACGAAGTTAATTTATAATCGCATGTTAAACTATCGATATCTTCACCGAAGTCAGAAAGATCAAGCGACATATTTCCTGCATACAATTCACATCTAGCTTCGGTGTCAGACTTTTTTGAAAGTTGTTCAAATATATTTGACATTTCATGTTTTTCAACGTCAATTTTATTTATTCTAATAGTCTGAACACGGCTATCCTGAAAAAATCTTTTGGTAGATATTGCTTTTTTCATTTTAGAAAACAAATTGGGACACTGTAGAGTTTAACTGTTCTGAGCTCTTCATTAATTTTTCGGCACTATTAAGCATCTCAGAAACTTTATCAAGACTACCTTGCCCAGAAATAAGTATCTTACTTACATTGTCATTGAGTGATTCAGAGACAGAGCTTTGCTCTGAAACTGCGGATTCAATCTGGGCCGCCATATCATTTATTCTAGCGGTCGAGGACAATATATTTGTTATGCTGGAACCTGATGTAGAAGCGTACTCCACAGACTTTCTGCATTTTTCCTGACATCCAACCATAGCCTGGACCGCAGATTTAGTGCCAACCTGTAATGATTCAATCGTTCTCTGTATTTCTGTCGTACTGACTTTTGTTCTACTTGCTAGTGCTCTGACCTCGTCAGCTACGACAGCAAAGCCGCGTCCTTGCTCACCGGCCCGAGCAGCCTCAATTGCAGCATTAAGAGCAAGTAAGTTCGTCTGCTCGGCTATTCCAACTATTACATCGAGAACCGAATAAATGTCTTCCACTTTCTTCTCCAAATGACTGATAGCAGTAGCGGCATTTTGCAATTCTTCTGTTAGCTGACTAATAGATTCTACTGACTTGCCGACAATACCTGATACCTCCTCTGTATCTCTTCTTACAACATTAGAGACGTTAACAGTCTCCTTAACATGCAATACTATCTCCTTGGCTGACTGGGACATTTCAGCAATAGCAGTTGCAACCATATCCGTTTCTTGCTGCAGACTAGATAAGTGCTCCTTACTCGTAATAGCGTCCTCTCTGACATTTGTTGCCGCGCTGTTAGTTTCACCAACGACACCATTCATTGACTTTACAAGCGCTTGAATCTTCTCCACAAACACATTGAACTCCTCAGACATCATTCCTATCTCATCATGACTTCTAACTTCAAGTCTTCGCGTTAAGTCACCCTCGCCACTTGCGATATCCGAGAAAGCGTCAACAGCCTTTTTAAGCGGTTTACTTACAATTTTAGAGATTATTAATTGAATGAATACAGAGAGAGCGACTAAGAGCACAAGATCCTGCACTAATATATCTACCAGCGTATCTGACAAAACTTCAATTATCTTTGAATCATCCACATATACTCTTGCGATGCCGACATTTTCTGCCTCTTCACCTTCGCCATAATTCAGCTCAACCTCACGATAAGCAGGTGTTGCATCCCCGTTTGATTCAAAAATAAGATCACCCGCAGCAGAATAAACCTCAATTTTTGCCACATTATCCAAAGTGGTTTCGGAGTTTAGAATCCTTAACACCTGATTTTCCTCAAAGTTCCAAATTGAGGCTGGTAAATTTATTGATAACCTACCTTCCAATAGCGCAAGTCCATTTTCGCTTTGTTCAAAGAGACCTCTCTTGGCATTTGAATAATTGATAATACCCAATACCACTACAATTAAAGCAACAATAGAAATCACTGATAAGACAGTTTTAAGGTAAACAGTTTTAGCAAAAAACAAACCAACCTCCAATTTGATTGGAACTTATTCTACATACTTACTAATTATTTGCTCGTAAGACTTCGTTTCTTTTATTTTCTTTAACCCCAAATCGAAATCGTTTCGCAAATTTTCATCTCTGAAAGCTACTCTCATATCATTTCTTGGGAATAGCTCATGAACGACTATATCCGCAGAGGTATCTACACGGCTTTCTTGCTTCCTTAAACTTTTAAAGATATTGATATCCAAAACAATTACATCCACCTTACCAGAGAACAACATTGCAATTTGTACATCTTGGTTAGCTTTTTCACTGTACTTTGACTTATCACTTGCAACTAAATCAAACTCTTTCCCCAGATACTTAGTTGCATTCTGGAACGCCATTACAGTTTTTCCTTTTAGGTCAGAAACGCTATCAATTTTAAAATCGTTTTTCTGCAAGGAAATAGCTACATTCTGGTAAGATATGTGCGACTCAGAGAAATAAAGATCTGAATGTTCATCTGACTTCATCAGTGTCATTCCTGCATCGACTTTTCCCTCTCGAATGGATTCATATACACGCTTTAATGGAACAAAGCTTAGCTCCATAGAATGTGAAGATTGAAGCAAAGCTTCCCTTACTATCTCGACTTCCATACCTGATTTACTCTCTGCTAAAATGTATGGAGGTATCGTCAGACTTGCAGCGATCTTAATCTCAGCTGCATTTGCTTCATTCAGGCCAACAAAAACAAATATTAGTGAAATGAAATTTCTAAGAAAATAATTATTCATGATAGTTCTCTAATTATAAACGCCATACAACTAAAAATTGTGCCAATTTATCTGATTCCCCATTTACACCAAGCTTATTCTTCCAATATTGAAACTCAAATCCCATAAATAATTTATCTTTCTTAGAAAGCAGTATATTTCCTACATCCCATCTAAGCTGGGGTTGAAGTAGCAGCCAATCTGATGCATACCCGCCTGTTTCATCCGTCCGCCCGGTTATATATTCCACATGACCTTCTAAGCTAAATAGCTGTTCCCCAATTGAAAACGGATACGCCCAGCTAATATCAAAATATTTGCTATTTTTCTGTTTAGGAGCGCCACCTTTATTTACTCCCTTACTATCATCAATGTAGAACCCAGCATCAGTATTGATAAACAGAAATCCTGGAACATCCCAAGACACCCTTAAACCAGGTAAATACTTAACAACATTTGCATCCGCCGATATATTTATTCCTGCGAATACACCGATATCCTTTACAGCACCAGTCCCATAATCAACCCCAAGTATTTTCTTTGAACTAAAATTAAAATATGATTCATGATATATTTCATTATCATTAAATCCATCATTGTCGCCGTCGAATATGTAATCAAACATTACAAAGCTATCACCAAAATCCCAGTCATTAACATACTGAAATGTAACAATGTTAGTGCTAGATTTATCTACAGAATTAGAGAATGGATTAGTAAGATTCCCATTTGTAAAATGAATTTCTGTCATACTCCAGTTTTCAGCAAGCGCACTAATTGGACCTAAGCTAATAAATAACATTAGCAATATCATTTTGGATTTAATTTTCATTTAGACCTCAATAATAGTTCTTTCATTCCCTATCAATTTTTTACAATCTTTAAAAAAGACTGCTTCATTTCAACTTCACTGTCCAATCCCATCCATTTATATATTGTATTTTTAGCCAAATCACTCATAACATATTCTGTATCACCTAGTTGCCCAGCTAGCCAAAATTCAATATCTGGTAAAGAATTAGCAAAAATGTGGGAGACATTTGAGCGGTTCAATACACCAGAAAACTGAGCTTTTACGACATTTACACCAGGCACTTCCCTGGTCAGAACTGCAATCATATTCAGACCTTGAATTTTTAGTTCTTGAATTTTCTCCACGATCAATGCCTCTGCATCAGGCGTCAGTAAAGCTAAGCCATCCAACACCAACACCTTGGCGACTACTTTTTTATTTTCACTTTTAAAATCTAGAATTTTCTTGAAATATTCGACTATACCCTCACGATTAAAGGGACCTGTTGCGCGAATTAGCAATGTTTTCTCGACGGATAGTATCTCTGTATCACCATGAGGGAAAAACTTCATTAAATTATCACTCTAAAATTATAATTATTATAAACAATAAATTAATTACAAAATAAACAGGCAATTCTTTAATTAAAGGGTGTTTGTTACACCAAAAAATAAAGAAGTAAATACCCTATTAAAGATTTCAGAAGACAGCTATTCTTGTTATGCCACCAATAATTTACATTTGTATCCAGTAAGGTTGGAAGATATAGAAATCAAATTAGAAACATCTTCGACGTTGAATGATAATTTCTTAGCAATAGTTTTTTTGCTAACAATTTCTCAGTCTGACCATTCCCTGTCGAACACAGCTAACTTCTAGGAACTAGCGGGGTAACGTTGATGTTTGCCATGCTAAAACTTAGCGATGACCAGGCAGTTGTTGAGCCGGTGAAGAATCTAGCAGCAAGCAGGTCTGAAATCTCCCACCTAACGTGTTGCCTGACCATTCAAAAATGTATAGCGCTCGAACTGCCCAGATACGTGAGAGAACATTCTGAGTGGAGTGGCGTAACTCCTTTTCATTTTGATGACTAGTGCAGATTTGTGTAACCCTTATCATCAATCACTGGACTTCCTGTATGATTGAGAAATCACAGAAATACCTTCAAATTGGGCAATGGTCAGGTCCTCAGCAGGTTTTAAATAACTTGTCGTCCATACTGTTCGCGGCATCCATAAAAAACTAGACTGCTCAGCTCATCGAGCAAATGGCACTAAAAATGGCGGCCGGTCGCCTCTACATGATACGTTCAATAACAATCGAATCGGTGGATTAACAGAGATATACGACAATCTAAAAGGAAAAATGACTTTTTTAAGATGTTACATTGCCCTTAACGGTTTATGGCTCTTACCTTCGAACATTTCTCAACCTCAAATTGAAATCATGAATTAATTGAATAAATAACCATTAATTTATTCATAAGATAAATTCCCCCGCATACAAGAGAATTTTTGGTCTGCAGAGATCTGAATTGACATACGCAGCATCATTCAGATTATCCTAGCCATTATCAACAAATCTATAGATCTTATCTTAAGAGGAAGGGCTACATAATGATCAAAGTGTCCAAAAGGCTATGTAATATTTTCATATTGACAGCTGCTACGTATACACCAATTAGTATCGCATCATCGGAAATCATTAGTGTCGCAGCAGTTTATGCATTGCCTCCGTATGTAATGGAAGATGGTCATTCTGGAATTGAGATTGAAATATTAAGAAGTGCGTTATCACAAAGTAGAAATATAGTATTAAGACTAGATTACATTCCAGCGGACAGAATGCATGAAGAGATACAAAGCGGACACTTCATGGCGGGATTAACTGCAGTAGAGGATGAAACAAAGACAGACCTTTTTTTCTCGGACGTTCATGTAGAGTATCAGAATGTTCTCGTAGCTCTGAAAGATAGTAAAATTTCCGTAAAAAATTTATCCGATCTAAATAAAATAAAAGTTGTAGGATTTAAGAATGCTCGAAAATATTTAGGAAGAGAGTTTTCAAATGCCATTCTAAATAACAAAAACTATAGCGAAAGGACTAGCATGGAGAGCTCTGTGAAACAACTTTTTTCACAACGTACTGAGGCAATAATTATAGATCGCTATATTTTCGAGTTTATCAGCAAACAAATGGGATTAGATAAGAACAAAGCTGAGTACTTCGAAATTTTCGATAAAAATCCAATGAGAGTTGCCTTCAAGACAGAGGCTATGAGAGATGAATTCAATAAAGGGCTTTATAGTATAAGAAAATCTGGAATCTATAATGAAATCCTAAAAAAGTACACTCAATGAATTACCTGGATTGCTAATTTTCAGATGAAGTATTTAAAAGATATTGTCCTTACAGCGCTAGCTCCCTTTGTGTGGGGTAGCACCTATTATGTTACAACGCAGTTTATTCCAGATGGCCATCCTTTGGCGATCTCTCTGTTACGTATCGTCCCCGCTGGATTGCTGTTATTTCTGTTAGTGAAAGAGTTTCCCAGTCGTAGCCTATGGGTGAAGCTCTTAATTCTCGGGACTCTAAATTTTGCACTGTTTTGGTGGTTACTTTTTGAAGCTGCATATAGATTACCCGGAGGTATAGCTGCCACACTCGGAGCGACTCAAGTTATCTTAGTAATTGTACTTTCAAAATTTGTATTGCAATCAAAAGTAACGTTTTCAGCGGTTTTGTTTGCCGGTCTCGGCGCATTAGGTGTTGGACTCATGCTGTTTACACCGATTGACAAGCTGGATCTAATGGGAGTTTTGGCAGGATTTGCCAGCGCATTATCTATGGCTCTCGGTACTGTCCTATCAAAGCACTGGAAACCCCCTGTCCCGACACTAACTTTCACCTGTTGGCAATTATGTGCCGGTGGAATTGTCCTTAGCCCCTTCGTCATTTTTCTCGAAGTGGAATTTCCTTCTGTCACTGTGGCCTCTATTTGCGCAATATCTTACTTGTCCTTGATTGGTGCAGCATTCACTTATTTGTTGTGGTTTAGAGGTATAAGCAAGTTGAGCCCAAATCTAATTTCACCTCTTGGCTTATTTAGTCCTATCAGTGCCGTATTGCTTGGATGGATAATGCTTGACGAGAGCCTCAACGCAATACAAATCCTTGGGTTTATATCGGCCTTGATTAGTATTGTTTTTTGCCAACACACTCAACGACCAAAACGCTCTCGTCTTAACTGACCGTTATTCAAATGTAATCAATTTACTAAAGATAGTATTTGCACTGATGCAGATGCACCCTTACCGAGCTAATTCAATTACCTAAATTTGTTGTATGGAAAATATGGCATCGTTCTGATGGGTAGCTGGGTGCTATTATTTGATAGAAGTTCGGGCAGTACTAACCATGTAAGGCTAAAACACCGTCTTCAAGATTGATGAGAAATTATAGTGCTGCGGTTGGGCCTGTTTAATCTGGACAGTATTGGACAGTATTGGACAGTATTGGACAGTATAAAACTAGGATATGGTGCCTGGGGTCGGACTCGAACCGACACAGTGTTACCACCGGCGGATTTTGAATCCGCTGCGTCTACCAATTTCGCCACCCAGGCAAGGGAGGTCTTTCTTCTGATAATGATGCCAAGAGCTTGGCTATCAGAGTGGCACGCATTATAGCGACTGGCTTTAGCCATGCAAGTACTTTGTGTGCAACAGCGTCACAAATGCTTAATAAACAACCACCTCAGTTCACGTGGCTATTGCAATGATGTCAATCAGTTGGCAACTCTCGCACATCAAAGTGCTTCTGCTATCGTATTGTGCTTTATCAGAGCTTCGATCCAATTTAGTTTGAAACCATCAGAGCTTCGATGAAGCCCTGTTTATTAAAAGGCGCAAGAAACAGGTAGCCCCAGGTAAGGTAATCTCACCAAGATAAGGCACTTGAAGACAGTTGAATTTTTAGTAAGGCTTAGACATCATGTGAATAATTAACAATCTAAACTGGCAGTTTGGTTAATTACCCACGTATTCAAAGTCATTGCTGTGCGCTTTGAGGATCACAGGTAATTTGTCTTTGCCCCGACTGGATACAATAAATGAATTACCGCACCTCTTTTTATACTGCGGCATTACTAGTGCCATTGTTTGCCTGCGCCCAGGATGGCACGCAATCAGACAGTACCGATTACATCACTGACGGCGTTTTTACCACAGGTGTAGAAGGCCCGGTGGTTGATGCTAATGGGGTACTTTACGCCGTGAATTTTGCTGAGCAGGGCACTATCGGTCGTATTACAGCTAAAGACGAGGCGAGCTTGCTGGTTAAGCTCCCTGACAATTCTATTGGCAATGGCCTGCGTTTTAACAGCAAAGGGCAACTGCTGGTTGCGGACTATGTGAATCACAATGTGCTGGCCGTTGATATGCAAAGTGGTGATGTCAGTGTCTTTGCCCATGAACCTGCCATGAACCAGCCCAATGATATCGCTATTAGCGCGAGCGATACGGTTTATGCCAGTGACCCTAACTGGTCAAAAAGCACCGGCCAATTATGGATGATTACTGCAGATGGTAAAGTGCAACTGGTGGAAGCGGAGATGGGCACCACCAATGGCGTGGAAGTCAGCCCTGACGAGCAGTTTTTGTATGTGAATGAATCTGTGCAGCGCAAAGTATGGCGCTATGAACTGGATGGCAAAGGAAAACCTGTTAACAAAACCCTGTTTTATCAATTCAGCGACCATGGCTTGGACGGAATGCGCACCGATACCCAGGGAAATCTGTATATCGCGCGTTACGGCGCGGGTACGATAGCGGTGTTATCTCCCAAGGGGGAATTAGTTCGGGAGTATCGCCTTAAAGGTCGGCACCCCACTAACGTGGCATTTGGTGGCAGCGATGGCAAAACCTTATACGTTACTATGCAGCAACGGGGCGCTGTTGAAACTTTGCAAGTAGAGCACCCAGGCCGCGCCTTCATGCTCCGCGAGCAGGCGAAAGATCAGCCCTATCCTTAACTAGCCATGGGGCCGAATGGCCCTCCCCGGCTACCCCATCAGCGTCAGTGCTGGTAGACTCCGCACTGATTTGACTAGCCGGGTTTTCCTATGACCGAACAAGCCGCTTTCCCCCGCGCCGGATTTTTACGCCGTTTAGCCGCCATTATTTATGATGCCTTAGTGGCGCTGGCAGTTTTTATGGTGGCCGGTATTCTGATCACGGTATTGCTGATTATCTTGCTGGAAAACGGCGTGCTGGACAAAAACGGCTATCAACACAGCATGGAAGTGATTGGCCATTCACGCGCGCTTTCCACACTGATTTTCAGTTGGGGCGTAATCTGGACAGTGGGCTTCTTCCTGTGGTTCTGGCGCAATGGTGGACAAACCATAGGTATGCGCGCCTGGCGACTAAGGCTATTCAGCACCAATGATAAACCCATGGGCTACGGCAGAGCCTTGCTAAGGCTTGTATGTTCCTTAGGCGGCCTGGGAACCTTACTGGTACTGGTAGATATTAAGAACAAACAGTCATTGCAGGACCGCTTGGCACAAACAGAGATGTTAGTGCTGACTAAGGATGCCAATCACCACAAGTCCTGGAAGAATCTCTGACAAGAGGTTCTTTGTTCTTGGTCAAAACTTAATCAAACTCAGGTGCTTATGCTAACCTTGCTGGAAAACACAAGGGAGCGAACCATGAAAGCACTAATACCAATAGCTGTAGTTCTGACACTTGTAGGCTGTAACAAGGGGGCCGACTCACCACGAGGTTTTAGCCTGCCCGAGGGCGATGTGAGCAAAGGGGAGCAGGTATTTATGAAGTACCAATGTCTTTCCTGCCATAGCCTTAAAGGTTACGACACGGACGGCATCAAACCCGAGGTACCAACCAGAGTCTTACTTGGCGGTAATGTCAGCCAGATTAAAACCTATGCTGAGCTCGTCACCTCGGTTATCAACCCTTCACATAAAATTGCGCAAAATTATGTGCCATCCCAGGTATCGGATGAACAGGGCCATTCGAAAATGCGAAATTATAATGATGTGATGACGATAAATGAGTTAGTTGATCTGGTTGCCTTCCTGCAACCCCAGTATCAGTTGGTGCCCTATAAACGTACGGACTACCCAACCTATATTCCCTGATTAAGGTTAAGGCATGAATATCATGCCTTAATAATTCAGCGGCGTAACAAATGTGCTGCCAGTAAGGCAAACAACAGACTGGGCAGCAGCGCACCCACCGCGGCGGGCAATTGATATACCAGGCTCAGAGGGCCGAAAACTTCATTGGCAATAAAGAAACCAAAACCGGTTAATACGCCCATAATCACCCGCGCGCCCATGGTTACGCTGCGCAGTGGGCCAAAGATAAAGGACAGCGCCACCAGCAGCATCACACCCACAGTCACAGGTTGAATCACTTTGCGCCATAAGGCCAGCTCATAGCGGGCGGCGTCCTGACTGTTATTTTCCAAGTAGGTGACGTAATCAATCAGCCCCCGTACTGACAGGGCCTCGGGTTTGATTTTCACCACTTCCAGTTTATCCGGGGTCAGACTCGACTCCCATTTACCTTGTTTTTCCGTGCTTTTACTCACCCGGTTTTCGGAAAACTCTGTGGTCGAAACCTTGTTTAGACGCCAGCTTTGGCCAACAAAGTTGGCCTGCGCCGCATACACGATACGAGTCAGGTGCAACTGCTCATCAAATTCGTAAATACTGACATCCAGTAACTGATCTTTAGTGACCACTTCACCAATACTGACAAAGTTTCTGCCGTCTTTGGCCCATTCCAGGCGCTCAGAGGAAAACAGGCTACCGCCTGATATAGCTTGGGTTCTGATAGCCTTGGCATGAGCCTCGGTAGCCGGTGCCACCCACTCGCCCAGTGCCATTACAAACACCACCATCAATAAGGCTGATTTCATCGCCGAGGCAATAATATTCCAGCGGCTCATACCGGCTGCCTGCATCACCACCAGCTCGCTGTTACTGGCCAGCATCCCCATGCCTATCAGCCCCCCAATCAGGGTGGCCATAGGGAAAAACTGTTCTATCTCCCGTGGCATACTCAGTAGCACATAGATACCGGCCACCATCATGTCGTAGTTGCCGCGATCCAGGTACTTAAGCTGCTCGACAAACTTAATCAGGCTGGACAGCCCTACCAATACCAGCAAGGTAATGAAGATGGTGCTAATCAGGGTTCTGGCCAGATACAGATCCAGGGTTTTAATCATGCCGGCCTCCCCTGGCCTTTAAGCCTGGCCCGCAATTTCACGCCAAACGAACGCCCCCGTACAATTAGCAGTACGCCAATGCAGAAAATCACCGCATGCACCCACCAGAGGCCTAATTCTGGTGGGACCTTACCGTTCTCCAGCACCTTACGACCGGCCATCAGCAACAGGTAGTACCCTAAATACAGTAACAAGGCCGGGAATATCCGGCCAAAACGTCCCTGACGCGGGTTTACCGCACTCAAAGGAACGGCAATCAATACTAAAAAAGGCAATGACAAAGGAATAGCCAGACGCCACTGCATTTCGGCAATGGCATCTAAATCCTTATCACCCCATAGCTGACTGGTTGGGTAAGCGGCCAATTTACGTGCCTTATGTTCGGGGGTGCGTTCAGCAATTTGCACTTGGTATTCGTCGAATTTCACCACGTGATAATCCAGCTTGTCCCGTTCACCTTCGTATTGCACACCACCACGTAGGACTAACTTCTCGGAGCCGTCAGGCGCTTGCTGAACAGAGCCGTTACTGGCGTAGATAACCCTAAACGCGTTTTCGCCTTTGGTAGCATCCTGTTGAGCTAAGAAAATACGCTCAAGCTGGTTGTCACCCGAGCCGATGTCATGCACAAAAATCACCGCCTTTTGATTGGCAGTCTGCTGGAATCGCCCTGGGATCAAACTGGTCAGCCCTGACTCAGCACTGATTTGTTCTTCAAGCTGGTATTCCACCTCCATGGAAAGTGGTGCCAACCACAAGGTTAATGCCCCGGAAACCATAGCCACCATAACGGCCAGTACCAGCATTACCCGAGTGACATACCATTCACTAATACCGCAGGCACGCATAACCGCCATCTCGTTGTCCACATAGAAACGACCATGGGCGAGCATAATGCCAAGGAACAAACTAAGGGGCAGGATCAAAGACGCCAACACCGGCATATTCAGGGCTAAAAAACCCAAAACCAGTCCGGCCGGGATATCGCCATCTGTGGCTTCTGCCAGCACACGGACAAATTTCTGGATCACGAAAATCGCCATCAACACCAGAAAAACCGCGACCTGGGACTTAAGGGTTTCTTTGAGTAAATAGCGGAAAATCAGCACGTCCGGTCCAATAGAAAAGCGGGATTTTTAGTGGAATGCTGTAAATTTTTAAGTAAACTTAATGTTTTCACAAGTTTAATTTGCGATTCCGGCCTTTTTTAGCGGTTTTGGCAACGGGATATCTAAAAAATTCCCTGCCATATCAAGTAGCCCGGCAACTTCCTTCTTTTCTTGCCCGGGCGGACATCAACAAAAAGGCTAACGCACCAGATGGTTGAACACCAGTGTTAATGGGGTGAAGGATGGAATTTAGTGTAAAAAGTGGCAGTCCGGAAAAACAGCGCAGTGCTTGTATTGTAGTGGGTGTGTTTGAACCACGCAGGCTGAGCTCGGTCGCCGAACAACTGGATGAAATCAGCGGTGGTTATATCAGTAACCTGCTGCGTCGCGGGGATTTGGAAGGCAAGGCCGGCCAAATGCTGTTACTACATCATGTGCCGAACATTCTCAGTGAAAGGGTATTGTTGGTTGGCTGTGGTAAAGAGCGGGAGCTGGATGAACGCCAGTATAAGCAGATTATTGCCCGTACCATCAGTACCTTGAATGAAACCGGCTCCATGGAAGCCGTCTGCTTCCTTACTGAATTGCACGTTAAAGGCCGCGATACCTATTGGAAAGTCCGCCAGGCGGTGGAAACCACTCAGGATTCGCTGTACAGCTTTACCCAACTGAAGACCAAGAAAGAAGAACCACGCCGCCCACTGCGTAAGATTGTGTTTAACGTACCAACCCGACGAGAATTGCCCGTTGGTGAGCGTGCTATCAATCACGGTCTGGCGGTGGCCACTGGTGTAAAAATATGTAAAGACGTGGCCAACATGCCACCCAATATCTGTAACCCTGCCTATTTGCTGGAGCAAGCCAAAGAGCTGGCCGAACAGCATAGTAAGCTGTCGGTGGAAGGCATTGGCGAAGCGCAGATGGCTGAGCTTGGTATGCACACCTACCTGGCGGTTGGTCGTGGTTCACACAATGAATCTATCATGACCGTCATGCACTATCAGGGCGGTAATAACAGCCAGGCCCCTATTGTACTGGTTGGTAAAGGCTTGACCTTCGACTCTGGCGGTATCTCTATCAAACCAGGCGAAGCCATGGACGAAATGAAATACGACATGGGTGGTGCCGCCTCTGTGCTGGGTGTAATGGCTTCTTTGGCACAATTGGACTTGCCAATAAACGTCATAGGTGTGCTGGCTGGCTGTGAAAACATGCCGGATGCCAATGCCTATCGCCCCGGTGATATTCTCACCACTATGTCGGGTCAAACCGTTGAGGTACTAAATACCGATGCCGAGGGCCGCTTGGTATTGTGCGATGCGCTGACCTATGTAGAGCGCTTTAACCCTGATACCGTGGTGGATGTGGCTACCCTGACCGGTGCTTGTGTGATTGCGCTGGGTAAACACGCTTCTGGCATTATGAGTACCCATAACCCACTGGCGCATGAACTGATTAATGCATCAGAGCAAAGCAGTGACAGAGCCTGGCGCCTGCCGCTGTGGGATGAGTACCAGGAACAGATCGAAAGCCCCTTTGCCGATATGTCTAATTTGGGTGGGCGCCCGGCAGGTACTATTACCGCCGCCTGCTTCTTGTCGCGCTTTACCAAGAAGTACAATTGGGCGCATATGGACATCGCCGGTACAGCCTGGGTAAGTGGTGGTAAAACCAAAGGCGCTACAGGCCGCCCGGTACCTATGCTGACTCAGTTTCTGATGAACCGCGCCGGCGTGGAAATGGAAGACTGATGCTTTGGCAGAAGTAATATTCTACCTGCTGGAGCAGGATAAACTCGACAATCAGCCAGCGCCCCTTGCGCTGGCTTGTCAATTAGCGGCCCAGGCATTTCGCAATAAGCAGTCCTGCCTGTTGTGGTGCCAGGATCAACAGATGGCTGAAGCCCTGGATGAACTGCTGTGGCAGCGGCCCAGCAATGCCTTTATTCCGCATAACCTTAGCGGAGAAGGCCCGTCTAAAGGAACGCCTGTGGAGATCAGTTGGGTTGGACAACAGGCCAATGCCCGCCCGGTACTGATTAACCTTGCCGAACTGTTGCCACCGCAACATCAACGAGCCAGAAAGATTTATGACTTTGTGCCGGCATCAGAGCAGCAAAAGCCGCAGGCCAGAGAGCGATACAAACAATACCGAGGTCAGGGCCACCAGTTGGATACCCGGGCCGCTTCAAGTTTAAATGAGAGCTGAGATGGATAAGACTTTTAATCCACAGAACATCGAACAAAGCCGTTACCAGCAATGGGAACAGAGCAATTATTTCAAAGCCAGCGGTAAAGGTGAGCCTTACTGTATTTTGTTGCCACCGCCAAATGTAACCGGCAGCCTGCATATGGGCCACGGCTTCCAGCAAACCATTATGGATGCGCTGACCCGCTACCATCGTATGAAAGGTAACAACACCTTATGGCAAACAGGTACCGACCACGCCGGTATAGCCACCCAGATGGTCGTCGAGCGTCAGTTGGCAGCCCAGGGTAAAAGCCGTCACGATTTAGGTCGCGACGCCTTTATCGAGAAGATCTGGGAATGGAAAGAACACTCCGGTGGCACTATCACTTCGCAAATGCGTCGCATAGGTGCTTCATGTGACTGGACTCGTGAAGCCTTCACCATGGACGACGACTTGTCCAATGCGGTACAGGAGGTCTTTGTACAACTGCATGAAGAAGGTCTGATCTATCGCGGTAAGCGCCTGGTTAACTGGGATCCTGTGCTGCACACCGCCGTATCCGATCTGGAAGTGGTCAGTGAAGAAGAAGCCGGCCATATGTGGCATATGCGCTACGCACTGGCCGATGGCAGCGGCGAGTTGGTGGTTGCCACCACGCGTCCGGAAACCATGCTCGGCGATACCGCCGTGGCCGTGCATCCTGACGACGAGCGTTACCAGGCCTTTATTGGCAAGGACATCCTTCTGCCGCTTTCCGGCCGTTTGATCAAAGTCATCGCCGACGATTATGTTGACCCTGAATTTGGCACCGGCTGCGTGAAGATCACACCAGCCCACGACTTCAATGACTATGAAATTGGCAAACGTCACAACCTGGACATGATCAACATTTTCACCAGCGACGCCAAGGTCAATAACAACGCGCCTGAAGCCTATCAGGGGCTGGACCGCTTTGCTGCCCGTGAAAAAGTGGTACAGGATCTGGATGCATTAGGTCTGCTGGTCAAGATTGAAGATCACAAGCTCAAAGTGCCGCGCGGTGATCGCACCGGCGCGGTTATCGAGCCCTATCTGACCGACCAATGGTACGTAGCCGTAGAATCACTGGCAAAACCTGCCATTGATGCGGTGGAGTCCGGTGAGATCCGTTTTATCCCAGAGAACTGGAACAAAACCTACTACCAGTGGATGTACAACATTCAGGATTGGTGTATCTCTCGTCAATTGTGGTGGGGACACCGTATTCCTGCCTGGTATGACGACAAGGAAAATGTCTATGTAGGTCGCAGCGAAGCTGAAGTACGCGCCAAGCACGGCCTGGCTGAGGATGTGGTACTGCGTCAGGACGAAGACGTACTGGATACCTGGTTCTCCTCGGCGCTATGGCCATTCGCTACGATGGGCTGGCCAGAGAAAACCCCGGAACTGGATACCTTTGTGCCCTCTTCCGTGTTGGTTACCGGTTTTGACATCATCTTCTTCTGGGTGGCCAGAATGATCATGATGACCAAGAAATTCACCGGCCGTATTCCGTTTAAAGAAATCTACATTACCGGCCTTATCCGCGACGAGCAGGGCAACAAGATGTCCAAGTCCAAGGGTAACGTATTGGATCCTATCGACCTGATAGACGGTATCGACTTAGAATCCTTGGTCGCCAAACGCACCGCTGGCATGATGCAGCCTCAACTGGCCGAGAAGATTGCCAAGCGCACCCGCGCCCAGTTCCCGGACGGTATTGCCGCTTACGGTACCGATGCACTGCGCTTTACCTTTACCGCCATGGCGTCCACCAGCCGTGATATCAACTTCGATATGGGCCGGGTAGAAGGCTATCGTAACTTCTGCAACAAGCTGTGGAACGCCTCGCGCTTTGTGCTGATGAATACCGAAGAGCAGGATACCGGCGTTAATGGTGGCGAGCTGGAACTAAGCCTGGCTGATAAGTGGATATGGGCGCGCTTCCAGCAAACCCTGACGGCTTTCGAAGCGGCACTTAAAGATTACCGCTTTGACCTGGCCTCACAGGCTATTTATGAGTTTACCTGGAACCAGTTCTGCGACTGGTATCTGGAGCTGTCCAAGCCAGTACTGAATGCCGACACCAGTAGCGAAGCACAAAAACGTGGCACCCGCCATACGCTAGTAAACGTGCTGGAGAGCCTGCTGCGTTTGATGCACCCCATCATGCCTTTTATCACTGAAGAAATTTGGCAGCGCGCAGCACCACTTTGTAAGGCAGATTACCAGGATAGCGACAGCATCATGCTGCAAGCCTTTCCGGTGCAAGACACCAGTCTGATTGATGAACAAGTACTAAGCGACATCGAATGGGTAAAACAGGTGATTGTTGGTGTACGTAATATCCGTGGTGAAATGGATATCAGCCCCAGCAAGCCACTGTCGGTGTTGTTGCGTAACGCAGGTAGTGAAGACAAGCGCCGTCTGGCCGATACCGAGCTGCTACTGAGCAAAATGGCGCGCCTGGAAAGCATCACAGTATTGCCCGAAGGTGACAAAGGCCCAGCGTCTGCCACCGCCATTGTTGGTGAAATGGAAGTGATGATCCCCATGGCTGGCCTGATTGACAAAGACGCCGAGCTGGCGCGTATTGGTAAAGCGCTGGAAAAACTGCAGGCGGATATGGCGCGTACTCAGGGCAAGCTGAGCAATGACAGCTTTGTCAGCAAAGCCCCACCTGCGGTAATCGAAAAAGAGCAGGCCAAGCTAGCGGAGTTCCAGACTCAGGTAGATAAGCTGTTGGAACAAAAACAAACCATCGAAAACCTGTAACGCATTGTGTTAGTTACCTAAAAGCCCTGCTCTGTGCAGGGCTTTTTTATCTCACGGCTTAGTATCAGTATTCGCTCGCATCCGGCCAGATTTCCGTCTCACCGCAGTTTCAATCTATCGAAAATCCTCCCCCAGCAAGAGGAGAATTGCGCTACTATCGAAGCGGATACAATAGCAATTATAAAAAGGACAAAGCGTGAAACGATTACTATGCATTCTGCTGGCGATACCGCTAAGCCTGCAGGCTACGACCGAACAGGATGAAGGCTACCGTTCCCCTCCGCAAATCATCGCCGATCTGGTGGATGCGCCCCGCGCTCCCGGCGTTACCGTTTCAGATGACAAGAAGTGGCTGGCCTTTATGGAAAGGCCAAGCACCCAAACGCTGGCCGAGTTGGCGCAGCCAGAAGAGAAGCTGGCCGGTCTGAAAATTAACCCTACCATCTTCGCCCCTAGCCGGGCACAAGGTTATAAGGGCATTCGTATTAAAAGTGTGGATGGCAGCGTAGATACCACCTTAAGTAATCTGCCCCAAGGTAAGATTATGGATGTGAGTTTTGCCCCAGACTCACAAAAATTAGCCTTCGTGTTAGAAAATGAGCAGGGGCTAACGCTTTGGATTTACCACTTAGCCAACAAACGTCTGCACAAGGCCAGTGACCGCTTCATTAGTGCGTCACTGCGGGGTGAAAAATACCTATGGCTCGACGATGCAAGCGGCCTATATACCAGATTAACTGTGGCCTCCGCAGATGCCCGCCCTAGACAGACACTGGCAGCCACTAAGCCAGTGATTCAGACCACAGACGGCAAAAAAGCCGCAGTACGTACCTATTCTGACTTACTTAAATCCCCATACGATGAAGCATTGTTTGAGTTTCTTACACGCTCACAACTGGCCAGAATTGACCTGAGCGGCAAAGTTACGCTGCTCGGTGAAGCAGGAATGATTAGTGAATATGCCCCGTCCCCCGATGGTCAATATTTGTTAGTTTCACAGTTGCAAAAGCCCTTCTCATATATGGTGCCTTATAGCCGTTTCCCTGAGCTGATTGAAGTCTGGAATACCAGCGGCAAGGTGGTTAGAACCCTGGCCAAGCTGCCATCAGGTGAAACTATTCCGAAAGGCTTCGACTCGGTGCGTGAAGGCCCCAGGGATGTTCACTGGCGTGCCGATGTGGCAGCCACCCTGGTCTGGGCTGAAGCATTGGATGGCGGCGATATGAGCAAAGAAATGGCCCATCATGACGCGGTATACAGTTTGGCAGCCCCCTTCTCCGCTGAGCCAAGTGAAATGTTGCACCTGGAGCGTCGCTATAGCGGCATTCAATGGGGAAATCAGAGTCTGGCCGTGGTCAGCGAATGGCGCTTCAGCGATCGCATGCTGCGTAGCTGGAAATTCCAGCCCGCCGATCCTAAAGCACAGTGGGTATTGTTCCAGGAGCGTTCCTATAACGACAGATACAAAGATCCTGGCAGTTTTGTTCGCCAGCGCAATCAATATGGCCAGTCGGTGATCAAAATAGACAATGCCAGCCAGGTTTATCTTAGCGGACGCGGTGCCTCTCCTCAGGGCAATGTGCCGTTTCTCGAGCGCTATGATTTTAGTAATGCCAATAAAGAACGCCTCTGGCAATCTGAAGCACCTTATTATGAGCAGGTTATGCTGGTGCTGGACGATAAGGTCAGCAAGTTGCTGACCATGCGTGAATCACAAACAGAGCAGCCTAATTTCTTTGTGCGCGATCTGAGCTCAGGTAAGTTGGATAAATTCAGTGATTTTCCACATCCTAGCCCAGGGTTTGTAGGGATAAGCAAAGAGCGCATTCAATACCAACGTGCCGATGGCGTCGCTTTAAATGGCACACTGTATCTGCCGCCTGGCTATGATAAATCTCAGGGGCCATTGCCGGTGTTGATGTGGGCCTACCCGCGCGAGTTCAAAGATAAAGACGTAGCCAGTCAGGTGAAAGACTCCCCATATGAGTTTGTGCGGGTCAGCTACTGGGGCCCAATGCCTCACCTGGCACAGGGCTTTGCGGTATTTGACGATCCGACTATGGCCATTGTGGGTGACGGGGATGCAGAGCCCAACGACAGCTTCCGCACCCAACTGGTGCAAAGCGCCGAAGCAGCAGTGAAAACTCTGGTGGACAAAGGCATTGCCGACCCAAATCGCATCGCCATAGGCGGGCATTCTTACGGCGCCTTTATGGTGGCAAATTTATTGGCACACAGTGACCTGTTTAAAGCTGGCATCGCCAGAAGCGGTGCGTATAATCGCAGCCTGACGCCGTTTGGATTCCAGGGCGAAGAACGTAGTTTCTGGGAAGCGCAGGATGTTTATTCCACCATGTCGCCGTTTTTCCACGCTGAGAAAATCAACGAACCTATGTTGATGTTGCATGGCGAGGATGATCCTAACTCGGGCACCTACCCCATGCAGTCTGAACGTATGTTTGCAGCCTTAAAAGGCCTGGGCGGAAAAGCGCGGCTGGTGATGCTGCCACATGAGCAGCATGGCTACCGGGCACGAGAGTCATTGCTGCATATGCTGTGGGAGCAACATCAGTGGCTCGAAACACACGTTAAAACAGCGAAATAGCTTATCTGGGGGGCTTATGCTCTCCTTTTCATGACTGCTCAAAATAAGTCATAGAAGGTAACACACTGATATTTATAGAGTTTTGAGGTATCTGTGAAAATCAGTCATATATTCTGCGCCAACCTGGCGTTTACTTGTTTGTTTTTGGTGTACTTTGAGCTGAATATTCCTTTTCTATTCAGCGCCATGATGCTGTTGTTTATCCCATTACGCTACTTTCGAATGAGTCGTAATGGTTTCACCAACGCCATTTGGTTTCTATTTTACAGCGCTACACCAGCCTTTATAGACTTTACCATGTTGGCTATTAGTCCCATGGAGGAGTTAGTGGCAATTGCCCTGATTATATTGGCCATAACCTATTTGTATTTTTTCTTTGGCCGCTTCGGCGTACACAGAATTAAATTGGAGCACGCAAAATGAGTATCCAGCGCATTAATCCTGGAAAACGCATGTCGGATATTTGTATTCACAATCAGACTGCCTACTGGGCAGAGGTGCCGGAGAATCTGCAAGCAGATATCGAAGTACAAGCCCAAGACCTATTAAAGCTGGCGGAAGGTACTTTGGCACAAGTGGGTAGCAGCAAAGCCGGGCTTATCAGTGCCACCATCTATTTGAAGGACAGAAGCCTGTTTGATGGCTTCAATAAGATATGGGATGCCTGGCTACCTGAGGGCAAAGCGCCGGTAAGGGCCTGTATTATTGCCGAGCTGGTGAACCCGGACATGCTGGTTGAGATAGTCTTTACCGCCGCGGCTGGCGACCAATAATTCCCATCGGGCCGGGCATCCGCTCGGCTTGAACACTTTCACTAGAGTGCCTTTTTGGTTGGCATCACCACGTTGGCAAAAATCAAGCCTGCCACCAAAGACATAAAGATCAGGAAGGTTTCCTGACCTACATGCTCGGCGTGCACGAAGTCCTGCCCTGAAACAAAGGAATTCAAGCCTATATAGGTCTTTGAGCCAGGCACCAATACAATCAACCCCTGCATCACCACGATACTCGCCGGCGCATTGGCCAGGCGGGTAAAGAGGTTAGAATATACCCCCACCGCAAAAGCCCCCACAAAGGTAGCCAGCCCGTGTTCCAAATATGGAGCACTGAAAATACTCGCACCATAGGCGATAAACCCCGACAGTAAAGCCCAGGGTGCGTGCTTAAGACGGATGCGGAAGATCACAATCAAAGATGTGCAAAGCAGTAAGATAGCCAGCCAGGCCATCCAACGCGGTAAAGGCTCAGCAGGTACAAACTCGGCTTGGCCAAACATACCGAAGCCAAAAGCAATGCCGAGAAACGCCCCAAAGTACAATTTAAACAGCAGCATAATGGCATCCATCACCCTGGCGGTACCTGATACCAAATGCCGGGAAGAAAGCTCGGCCAATCCTAATGCCAAGGCCAGGCCGGGTATAAATACGATAATGGAAGACAACACCACCAAACGGATATTGATACTAGCATCCAGATAACTGCTAATGGCACAAGCCAGCAGACCCGCTGTCATCGCAACCATAGGCTCCAACATGTGGGTGACACGACGTGACTTACTAGCCCACAGCACCCAGCAGTAGACCACTAAGCCAATCAGGCTGGACCATAAGACATCATGCCAGCCGGAGCCCAGCAACATAGCAAAGGCGCCACTGGATAAACAGAATGCACCACCAGTAGCCAAAAGGTTGTAAGGGTTAGGCAGGGCGTCAATTTCATCCAGAAGCTTATCAGCCTCTGTCAGCGTCAACTTGCCGTCCAGCAACTGTGTCACCAACTCATCGGTACGCGACAGGGAGCCCAGGTCCAGCTCACCTGGCTGTACTCTGGCGGCATGCGTGTACTCATCCTCATGCTTATCGCTCCAGATCACAAAGGTCAGCGACGTCGGCGTGGAGATAAATGATGCATGTACGCCCAGATAAGTAGCAACTTCGGTAAGGTGCGCTTCCTGACGAAAGGCTGGCGTACCGTATTTATGCAGCATTTTGCCAAGCTTAACGATAAAACGTCTTATCTGAATAAAATCGGCCTTATGCACCTTGCCTGTTCCTCAATAACTAACTGTCTTGCCTGCCTCGGATAGGCTTTGTTAGCTGATATCCGAGGAATGGGGGCTAAATCGGGCGCGGATTGTAATGTCAGTGCCCCGCACATACAACGCATATTTTTTATACAATTCGCATTAGCCTGGCTAATTCTAGGTGCTGCCAAACAAAAAACGCCTGATCGATATCAGTATTCCCGTATATTCAAGCGAATTCCACTATCTATTTCTGCAGACACTTCAAAGAATAACTTAGACAATCAAAGGCTTGGCTGCGAATTCAATTATTTAGCAAAAGGAACAAATATGCCCTTCGGTGAAAGGATAAAGCAACTACCTAATGAAGCCGCCTGAGTCGGCTGCAACTGATTTCAGCGGCAGATACTGAACCATCATACTTATCCGAGGGATGTGGCAAATGGTTTGCCATAAATAGGGACGAATAAGCATTATAGGCAGCCGCTTTTTTAAGCTATTTCCAAGCTCCAAACCAACACAAGTAAAGCTGAAAATCTACGGCTGACAGCGCTCAAATTGACCCAATGCCGGAATGCTGGTTCAATCAAATTAACCCGCAGTGCAAGTGCAGTTCTAAGCGGCTTCAGTAATACATGTATCAATGGAAGAAGGGGTATACGAATGGGAATCTCATCACAACCGGTCTGGACCACAGAGCCGCAAGCAAGCTATCAAATTAACTCAACCGCCATCAGTGCTAACGGCCAAGTATGTGTGCTTGGCACTTCTCAGGAATACGGTAATGGTGACTTCTCGGTGTTTTGCTATAACCAAAGCGGTACGCTGCTCTGGCAAGATAAGATCGGCGAAGATATCTACCAGGGTGTGTACTGGGTTGCAGTAAGCGGCAATGGTCAGTTCGCGGCAGCAGGCGGCACCCTTAGCCAGCAAGGTACGGATACCGGCTTTCTGTATGCTTACGACAGCGCTACTGGCAAGCGCTTGCTGGATTTGCAAACCCAAAGCAGGGTGAATCAGGTTGCACTATCTGAAACCGGCGAAACACTGATCGCCGTGGCTGGTAATCGATTGCTACTCTGCGTACTGAAAAATGGCCAGTATCAGCTAACAGACCAATATATTTATACTGACCAGTATTGCCAAAGCTGCCAGCTAAGCGCAGATGGTTGCACTGCCGTTGTGGCAACTACTCGCAGTTATGATGTTACCGAAGGTGCGGCGGGCACAGTCGGCCACTTTCCCATCTATGGGGACAAACTGCAATCTCCCGCCCTTTACCAGGCTGGGGCCGGATTGCAGCGTGTGGCTATAAGTTATGATGGAACCTGGTGGGCAGCGGCCAGTCATGACGGTAAGGCATTGGCATTTTGCCTTGAACTTCCCACACACCCTGCCTGGTGCTATCAACCCGAGGACTTTACGCTTTCCGTTGCTTACGCTATTGCCATTCAAAAAGGTGTCGATGGCGCGGTTTACCTGGTGTATGGCGTCAACCTTGCAGAGGAAAGCCACGGTTGTTTATTCGCGGTGAAGTCAGCCCCCAGTATTCCATGCACACCAATGGCTATATGGCAAAAAAACACTCAGTATGATCCAAACCCTGGCGTAAACATGGATAGTCAGGCAATCTATGCAACGGCAACGGATGGTCAGCCTGAAAAATCAGGGCAGGAAACGCCGGGGAATTTTTACCTGATCGACGTGCAAAGTGGTGAAACCTGTTGGCAGCTTCCCACATCTCTGATGAATTGGCCCATGGCCATTAGTGCTGATGCCAGTGCCATATTTGGCGCCAGTGACAACGGTCGCGCCTATTATTGGTCGTCATCTGAAGGGTAATCTATTGCGTGAATCTCCTGCCTCGGGCAAGTTTCATCTGAAGTCAGTTACCAGCCACCATCTACTGGATAGCCGGGAGATGCTGCGCAGCCTTGCACTAGGCGGAGCCTGGCTTTTGTTGTGGCGGCTTGCTGTTCTGATGGAATATGCCCCACATGCCAGTATCTGGTTTCCTCCGGCCGGCCTGAGCTTTGCTGCCTTTCTGATTTTAGGCTTACGGGCCTTACCCGTTGTCATGTTGTGCAGCTTGATTGCCACCTTCTGGGTTGACGACCTTTATCAGATGCAACAATCCTGGGTGCAACTTGCGTACACTGGAGTATTATTCGGTGCCGCCCATAGCTTTTCCTACTACTGCGGAGCTGCACTGCTAAAGCAGTTGATACGCCGCTCATTTAGCGATGCCCTACCGAAGATCATCCTCAGTTTCCTGATTCTTGGCACCCTCTCATCTTTGCTGGCAGCCTTAACGGGTACACAAGTACTGGCAGGCAGCGGACTGATTGAGCCACAGGACGCCGGTGCCATTTGGCTCCCTTGGTGGATTGGCGATATGGCCGGTACCATTGTTTTGACACCGTTATTTATTGGTTTACTGAGCTGGCGTTACCCTTTGATTGAAAGCTGGTTAGGCGGCTTAGATTTCCAACGCAGCGGCGAAGGTATGTATGGTTTTTTAAGCAAGCTATTGATAAGTACATCCCTACTTACCTTAACCATGTTGCTGGCTGCCAAGTTCCGTTATTCAGAAGTGTCCTTCGCCGTGTTCTTTTTGATCATTCCACAAATGTGGATTGTCTACACAGAATCTGCCTTTCGTGCAGCACTAAGTCTGGCAGTATTCAGCATATTAATGGCAATTTGGGTAGCCGCCCTGTCTTTGATGGATTTCGCACTGGTGTACCAGTTTGCCATTTGTGTCATTTCAGCTAGCGCCTATTTCGGGCTGGCGGTGCCTGTTCTAACCGCACACAACAAACAACTGCGGGAGCTGGCCCTCAATGACAGTCTGACTAAAGTCGCCAGCCGCCTGTACTTCTTCGAACAAGCAAAGCAGGAATTAGCAAGAGCGAAACGCTACGGACACCCCATCTCTTTGCTGGTATTCGATATAGATCACTTCAAACAGATTAACGATGAGTTTGGTCACACAGCAGGAGACAAAGCATTAATTGCTGTCGCAGATACCATCAGTAAAGGACTGCGTCAGTCCGATATACTGGGCCGCTTTGGTGGCGATGAATTTTTACTTTTATTGCCTGGAACCGCCCTTGATAAAGCCACTGAAACAGCAGAGAGACTGCGCCAGGCACTGCAGGCAGTTAAAGTGGATGGTACCCGACATTTTCTGTCAGGCAGCTTTGGTATTGTGCAAATCGAACCCAACGAAGATTGTCAGGAAGCCTTTGAACGCGCAGATGAATGCCTGTTGAAGGCAAAGAAAGCTGGCCGCAATCAGATATTCAGCGACCAGCGCTAAAGAAAACCTTAATTCAAAGAATCATCCTGCCAATACTTGGTGCCTTTAATGGTCGCTTGCAGGGCTAACCCCGCTTCTGTTAGTTGATAAATTTCAACATCGTCGGCGACAATTTCCGCCGCTGCAGCGCCGCCCTTATCATCGGCCTTGGCTGCAGCATCTGCATGGGCTCCGACCATCCAGCCGCTTTCCACAAAACGGTCAAAGGCTTTACGGGTTTTAAAAATATACACCGCCCGAAAATCCTTCACACCCAGTCCTAAACCAATCCCTGCCTCCCCCATTTTCATATAGGTGTCTTTGCCACTGGCATTGTCATGCGCCAACCCATAACCACCAGAAAAGCTGGCAAGGATGACATTCACATTGGCGTTACTAAACACCGCATAACCAGGTGCACTAGCCATCTTCTGACGGATATTGGACTGATGCTTTTGCACCGATGACACGGTTTCCTGAACCATTTTTTGTACTTCTGCACGACGCTGGCCAACAGTTTCTTGCGATGTCGATGCGCAAGCGACAAGCAGCAGAGCCATAACAACTGAGGCAACAAGTCTAATCATTGTTGGTTTTCTCTCTTTCGTTGAATACAGAGTAAACAGCATAAGCAGCAGAAAAAAACTTGCAAGTAAGCTTTTTAACACCTAAAGTGATATCACATTGATATCATATAGAGTCAAAAAATGATTAAAGAGAAAACTGGATTTTCACTCAATGGTTATGTGGTAATCGCCATTTTGCTTGCCGTACTCGTCATTGCTCTACCCCAAATAGGTAAGCTAACAGATGTCACTTCCATCATTAGCCTCGTGCTGCTGGGTTTGAATACAGCTGCCCTGGCTGGCTTTATGATGGTGCAACCTAACCAAGCCAAAGTTATGACCTTGTTCGGTGCCTATGTAGGTACGGTTAAAAAGAATGGACTGCGCTGGACTATCCCGCTATTTAACCGCCGCACGGTGTCACTGCGTATCCGCAACTTCGAGAGCGGCAAGATCAAGGTAAATGACAATCAGGGTAACCCCATCGAAATCGCCACCATAGTGGTATGGTCGGTCAGCGACAGCGCAGAAGCGGTATTTGAAGTCGATGATTACGAAAGTTTTGTCAACATCCAGAGCGAATCGGCTCTGCGTAATATGGCCAGTTCTTACCCATACGATCCACAAGAGGAAGATGCCATTGCCCTTCGCAGTCACCCTCAAACCATTTCTGACAGCCTGAAAAAAGAAATTCAGGATCGATTGGATAAGGCCGGCGTAACAGTGCATGAAGCCAGAATCAGCCACCTGGCTTACGCCCCGGAGATTGCCAGCGCTATGTTGCAACGCCAGCAAGCCAGTGCCATCGTTGCGGCGCGCACGCGCATTGTGGAAGGGGCTGTCGGCATGGTGGAAATGGCATTGGATAAACTGCGTGAAAAAGACGTTGTGGAGCTGGATGAAGAGCGTAAAGCAGTGATGGTTAGCAACTTATTGGTAGTGCTGTGTGGCGATAAGCATACTCAGCCAGTGATCAATGCTGGCAGCCTTTACTAGCCTGAGCTTACTGGCGGTGGTAAGCACCCTTACCGCCGCTGAATCAGCGTATAATAAAATGAAACCAGCAGTGGAGACATCTTGCGAGGTCGTTGTTCTAATGGCCCCACACCAGCTTGCACATATCGACAACATAGTCACCACTGACCGCTATGGCATTTGTTACCCATCCGTTACGACCCAATTTTTAAGGTATAAGTTTGTCTAAGAAAGCCTATCCACTTCGCATTAATGCCGACGTCCTTGCCGCTATGCAGCGCTGGGCAGACGATGAACTGCGTAGCCTGAATGCGCAAATAGAGTATGTACTTCGCGACGCGTTAGTGCGCCAGGGCAGGGTCAAGCTAGTGCAAAAAGTCGTTACAGAAGTGGAAGAAAAATCGCCGGATAGCCCACAGGACGAGTAAAAAGAAGAAAGCACAAAAACAAAATCATCTGGCATGGCTTTTGAATTAATAACGTCATTCAGCCTCGAGCAACAGAATTTTGACGGAGTGTCCGATGACCACTAAAGCCTTGATCAATAACATTGAAAAGTTATCAGTAACCTTGAATGAAGGTCAGCTTATTCAGTTTTTGGATATTATGGATGCTATGGCTGCCCTACTGGCGGAAGCACAAGGGCAGGATATTGCTAAGCAGGTTCAGAGTCAGGCCGAGTTCTCAGCAATACTCCCAGTGGGAATTCACTAGCGCAAGAACACGGCCAGGGGGAGTTACTCGACGAAGTACGTACCCCAACCGTCATAGTGCACATCATGCTTATCGGCAATAGCCAACAAGGTGTCAGTGTCTTTGTTGATAACGTCCAGCTCCAGCGGACGCTCTATTACCGCGTCAAAGCAGAACAAGGTACCGCCGTCGTCCAGCACCAACTCTTCGGCATCACCCACTTCAAAGCCCGCCTTAAAAGCGTCAACCGCGGCCTTTTCCAGGCGGTCAAAGTTATCGCTGGCAAAATGATACTCAATGGAATGCGGCAATTCGGCATTGCTGCCGTCATTTAATAGCGCGTCAATGGTTTCCTGATTGAATTCATACCATTCGTTAAGTTCGGCACTCATTGTTGTGTCCCATCTGTAGTAAATTGCCCGCAGTCTAGCCTGCTTTTGCGCTATCGCCAATTAACATCAAGCCTTCGCTTCCAGTTCGGCAACTTCTTTGTTCAGCTGTTCAAGCTTGTCCTGCATTTGCTGATAAAAATACTGCGTCCATTCTTTCAATTCTCGACTGTCATCCAGTACCACAGGCCCGGTAACATCGACCAGTACCACACCATTGTTCCAGCGGTTCCACTTAATTTTATTGTGTAGTTCGCTGGCACAGATCATACACACAGGTTCGTTAGTTTCCCGGGCAATTCGGAATGCCCCGGTTTTAAACGGCAGTAGCCCACGTCCATTACTGCGTGTACCTTCAGGAAAGATCCACACAGATATACGACGTTGTTTAATTTTACGAATGGTTTGTTTAAGGGTACTGCTGGCTTTGCTGCTATTTAGCCTGTCAATCAGGATGTTACCCGACAACCAATACACCTGACCCATTAAAGGCACCCACACCAGGCTCTTTTTACCAACAGTCACAGTGCCTGGCTGAGTGGCAGCGCAGATAGTAATTAAGTCATAACTGTTCTGGTGATTACCAATAAACACATATGGACCACCGGCTTTTACTTCCTCTGCAACCCGCACCACAACCCGCACGCCCAATAAACGTGAAATACCCGCATATAGTCGGGCGCCGTGATGCACATTGTCACGATGAAACGGCCTGACCAGACAGATCAATAACAACAACAGATTAACGACGACGAAATAGAGCAAAACCAGCGGGATACGAATCAGAGCAAGCACAGCAACACCCAAGAATCAATCAGGTCGCAGAGTATACCCTTTTTCATCCTTGAGGATATCTGATCAGTAATATCCATCTTGGTATCAGCGGGATGCTCAGCCATTAAGGCAAAGCGCGTCAAAGGTGATGAAACTATCTCGCAGTCCGATTACACTCTGTGACACAAGATAGTTTCGCTGATGATGCGAAGAATAAGGCAGCAGCATGCAGACATTCCGACATGATGATTTGGACAACGATATCCTTAATGACCTGTTAGAGGAGATCAACGAGCTCTATGAGGCCAGCGAACAAACGCTGATGGAATTAGAGCTGCAACCTCAGGATAACGAACTGCAACGTGCACTGTTTCGCTCTATTCACACTATCAAAGGGGATTTGGGCTTAGTCAATTTCACCCCCATGATCCCCTTACTTCAGCATGTTGAAGATTTGCTGGATTACCTGCGTAAAGGGCAAATTCGCTACACCAGCACCATGAGTGACCTGGTATTGCTAACCATGGACAGGGTAAAACTCTTTGTACAAAGTTGCATTCAGTCTGGTAGCGCCCAATACGACGAAGGCCTTTATCAGCTACTGGTTAAACAAATCGCCCGCATTAAACCAGATAACCCCCAAGAGCATGAGAAGCTGCTGGCCGAGTCAGTGTTGTTGCTGGACCCAACTCTGGATGCCCATCCTTCGGCTTCACAAGCACCTGTGGCAACAACAGAGAAAAGCAGCGGCGATGCACTGGATGACATTGGTCTGCATGGCGACCATGATGACGATGAACATAGAGATATTATCTTCTTCCGGGAATTGATGGAGCCGGTGGAGCGCCGCTCTCAGTATTGGCGTGGACGCGGTGACCGTATTGCCCGGTTGGCGCTCTATCTGAATAAACTCAAAGGCAACCCAGTTGAACCCAACCAGTTAGCGGTGGCTTGTTATGTTCATGACTTTGGCATGGCTTTTATGCCATTAAAAGTACTGCACAAGAATACCCCGTTGGAGCAAGCTGAATTTAATCTGATGCGCTCTCACGTTTATAAAAGTGCACGGCTACTTGAACACCTTGATCAGTGGAATGAGGCACGTAAAATCGTTATCCAACACCATGAACGCATTGATGGTTCTGGTTACCCTTTGGGTCTAAAAGATGCGGATATTTGCGAAGGTGCCAAGCTTCTGGCGATTGTTGACACCTTTGATGCCCTGACCCACGCCCGCGCCCATGACACTCACACAAAGCGCCCGAAAAAGCGTGCGGTGATGGAGATCAACCGCGTTGCCCCCGGTCAATTCTGTCCCAACTGGATAATGGTATTTAATCAAGCCATGGCCAGTCTGTTGCTCAGACAGGAATAAGGTAAGCATCAATGACCGTAGCTCTTTACCTTCTATTGAGGGCCAAACTTGCCTTCCAAGCCAGCTAGCAATTTAGCGGGAGAGTATAGTTCGCCCCCCTTTATTACCAGTTTTACATTACGAATAACGCCAGGGTCAGCAGATAAGTCACCTTCAAGTATAACCAGATCTGCCAAGTATCCCTCGCTTATACGGCCAACCTTCTCCCCTATGCCAAGGGCTTCCGCTCCATTTGCAGTAGCAATTTCTAACGCTTCATGCACACTAAAGCCAGCTTCGACCAGCAGTTCAAATCCTCTTTGGTTGCCATAGCCGGGCAGCACATGTCGTCCGGGATCCGGCCCCATTACAAGCCGCCCTCCGGCCTTAGAGAATTGCACTTCAAAGGCCATTAGTTTACCTAAAACAGAGGGAGGTAATTGACCGCCGGTTTGTCTAAGGCGATGCTGACGTGTTTCGTATTGCTCCCGCCAGGTCTCAGACAGAAGCACCAGACTGCGCTCATCTGCCTGTGGGCGATGAGCAAAATGGGATTCAATAATCGCCAAAGTTGAAGTTAAGGTGACCTGCTTTGCGACTAGCAGGTCGATTAGCAGTTTTATTCTTGGATCATCCATTTCCAATCCGGCCAATGTAGAACGGTTCGAGATACATTGGCCTGTAGTCTTCTCCGCAATAAAGTCTGAAGCAGAGATTAAACCATGTTCGATACTGTCTATACCTAACCGAGCTGCTTCACTAAATGTGAGAGAACATAAATGGCCGGTTACCTTACGTCCTAGCTTATGAGCCTCATCGATCACTGCCTCGGCAATATGAGGTTGAATATGGCGATATAGCTTAAACCATGTTGCCCCAGACGCGGACCAATCACGAACCAGCTGTCTGGCCTCATCCGGTGTCTTCGGTTTGGCCATTGGCCCGTTACCATCTGGCCCAGTAAGATAGGGGGCCGTTGGGAAAATTCTGGGGCCTGCAACGTCCCCCGCTCTAATGGCTTCAGTTAACGCCAGTTCTGACGAAAAATCAGCACTTCCGGCGGTCTGCACTGTAGTTACGCCGCTGGCCAACCACAATCTGGAAGCGCTTGCCCCCATAAAGGTCTGTCCTGGCATATGGGTATGGTCATGCATCCCAACAAGACCAGGAATAACGGTATGGTTTGGCAAGTTCAGTGTCTTTACATGTTCGGGCACAGATACATCAGGACCAGGGCCAATCTTTGAGATTCGGCCATCCTCTAACAGAATGGTTTGCGCCCGCAGGACACCCTTGCTGCTCAGGACGTCGACACCTATTAACGCAACAGACTGACGAGGCATGACCAAGTACTCTTCCGCTTTGTGCGCAGCTAAAGCAAATGTCGCGCAGCACCAAAATAGCGCAAGTCTAATTCCAGATCTTATCAATCTCCCTGGCAATTTCCCCCCTGATACATTCATCAATATAGGCACTGGCAGCTTAGCGGTTTCAAATTGACCAAGCTGCCAGATCTAATCCCTTTTTTCTTATTCAGCTCGCGGTCATAGCTAAGGCGTTTAGCCGCATCCAATGTCAGCATCTGCATAAACACCTTGGCCTCAGCATCACTGCCAGTAGGTGCGCCGGATTCACCACCACCGAAAACATAGGTCGGTACCTGGCGGCGGGCGAAGGCGTCGGCCCAGAGCTGCTGTATCTTCACTTCGGCGTCCAGTTTTTGTGCCAAGGCATTGTCGGCCTGCAATATAACCTTTTTTTGGTAAGCTTCGGCTTCCGCTAAGGTACGTACCGTTTCAGCTTCTATCATGGCTTTCTCCAGCTCAATCTGCGCTGTTTCCTTACTGATAGCGGCTTGATCTCGCTAGGAAAAACGAATTTATTGGCAAGCTCAGACATAGACCCTTCCCTGATGTAAATTTAATAGTCTGCCTCCGCAATCCAGCGGCTTTGTGCATGGAAGACAGCAGTACCTATCGGCTTTCTTCAATATTAATTTGTGCTTAACATGAATTTGAATGCCTGAGCCAAAGGAGACAAGGGGCGCTGCTGAAGCTGTAACAAAAACAAGGGACGATACAGACTCTTGCTCCAGGCTGTATCCAACACTTGCAAACGCCCCAGGGTAAGTAACTCCTCACAAACTTTCAATGGCAGAATAGACAATCCCAGCCCCGCGGCCACAGCGCGCGCGATCCCCTCATTACTGCCAATCTCCAGGCTTGATTCAGGCACTATGCCAGCATCCTGCAGGTGTTGCTCCATCCAGCTTCGGGTACCTGAGCCAGGTTCCCGCCACAGCCAACGCAACCTATTCAGATTTTTACCATTTACTTGCCAATCTGCCGGGCAAACCAGTTTCAGCGGCTCATCATACCAATGGCTGACGGCAATCCGAGGATCGCTGACTTGCCCCTCAACCAGTGCCAAATCTAACCTGCAATCCAACAGTGCCTGGCAGATTTCCTCGGTATTGCCCGACATGGCGCTCACCTGAACATCTGGATACTGGGCACAAAATCTCGTAAAAACGTCCGCTAACCAATATCCGGCAATGGTACTGCTCGCCCCCAGATGAAGATGGCCGCGCTGGCAATCAAGTCGGGCCTGCAAGTCATCAATAGCAGCGCGCTCCAACGCAAAGATACCTTTGGCATGTTCCAGCAAAGCCCGGCCATGCTCAGTTAGCTGCCATTGACGTCGTCCTCTCAGAGAGGCACTGGTGCGCTCCAGTAAGGCCAGGCTCAATTGGCTTTCCAGCTCCGCTACGCCTTTTGATACGGCGGGTTGGGTGATAGCCAATTGCTCAGCGGCGCGGGAAAAGCTCCCGAGTTCCGCCACATGCATAAAGATCCTGAGTAGATGCAGATTTAAATACATAACTACAACTCATATTTTTATGAAATTAATACATTATTCTTATATAAAATACCGTTCTAAGATATACCAATGTTCTCCAAAGGAGATGTTGTATGTCGCTTTCTCTGCCTATTTCTCGCCTCAGCCATATTGCCGCCCTCCTGTTACTTGGACTACTCAGTTGGGCATGCATTACTGCTAATCAACTTGGCTGGGTGACGGCATCACCGCTTATGCTGGCAATATTGCTGGGTATGGTGCTAGGACACTTTGGCTATCAGCACCTGGAAACCCGATTCAGTAACACAGTGCAGTGGGCTAAAGGGCCCTTGCTGCGCCTCGCCATCGCTCTATACGGCTTTCGTTTAAGCCTGGACCAGATTCAGCAGGTCGGGATCAGTGGCGTGCTCTTAGCAGCCTTGATTCTAACCATCACCATCAGCACAGCGCTATGGCTGGGTAAGAAGCTGGGACTGGATAAGCAAACCAGTCTGCTGGTGGGGGCAGGTAGTGCTATCTGCGGCGCAGCGGCGGTGCTGGCCTGTCAGTCACAGCTCAAAGCCAGTGACGAAAAAGTCTCAGTTGCCATAGGCTGTGTGGTGTTGTTTGGCAGCCTGGCCATGCTGTTCTATCCCTTGGCGTATGCCTTACTACCTGTCACTGAGCACCAGTTGGGTTTGCTGATTGGCGCTACCGTGCATGAAGTCGCTCAAGTCGCGGCCGCTTCCGGTGCCATCAATGAACCTGTGCAACAGGTGGCCGTTATCGAAAAGATGCTACGGGTGATGCTACTCGCCCCCTTTTTACTGTGGCTTGGCTGGTTTCATCAAAGTGAGCCGCGCGAAGAGGGTACAAGGCTGCATATCCCCTGGTTTGCGCTGGGCTTTCTGGCTTGTAGTTTAATTAGCTCCGCGGATTGGCTGTCAGGTGATAACCTCGCGGCGATTAGGTACGCCGACGAGCTGATGCTGACTATGTCTATGCTGGCATTGGGGCTAAACACCCGCATTACTGATGTCGTAAAAGCAGGGCGCCGCCCCTTGCTGATGGCGGCGGCGCTATTTGTGTTGCTGATTGGCGGTGGACTAATCCTGACCCTGGCTTTAACTTAAATCCAGGGTCGGAGCGTCATTGCCCGGCTCTTCGGCCTCTACGGCGGTTGCTTTACCGTCGGGCAATATCACCTCAATCCCATCTACACGTTGCAAGCCACGGGGTAGTTTATGCCCTCTACGGCCTCGTTCTCCCTGGAAGTGACTAAGATCTTCCGCACTTAAGGTCATGCCGCGTTTGCCTGCCAGCACCTTAACCTGAGCACCGTCCGGCACCACGGCCAGCACCTTTACGTACTCTTCACGGGCCTGAGCTTTGGCAGAAGGAATACTGATGATCTTATTTCCCTTCCCTTTACCCAACTCAGGTAAATCCTTGAGCGGGAACATCAGCATCCGCCCCTCATTGGAGATAGCCAGGCAGTAATCGCTTTGTAAGTTGCGTACACGCTGCGGCGTAATCACTTTGGCTGCCATAGGCAGACTCAGGTAGGCCTTACCAGCCTTGTTCTTACTGACCATGTCAGCGAACTTGCCAATGAAGCCATAGCCAGCGTCTGACGCCAGTAAATACTGGTCGTCATCATTGCCCATCACCACATGTTCAAAGCTCTCACCGCCAACAATATTAAAGCGACCGGTTAATGGTTCGCCCTGACTACGAGCGGATGGCAAGGTATGGGCATCACAGGCAAAAGTTCGCCCTGAAGAATCCAGGAACACGGCCTGTTGATTGCTACGCCCTTTCGCTGAGGCCAGGTACTGGTCACCTGCCTTATAGCTAAGACCAGGGGCATCCACATCATGGCCTTTGGCACAGCGTGCCCAGCCTTTTTCGGACAGAACGATGGTTACCGCTTCCGAAGGCACCAGTTCTTTTTCCGACAGCGCCTTGGCTTCAACCCGCTCAATGATAGGTGAACGGCGGTCGTCACCATAATGTTCGGCGTCTGCCAGGATTTCTTTCTTAATCAGATTTTTAAGCTTGGTGTTAGAGCCAAGAATAGCCTGCAGCTTGTCACGTTCAACGGCTAATTCATCCTGCTCACCGCGGATCTTCATTTCTTCCAGCTTAGCCAAGTGACGTAACTTCAACTCAAGAATAGCTTCGGCTTGTTTATCACTTAGCCCAAATCTGGCCATCAATACAGCTTTAGGCTCCTCTTCGGTGCGGATGATGTGAATGACTTCATCGATATTCAAAAAGGCAATCAGTAAACCTTCCAGAATATGCAGTCGGGCCAACACCTTTTCCAAGCGATACTGCAAACGACGGGTCACTGTATCGCGACGAAACTCCAGCCATTCACTGAGAATAGTGCTCAGGTCTTTGACTTTGGGCCGGTTGTCCAGACCAATCATATTCAGATTGACCCGATAACTTTTTTCCAAATCCGTCGTCGCGAACAAATGCTGCATCAGCTGTTCTACGTCAACTCGGTTAGAGCGCGGTGTAATTACCAAACGAGTGGGGTTTTCATGGTCGGATTCATCGCGTAAATCACTCACCATGGGCAGCTTTTTGGCCTGCATCTGAGCGGCGATCTGTTCAAGAATCTTGCCGCCTGACGCCTGATGCGGCAACGCGGTAATCACTACTTCGCCATTTTCTTCACCGTATACAGCGCGGGCCTTGATGGAGCCCCGACCAGACTCGTAGATCTTCTGGATCTCATCCCTTGGCGTAATAATCTCGGCTTCAGTAGGATAATCCGGGCCATGCACAAATTGCATCAGCTCTTCAACCTGGGCCTTGCCGTTATCCAGCAAGTAGGCACAAGCCTGCGCCAGCTCGCGTAAGTTGTGCGGTGGAATATCGGTGGCCATACCTACCGCAATGCCTGTTACGCCGTTCATCAGAATATGCGGCAAACGGGCTGGCAGCACTTTAGGCTCTTTAAGGGTGCCGTCAAAGTTGGGTACCCAATCTACCGTGCCTTGTCCGAGTTCACTTAACAGCAACTCACTGTAGCGGGATAAGCGCGCCTCGGTATAACGCATGGCGGCAAAAGATTTGGGATCATCTGGCGCTCCCCAGTTGCCCTGAACATCCACCAGAGGATAGCTGTAGGAAAATGGCTGGGCCATCAGCACC
>NZ_JAFKCS010000005.1:0-122848 GCF_017255015.1 Bowmanella yangjiangensis | reverse complement strand
ACCATGGCTTCATAGCAGGCGGAATCACCATGGGGGTGGAACTTACCCAAGACATCACCCACAGTGCGGGCAGATTTTTTGTACTTGGCGGTCGCGCTCAGTCCCAGATCAGACATAGCGTAAACAATGCGACGCTGTACAGGTTTAAGGCCATCACCAATATGTGGAAGTGCTCGATCCATGATGACGTACATTGAATAATTCAGGTAGGCATCTTCGGTAAAACGCCGCAGGGGCAACTGCTCTATACCATCGGCACTGATACTGATTTCTTGGCTCATAGAATTCTTGCTTTACGAGATTAACTTCGGGAAGTGGGTGGCGTGTTGGGTCTGTGGGTCATTACCGCTAATTTAACCAGACAGAATATCCACCGCACGGCACACGCCAATAAAATGGCAACTTAACATTGGTATCCCCTTGTGGACAATGCTTAAATAAGCCTCTTGAATTTTCAACTCACCGTATAACTGCGTAAATCATGGGATTGGCCAAGTATTTGTTGCTGTGTTTTTGTCTGCTGTTCAGCCTGTCGGCTGTGGGCCAGGCCAGCCTGCAACTTATTGATGCCGAGAAAACCCACAGCCTAACCGATCAGATGCGCATATTGATAGATGCTGATGGCGGGTTAACCATTGAGCAAGTGCTGACTATGCGCCGCGATTTTCAGTGGCCAACGCAACACAACCCTAACTACGGTTTCGGCGATGAAGCTATCTGGTTTACTACCAGCTTCAGCAATGTCAGCCAACAACCTGTCTGGCTGGTCGACGTCAAATATGCGCAGAATGATAACGTGGATATCTACCTGGTTGCACAGGGCAAAATCATTGCCCATAGCAAGCAGGGTAAAGCGCAAGCAGAGCAGCGATTCCGTTACCCCTCCATGGAGGCCACCCTCCCTTACGCAACAAGATTGGACCTCTATATCCGTATACAAAGTGATGCGGAGGCAAGAGTAGTACCTGTTACCCTTTCCTCTGAATCACTACATATGAAAAAGCAGGCACTGGAAAATATCCTGTGGGGCGTGTTTTATGGTGGCTTAATGGTGCTGCTTTTCTACAACCTGACATTATTTATCAGTTTGCGAGATAGCAGTCTGTTGGTCTATTGCACTTATATTGCCACGGTACTGATATGGCAATTTGTTTGGGGTGGGCATATTCAGGTTTACTGGCAATCGCCGGTTGCTGACTGGCTAAATCAACACACCGATCTGCTGTTTTTGGTTATTGCGGTAACTGCAGGTATTTTCACTTACAGCTTTCTTGATGCCAAACAGAATGCTCCTAAGGCCGGGCGAATAATCATTGCCTTGATTGGCATAGAGATACTGCTTGGGTTGGCCTCACTGGGCAACTTCCTGGATGCTGGTATACAAAATGGCGCTGTTTATCTGGTTAGCATGCTGGCCATTAGTAGTTACCTATATGCTGGCTATGAAAGCTACGCCAACCAATTTAAACCAGCTCGTTACTTTGTATTTGCCTGGAGTATTCTGCTCACAGCGGCTCTGGCCGGTTTACTGGGGCTGATAGGTTGGCTACCCACCAATTTCCTGACCACATATTGTTTCCAGATGGGCGTTTTTCTGGAAGCCGTGCTGTTTTCCCTGGCTTTAATGGAAAAAAGCCAGACACAACTCAGCCATTCCGTTGACTTGGTGACCAATGATCTGCGCAATAACATGGAAATCATTGAAGAACAAAATGCGCGCCTGGATATTGCCCGCAAGCAAGCGATCCAGGCCAGCAAGATAAAATCCCAGTTTCTGGCCAATATGAGCCATGAAATCCGTACCCCGCTTAACGCGATATTGGGATTCAGCCAGGAATTAGCCAATACGCCCTTGCCCACCGAAAAGCAGGAACACGTACGAATCATCAATGCGTCGGCCAACAACTTGCTCAATATCATCAACGACGTACTGGATTTCTCCAAGATTGAAGCGGGTAAGTTGCAGATCAATAACGAGCCATTCTGCCCTACAGAACTGTTGGAAGAGCTGGCGGGGTTAATGGCGCGCTCGGCACATGCCAAGGGACTGGAACTTATTAGCGACTTGAGTCCCTTACCGAAAAAGTTGATTGGTGATGCCGCCCGTATTCGCCAGGTACTCACCAATTTGGTTGGCAATGCCATCAAATTCACCCGTCACGGGCATGTGCGCCTGGCGGTAAAAGGCGAAGACCAGGCCAACGGCTTGTATGAATTAGTATTTAAGATTGAAGACACAGGTATAGGCATTAGCCGGGAAGACAGACATAAACTGTTCTCCGCGTTCTCGCAACTGGATGGTGCGATTAACCGCGAATACCAGGGAACCGGCCTGGGTCTGGCTATCTGTCAGGAACTGGTTAAGTTAATGCGGGGTAGCATTGAACTGCATAGCGAACAAGGTGCCGGCACCGAGTTTACCGTCAAGCTGCGGGTCAATAAGTTAAGTCAGAAGATGTCGCTATCACCCTACAGCCGCTGGAAAGGCAAACAGGTGCTGATTTACGAAGCCTACCCACCCGCACGTCAGGCCATGGGACGCATGTTTAAAGCCCTGGGGGCGGTGGTGACCAGTTGTGACAGTTTTGACTATCTGGCAACCCAAACCGGTCCTTTTGATTATCTGTTTTTATCCTGCCCTGAGCAGCAATGTCATAGCTATCAGGCCAAACTCGCCTCATTAGAGACGCTGCGCGCCAGACACAAAGTACTGCTTGATAGCGCCCCAAGGCCAAGCCAGCAAGATATGATGCTCGCCATGTTTGAAAGACGGATTGAACGGCCGCTGACGCTAGGTAAGTTGGAAAATTTATTGCACCCACCCACACCAATCCAAAACGATAATTTTTCGCGTCAGCTCAAAAGCCTGCCGAAAGCCAGCGTATTGGCGGTGGATGATATGGAGATTAACCTGAGATTGCTGGCCACCTGGTTGCGTGACTCACCGGTGGAGCTGTCACTGAGCTTTAATGGTCAGGATGCCGCTGATCGCTGCGAGAAAGAAGCATTTGACCTGATACTGATGGATGTGCAAATGCCGGGTATTGATGGTCTGGCAGCCAGCCGCATGATCCGTAAAACCCACTTAAATCGTGGCACCCCGATTATTGCTGTGACAGCCCATGCGTTTCGCGAAGAGAAAGAGAAACTGCTTAATTCCGGCATGGATGATTATCTGCCCAAGCCTATCAATTTTGATGATCTGATTAAGCTGATTAAGCGCTGGTGTCAGCCCACCTCAGAGGAGAGCCTCGACTGGGCACAAGCCCTGCAATTGGCCAATGATAATCCGCACCATGCCAGACAGATGTTGGATGCCTTTATAGAGCAGTTGCCCAGCATGCATAGTCAGATAAAAACCGCTGCACAGGCTGGGGATCAGGCACATTTGCAGTACTTAATACACAAACTGCACGGCGCTTGTTGCTATACCGGTGTGCCCAAGCTTAAAACCCTCTGTCAGGAACTGGAGGAACATCTAAAAAACGGGCATATCGCCGAGGCCAAAACCTTACTTGAACGCTTTTATCGGGAATGCCTGCACGTGGAAGAGCAAGGTCTGGAATTCTTACAAGGCAGCTCTTTTGGAGAGACGCAGCATCCCGCATAAGAGCTGTTACTAACTTATTCGTCTTTTAAAGACTGCTGCTGGCAAGCATTAAGCAAAGCGACAAATTCCTCCTGAGATCTGTCAAACTCAGACGCAAACACAAACAGGTCATAGCCAAGCACCTCGCGAATACGGGTCATACGGTTGGCAAACATCGCCACTATTCCCCGATATTCTTTGCCGCTGTTGCCCTTGTAACTGTCCTTTTCCAATAGCGTCTCGCTATAACACTGACCGGTTTTACAATCCTCATCCTGCAATAACAGCGGCCGTTGCTGCATTAGAATGTTACTGGCCAAACGTGGAGAAATAGAGGCTAGCAAAGGCTCATAGTCTTTCAAGCGAATGCCTATCAGCTCCATATCCTGATGCTCTAGTCCGCGTCTGACACGAGGAATACCGACCCGCTGAATATTGCCCCACTCCAGTTGCCAATGGCCAAATCGATGCAAATATTTCAGATGCTGACGGGACAGCTCGAAGCTGAACACCGGCTCCCTGACCTTCAGCCAGCCAATTAAAATCGTTACTAACGATGCGCTGGTCAGGAAAATACCCGCCAATTTTAGCCATTCAGGTAACCAGGCCAACCATAAGGCGGACAATAGCAAACCGATAATGCCGAACAAACACAAGCTGAAGCCATTACGCTTGGCCCCCGCACGAATCTGAATGATATCCATATGGCTCACCACCAAAGCATCACGAGTAAATACATCAAAAGCCCCCAAATTATTGCTGCGCGGATTTGCCGACAACGCACACAATCCGTATGCCACAATGACCGCCACCACCCTGATTGTCTTTCTGACATATGACAAATTCCTGACCCGACAACACGATTGCGCTATAATCCGGCAATTTTCCCGGGTGGCGCAATCCAAAGTAAGGATCTTTGCGTATTAAAGCCATCAATAGCAACGAGATGAATTGATGTCAGACCAATTGAACAGCCACTATCAGCAGATCATCACGCTTTTGGGTGAAGATGTCAGCCGTGAAGGATTAGTGGATACTCCAAAGCGTGCCGCCAAAGCCATGCAGTTTCTTACCGACGGTTACCATAAGTCACTGGATGAAGTGGTTAACGGCGCTATCTTTGAATCTAATACCGATGAGTTGGTAGTCGTACAGGACATTGAATTCTATTCCTTATGTGAACACCATATGCTGCCCTTTATCGGCCGCTGTCATATCGCTTATCTGCCAAATGGGAAAGTGCTGGGGCTGTCTAAGTTTGCCCGTATAGTCGATATGTTTGCCCGCCGTCTGCAGATTCAGGAAGGCCTGACCAAACAAATCGCCGAAGCCGTACAAGAAGTCACTGGTGCCAAAGGGGTAGGCGTAATAATGGAAGGCAAGCACATGTGTATGATGATGCGCGGCGTACAAAAACAGAATTCCTCAATGGTTACCTCGGTGATGCTGGGCGGGCTGCGTAAATCACAGGCCACCCGTGATGAATTCCTGCGCCTGATCGGTAAATAACTCGAGCGGGCACCAGTCCCGCTCAACTTATCCGGCTTAGCAGTGCAGACCCGGCGCTGCTTTGATACTCACAATCCGACCATCAACATCAAAAGCAATTTCCACCTCGTCGCCTTTCTTGAGCTGCTCCTCCAGTCGACGGTTATTACGAAGCTGATCAACCAACTGCGCAGTTAACAATACCAGCTCTTTATCACAGGTTTGCAAACCCCAACCGTCTTCGGTATTCACCAGCCTGGCCAGGCGCTTGTGGTGTGCGGTCAATATCTGCTGACCCTGTATATATCGGGCATAGTTGTCAGCATGCTCAACACGGGTTTGCTCGGCAACTAAAGCCGCGAGTTCACCAGGTTGTTTTTCTTCGTTCAACCGATGCACCTGAATCACCTCATACTCAGGTCGTAGCTGTTGGTGTGTGATACCGACAAATTGAAACAATACCAATAGCGCAGCACACAAACTGACGCCGAGCGTCCAGTTCCACAGGTTGTAGCCCGGCTTGATCTGCTCAGCCCGGGCTTTGGTCAACAGCAACTGTCGGGTCGAGTGAGGCGCCTTAACCTGTTCTTTACGCTGTTGATACAGGGCTTTCAGTTGCTCATCTTTACTCACAACATTCTCCCAATTGTTGGCGAAGCTGCTGTTTGGCGTAGCGCAGCCGACTTTTGATGGTTTCCTGATTCTCCCCAGTGATCAGGGCAATATCCTGTACACCAAATCCTTCCTGATACAGCATAAAAGCCTCTCTCTGATAAAAAGGTAGTGTTTCCAGGGCCTGTGAAAAAGCCTTAAGTAACGTTCCATCCACCTTATTCTGACTGCCTTGATCACGAACTTCGCATGCCTCCAACAATGGATAGCGCTTAGTGCGGCGGTATTCGTCCATTAACAGATTGCGTGCCAGGGTAAACAGCCAGGCTTTAAACTGGCCATTACTATGATACATGTGGCGCTTTTCCATTACCCTAAGCCAGGACTTTTGCGCAATATCCGCGGCAAGCTCAGGCTCTGACAGCGTTAACAGAAAGTGATACAAATCCCTGGCACAATTATCGTAAAGCTTCGCCAGCAAACTCGCATCACCGCTTAGCACATAGCGGCTCATCAACTCTTCGTTGCTGAGCTCAATATGCAATAAGGATTTGATTGCGATACTTAGCGTCATATCTTTCCTTAACGACCAATGCGCGTCTGACACAGACGCACATTATTAACCATCCTAAGACTTAGCTTATTGGTTCAGATTAAAACTTAACAGTACCACCTGATTGCTTTGCGCCATGGCCTGTCCATTTCGAATCTGTGGTTTGTATTTCCAACGTAACAATGCCCGTCGGGCTTCACGATCAAAGATCCGGGCCGGGTTCGACTCCAGCACCCGCACATTTTCCACCTTGCCGCTGGGGTCTATATCAAACACCAGTTTAACCCAGCCTTCGATACCATCGCGTAATGCTTCCATGGGATAGTTTGGGTCGAATCTCACCATGGGAGTTGCTTGCCCTTCCGAGGCGCTAAACACAGGGATTTCGCCGAGGTCATCCCCCAGCTTTACGTCAGGAACAAAGTCACCAATGCCCGGCACCAAATCATCACTCACTGGGGCAAGATTAGCCAGTTTAGGCATGACTTTATGCTCCGGTGGCGGTGATAAAGGTTTTTTCTCCTGAGTAATTTGTTTCTCAGGTTCAAAAACCGCGTCGACGACAAACACAGGGGGGCTGTCTATAGGCCCATCTTGCTCGATACGGGTCAGCACATCCATCAATACAAACAGGGCAAAAGTAATCAGGCTGGCCAGTAACGTAATAATCAGGGCCTTAAAGGCGGTATTTGCGGATGAAGTAGCAGTAAAGTGGCTTTGCATGGCGTTTCTCCATTTGGGTCGCATAGATAAAACGCAGCACAAAGCCAAAAGGGGTTAAAGAGTGAAAAAATTATTGTAACGCCAGGCTAATTCGTCCTTCATCACCAACCACCAGCAAATAACTACGGCCAAAAGAAGTATCACACAGATTGATAGGCATCCCATTCACTTGCAAGCCGCCATTGCATTGATCCACGGAGATAAACTCCGAGACTTTGCCGATGGTCAGGGCCAGGGTTTGTCCGCTGTTGTTGGCCTGCAAAGCGGTATCCGTAGCAAATAGCCTGACCCTGATATAACCCTCACGATTTGACTCATATTTCTCAAATAAACTGTGTGATAAGGCTTCCCCGGACATCCAGGCCAACCACTGATAATGCCTGTCCCGTTTAACTTTATGGGTTTCCCGGTAGCCCGCCTTGTTCGCATAGGGGGCATGCACGTAAAAGTTCACTTTGCGCTCTGCGTTATGCTCATGGCGAATCTGTTTGGTTCCTTCCTCTTTGGTGATATGCGCCACTTTGTACTTGTCTTTGAACGGGTCTCTTTCATCGCCGTCAAGTTCTGAGTTGGCCATGTAAAAATCCAGCTCAAGATTTGTGGCATTTACCAATTGATAGTCACTCTTGTAGTAGTCACTGCCAAAGTTGGCGGTTTCCACATCGTCACTGGAGCAGGCTGACAACATCAGCATCAGCATCAGCATCAGCATCAGCATCAGCATCAGCATCAGCGATATGCTAATGACTTTATTCATTACATTTTCCTATAGGTGAAAAACACCATGACTTTGCCAACACCGGACTTATCCACCAGCGGGCTGTCCTGTATGGTTTGATCCAACCATTCATAGCTGGCCTGCGCACTTAGGCTCCATTGACGATTGAAGGGGTAAATTAACTGCATGGTGAGCTGGTAGTTGGTTGCGGCTTCGGCTTGATAGGTAACACGGCCATACTGCGGCGCGATATTGTCGCCATAAACACCATACAGATAGTCACTGTATTTCTCACTCAGCCAACGTGCACCGCCGCCCATAAGGAACTGCACGCCGCGATCTCCCTGATAAAGCGGATGCATATAGGATAGATCGGCAACGGTTCCCGAAGAGTGGTCGGACACATCCTGGCTCACCGACAAGGATAAATGCTGCCACTTCGCGTTTAGCTGGGCTGTCACTTCCCCATCGGGCGACTGATAACCTGTGAAGACAGGATCATCGGACAGCTTATCGTTAAAACTAAACACGCTGTCATAGGTTTCATCGCGGTAATTCAGCCCGGCAGACAGGCTAACTGGCCAGTTGTCACCGCTCAGCCGATACTGAAAAATCCCATGTTTAACACCCAACCGCCAACGACCATATTCGGCATTGATGTAGGGTAGTGTGATGTATTGAATCGGCATATCCACCCAGGGTGTGTCATAAGCCGCCAGCCCTCCTCCGAACTCCAATTTCCATGTCTCATCTGCCTGCACCCAGCCTGAGAAAATCAGCAGTAATAGCAGTTTGCATCCGTAGAATAAGCTCCTCATGATCATAGTCTCCTTGATTAAACTATGGGCAGCTTAGCGAGCGTATTCGGTGCGTACATGTGACAAATGTCATGGCCTAATAACACCTCGAGGAGATCGTGACATTTGCCCTATTCGAGGCATACTGCGGTTATGCGATACTGCCGTCATGAAGTTATCGAACCGTTTGAACAGCAAATTTTTTGAAATCGGCCTGGGTTTTCTAACCTGGGGATTTATCCTTTGTTTCACCCTGTATTTCTGGCACCTGAACGATCCCAATATTCAGCATCGTTTTGCTCCCACTCCCGGTGCCGTGCTGCTGGTGTGCAGTTTGTTGCTACTGTTTCTGGCGGGGTATTTGTGGCGTATGTTGCGCTCCGACTACATTTGGCTGGGGCCGTTAGTCCAGGCCTTATGTCTCCTGCTATTAATGTGGCTGTTCCCCAATGGCATGATTCTTATCCTAGGTATTATGTTGGTGGCACACCTTAGCGAATTATTCAGGCCACTCATCTGCGTATTGGTTTGCTTATTGTTGCCAATGCTGAACTTTTTGCTTTCACCAGCCGAATATGGACTGGTCAACGCCCTGCTGTTTTCCACCTTGAACCTTTTTGCGCTTTTCATCGCCACACGCTTACAGGCCGAACGTCAGGCCAAGGAAGCCAACGCTCACTTGCTGAGAGAATTAAGGGCCACCCAAAGCTTGCTCTATACCACCACCCGTCGTGATGAGCGACTGCGCATAGCGCGAGACTTACATGATGTGCTTGGGCATCACCTGACCGCATTGAGTATCCAGTTGGAAGTCGCCAACCAGCTTAGTAAGGACAGTGCCAGTCAACATATTAAACGTGCACAGGAACTGGCCAAGTTGCTTCTCTCTGATGTTCGTGAAGCTGTAGCGGACATTCGCCGGGCAAATCAGCTGGATATCGTATCCGCACTGCAAGCTCTGATTCAGGATCTGGATGGTCTGGAAATTAACCTTGATATAGACCCTGACGTGGTGATCACCGATGCACGTGTTGCAGAGGCGCTTTTCCGCTGTGCCCAGGAGGCGCTCACTAATGTTCTCAAGCATAGTGGTGCCAACCAATGTCGATTAAGCCTCAACAAACATGAAGGAATTTTGCATCTGCAGGTGGATGATAATGGCCGCCATACAAAAGATATCACACCTGGCCATGGCTTAACTGGTATGCAGGAGCGGCTGAACAAACTGGATGGCGAATTGAAAATAGAAGCTGGCCCGGCTGGCTTCAGCCTGCTTGCGATACTCCCGGATAGCCGTACATGAACATTAAGATCTTATTGATAGACGACCAGAACCTGGTTCGTGAAGGCATCAAAAGTCTTTTACAGCTTAAACCTGGTTTAGATGTTGTTGCCGAAGCTGACGACGGTAGTGAGGCCCTGGCGCTGGTTTTGGCCCATCAGCCGGATGTCATGCTGTTGGATATCCGCATGCCTAAAGTCACAGGACTGGATGTACTTAAACAGCTTAAATCGGCCAATATTCAGTTACCTGTGCTGATACTGACCACCTTTGATGATCATGATTTGGTGCTTGAGTGCATTAAGTTGGGTGCCAAAGGCTACCTGCGCAAGGACGTAAGCTTTGACGCGCTGACAAACGCCATCATTAATCTGGCGAAGGGTAAAAGCTGGTTGCAACCCGCAGTGACCTGTCGGGTGGAAAAAGCCAGGGACAACCAGGATTCCCCAAGCGCACTGATAGAACAACTCACGGATATAGAAGTGCAAGTGCTCAGGCTGGTCGCCGCCGGGTACTCCAATCACGAGATTGCCGATGCGCTGCATCGCTCAGTAGGTACCATTCGCAATCAGGTTTCCGCTATTCTGGCCAAGCTGAATGTACGAGACCGCACACGTGCAGTGCTCAAGGCGCTGGATCTTGGCCTGATATAAAAGTTTCAAACTGGTGAGGAAGGTAAGCGGCTAGCTTGCCAGCCAAGCTCACGTACTGTCGCAATGCTCTGGGCAGGGTTTCAGCAATAGCCGCCAACTGAGCGGCAAGCTGTATATTACCACCAGCCGCAGCCTGCTCCAGCGCCATAGGTACATTGGCAAAAGTGCTAAACAAACGTAATAAGTGGCTAAGTTCTTTGGCGGCCTGGGGGGCATCATCAGGCGCTTGCAGTTGCATCTGTGACCAGGCCTGCTGCCACACTTTCTGCAGGTGCTGATGACCCAATAAACAACCGCTCATCCACTGGCTCAGGGCATCTTCCAGCGTTAATCCAGCATGATAAACACAAACCCTGGGTAATAAATTGCCTTCATCCCGCATGATTAACAACTGCGCTTTGAAGCAATCCATTAAGCTTTGGGTGAGCTTTTCAGCGACCTCTGCAGACATCTCGTCACTGATCAGTACCCAAGGCATCCATTGTTGAGGGGCTGGGATCTGCGGTGCAGCAGCTACCGAAAACAGCAGCCCACAAACCTCATGATAGCTGCGTAGCAACTGAGGATGATCTTCGCAGAGTGTTTTTAAGTCCTGCCCCATCACTTCAGATTTGCCAGTCATGCGTGTATTGCCCTTTGACGGCAGTGACCCGTCGATTAGCGTCCAGTTGGAAAAGCTGCCAAGCATCGCGTGCCGGGCTCTGTAGTTGATGGCAAGTTAATCGTTGATAATGCAGCATAAACCTGGCCAGTTGTTGCTCATTCATGGCCCTTCCACCTCGTTGCATCAATTTTTGCTCCTGCTCTGCCCGCCACGTCAGCACACTCTGCCAATCTGGTGCCTGCAATATGACTAATTTATCAAAGGTGGCAAACAAGCGTTGATAATCTCCAGCTAAGCAATGGTTCACATACTGACGCCAGGTGCCCGCTTTATCTTCCTGCTGTTCCAATTCATTAATGGCCTTGGTGAGTTCCAGTTCTTCTTGTGGGGTGGCCCCCAGGCACCAACCTTCGATAATGAGAATATCTGCGGGACCCTGCAGCCATTCACCTTCTACACGTCGGTCGTCCTGACTTTTATCAAACCTTGGCAAGCTAAGATCCTGGCCATTCCTGAAACGGCGAATCAGTTCCATCCCTAAACTGATATCATGGGTACCAGGCACGCCACGGGTTGCTAGCAGGGGATGCACATTTTCGGCTAGCCAGAGCCGGTGAGAGCGGGGGTAGTAAAGGTCATCCAATGACAATACCGCAACCTGCAATCCAAATGTTTGGCCTAACTCGGCTTGCAGATACCTGGCCAAGGTAGATTTACCACTCCCCTGTGCCCCACTGATAGCAAATACGCAAGGTTTCTTCTGTGCCGCCAACTGTTCAGTCAAAGGCCACCATTGCTGCCGAAGTGCATGCGCCTGGGGTTTCAGCAAATCCAACCATTTCCCCAGGCCAAGTGTAGAATAGGGTAACCTCAAGACAGTCCTTCCACTGAATACTTATATCTATTACAGCAGAAATTAGCCTAATAAGTAATAACGGATTGTTTGTCGCAAAAGCCGCTCTTTCTATCGGTCTGACCTTGACCTGCCAATGAACGGAAATGTTATACTATTACTAATTTACGATTATAGCGGTAACCCCATGAAAGTACGCTTCTCCCCTATTGTGCTGGCACTTTTGCCAGCATTTGGCTGGGCTAATGACAAACCCGTCCAGAAAGATGAACATGATATTGAAACATTGGTAATCAGTGCTTCACCATTAAAGCGTACGGTTCTGGAATCAGCCACGCCGGTATCCATTCTCAATGGTGAAGAGCTTGCACAGAATCAGGCTGCGACGCTGGGCGAGACCCTGAAAAACACCCCAGGGGTAAATAGCTCCTACTTCGGCCCAGTCTCCAGCAGCCCGATTATTCGTGGTCTGGACGGCCCCAGAATTAAGATTGTGCAAAATGGCTTGGATGCATCAGATGCGTCGCGTGTTGGCCCGGATCATAGCGTCGCGACTGAAGTATCTACGGCCATGCAGATAGAAGTATTAAGAGGTCCTGCCACATTGTTGTATGGCAGTGGGGCAATTGGTGGTGTAGTGAATGTGGTGGATAATCGCCTCCCGCAGCAAAATCAGGATGGCTTGAGCGGGCAGGTTATGGGTTTTTATGACACAGTCGCTAACGAGAAAACCGTTTCCACCGATTTAAACGGTGGAGCTGGCAGCTTTGCCTGGCATTTGGACGCCTTCAGCCGTAAAACCGATAATTTTGAGATCCCTGGCCCAGCCGAATTAGCTCATGATGAAGACGAGCATGATGAAGAAAACAGTGGGTACCTGGAAAACTCAGCTATCGACGCGCAAGGTTTTACCCTGGGCAGCGGCTGGATTACGGATGACTTCCGTCTGGCCCTTTCTTATGGTCGGATTGAGTCTGACTATGGCGTTCCCGGTCATGCCCATGAAGAGCATGGCGCAGAGGAAGAAACAGACGAACACAGTACAGAAACCGAAGAAGGCGTATACGCCCGTCTTGAGCAAGACAGGTTTCAGGCCATTGTTGACTGGAATAACCTAACCGGTCCTTTCTCTGCAGTGCACTGGCATAACGGCTATACCGATTATCAGCACAGTGAAATTGAAGAGGGACAAGTCGGTACCACGTTCCAGAATCAAACGCTGGAGTCCCGCCTATGGGCCGAACACAAGCCAATGTTCGGCTGGGAAGGGGTAATAGGTCTGCACTTCAATGACGTTGAGTTCTCTGCCATTGGTGAAGAAGCCTTTACGCCTCCCACGGATAGCCAAAGTCTGGCGATGTTCGTACTGGAAGAAAAACGCACGGGTGACTTGCTTTGGCAATTGGGGCTGCGTGTAGAGAAAGTTCGCCATCAGCCGGACAATGCTTTTTTTGATGCACTGGCCCACGATCACGAAGCCCATGACGCCGCCGAAGAGGAAGAGGAGCACGAAATCCACTTTGACGAGCAGCGTTACAACAGCTTGAGTGCCTCCGCAGGCGTGGTGTGGAGCTTAGATGAGCACCAGTCATTGGCCTTTAACTATGCTTATTCGCAGCGAGCGCCTTCCGCTTCAGAGACCTTTGCTTTTGGTCCACATATTGGCACAGGCACCTATGAAATTGGTGGTGGCTTTGCCATTCACCAACACGAGGATGAATATCTGCTGGAGCAGGCTGAAAGCAAGATGAACAAGGAGGTCTCCAACAACCTTGATCTCACTTACCGTTATCATGCCAGTCAGTGGCACGCGTCGGTTAGCTTGTTCTACAACCAGGTAGATAATTACGTGTTTCAGCAGGACACAGGGTTGGTAATCAGCGACGGACATCTGCACGCTCATGATGAAGAGGAAGACAGCGGAGAGTCGGAAGACGGACATGCGCATGGCGAGGATCTGCCGGTGTTCCTATTTGCCCAACAGGACGCCAAGCTGTATGGATTCGAAGCAGAGATGGACTGGCACTTCGCTGAAAACTGGCGCATCGATGCATTTACCGATTACACCCGTGCCAAATTGGATGACGGCAGCAATGTACCGCGCATTCCGCCACTGCGGATAGGCTCATCGCTGCACTTTGAATACGACAGATGGCATGCCGAAGCAGGTTTTACCCGTTACAGCAAGCAGGACAAATACGCCGAATTTGAAAGCTCGACAGAAGGCTATACCTTGGTATCTGCCAGCGTTAACTACTATGTGCCGAGCGATCTGGCGGATCTAACGCTGTTTATCAAGGGAGATAACCTGACCGACGAAGAAGCCAGAGTGCATTCCTCTTTCCTTAAAGATGTCGCGCCGCTACCAGGTCGGGCAATCCGATTCGGCATCAAAGGCCGTTTTTAAGCTCCACTCTGCGATCCATATGGGAGGATCCAATAAGCGATCCTCCCTATCTTTTAAGCCAACTTTGCCAGAAGATCACCGCAGGATCCCTGCAATTAAACGCACATCTTTAAACAACACCCAAATTTAAAACACAGCTTTTTCCACAGCTTTTTAAGTTTGCAGTGGATAAGTCATAAACCTGCTTTTCCGCTTCACTAAATCAATGATACATATGGGCCAATCGCTGTTCGAATGGACTATCTCTACCTGAGTAATTTAGAAATAAGACGTACTTGGAGGGTTAATAAGGACAAGCTAAGAAAATAATCCACAGCGACAAGAGAATAACGTCCGCCGCGACTTTATTACCAGATCGGAAGACGATCTAAGATCCTCTTAAAAAAGAGGATCTTAGATCTCAAAAATATAATGATGTAAGTATAATTACCGCCAATCAAGCCATCATAAATGCTTGGTTAAAAAACTATCTAATTCTCGAATAAATGTCAGGTTGCTTTCGTAGTCATCAAAAAAGTGTGTACCGTCTTTTATCTCGATATATTTAATATCTAAGCGGCTTTTAGCCTTGCTGTAAAAAGACCGAGATTGGCCATAGTTTACCCTTGTGTCTTTGGTGCCATGAATGAGTAACACCGGGCTCTTAATCTTATCGAGATAATTAATCGCCGAAACTTGGGCTAGCTGGTCAATGGCATTTTTGTCAGTAAGATCAACGATATTGCCAATAAAGCTGTCCTGCCTTTCTTCGTCCTGAACCAGCTCTTCCAGATCAGAAATTCCAGACACACTGACAACACAATCAAAACGCTCTGGATGCTGGTAAGCGGCAGTTAGCGCAACATAACCTCCGTAGCTAGCTCCTACAATACAGGCTTTGGTCTGGGAAACTCGACCTGACGCCAACAACCAGTCCATTGCCTCATAAACGTCCTGTTGCATACGTTTTCCCCACTGATAATAGCCAGCCGTTTCAAACGCCGTACCAAAGCCTTCCGAACCACGGAAATTAACTTGCAGCACAGCATAGCCCTTTGCAGCAAGTAACTGCACCTTAGGATCAAAATAGCGGTAATCACGAGCATGCGGGCCACCATGCGGGTAAACTATTAGCGCAGGCCTCTCAACCCCTTTTGGCATGGTGAGATAACCAGTAATTTTTTGGCCGTCGCTAGCATCAAAGGCATAGGATTCAACAGGTTGCATAGGCGTTCTGCTTAACTGTGGATACTGAGATACCCAAGCCCCACCTTTATTTTTTGACAGATCGAAATAGAAGTAGGCCGGTACTTTGTCATCTCGTACCGCCATCGCCAGCAGCCTCTTCTTATCAGCACTGCGGCTAACAACGGTAACTTCCAACCCTTTAAGCACTGCGGATATTGCAGCCTCCTGTTCGCCATCAGCTGGGTCAAAGTAGTAAGAGCGATAGTAATCATCGTAATAGTAGGAGCCTATTAATTCGCCTTGACTGTCAAGTAGTCCTCCATCCAGATCATATTCTGGATGGGTAAACAGCATCTCTTCAAATTCTCCTTTGCGAATGTCGTATAGCCATAAAGATTGAAAGCCAGTTTCGCGGTCAGAAAGCACATAGGCCTTATCACCTTGCTCATTCAATCCAATAAGATCAAAGGTCTCGCCGACCCCGTAAGTGCGGGTATGAAGCTTTTGCAATTCATCCTGTTCAGCAGCTCTATACCAGATGGTTCGGTTAATATTGTCCTCTTCTTTTTCAACCGCTATACCAACCCTGACTCTGCCCTTGCGGTCGGCATACCAAAAGTCGATATCATTGACATTGTTAACCGCTTTCTCGAATTTTGCTGTTTTCAAATTCACTTTGAAAACCGAATAACCTTCGTCGGTAAAGTCATAGGTAGACACTAAAATATGTTCTTCATCATCTTTAAGTGAGGATGTCAAAATATAACTTTGATATTGATACCAGGACTGGCTGCTGAAACGTCGGTTGGTGATTTCCTTGGAGCTACCATCTTTCACATTAACGGCATATAGTCTTTGCACCCTGAAATGGCGGCCTTGAAAATATTCAGGGTAGCTGGCGGAAATAATCAGGTACTTATTTCCGGACCAACGAATAAACTCCAACCTGTCACGATTTTTTTTCAGCTTAGCCAAGGTGGAAAATTCTAGTGTGGGAAATGGCGCAACTACTACCTGGGGACCGTCATCCAGGTTATATAAGGCTGCAATCATCTGACCGTCGGGGGAAATCTGAGGCTGCTCGACTAAAGGTAATTTAGCATAAGCGTCAACATCCAAATTTGCGGCCATAATCTGGCTACAGAAAAGAAAAGCGCATAAACAGAAAATATATTTCATCCCTGATTCCTTTATTTTATGTGTGTAGTTCCTTCAATCAGAGTTATATAAAATCATGCTATATTTGTCAGCCAAAATTTTCCCATGCCACAAACGATTCAGTAGTTAATTTCTGGGCTTACGTCCCTCGAACACTTAATTCTCAGTTAATTCCGCTGCCACCAATTTGAGGTCATCCACTAAACAGGCTGCGGCAGGCGTCAGGCCCCCTTCGGTTCGCATCGTGATCCCCACCGGCCCCTTGCGGGCCAAGGCGGGTACTGGCAAGCGGCATAACTCCCCAAGCTGTTCATAGGTGTGAAAGATCTGATAGGGCATGGCCGCGATCATATCGGTTTCCCTAAGCAAGGTACGATTGGTCAACACAGAAACCGACTCCACCACAGGGGCGGGTGAGGGCAGGCCCTGGTCACGGAAATTCTGATCCAGCTCACGACGCAGATAAGTTTGAGGAGAAGGTAAAATCCAATCTTCCTGCAACAAATCTTCCAGGCTCAAAACACCACGGTTACTCAGTGGATGCCCGGCCCTGGCGACTATCATGGTCGGCTCTTCATACAGCTCGATAGAGGTTAAGCCGTCATAGTCCTGATGCTCTGGGATCCTACCCACCACAAGATCCAGGTCGCCCTGCACCAGATTGGGCAAGAGCACATCCTGAGTCCCCTCCACCACAGTCACAGAGATATTCGGCCGTTCGGCCCGCAGTCTCACCAGCGCCTTGGGTAACAGAGTTAAACTGGCGGTAATCAGTGTACCTACAGTGACATGACCGGATAAGCCGCCCTGCAAAGAGGTGAGCTCCTCACTCACATGTTTTATTTGCGAGAGCACCAGTTTGGCATGTTTGATCAATACCTCACCATACAAGGTGGGCACCACGCCTCGGGAAGAACGCTCAAATAAGGTCAATTCATAAGCGGATTCTATATCACGGATAATCTTAGTTGCCGCTGGCTGCGCCATATTCATCAACTGCGCCGCTTTGAAGATATTGCACTGCTCCCCCACAGTAACGAGTAGCTTCAGGTGTTTAAGCTTCATGCGGGCGACCATATCGCGTTGCAGTTTTTCTGGTGTCATGTGCAATGTCTCGGACGGATTTGTTGTTATTGACGAGCCGCAGGCCCTTTTTTGCTATCAAATAAAGGCTATAGCAAAGCTAATTTGCTAACCCTTTTATTATGTCTTACCACATTTCCTACTGGATAATAAATACCCAAATCATGCATCTGAAATATTCACCCACTATTCGCCGTTCCCAATCCATAGCGGACTAAAGATATAACTTTTACCTTATAGCTGAGTCGGTAAATTCTATTTTTGTATTATGTTAACGGCCTGTAAAGTCAATCCAAGCCTCAGCGCTGCCCTGTGCAGCAATAAGAGAATCAGGAATGACATTGAGTATTTTGCATCACTACATCGCCGGGGAATTTGTCGACAGCAGCAAGCGTTTCGACAATATCAATCCCGTTAACGGCCAACGTATTTGCCAAGTGGCTGAAGCCGATAAAAAACAGGTAAATCAGGCTGTTATGGCTGCCAAAGAAGCTTTACGCGGCCCTTGGGGCAGCATGTCGGTGCAACAGCGCGCTGCCTTGTTACATAAAGTCGCCGACGGCATTGAGGCCAGGTTTGATGAGTTTGTCGCTGCCGAAATGCGCGATACCGGTAAATCCCTGCAGCAGGCTTCCAGCATTGATATTCCCCGCGGTGCAGCTAATTTCCGGGTATTTGCCGATATGGTAAAAACCGCTGGCAGTGAGTGTTTTCATACTGACACGCCAGACGGCAAAGGTGCACTGAACTACAGTCTGCCTAAACCTCTGGGAGTGGTGGCCGTTATCGCGCCCTGGAACTTGCCGCTATTACTGCTGACCTGGAAGCTGGCGCCTGCGCTGGCGGCGGGCAACTGTATCGTCGCCAAACCGTCGGAAGAAACACCGTCCAGCGCAACCTTATTGGCAGAAGTGATGCATGAAGCGGGTATTCCGCCTGGGGTATTCAACCTGATTCATGGCTTTGGCCCTAATTCAGCGGGAGAATATCTCACCAGCCATGCACATATTGATGCCATCACTTTTACCGGCGAATCACGTACCGGCAGCGCTATTATGCGCGCCGCCGCAGAGCACGTTAAACCGCTGTCTTTTGAATTGGGTGGCAAAAATGCCGCGATTATCTTTGACGACGCTGACTTTGATGCGGCCGTCGAAGGTACTGCACGGTCAGCCTTTACTAACGGTGGTCAGGTATGCCTCTGTACCGAGCGGGTATATGTGCACAGTTCCCTCTTTGAGCGCTTTGTGGCGGCGTTAAAACAAAAGGCCGAGGCCATGAAAATTGGTTGGCCCACGGACGCCGATACCGACATGGGGCCACTGATCTCCTTTGAGCATCGCAATAAGGTGCTGTCTTACTACAAACTGGCCGCCGAAGAAGGTGCCACTTTTGTCACAGGCGGCAGCGTGCCCGAATTTGGTGATGAACGCGACCAGGGCGCCTGGGTACAACCCACCTTAATTACCGGTCTGAGCGAAGACGCCCGCTGCGTCAAAGAGGAAATCTTTGGTCCCATCGCTCACATCAGCTCTTTTGACACTGAGGAACAAGCGGTGGCGCTGGCCAACAACAGTAAGTACGGCCTGGCTGCTGCCATTTGGACCCAGGATATTAGCCGTGGTCATAGGGTGGCCAGGCAAATGGAAGCCGGCATGATATGGGTGAATACCTGGTATCTGCGTGACCTACGCACCCCCTTTGGCGGGGTAAAAATGTCTGGCATTGGTCGTGAGGGTGGCCAGCATTCCCTGAATTTTTATGCTGAACCCAGCAACATCTGCATCAAGCTGTAAGAGGAAACTATGCAATCACAAGCTACTGACGCTGAACTTCGCGCCGCCTTGCAATTGCGCCAGGCTCAGGAGTGCGGCCAACCTTGTACTCCTGTGCGTACATTGTTGGCAGATAACGATCTTGCTAGTGCCTATCGGGTACAACAGCTCAACACAGAATATTGGCAACAGCAGGGCCGTCGTTTAGTTGGTCGGAAAATCGGCCTGACATCCAAAGTGGTACAAACCCAGCTTGGTGTTGACCAGCCCGATTTTGGTGCCCTGTTTGCCGACATGGCCATAGCCGAAGGCGAAGAGATCCCTTTCTCTGCAGTACTACAACCTAAAATTGAAGCCGAAGTGGCTCTGGTGCTGGAACAGGATCTGGCCATGGTTCAGCCTACCCTAGCGGATATTTTGCGCGCCACCGCCTTTGCACTGCCAGCGCTTGAGATAGTTGGCAGCCGGGTGGAAAACTGGGATATCCGCATAGTAGATACTGTCGCTGACAACGCCTCCAGTGGTCTCTATGTGCTGGGTGGCAAACCAACCCCCCTTAGCCAGATAGACCTCAAACTATGCGGTATGAGCTTAAGTCGTCGAGGTGAACCGGTTTCCACCGGTGCTGGTGTAGCTTGCCTGGGTCACCCTTTGAGTGCAGCGCTGTGGCTGGCCAAAACCATGGCACAGTTAGGGCAACCTTTGCGTGCCGGCGACACCATTCTGACCGGCGCACTTGGCCCCATGGTGGCAGTCCAGCCGGGTGATGTTTTTGATTGTGAAATCAGTGGACTTGGCTCGGTAAGAGCCAGTTTCAGCGCAAGATAAGGAAAGCCCATGGACAGTAAACAACATCAAACCATGCAGATAGCCGAGATTCTGGATAGAGCCATGCTGAATAGCCAGGCTACGCCGCAGCTAAGCCTGGACTACCCGGAAATTGGTTTGAAGCAGGCGTACCAGATTCAGGCCGCCGGTATTGAGAAACGCATGAGCCGCAACGAAAAGCTGCTGGGCATTAAAATGGGCTTTACCAGCCGGGCTAAAATGCTGCAAATGGGCGTGGATGACCTGATTTGGGGGCGACTGACCAGCACTATGCAACTGGTGGAAGGTGGCAGTGTCAGTCTCAAGCGTTTTATTCACCCCAGAATTGAGCCGGAAATTGCCTTTCGCCTGAATAAAACTCTTAAGGGCAAAGTGAGTCTGCTGGAAGCCATGAATGCCGTAGATGCCATTGCACCGGCGCTGGAAATTATCGATTCACGTTATGCCAACTTTAAGTTCTCGCTGGCCGATGTGGTCGCAGACAATTCTTCCTCTTCCGGCTTTGTATTGGGCCAGTGGCGCTCCCCAAAACAGGATATCGGCAATCAGGCTATGGTGATGGAAATCAATGGTAAGCCGGTACAGATAGGTTCATCCTCGGCCATTCTTGGCAATCCGTGGCGCTCATTGGTGGAAGCGGCGCGCCTGGCGGCAGAGTCCGATATTTGCCTGGAAGCCGGTTGGATAGTGCTGGCCGGCGCGGCCACGGCGGCGCATCCGCTCAGCACTGGCGATCATGTTTGCTTGCATACCAGCAGTATGGGTCAGGTCCATCTGCATGCCGGAGAATAATATGACTAACCGTTCAACCCTGGTCAGTGGTAAAGCCACACCAAGAGGCAAATTTCCGCACATTAAGCGGGCCGGTGATTTTTTGTTTGTCTCGGGCACCAGCTCGCGCCTGCCGGATAACAGCATAGTGGGCGCAGAAGTGGACGCCATGGGCACCACCAATCTGGATATCCGCGCCCAGACCCGTGCGGTGATTGATAACATCAGCGATATTCTGGCCGCCGAAGGGGCAACCCTGACAGACTTGGTAGAAATCAGCACCTTTCTGGTCAATATGAATGATTTTGGTCCTTACAATCAGGTATATAGCGAGTACTTCGATGCCAACGGACCAACCCGTACCACAGTAGCCGTACATCAGTTGCCACACCCGCACCTGCTTATTGAAATCAAGGCGGTGGCCTATAAGCCGCGGTCCAGCGCGGTCAAGGAGAGCTAACATGACACAACTCAAAGCCTTTAACTTCCAGAAATGGCTGGATGAACATAAAGATAAGCTGCAACCACCGGTCAACAACGCGTTGATTTGGGAAGACGCAGACTTGATGTGTACGGTAGTGGGTGGCCCTAATCAGCGCTTTGACTACCATGTGGACCCGGTGGAGGAGTTCTTCTACCAAATGAAAGGCAATGCGTACCTGAACATCATGGGGGAAAACGGCCCATATAAACTGGAGCTAAAAGAGGGTGACGTATTTTTGTTGCCAGCCTATGTACCCCACTCTCCGCAACGCCCGGAGGCTGGTAGCTTGTGTCTGGTTATTGAGCCCAAACGCCCAGAGGGCAAGCACGACGCATTTCGTTGGTACTGCCTGAGCTGCAACCACCTGCTGCATGAAGTACAGGTGGAACTGAAATCCATAGTCAAAGATCTGCCGCCCCTGTTTAAAGCCTTTCAGGAAAATGAGCAATTGCGCACCTGCAGTGCCTGCGGCGAATTGCACCCCGGCAAATAGGAGTTGGCCATGAAGTTAATCGACATGCATGCGCATTTTTTTCCAGCAAGTTTGCCGGACTTCGCTGCGCGTTTTAACAGCCAGGGCTGGCCACAAGTGGTACATAAGAATGCCGAGCAAGCAGACATTCTGATTGACGGCAAACTATTCCGGCCTATTACCCATGCCTGCTGGGACAGCCAAAAACGCCTGGCAGATATGGATAAGCTTGGTATCGACATCCAGATTATGTGCGCCACACCCGTGCTTTTTGCCTACCACCGCCCCGTGGAACAGGCTTTGGCGCTGGCCGCCTGGCTGAATGACCAGGCACTGGAACTTTGCACTCCGGATAGCCAACGCCTCAAAGCCCTGTGTCAGGTGCCCATGCAGGATATCGACGCGGCCTGCGCTGAGGTTTCCCGCTGTATGGCCAATGGCCATGTGGGGGTGCAAATTGGTAACCATGTGGGTCTGAAGAATCTGGATGACGAAGGTATTGTGACCTTCTTGCACCACTGCGCCGATATTGGCGCACCTGTGCTTATCCATCCCTGGGATATGATGGCCCCCGAGCGCATGCCTAAATATATGTTGCCCTGGCTGGTCGCCATGCCAGCCGAAACGCAACTGTCGATTTTATCCCTGATTTTATCGGGTGCCTTTGAACGTTTGCCCCGCAGCCTGAAAATCTGTTTTGCCCATGGTGGTGGCAGTTTCCCTTATTTGATTGGCCGCGTGGATAACGCCTGGAAACACAGAGATATCGTGCGCGAAGACTGCCCTAACTTACCCTCCAGCTATATGGACAGGTTCTATGTGGACTCGGCGGTATTTCACCCCGATGCCCTGGCCTTACTGGTCAAAACCATGGGCGAAGAGCGGGTGATGCTGGGCTCAGACTATCCCTTTCCCTTGGGGGAGCAGGTCATAGGTGAACTGGTAAAAAGCCACGATGAGCTGGGCGCACAGACTAAGCAACGAATTCTGGCGGACAACGCCGCTGAATTTTTTAACCTTAATCAATAACGGAGACCGACATGAAGAATTATACAAGGCTCCCGCTGAGTGCCATAGCCGCTGCGCTGGTTGTCAGCACGGGTTTAATTGCCAGTCCTTGGGACATAAGTAAAGACACGCCGGTTAACATCAAAGATCCTATCGTTAAGCGTCAGGCAGAATTGGGTGGTGATCGCACCCCAAAAAATCCTGAGCCCGGTAGTTATGGTATGCAGGCAGATGGCAGCTTCGTGCATCCCAAGGCGACTCCAGAGTCTCATGATGCCTTTCCTTTCGAAGGGCAACTGGACTACTGGGATCCCAACAGCTACATCAAGAATATGAAGGTGGAAGCTTACTACCCCATTACGGTAGAGCCCTTTCATACCTGGCAGAATATTGTTGATTTCAATGGCCGCCGCTATCTCTACCAATATGTGCGCCGTGATCTGAAGATATTTGATATTACGGACCCCAAGAAAGTTGAACTGCTTCTGACCCGCGGCCACACCTGGGGCGCTAACGGCCCTGACGGTGAAGAACAAAATCCGTATGCAGAAAACGACATGATGGGCGCGGCCAGTATCCAGTGGAGCAAAAAGCTGGGCAAATATGTGATGGTGCAAGCATTTGAGATTCGCCGTTTCGGTTTGCTACGTGATAAATACCGCCAGCCAGATAAAGTAGAAGCGATTCGCAACGCCAATCATCTTAAAGGCTTTAAAGTCTACGAGATGAATGGGCCGCTCCCCAAAGACTGGAAACTGATTGCCGAGCGGACCACTGACATCTTGCATGCGGATGCCCCTGTTGGACAGCAGCAAGGTTCAGGGGTAAGGGATATTCCCGCTTATTTCGGCGACGACATTATGTATGTCTCCGCAGCCCCGGATAAGCGCTGGGGTTTGACCGAATACCCCAATGACCTATACAGCGCAGGCTATCAGGCCTGGGATATGTCTGATCCGACTAACCCCAGATTCCTGGATATGCTAGGTTTGCCTGGGCAAATCGTCGGCAACCCGGAGCATGAGGCGGTCTTCAAAGCAGATCCGCGTGCAGGAAACCGTACCTCCTGGATGGGCTCTCGTATGCCACTGTTTATTCCCAAACCGGCTTCCCAGGGTGGTAAGTATGGTTATGGCGCCATGGGCGGGTTAGGTTTTGTGGTAGTGGATATCAGCGACCCGTCCGATATGCAGGTGATCAGCAACCTCAAGTTCCCGGCCAATATTGCCGGTACCGAAGGGGACTTTGTCGATGTGTCCCAGGTTGAAGAAACCGGTCTGGTGTATTTCAGTGGCTACCCACTCAACGAAGACTGTTACGAGCCTTACAAAGATATCCATATTATTGATGTATCTGACCCGGCCAATCCCAAGGTAAAAGGTGTGATGCCACGTCCTAAGCCGCCTGCCGATGCAGCCTTTACAGATTTTTGTCAGCGTCGTGGTAGCTTTGGGCCAAAACGCACTGGTGCCTATCATCAACCGGGTAGCCACAAAGCCGGTATTCTGCCGTTTAACTTTTATAATGCTGGCTTGCAGGTGTTTGACGTGAGCAACCCGGATAAACCACAAATTGCCGCTTACTTCGTGCCGCCTTTTAAGGAAGATAAAGTAGCCAGCTATGCCATGGGTAATTTGTCCCACTCGGTGTATGTGGAGTATGACCGCAACCTGTTCTGGCTGTTTACTAACCATGGCTTCTACGCCCTGTCCAGCCCACTTTTGGGTGAACCCAGCTTTGCCCCACCTAAGCAGGCATGGCCGCCAAGACCCTAATCAGAAAAAGGAGCCGCAAGGCTCCTTTTTTATTGAGTGGCGTGTTTTTCAGCAAAAGTGGCGAATTCTGCCAAAGTTTGGCAAAGTAAATTTATCCATCTCTACAAAAATATAATAACCAATTGATTTGCAATGATTTTTACATTTGGCCTGAGGATTGCTTTTAAATATCAAAAAGCAAAATCAACAGGATTAACATGAAAAAACATACTCTCGCTCTGCTGGTGCCACTGTTCAGTGTCAGCTTACTTTCCGGCTGTATTATTCACGTGGGTGGTGATGTTGATGAGCATGGAGATTCAAGCACGGTATTTGGTGGCATTGATATTCAAAGTGACCGTCAGGTAGGCGATTTGAGTACGGTCAACGGCGGAATTGATATTGGTCATCGCAGCAGCGCCGGAGATGTCAGCACAGTCAACGGTGGAATTGAACTGGGCGACAATGTATCAGTGGAAGAAGCTGAAACCGTCAACGGCAGCATCACGGCAGGTAAGAACTTGCGAGTGAGTGACGACCTTGAAACCGTAAATGGTCGCATCAGTCTGGAACGCGGCGCTCAGGTAGCTGGAGATATCAGCACAGTGAATGGCGATATCCTGCTGGATGACGCAGAGGTTGGCAAAGATCTGGAAACCCTGAATGGCGATATCGTGTTGAAAGGCAGTACCACCATTAAAGGTGATGTGGTGTTTAATCATCGCAAAGATAAAAGCTGGGGTGACGATGACGAGCCGACCTTGTTTGTCGACAAAAATGCCCGCATCGAGGGTCGTATTATTCTGCATAAGCCGGTAAAGCTGGACTTGGAAGACTCGACCCTGCTGAATAAAGTTGAGCGCCGTTACAGCGCAGAATAAAAGTCCAGGCGTCTTAGTATAAAAACCTTAATTAAGGCGGGCCTAGCCCGCCTTATTGCCAAGCTGACGTAGGTTAAAACGCCTGTTTTATATTGACATACACCATGCGACCACGGGGATCGTGCACCGTGGCATCGTATCCAAGCGAGTTACGCACGGTAGGGGCGGCGCGGTCAAACAGGTTCTGCGCCCCCACCATTAACCTTGGGCCCTCCCCCGTACTTAGCAAGGGATCCATCTGATAGCTGTACTGCATATCTATCTTGGTCCAACTGGCAACTTTGGCGTTGTCTTCATTGTCATTCTGGTAGTCACCAATATGGCGAACATAAAGATTGCCACTGTGCTTACCGTTACTCCACAGCAAGCCCAGATTAGCGCGCAGCTCAACGGTGGATACGCCAAAGTTTTCATCGTTGACATTGCCCAGACCATCGATGGGGCCAAGTAGCGGATCGTCCAGGTCATAGCTGAGCACATAAGTACCATCCAGCATGGGGCGCAGGTTCCCCCATTCACCCATGTCCAGATCCGTGAACAAGCTGAAATCTATGCCATCGGTTTGCACCGAGCCGGCATTGCGGTAGTAAGTGGTGATTTTCACCGCTTCGCCACCCGGGCCGCGCTCAATCTGACTGCTGGTCGGGTCAACGGCCAACAACGCCGCAGCGGACTCAGGCGTAATAAAGTTCTTATAATCAAAACGCCAGTAATCCAGATTCAAGGTGACATCTTCGGCGAAGGTCCAGCTCATCCCCAGGTTCACAGCCTCAGACTCCTGTGGCTTCAATGGGCGCACAGGATCACCGGTCAGCAATGAAATAAAGCTCACTTCATCACCACCGGCCAGCGGATCATTGGCGGTTTGCGGCGTAATAAACTGGGAATCATTCTGAAACACGGTAGCCACTCTGAATGACGTGCCGTAACTGGCTCTTAGGCTAAAGTCCTGGCTTGGGGTCCACAGCAGGGCTACTTTGGGGTCAGTGGTACTGGCCAGGTCAAAATCCTCGTAACGTATCGCGGTCTGCATCGTCAGATCGTAAGTCAGCGGAATGGAGAATTCGGCGAATGCCGCCCACACTTTCTGTTCCCCGGTAAAATCTTCGCCGCCACCAAAAAAGTTAAACACCAGATCGTTAGATAACTCGTTAAAATCGTATTCCAGCTTATCGGTACGATGTTGCACACCAAAAGCAGCCCCTAGCGCACCGGCTGGCAGTTCAAATAAATCACCGGTGACATGGGCGTCAAATACGCTTTGGCTGGATGTAGCCTGATAACCAAACTCGCCGAAGATAAAGTCATACATCTCAGGGGTATTTTTATCCTGGCTGCTCGACAGCCAATAATAAAATGCATCGCCGTTTGGCCCACCCTGGCCATTCAAGGCCGCTTGCAAATTGTTGGTAATCACATCTTTGCGGGCGTTTTCTGCTTCATTAACACTGGTTGTCCAGGTGGCTTTCCAACTCCAGTCATTGGTCAAATCGCCTTTCAGGCCGAGTTGATAGCGCCAGCTTTGGTAAACTTTGTCATCTTTGTTGGGCTCGGAACCGGCTCCCAGGGGTCGGATAAACAGCACGCCGCTGTTGGAGGCACTGCCGGGAAAGGGGTCAGGGCCTCCTACTTCGATTGCATCTGGATGATACTCAGGTACCCGTACTGCATCCAACTGGGGTTGGCTAGGAACCGAATTAATCGTGGTCTTATTGCGGGCTACCACCAATTCACTGAACAACTGCGTGCTGTCGGTTAAATCAAAGTTCGCTTGCGCCATGGCCTGTGTTTGTTCGGCGGCGGCAATGATGTCGCCGTAATAACCGTAGTTCAGTTCGCAAGCACCGTCGCTGGGGAACTCACCATCTGGCTTGCGGCGCACCAGACCCGGATATTTTTCAAAAGCACTACCATCCAGGCAGCTTGGGTCAATCAGTTTGATCGGCGGTCCCGGAGGGCCGTCAAACGCAATCACCTTGCCGGGGAAGCCGTAACCACTCCAGGAGTCCTGATTGTCGGCATAATCATCGCGTCGCGCAGAATTTGGCACATTGGTACGCTTTAAGTAGTTCACGGCAAACATCAGATTGCTGCGTTCACCTGCTGCGCCCACAATAGCGCCCAGGCTGATTTCGTCTGAGCCGTATTTATTGTGCTGGTAGTTGGCATCCAGCTCGAATCCTTCAAAGGTGGAACGGGTGATAAAATTCACTACCCCTGCCACCGCATCAGAGCCATACAAGGACGACGCGCCATCTTTGAGTATTTCCACCCGCTCCACGGCGATGGCGGGTACCAGTGTGCTGAGGTCAACAAACTGATCACCGGCTTCGGTAACCGCCGGTGACAAGGTATGCCGCTGACCGTTTAGCAAAACCAGCGTAGAGGTAACGCCCAAACCGCGCAGGTTGATATTAGTCGTACCGGCTGAGCGGGCTTGTTCGAAACTGTCCGAGTAAACCTGCGCTCCGGTATTGATGGTCAAGGTATTGACCAGATCGGAAACACTGGTGGCCCCGATATTATTCAGATCATCTTCACCAATTACGGCAATAGGCGAAGCGCTGGTGCCCTGCTCTTTGCCTTTGATAAACGACCCCGTGACGACGATTTGCTCGACATTCCTGTCCTGGTTGGCTGGCGCATCTTGCGCCATCAGGCTGTGACTGGTTGCCAAACCGGATAGTAGGCAACTGGTGCATAAGCCCAGATTGGTTAGGTTGGTGTGTCGTGTCATACCCGTCTCCTCTTTCGTTCTTGTTGCTGTGCGGTTGATTGAGGTTGTTTATTTTGCACTCACTTTTTTTACATATAATTCAATGTTAAATATTTGTATATATTTTTAATCAATTTAAATACATTTATATTTTCATGTATACAAAATAAGGGGTAATGAAAATGCTCTGGCTTTATCAGGATTGGGATTCGTTGATGTCTTTTAAGGTGCGCGCCTGCTTGGCCGCAAGGGCCCTGAGTTGGCAAAGCCGACGCGTGGTGCTACGGGACTTTGAACATCTGCATCCCGATTACCTGGCGCTTAATCCGGCCGGCGTGGTGCCGACGCTCGTGCATAACGGCCAGGTTATCCGCGAGTCCAGCATCATCAATGAGTATCTGGACGAAACTTTTGTGCCCAGCTTGGTCCCCTCACAACCTATGGCCCGGGCTAATATGCGGATGTGGTGTAAGTATTTTGATGATGTAATCCACCCCACGCTGAGAGTGGCATCTTTTCAGCTTATGATTCGCCAGCGCTTTACCAATATGACCCATGAAGCGCTAGAAACACTGATCGCCTCGCACCCGCAGCCAGCACGAGCGGCCGCCTTTCGTAATCTGGTGGGGACTTGTGTGGATTACCAGGCGGTGCTGGCAAGTATTCAACAGCTTGTTGCGATTGCGGAGTTGATGGAGCAACGGCTGACCCAGCATACCTGGCTGGCAGATGAAACCTTTACCCTGGCGGATATCAGTACGATGGCATTTGCTGACAGGGTAAGTCGTTTAGAGTTTGATTTTATCTGGCAGGACAAGCCAAAAGTGCAAGACTGGCTGGCCCGCATACGCATACACCCGGCCTATAAGCAGGCCATGTGTCCAGCACAATACAGGATGCCCAGTCCCAAAGCCGAAGATTTGGAGCAACTGGGCAGATTACTGAAACAACAAGGCCTGAAAGAGTAACCAGCCTCTAGCTAATCTGGCAGGCTTCATCAAAATCCAAACGCGGCAGGCGCTGAAACAGTTTTGTGGTATCGCCGTAACCCAGGCAGCACAAAAAGTTACTGCGGATACGGGTACCGGCAAAGAAAGCCTCATCACAGGCCTGATTATTAAAACCCGACATTGGGCCTACATCCAAACCCAGGGCGCGCGCCGCAATCATCAGGTAAGCGCCTTGTAGGGTGCCATTTCTAAAAGCCGTGATTTCAGCAGCCTTGGCATTGTCGGCCATCATCTGACGAGCACCGGGGTTGTGGGCAAACAGCTTGTCCATCTTCTCGTAAAACGCCAGATCATGGGCAACGATCACGGTAACAGGTGCGCTCAGAACCTTGTTGACATTGAGTGGGGCCAGGCAGGCTTTGAGCTTTTGCTTGGCCTGTTCACTTTGTATAAACACGAAGCGGGCCGGGCAACTGTTCATACTGGTGGAGCCCATTTTCACAATCTCGTAAAGCTGCCTGAGGGTTTGCCCGGCAACAGGTTTATCCAGCCAACCGTTATGGCTACGTGCTTCACACAGAATCTGGTTCAGCATCTTCGGGCTTAAGGGTTCAAATTCCTCTCGAAGCTTGGTGGCGGCGGCCTGTGCCATATCAATAGCCTGCTGTTGTGCATGACTAATAGCCGGTGAATTCATCTTGGCGTCCTCCCAATAGACATGGTTGAGTTAAAAAAACACTAGATCTGAATGCAATCTAGATTTAATGTATACAATAACATTATCAAAGTATACCTAGATAGGTTTAGAGATCTGAGACTATGGAGTTAATCGACGCTGTTTTTCCATTGGCCGCCATGATGCTGGCCACAGGAATCGTCGCCGGTCTGCTGGCTGGTTTGCTGGGAGTAGGTGGCGGCATTGTGATAGTGCCAGTGCTGGACACGGCCTTGGGTTTGTACGGTATAGAGCCGGCTATTCGTATGCATGTGGCCGTTGCCACGTCGCTGACCTGCATTATCTTTACCTCGATTTCATCCACCCGGGCACATCACGCCAAAGGGGCTGTGGACTTGGGTCTGGTAAAAGTCTGGGGCCCGGCGGTGCTGATGGGCTCACTTTTAGGCGCCATCGGCGCAGCCTTTGTGGATAGCCAGGTTCTATCCGCGGTGTTTGGCGTGGTGGCACTACTGGTCGCCCTAAAAATGCTATTGCCACTGGACAATCTGACCCTCAGCCGAGATGTGCCACGTGGGCTGGCAGCACCTTTTCCCCCACTGGCCATAGGCGGCTTGTCGAGCATGATGGGTATAGGCGGCGGCACCCTGAGCGTGCCGGTGCTAACCCTGATGAATCAGCCCATCCACCGCGCGGTGGGTACAGCTGCGCTGTTTGGATTATTGATCAGCTTGCCTGGTGCTTTTGGTTTTGCCTACTCAGGCTGGGGGGATGCGCGCCTGCCACCAGGCAGCCTGGGTTATATCAATCTGATCGGTGTGGCACTGATCGCACCTGTCACTGTGGTAATGGCTCCCTTAGGCGCAAAGCTCGCCCATCGCTTGGATAAACGTAGGCTCAGCATGCTGTTCGGCTTTTTCCTGCTGTTGGTCGCGGGGCGCATGCTGTACCGCACCTTACTGGCTTAAATAAGTAAAAACAGATAACAGAGCTTATTGATATTCAATTTTAGATATATCAGGCAGCTATTTAATTAGTCGAATTTCATCGGTAAGACCCGCAAAGTGGGTTTGATGAATTACAAGAGTTAAGCCCCAGCGGGGCACAAAATAAGAGAATTCTGTATGACAACATTCGCATTAGCTACTTACCAGACGCAAGGTCATGAACGCACGGCTATGCAGATCCAAGGCAAGTTTTTCGACCTGGAGAGCTGTTTTGAATCCGTTCACCCAGCGCAGCACAGCAAACCACGCTGGGTATTCAGCAGTACCGATGCAATTTGCCAATGGGAGCAAACCTCGGCTGAATTGCAGGACCTGGCTGAACAGGTGATTCTGTTAGTCGAGCAGGGCAAGGTAGCACCACTGGCTGAGGATTTGCAGTTGCAGGTGCCCTTTCGCCCCACCACCATTTTTGGTACCGCTTCCAATTATCATGAACATGCAGCCGAGATGAATACCATTCTGGCCGCCAAGCCAGATAGCTCCCCATATGTGTTTATGAAAGCCACCACCTCAGTAACCGCAACCCGGACAGATGTGATTCTGCCGCCGGAAACCCAGCAATTGGACTGGGAAGTGGAACTGGGCGTAGTCATAGGTAAGGCCGCCCGCCGGGTAAAAGCCGCTGATGCTCTTAACTATATTGCAGGCTACACCGTGGTGAATGATATTTCTGCCCGGGATCTGAATCGTCGTAGTGACTACCCCTTTAAGCACGACTGGTTTCGTGGCAAAAGCTGGGACACCTTCTGCCCCATGGGGCCGGTCTTCGTACCCAAGCAAGCTATCGCCGACCCGCATCAGATTAAGCTGTCGCTGTTTTTGAACGGTAAACAAATGCAAGACGGCAATACCAGCGAACTGATTTGGAACGTATTTGAACAAATCGAATACCTGTCCAGCATTTTGACCCTGCGCCCAGGAGATTTGATTATGACCGGTACCCCGGCCGGGGTAGGCAAAGGTATCGGCTTATATCTAAAGCCGGGCGATGTACTGGAAGCCAGCGCCGAGGGCGTGGGTTGCATTAAAAATACCGTCAGAGCCGAAGTGCTCTGAACCAGAGGAGAGCAACATGTACCAACCCAAGCCAACTAAACTGGGCCATCTGGTGCTCAAAGTGCAGGACATACAACGTTCGGTGCAGTTTTATCAGGAGGTGGTCGGTCTGACCGTGTCTGACTGGATAGACGATCGCATGGTGTTTTTACGTGCCGGTCAGGACCATCATGATCTGGCCTTATTGCAGTTGCCTGCTGATCAACTAGGCAAGCAGGACCCGGCCCAGTCACGTATCGAGCACTTCTCCTATCACGTCGACAGTATCGAAGACATCAAACAGATCACCAAGATGTTGCTGGCGCGCGGAATTGAAATTGACCGCGGCATCGGTCGCCATGGCCCCGGCGACAATACCTTTATCGTGTTTAAAGACCCGGATGGCAACAACGTAGAATTTTACTCCGACATGCTGCAAATCACCGAACAAGCTCCCTATGCCGCTTCAGTCTGGCCAGGTACCGAAATGGGCACCTTTGATCAGTGGAATTTGGAAAGCTTTGTGGTTGAACCGCCAGCGCGGATCAAAGCCATTATTAAAAATGATAAATAAGGGAGAATCCTGATGCCCTTTATACAAATTAACCAAGACAGCTTTTATTACGAAGTGCATGGCCAGGGCGAGCCGGTGGTACTGGCCCATGGTTTGGGCGGCAATCATGCCAGTTGGTACAAACAGGTGGCCGTGCTCGCTAAAGCCTATCAGGTGATCACCTTTGACCATCGTGGTTTTGGCAATTCCACCGACCAGGCAGGCCTGGGGCGTAGCGGTTTTGTCAGCGACCTGCTGGCTTTGCTTGATCACTTGCAACTGCCCAAAGTCGCACTGGTGGGTCAGTCCATGGGCGGCGGCACCGCCATTCAGTTTGCCAGCCAATATCCTGAGCGAGTTGCCGGGTTGGTAATTGCCGACTCCCTGCATGGCTTACAGGAAAGTGCTGAAGTCGCGGCCATTATGGACAAGGCGCGGGCCGACACCGCCCACCTGGACCAATTGCAACGGGTGCTGGGCGAGGCGTTTCGCCAGGCAAACCCCGAGCAGTGTCTGTTATACCGCCAGTTCAACAGCTTTAACCGCACCGACCGCAGCAATCTAAGCGGTGAATATGCCGCCACAAAAGTGGATCCGGCCACCTTGGGTAAGCTTGGTTTTACCGTGATGTTTCTGGCCGGTCAGGACGATATTTTGTTCCCCATTGAGGCGATTCGCCTGGTGCAGGAGCAGGTGGACGGTTCCTTTATCGTGGAATTTGACGCCTGCGGTCATTCGGCCTTTTTTGAAAAGCCGGTGGAATTCAACGACAGCCTGCTGAGCTTTCTGCAGATGGCCGGGCTTGCGCCCTGCGCCGCCGCACATAGCAACAGTGCGGGTTACATTCATCCATAATCAGATTTAACGGGTACCCTATCATGACTAATAAAACCGTAGCTCAACAGGTCGTCGATGCGCTCAAGGAGCTGGGCGTCAAACATGTGTTCGGCGTACCCAGCGGCGGCTGGGTGGATTACATGGAAGCCCTGCGCACCACAGACGGCATCGAATTTGTTCTCGCTACCCATGAAGGTGGCGCGGCCTTTATGGCTGACGTTTGTGGCCGTATTACCGGTGTGCCCGGCGTGTGTTTCGGCACCTTTGGCCCTGGCGCCACTAACCTGGCCACCGGCGTGGGCAGTGCCTATCTGGATCGCTCGCCAATGATTGCCCTGACCGACGAAATGCCCGCAGCCAAGCGTGGCCGCATCGTGCAGATGGCTATTGACCATCAGGCGCTGTTTGCCCCTATCACCAAGAAAACCACCCGTCTGGAAGCCGAGCGTGTGCGCGAAATCATCTTTGATGCCGCCCATGTAGCCACTTCCGGCGTGCCAGGCCCGGTACATATCGGCCTGCCCGTGGGGATGAGTGCCCTGCCAGCGGTGGCAGAAAGTGCCATGCCGATTCCAGTGAAAATTGCCGAGCCCGCCGCCCAGGTGCTGCTGGACAAAATGCGCGAATTGTTTGTGCAGGCCGATAAACCCGTGATTGCGCTGGGTATGCGTGCTATTACCAGCGGCGTGCAGGAGCAGGTTATCGCCCTGGCCGAAAAATTCCAGGTGCCAGTGGTGTTAAACCCCATGGCCAAAGGCATGCTGGCCGAGTCGCATCCTAACTATGCCGGCGTGTTGTTCCATGCCTTGAGCGATGTGGTAGGGCAAACCCATCAGCAGGCCGATTTGGTGGTCAGCATCGGCTATGACGAAGTGGAATTTAACTACGAAGACTGGATCCCTAATGCACCGCTGGTCAGCCTGGATATCGCTGCCACCGATCTGGATACCAGCAAATATACCTTAGCCTGTGATGTGCTCGGCAATATCAAGCATTCTGTGGAATACCTGCTGGCCAGTGACTGCGCTGCTAAGAACTGGGATTTAGATGCGCTGGCAGAGCGTAAGGCCGAGATGTTTGCCCGCATGTCTCCCAATAATGACGCCTTCGGTCCTTGTGCTGCGCTGGATATTTTGCGCGACAAGTTCCCACAACAAGGCATTATGACCTGTGATGTAGGTGCCCATATTCACCTGATTGGGCAAAAGTGGCCAACTCCTAAACCTGGCCTGCAAATTATGACCAACGGCTGGTCGGCCATGGGCTTTGCTATTCCTTCGGCTATTGCCGCCAAGCTGTGTAAACCCGATACGCCAGTCTGTTCGGTGGTGGGTGACGGCGGTTTCTTGATGACGGCCGGTGAACTCGCTGTGGCCGTCAGGGAAAAACTGAATATCGTGTATGTGCTTTTCACAGACAATGACCTGGCGCTGATTCGTATCAAGCAGGAGAAAAAGCACAACCCTATTTACGGCACCCCGATTCGTGAGCGCGGCACTATTGGCGGCGACAACATCTTCGGCGTACCTGTACTGAAGGCTTACGATAAGCAGGAGTACGCACAGACACTGGAGAAAGCCTTTGCCATGCAAGGGCCGGTGATTGTCGAGGCGATTTTAAACTCCCGCGAGTATGACAGCCTGGTGCTGCGTAAGGACAAACCCTGATATGCAGGCCGCCATTTTGTATCCAAATGCAGCGGCCAGCTTGCTGATCAATGGTCAGTGGCTGGCCAGTGGCGCCAGCATGCAGATCCACAATCCCTTTAATAATGAAGTGGTAAGTGAAGTCTCCTGCGCCGATGACCGCCATGTATTGCAAGCGGTGAAAAACGCCAGACAGGCGTTTGAGAAACATCGTTTTTTACCCAGCGCTGAGCGCGCCGCCTGGTTAAAAGGTGCGGCCAATCTGGTTCAGCAGCGGCTAGAAGATTTTGCCCGCACTATCGCGCTGGAAACCGGCAAGCCCATTCAGGCCGCGCGTAAGGAAGTAAGGCGCTGTATCAATACGCTAAACCTGTCGGCCGAGGAAGCAACCCGATTGTGCGGCGAAACCCTGCGTTTCGACAGTTTTGCCGGGGGTGAAGAGCGCATCGGTTACTACGAACAGGTGCCGCTGGGGGTGATCGCCGCGATTACCCCTTTTAATGACCCGCTAAACCTGGCCGCGCACAAATTGGGACCGGCCCTGGCCGCTGGCAATGCGGTGGTGCTGAAGCCCTCGCAGCAAGCGCCTTTATCGGCTTTGATGCTGGTGCAAGCCCTGCTCGAAAGCGGCCTGCCACCAGGCCAGGTGAATGTGCTGACCGGTTATGCCCGGGAGTTCGCTCAGGCGCTGGTAAGCCATAAGGATGTGGCGATGGTAACTTACACCGGCGGCGAAGCCTCGGGAGAAATCATCGCCAAAAACGCCGGGATAAAAAAGCTGGCCATGGAACTGGGGGCTAACAGCCCGGTACTGGTGATGGACGACTGCAATCTGCCAAAAGCTGTGGCCGCTTGCGTGTCTGGCGCCTACTGGGCGGTAGGGCAAAATTGTATCGGGGTGCAGCGAATTTACATTCAACGCAGCCTGTACAGCGCCTTTAAGCAGGCCTTTATCGAACAAACCGCCAGGTTGAAAGTGGGCAGCCAGCTTTTGGATGACACCGATATTGGCCCCATGATCAACGAACGTGAAGCCATGCGTATTGAACAATGGGTTGAACAAGCAGTCGCCAACGGCGCTAATTTGCTGGTAGGTGGCAAGCGCGAAGGTGCCTGCTACTATCCCACCGCCCTGGACAACCTCAAAGACAGCGATCGGCTGGTCTGTCAGGAAGCCTTTGGCCCGGTAGTCAGCCTGTTTGCCTTTGATGATTTGGATGACGCCCTGGCCCAGGCAAATAGTGCGGAGTTCTCTATTCACGGTGCAGTATTTACCAGTAACCTGAATACCGCCATGAAGGTGAGTCGGGAACTGGACGTGGCCGGTGTGATGGTTAACGATTCCACCGACTATCGCCTCGATGCTATGCCCTTTGGCGGCGCCAAACGCGGCAGCCTGGGACGCGAAGGGGTGAAATTTGCGGTTCGGGAAATGAGCCAGACCAAAGTCATGTGTATGCAGCTCGACTTCGACTGATTGGTGCTAGTAAAGCGCTCTCTTCGTGTCCTTCTGTTCTTCGTGGTGATATAGGTAGTTTAAGTATTTATTTACCACGAAGGTCACGAAGAACACGAAGGGGCTAATAACCACCTGACTTAAGAGGGTAATCTTTCGGTAATCTGCGTATCTAGCGGCACTGCAAGACACCGTTTTGTATTCAAGAACTTAGAGATTTGTACACAATAAAATACCCGTGTATATATCGCTTGAAACTTAAGGGATATCTTTTAAACTGACCCGAGTTTGGCTGCGTTTGAAGCAATAGGAATGTCCACTCTGACTATCTCTGACAAAATTTATAACCAACTGTCTGCGCAAATTATCTCGGGTGAAATTAAACCCGGACAAAAGTTGGAAGAACAGGAAATTGCCAATCAATTCGGCGTATCCCGCACCCCTATTCGCGAGGCCTTTCGCCTGCTGCACACCAGTGGTTTAGTGGAAAGCAAGGCCCATAAAGGGGTGACGGTAATCGAGCTGGATATCGATCAGCTCAGCGATATGTATGAAGCCCTGCAAGAGCTGGAAGCCCTGTGCGCGCGCTTAAGCGCCGAGCGCATGACCGCCGTTGAACGCAAGCAAATTCAGCGTATGCATCAGTTGTCGGAAGAAGCGGTTCACAGCGAAGATGTAGAGCGTTTTGCCGAACTTAATAACCAAATTCATACCGCCATTCATCAAGGCTCGCGGAATAAAACCCTGCAGGAAACTATCGCAAAACTGCGCAAACGACTGAGTTTGTATCGCCAACCCTGGTTGTTTGAAAAACGTAATCGTTTAGAAGCCTCATACCGTGAACACGCTGAGTTGGTAGAGGCAATTATCGCCGGCGACCGCGATCAGGCGTTTGACGCCATGCGCAACCATATTTCCAATACCAGCCTGGGCACTATTGATTATCTGATTAGTCAGAAGCCGCTGTAAATCCTACTGGCTGAGTCATGTACTCTGTTCAGTAGGCTATTGCCGACCAGCTTTGTAACGGTCAATCAACAGTCCAAAATGCAAAAACAGAGCTCAGCTATTGCAGATAGGTCTTCAACCAGCTCACCACTTCACTGATCATTTCCTGCCGATGTTTGGTTAGCCCATGATTGTCGCCTGGATAAATCACCAATTTATGCGGACGTTCAAGGGACTCAAGAATCTCGGCTAGACGCGTGGAATGCGTTACATTGACCCGTTCGTCCTGATCGCCATGCAACAGTAAAATAGGCATATTTGCGGGCAATTCATGGGCCCATTTAGCCACCGAGCGCTGATCCTGAACATGCTGCCTATTGTTGGTAAAGTCGGGCGCCCGTTTTTTATATACATGTTCCATCGCCGGTCTGTCTGCCAAGGCCTGCTGCACATCAGAGACCCCGGCCACCGCAATCAAGGCTTTAATATTCGCTAGTCTTTTTGCCGCCAAATAAGACTGCATGCTGCCGCGGCTCCAGCCCATCATGGCAATATTTTCGCTATCTGCGTCGGGTATTTGTTTAATGATATCCACCAGGGCGACCACATCGTTCACATCAGCCCCACCAAACTCATCAAAACCATTGCTGTCGATATGCTTGCTGGCGCCACGGTATTGGCTGCCAATCACAATAAAGCCCTGGCTGGCAATCTCAGCATGAATGTCCAATTTTTTGCCAAACACTACGTAACCAAAATCACCATTGCCACCACGATTATAGATAACTACGGGGAGCTTTCTGCCCGGCTTGGCCTTTGGTTTCAGGTAGTAACCTTCGACATTAAAACCATCCACCTGATAAACAAAATCAACACAATCCAACGATTGCTTCAGGCGATTAAATCGCTCTTCTGGAAAGCGCATAGCGAATCTTTCCCGATTGAACTTAGGGCTCTTACTTGCCAATTTCATAAGCCATTGATCATATGACTCAAAGGGTCCGCTAAAGCAGGAATGTTGGGATTGAATGCTCTGTTCAGCCAGGGCGAAGCATGAGGAAAGCGTAAGCAACAGTGCAAAGGCAAGGTTAAGCGGCATAGGTTAATTCCATTTAAAACACGCAATTAACATAGTGCGCCGTGCCAGGTTCAAGTCAAGAATTTTGCGTCAGTAAACTGTCGACTAATCGCCGTACCAAGGGCGTTAGCATTAACACGGTCGGAAAGGCCACCATAAAGCTAAAACGCCAGGCACTAAGCCAGATTGACAAGATATGCTCGTCCCATCCGAGATTATGCAAGCTGACCACCAGCGACATAATGCCCGACATACTCAGGGACATAAAAAAGGAGTACAAATAGGGTCTGAATTTAGTCGCCAGCATGTTTGCCCGGCCGGCTTTTACCGAGCAGCGTGATTTGCCCGCCCGCAAGTGTGCTATTGACCATCACCTGGCAGGCCAGCCTGGTTTTTTCCCCGGCGCTAAGTTTAGCCAGAATCTGCTGTTCCCCAGGGTAGCAGGGCGACAGATCCTGCTCGCTTACCTGGTCAATACGCACCAAGCAGGTTCCGCAACTGCAACAGCCGTTACAAACGCCCGGCAGGGCATCAATGCCCGCATCCTGCACCGCCACCAGCAAGCTGAAACCCGGCTCGGCTTGCACCTCTCGCACATCGCCACTCGGCAATATCAACGCTAATCTCAGCATGGTGTTATCACTCCCATAACAGGCTCTTCAATAAGGTTGTCAGGGCCATCAGGGTGAGGAGCCATTTCAGCTGCAGCATAAAGGCCTGCGGCGCAATGCGGCGGCGCAGCAAGCTGCCAAACAGCGAACCCAAACAGGCGCCAGCTACCGTCAGGACCAGCGGCCACCAATAGTCAGCAAAATGAAAACCAAGCCACAGAAAGGTTCCTATCTTAAACAGGTTGCCGCATAACATCATCAGCGACGCCGTCGCCACTATGCTTTCGCGGTTTTCCAGACGGCGGCTTAGCATCGTCAGCGCTATCGGGCCTGGCGCACCGACCACCAGTCCCAGCCCGGTTTGCAGAAATCCAGCCAGAAAGAAATTTTCCAGGCGTCGCAACACCTGAGTAAAAGGGACGCACCACAGGCTTAACAACAGATAAATGGCAATAAATGGCGGGATAAGTTCAAAAGGCAAAGACAGCAGCAGGGCCGCAAATAAGCTGGTACCTGCCACCGAGCCAAATAGATAAGGGCCGATGGCTGGCCAATAAATATGCTCAAAGGCAAAGACAAGCCTGGAACTGTTACTGGCCAGTTGCGTAACCGCATGCACAGGCACCACCGCAATGGCAGGCACAAACCAGGGCAACACCAGCACCATCAGCATACCGCCGCCCATCACAAATACCCCGGCCAGGGTAGAAGCCAGGGTGGCAAGTAAGAACAGGCTGATATCACCAAGCATGGGCTAACGATTTTAGTCCAAGGTTTTGTAGGTGCTGGTACCCACCCAGCCACGCTCGGAGATATCAATCATAATATTCTCCGGACCAGACATCTTATACTCAGCGTTATCCTTTGCCGGGTTCATGCCCAGCCCCTGAGCCAGATTCACATCATGGCGCGGTTCATAGCCGTTGGCCTTGAAGCTGTTGACCATGTCCTGAATATCTTCACATTGAAAGCCTACGTGGTGCAGGCCGACATACCCCTGCGGAAATTCTTTTCCGGCTGCCGGGCCATTGCGAAACTTCAGTATGGCCAGATTGATATTGCCATCGGTCATATAAAAGCCGTTGGCATTACGACTGGCCACCACCCCTGCCACGCTCCAGCCTAAAACATTTTCGAAGAACTCCCGGCTTTTATCCGGATCATTGGACGCCATGGCCAGGTGTTTAAGTTGAATAGGTTTTTCAGGTTTAGACATACAAATTTCCTCTCAGATTAACTTCCGACCCGCAGAGCCGCGGTCAGGGATTCCAGCGCCGCCAACACGCTAAGCGCGGTAATGCGACCCGTGCCGGGATTTTCCACTGTAGGTACATTTTCAATGGTCATTTCAAAGCTGGCGCTGTCGGCATCCACTTTGATGGTATGGGTATTGCGGGTTTTGCCAGGGTCGGCCCAAATTTCCAATTGGGTTTGCTCGGCACCAAGCCCGGCCAATCCAAGGGACGCGGCCACGTTAACATTGGAAGGAAACTTCTCTGCACCTTCCCGGGCACTGCCTTTAAATACCCGCAGAGGTTCTTCCAGGCCCAGCAATTGAATGTTGTTTTCCACAATAAACTTGGCTTTGGTCAGCGATGTGGGTGGCTTACGGGTCACCATAGTGACTGAATGAATAGTGCCTTTGGCCGCAGCACGCACGGCATCGAGGCCAAGCAGTGCACCAGTCGCCAGCAGGATCTGAGCGCCATGACGTTTAGCCAATTCCACTACCTCGGGATGCTGTAATATGGCCGCGCCGCTGACCGTGACCAGGGTGCGCCCCTGGCACAAAGCGGGCTCAGCAATGTCCATAAAAGCAGCGGTAGGGGCACATTCCACTATCACATCCGCCAAACCGGCCAATTCTTTGGCACTGACTACTGGTACTGGCTGCGACAGCCCGGCCATGGCCGCTTTGGCCTTATCCGGATTGCCCGAGGCAATAGCCACCAATTCAAGACCTGGCATGCCCTTATCCAGCGCCAGACCGACAACCTTGCCGATAGTGCCAAAACCGGCAATACCTACTTTTAATGTTTTTCTCATACTGGTTTCTACCACCCCATAAACACAGACAAAGAATACATATTAAACACTATGTATACAATAATATTTTTTGGAACACATCTAACGTTGATATGATAACGGCGGCTTAATTGCCGCCGTTTTCGCGCCTATTTGGCCGGGCGTGAAGGTAATTGCGGATAGCGCCCCATCATCAGGATCAGCACACAACTGAGCAGCATCACCACTGACATAGCCCACAACACTTCGGTGTAGCGGCCCAGTGCGTCGTACGCCAGCCCCATAATTAAAGGTCCGACGCTGGCGCCAATTTTAAAACCGGAGTAGCCGTAGCCATAAATAGCGCCAAACGAGCGATGGCCAAAGTAACGGCTGGTAAAGTAAGCCATCACATCAAACTCAGCGCCTATGGCGATACCAATAAGTGCCGTGCAAAGTGCCGCTGACTGACCACTGGCTCCCATGGCAAAAGCGGCCAGGCCAATTACCGGTCCAAGCATAAAAAACACCACCACATAGGGAGCAAAGAACTTGTCCATCAGATAACCCGCCAACAAGCGACCACCAACAATGGAAATACCCAGATAGGCAAAGGTTCCCACCGCTTCCTGTAAGTTCATCCCCCGGTCCATCATCATAGGTACCAGATGCACTAAAACGGTGGAGGTTGTCAGGCCGGTAATCACAAAAGAGGCGACCATCAACCAGAAGGTGCGCTGCCCTAATGCTTCCTTGGCGGTAAAGCCAATCAGAGGTTTAGCGGCGCTTGAAGTGACAGCCTCAGTTTGCTGCTCAGCCACACCGTCTACCGCCAGGCCCATGTCGGCCGGCGTTTCCCGCACCAGAAACTTGGCAATAGGTAATACCAGCAATACAACGATGACGCCGATAGCGATGTAGGCTTCACGCCAGCTGTAATGACTCATAAAGTAAGAGGCAATAAAGGGCACCAAGGTAGTACCCAGCCCCACACCGGACAAACCTATGCCCAGTGCCAAACCACGTTTCTTATTAAACCAACTCACCAGCAAACGCGAATAGGTTAAAGGAGCGGTACCAGCACCCAGGATAGGGATCAGCACGCACATGGCATACAAATGCCAGATTGAAGGTGTCAGCAAAGACATGGCCGCGATGGTAAAGCCAAACAATAAGGTAGAGGGCACCAAAATGCGCTTCACCCCATATTTATCCACCAGTGTGCCCACATAGGGAAAAAACAGAATAGCGGTAATGCCAATCACGGTAGAGCCGAAAGAGATCTGGCCGCGACTCCAGCCAAAATCAGCTTCAAAGGCTTTGATAAAGGTGCCAAAGGACATGGCGATTACGCTGTAGCCAAAAGCCAGACCTATTATAGCGGCTAGCACTATCCACCAGCCGTAGTAGAGATTTTGCTTGGTGCTCACGCCACTTTCGGCGCTTATGGTTTTTTCATTCATCTTGTTGCCTCCAGGTTAACAATTTGTGAATGCAAACCAAATTAATTGTATACATAACTATATGTCAAGAATACTTTAAAAGGTTTGGATGATCCGTCAGGTAAAAAGAAGCCGGGCCTGGCCCGGCTTAAACACGAGAATGCATAATGCTTAGAATTGATAGGTGGCAGAAATACCGAAGGTGCGAGGCGCCTTATAGGAGCTAAATACAGTGTTATCCCAGGCCGCATAAACAGTAGTAGAGGCGATGTTCTGCTCATCGGTAAGATTCTTAGCCCATAGCTGTACCCGCCAGCTGTCATCCACAGACGCCAATTGCAGGCTGGCATTGACGGTATATTCTGAATCCACTTTGGTCAGTGGATCGTTGGAGTTATCAAAGAAATACTCATCCTGATATTGATAATCCAGGCGGGCAGCCCACAGTCCCAGATCCGTTTCCCATTCATAGGCAGCAGCCAGATTGAGAGTATGTTCCGGGGTGCGGCGCATGCGATTGCCGTTGAGGTCATTGCCATCCACCTCAAAGGTGTCGGTAAACTCCGAGTCGATGTAACCATAAGCACCATTTAAGGTCAGGTTGTCGGTCAGCAGCGCGGTAAATTCCAGCTCCAGTCCCTGCGCTTCGCCAGTACCGTTGCGTACTTCCAGATCCGCTGGTGTGTTAGGTCCGGTTTCAACCCATACCTGGCTTTGCAGATCGGTGTACTTGGTAAAGAACAAGGCACCGTTGAGTCGCAGTCGGTCATTAAAGGCCTGAGATTTAAAGCCTAGTTCGTGGTTTAGGGCAAACTCAGGAGCAAAAGAAGCCAAGGCTTCCTCAGCACTTTCCGGTCCTTCACCATTGAAGCCACCCGCCTTATAACCGCGTGCCAGGGAGTAATAGAAGAACAGATCCTGACTGGCTTTGTAGTCCACCACCAGACTGGGAGTCCAGGCATCCCACGAGCCTTGAGTGCTGACATCGTAACCTTCAACCCTGTTACCGTCTAAATCGCCGTGCATATTGTCCCAGTTATCAAAGCGACGACCACTGGCGACGGAACGGAAGTCTTTTTCGTCTTCACTCCAACGTAAACCGGCAGTCACTCGCCAGGCGTCGGTAAGGTTATAGCTGGCCTGACCAAATACCGCGTAACTGTCGGTGACGGCATAAGTACTGTTGTAAATCTTGCCGGTGGTTGTGCCCCAGGGCGTATGGAACCAATAGTTCACCATTTCGTGGCGGTCGATATCCTCGCGCATATAGTAAGCGCCCATCTGCCAGTCCAGCTTGTCATGTACACCAGCCAGGCGGAACTCTTGTGAGAACTGCGAGGACTGCTCTTCCTTGTGCTGGTACCACATATCATCCACTTGCATTGCCGCCAGGGCATCATCATCGGCTACATTGTTGTTAGCCGGGTCACCCCAGGGATCAAAGAACAGGCTGTCATCCACCATGCCGGCTGCGGCATTTTCATAAAAGCCGAAATCGTTATCTCGATATGCCGTAATAGAGGTAAATGTCATGCCATCCAGGTCATAACGGATATTGGCACTAAAGCCTTTGACTTCGGTATCTTCAAAGCCATCAAACTCGTTGTCCGCTTCCCGGGGAGCAGCACTGATAAAGGCCGCATTGCGCCCTTCACTGTAACTGATATGACGCACGGTAGGCATCGAATCAGACTTGGAATAATCGGCACTTAGCAGGATTTCCAGCTCATCGCTGGGGTTGATCAGTAATTGACCACGTACGCTGTAGCGTTCCAGCGTATCCGCATCATTGCCGGTGTGGGTATTCTTGCCAAAGCCGTCACGATCTACCGCACTAAACGCCAGCTTGGCACCAACATTGTCAGACAGCCCACCAGTTACATAGCCACGGGCCTGTAATAAGCCGTAGTTACCTGCGGTTAGCTCAACTTTACCCTCGGGATAAGCCATTGATGGCTTTTTGGTAATAAAGTTGATTGCCCCGCCCACCACGTTTTTGCCGTATAAGGTACCCTGTGGACCACGTAATACTTCCACACTGGCCAAATCATACAGGTCCATGGCAGCAGCCACACCGCGTGAGATATACACGCCATCCACATAGATCCCAATGGCGGCGCCAGCCCCGGCACTTTCAATATCACTGCCAATACCACGCATAAACAGCTCAGGCTCGGCAGCGTTATATACGTTCATCTGAAAACCCGGCACCCGCTCGGCGATACCGTTTAAGGCTTCGATGCGGGAGTTGGCCAGTTGGTCGCCGCTGAAGGCAGAGATGGCGATGGGGGTTTCCTGCAGACTTTCCACCTTATGCCTGGCGGTAACCTGGATCACTTCAACACTTTTATTGCTCTGTCCTTGGGGAAGCGCGTCTTGGTCTTGTTCCTGCGCCAATGCCGATCCTGACATGGCCAATGCAATACCGACGGCCAGGGCACGACGGTGGGTTTGGGGTATTGAGGTTGACTTCATTGTTGCTAGCTCCTTCCCAATCAAGGATGTGATTATTCTTCGGGGACGATTCCCCTGAGCACTGAATTCACCCTAAGGGAGGGCCAGCTATAATAGAAATAGTTTGTTTTGACGCCGCTATAACATATTTAACATATCCGCAACAATCCAAGTACTTCAACCGCCGCTGTGGCAACACAGTCACTTTGCCAGCTGCTAGCCTATCCAAGCTTAAAACCTTGGCAGCCCAACAAGCATCAGCATTAAAACAGCAAAGCGAGCAGATAATGCCATCCACTATCCAGCCTTGTTATACCCTTCCTCCTTGTTCAAACCCAATTAGCTATATAAATTACATTATAACCAGGCAATTTATTATTATTTTTAACAAAAGATACATATACCTAACATGACATCATCCATTGAAGGCAGCACTGCTGGCTGTCTCACAGAACAAGCAGGTATTTCAATGACCTATACAAAAGCATTTTTTGAACAATTAGATAAACAGGATCCATTGGCGCCTTTTCAGGCCCAATTTGCCCTGAATGCCGGTGAAATTTACCTGGACGGTAATTCCCTGGGGGCACGTCCCAAGGCCGCCCTAGCCCGCGCGCAACAAGTGGTGGAGCAGGAATGGGGGCAGGATTTAATCCGCAGTTGGAACAAACATCAGTGGTTTGAATTGCCTTATCGCATCGGCAATAAAATCGCCAGCCTGATTGGGGCAGAGGACGGTGAAGTTGTCTGTACCGACGCCACCGGACTCAACTTATATAAGGCGGTCTCCACTGCCCTGCAGCTCAATCCGTCGCGCAAAATCGTGCTTATGGAAGGCAGTAACTTCCCCACCAACAACTATATGGTGCAAGGTTTACTCAGTCAGTTGGGCGACGAATACCAGGTCCGTTTTGTGGAAGAGGCACAGTTGCTCGAGCAAATCGACGAACAAGTGGCCGTGGTGTGCCTGACTCAGGTGCATTACAAAACCGGGCGAGTACTGGATATGCAGGCCATTACCGAGTACGCCCAGCAAAAGGGTTGTCTGGTGGTCTGGGATCTTTGCCACAGCGCCGGTGCACTGCCGGTGGATTTAAATGGGGCCAATGCCGATCTGGCGGTAGGTTGCACTTACAAGTATCTGAATGGTGGCCCAGGCAGCCCGGCCTTTATTTTTGTCGCCAAACGCCATCACAACCTTGTGCAGCAACCGCTGAGCGGCTGGTGGGGACATAAAGCACCTTTTGATTTCAATCGTGACTACCAACCAGGCCAGGGCATCAGCCAAATGTTGTCAGGCACCCAGGCGATTATCAGCCTGGCGGTGGCCGAAGTGGGGATTGACCTGATGTGTGCTGCGGATATGCAGGAGCTGCGCAAGAAGTCCCAGGCGCTAACCCGCTACTTTATCGAGCTGCTCGATCAGGAATGCGGTCAATATGGTTTTGCACTGGTCAGCCCGCGAGACGATGAAAAGCGTGGCAGCCAGGTCGCACTTAGCCATGCTCAGGGTTACCCCATTATGCAGGCGTTAATTGACGCTGGTGTGATTGGTGACTTCCGCGCACCAGATATTCTGCGCTTTGGCTTTGCGCCCTTGTACAACAGCTACGTGGATATCTGGGAAGCGGTACAACGCTTTAAAATTATCATGGATGAAGAGCGCTGGCGCGAAGCGCAGTTTAATCAGCGCCATGCCGTTACCTGATCAGCCATAATTCGGCCCGCCACACCGTGGGCCACTCTACTTTTTCGTCAGTTTCAGGAGTTGCTATGAGCCAACGCCAGGCCCCTATGTGGTCTTCTCATTTTGCTTTTTTGATGGCCTCCATCGGCACGGCGGTGGGCCTGGCCAATATCTGGCGTTTTCCCTATACCACAGGTACCAACGGCGGCGGCGCCTTTGTGCTGATTTATATTCTGGCCGCCCTGGTGATTGCCATGCCGGTGCTCATTGCCGAGCTTATGGTGGGGCGCCGGGGTAGAAACAGCCCACCACAAGCCATTGCTACGGTCGCCAAAGAGTCTGGTGCCAGCCCTTGGTGGCGACATATGGGAAATCTTGGGGTATTAGGAGCCATGTTAGTGTTGTCGTTTTACGCCATAGTCGGAGGTTGGACACTCGCCTACGTACTTAAACTGGCCAGCGGCAGCATGCAGGGGATGGATCCTGGGGCGATTTCTGTGGTGTTTGACCAGCTACAGTCCTCGCCCGGCTTGATGCTGTTCTGGCATTTGTTATTTCTGGCGCTAGTGATCGGCATTTCCTCACTGGGCCTGGCAAGAGGCGTTGAGCGGGTAGTCAAACTGGTGATGCCCATGCTGTTTATCATGCTGTTGCTACTGGTGGGCTACGCCGCCTGGATTGGTGATTTTACCCAGGCGCTGCGCTTCTTATTTACCCCGGATTTCTCCAAAGTCACCGCCAATGTCGTGTTAGAGGCCGTCGGCCAGGCGTTTTTCTCCATCAGTGTCGGGCTGACCAACCTCATGGTGTACGGTGCTTATATGCAGCGCCAAACATCGATTCCACGTTCTTCGGTGGTGATAGTAGGCGCTGACACACTAGTCGCTTTACTGGCGGGTTTGGCCATCTTCCCGATTATTTTTGCCTTCGGTTTAAATCCCAGTGAAGGACCGGGCCTGGTGTTTGTTTCCCTGCCCGTGGCCTTTGCACAAATGCCTGCCGGAGCCTTGTTAGGGGCACTGTTCTTCGTACTGCTGTTTTTCGCCGCCCTGACATCCGCCATTTGCATGTTGGAAGTGCCGACCTCCTGGCTGATGAATAAAACCAGCTGGTCAAGACGACAAGCCTGCTTGGTTGCCGGCAGTGTGGCCTGGGGACTGGGTGTCTTATCTGCGCTTTCCTTTAACCTGCTGGGGGATGTGCATCCACTCGGCTTTATCCCGCTGTTTGCAGATAAAACCTTCTTCAGCCTGTTTGACTACTTCACGTCCAATATTGCCATGCCTTTGGGCGGTATTTTTGTGGTGCTGTTCGTCAGCTGGGCGCTGAAATCCCGCTTCACCGCCGATGAGCTGGGTTTTACCCAGCAGAGCCTGTGGTTCCGTTTATGGCTCTGGACCTCCAGGCTAATTGCGCCGGGCGCCTTATTGTTGGTGTTTATCAGCAAGCTCAGCCCTACTTTCCATCTATAACCAAGAGGCCATTATGAGTCAGAAAATTAAAGCCGCCATTATTGGGCCGGGTAATATAGGTACTGATCTGCTCTATAAAGCACTGCGCAGCGAACAAATCGAGCCGGTGTTAATGATTGGTGTTGACCCGAATTCTGAAGGGCTTAAACGCGCCGCCGCGCTGGGCTTGCAGGTCTGCGCTGAAGGCGTGCCGGGTGCGCTGGCGCAAGTCAGGCAGCTTGGGGTTCAAATCGCCTTTGATGCCACGTCAGCCTATGCCCACAAAGGAAACTGTGAATTACTGAACCCTTTGGGCGTCACTATGGTGGATCTGACGCCTGCGGCTATTGGCCCATTTTGTGTTCCGCCAGTTAATCTCAACGCCTTGAATCCGGCCCAGTTAGATAACGTCAATATGGTCACTTGTGGCGGCCAGGCCACCATTCCCATGGTCGCAGCAGTCAGTCAGGTCCAGAAGGTCAGCTATGCTGAAATCATCGCCACGGTATCCAGCCGCTCGGTGGGCCCAGGTACCCGCCAAAACATCGATGAATTTACCCGCACCACCGCCAGTGCCGTGGAGTCCGTGGGCGGCGCAGACAAGGGTAAGGCCATTATTATCATCAATCCGGCCGAGCCACCGCTGATTATGCGCGATACCGTGCATTGTCTATGCGCCGACACACCTGACCAACAATCAATAACCCACTCCGTGCTGGCTATGTTGGAAAAAGTCCAGGCCTATGTGCCAGGTTACCGGCTGAAAAACGGCCCGGTGTTTGACGGTAATAAAGTGTCTATTTATCTGGAAGTGGAAGGTCGTGGAGATTTCCTGCCGCACTATGCTGGCAACCTCGACATTATGACGGCGGCGGCGCTGCACACCGCTGAGCTTATCGCCAAATACAAGCAGGCCTGAGGAGAACAGCATGAACCTGAAAGACAAATCCGTGATCCTGCATGACATGAGCTTGCGTGATGGTATGCATGCCAAGCGTCATCAAATCTCCCTAGACCAAATGGTGAATATCGCCACAGGATTAGACGCCGCCGGTATGCCGCTAATTGAAGTCACCCATGGTGATGGGCTAGGCGGTGCGTCACTAAACTACGGCTTTCCGGCCCACAGCGATGAGGAATACTTGTCTGCGGTAATCCCTAAGATGCAGCAGGCCAAGGTTTCAGCACTGCTATTGCCCGGTATAGGTACCGTTGACCATCTGCGCATGGCTAAGGACTTAGGCGTATCCACCATTCGCGTAGCCACCCACTGCACCGAAGCGGACGTATCTGAGCAGCACATTGGCCTGTCCGCCAAGCTTGGTTTGGATACCGTTGGCTTTTTAATGATGGCGCATATGGTCAGCGCCGAAAAGCTGCTGGAACAAGCCAAACTGATGGAGGCCTACGGCGCGAACTGCATTTACTGCACTGACTCGGCAGGTTATATGTTGCCCGATGAAGTCAGTCAGAAAATTGGCCTGCTCAGGGCTGAGCTTGGCAGCCACATAGAGATCGGTTTTCATGGCCATCACAACCTTGCCATGGGTGTCGCCAACTCACTGGCCGCCATTGAAGCTGGCGCCAAACGTATTGACGGGTCAGTGGCAGGCTTAGGTGCTGGCGCTGGCAACACCCCGCTTGAGGTATTAGTGGCGGTGCTGGAACGCATGGGAGCCAGACATGGCATCGACTTGTACAAAATCATGGACGTGGCCGAGGATCTGGTGGTGCCTATGATGGACCAGCCCATCCGGGTTGACCGCGATGCCCTGACCCTGGGTTATGCGGGTGTGTATTCGTCATTTCTGCTGTTTGCCAAGCGTGCCGAAGCCCGCCATGGCGTCAGCGCCAGAGATATTCTGGTGGAACTGGGTAAACGCGGCACGGTCGGCGGACAAGAGGATATGATTGAGGATCTGGCACTGGATATGGCCAACCAAAGAAAGCCAAACTGATCTAAAACTATCTATATTTTTAATGATTTAAGCGGCCGAGGCTTTACCCCCGGCCGCTTTGTTTATCTAATGCTAAGTAAATTAATCTTACTTAAGCTATATGCAGGACTTCATATTGGGCGAATGGCAGGTATGCCCCACGCAAAACAGCCTGACCCGAGGTAACGAGACCAGACAGCTTGAACATACACCAATGCAACTGCTGTTATTTCTGGCCCAGCATGCCAATCAAACGCTCAGTAAAGAACAACTGCTAGCGCATATCTGGACGGGTAAGGTGGTGAGCGAAGAAGTATTGACGGTTGCCATCAGTAATATTCGTAAAGCGCTGGGAGACAGTGCACGTACACCCAAGTACATTAAAACCTTACCGGGTAAAGGCTATTGTCTGATTTGTCCCCCAACAGCCCTGCCATCAGCCAATACCCCCGTCGAGAAGAAAAGGCCGTTGTGGCACTTTGCGCCACTGTTGCTGCTGGTCCCACTCCTGTGGTGGTTCTGGCCAAATATGGCACAATTAACAGTGGCGGGCGCGGTGCCGTCCTCGGCCGGACAGGATTTATATAATCAGGGGCGCTTTTTGCTATTTTCGCAGGAAGATAACCATCTTTTACGTGCTGATAGCTTATTTGACCAGGCGCTACAGCAGGATCCCCAGCTAGGCAGTGCCTTATGGGGTAAAGCTATGGTACTGCTCCTCAAGGCTGAGAATACTTCCTTGGAACAGGCTGCGCCGCTTCGCAACCAAGCTATGCAACTATTGGAAGAAGCCGAACAACGAGAATCAGACAATGCCGCGGTGCAATTGCAGTTAGGTTGGCAATACTTCACCCACCAAAGGGACTTCAGGCTGGCCAGACAGAAATTCGAACGGGCCATAGAGCTGGATGGTCGTGACCCCATTCAGCATTTTCTATACGCCCAGTTTCTGATGGCTATGGGCGAAAATGATGCGGCTCTGTTGGCGACCCGCCGCTATATCGACCTGGCGCCTCAATATTATGCGGTTCCCGTTGTTGCCTGGATTTACAACACTGCCAGACAGCCACAGCAGGCCCTGTCGGAACTAGAGAAAATTGCCGCACTGACCGAGCCAGACCTTTCCTTTCATCACTCGGCAATTAAAATCCTTGAGAATCTTGGTCAGGATCAGCGTGCCTTTCATCATGTTTTGCAAAGTATGCAGCTTAGCGGCTTTACGGCCGAGCAAATCAGTCAAACGCGTGCTCAATTCACTGCCGGCGGCCTGACACAAGTTTACGCTTGGTTTATTGAGCAAAAGATTAGCGATAATCTGGGCCACTATGCCGCCCCCTTGGCTTATGCCCGCTATGCCATCAAGGCTAATCAGCCGGAACAAGCCATCAAGTGGTTACAGCAAGCACAGCAGGCGCGACAAATTGAGCTGCTCTGGATGGCTGTTGACCCCTACTACGACCCACTGCGCTTACACCCGGATTTTCACCTAATTCTCAATCAACTGGGGTTAAAGCCCCCCTCTCAATAAATTGATTAGAAAGGAATTTAAGCTTTCTTTAGATTCCTTTGCCGGAAATTCAGGACTTAATTGCTGGACTTTGTCAGGGTGCCGGTTTTAGCTAATCCGGAAACGCTGATGAAAACACTGTATCTAGTTGTATTTGCACTACTGGCTCCGCTTTCAGTTCAGGCCAAACAACTTTGGCAAATACAAGCCGAGCAAGGGGTATTCGCATCTCCACTTGCTCACCAAGATAAGCTGTATCTGGCTAATGGCAACACCTTATGGGCCTTAGACCGTCAGGGTAAAACCCTGTGGCAACAATCCTTATCTGCTCAGGCTCGCAGCACACCAGCCATTACTAATCAGACGCTGCTAGTGCATACCGAGCAGGGGTTACAGGCATTTAATCTGCACGGCCTGCCGCTCTGGCAGCACAAAAGTTCAGATGGGCCTCGTCGGGTAAATGGTGAGAGCTGGGGCTGGGGGCAAGGCAACGTTATCGACCCTTGGAGCTGGTATAGATCATCAGTCACCCTGTCTAACGGCATTGCCTATTACGGTAGTCAAACCGGCACTTATGCCGTACGCGTATCTGACGGGCAACGACTTTGGCAGCAATATACCGGCACCACCCATACCCAACCAGCGGTGTCTCAAGATGTGGTAGTAGTCGGCAGTTGGAACAATCACCTGTATGGCCTAAACGCACAAAATGGCGCTATCCTCTGGCAGCTTGAAAGCCCCTTACCCCAGGGGGAACTGGGCGGATGGGATGGCTGGCAGGGTTTTAACCTAAATCCCGTCATCAGTGGCGACTATGTGTATGTTGGCAGCCGCAGCACCTGGTTCTTCAAGCTAGGCCTAAAAGATGGCCGTGAAGCCTGGAGTACCAAACATGCCAGTAGTTGGATTGGCTCAGCGGCGATAGTACATAAGGACCATGTCTATTATGGACTATCTGATGGCTTGGCCCTGATCGGCCAGCATAGGCAGTCAGGGAACATCGAGCATTTAGTTCGCGCACCGCATTTGATCTTTGCCACTCCGGTGCTCGTGGGCGAACAACTCTACTTTGCGACCTTATCAGGTGAGCTGTTCAGCTATCAACCGAGCAGCCGCGAGTTAACCAAACGTTATCAAACCCAGAGCAGTCAAACTCACTACCAGAAGCATGTACAACAGGGAGGTGGCCCCAACTATCAACCGCTGGATCCATCGCTGTCAGTGCACCAAGCGAGCATTAAACAAGTAACAGAAATGCTGGAGGATATGGACAGTATTGTCAGTCTGAGCTCGGCAAATGGCGTACTGTATCTTGGTTTGGCCGGTGGCAGGCTGTTGGCCTGGCAACCTTGAGCTAGGCTAATGGCAGAAAAAAGCGGTGTGTAGGCAGTCAGTCTACACACCGAATCGATAAGTACAGCTTAACGAATACATTACTTGAAGTTAACCATCTGCGCATAATTCATGGTTTTGGCCATTTGTCCAAGCCAATGCCACAAACGCGCACGACGTGAAGCTAACGCTTGCTCACACGCCTTGTTACTGTCATGATTTACCGAAACTTTTGCAGTAGCAACCAACATAATCCGCACCCTTTTTGTGTTTCAACCCGCGGATATTATTGAACATTTATCGAACGATAACGAACGACAAAATCTTAAGTATCGGATAAGTTTAACTAATGGACAAAAGACTACGACATTTACCCGCCTTGCGCTGTTTCGATGCGGCGGCCAGAAACCAGAGTTACCGTCAGGCTGCTGATGAGTTAGCCATTACTCAGGCGGCCGTAAGCCAGCAAATTCGAGCGCTGGAAGAAGGACTGGGGGTTAAACTTTTTTACCGTGACGGTCGCAGAATGCGCCTGACCGCACGCGGCCAGACCCTGGCCAATTCGGTAGAGCAAGCCTTTGCCCAACTAGTGCGTGGCTTTAATACCGTGCAATGCGAGGAAGCAGCCGGTGTGCTGACCGTGACCACCACCGGCTCATTTGCCTCCATGTGGCTTATGCCCAGGCTCTGGAAGTTTTCCGTTGAGCATCCTCAGGTGTCTATTCGGGTGATGGCTTCACCTTATATAGAAGACCTTCGCCATGGCGATATCGACATAGCGATTCGACAAGGTAACGGCGTTTGGAACGAGCTTTGTCAGGAAGTGATAATTAGCGACCCGGTGTTTGCCGTATGTTCAAAACGCATGGCCGACGAGATGCAACTGACAGACCCGGCTCAGGTTAACCAATGCCTGTTGGTAGAAGGCCATGATCCAGGCTTGTTTAGTTGGCAAAACTGGTTTAGCCAGGCAGGGTTGGAGTTTAATCGCAAAGCGTTGCGCTGGGTGGAGGTCGCTACCTGGGAAATGAGCATTAACGCTGTGGCCGCCGGTCACGGGATCTGTCTGTCCACCAGCACACTGGCAGGTGAGCTGATAAAGCGCGGCACATTAGTACGTCCATTTGAAATTGAGATCACGCCAGGGCCGACCTTTTCCATTCTGCATAACCCCGATTCACCTCGTCTTGCCCGTATTAAGGTGTTCCGCGACTGGCTGAAAAAGGAACTGGCAGAAAATAATTCACCTGCCACAGAAAACGGACGTTGAATAAAACAACGAATAGATATCCCATTTCATACCTATATAACAAAATCCACACAACATTCTCATATGCCGAAGGATGGATTCCGCTATCCTGCAAAAACTGAGGCACTTGCTACAGCCCTTTAAAAATAAGGCAGAAAGCAAATGTTGAATTAGAATAATAATTAACCGTCACGCGAAGAGGGCTCCAGGTTATGCATAGCAATAACATGGCATCAACTGCACCGTTTTATATATTCACGGTGTAACCTGATGATACGCATGTTAATACTCCTAAGCCTAATCTCTTCACCCGCATTCAGTGAAACATTCTGCCAACACCCAATCCGTATCGTTTTCAGCGGTGATTGGTACCCTTACTTCTATCAGGACAAGCAAGGACAATACACAGGCGTCGATATTGACCTGTTACGTCAAGCGCTCAACAACATGGGCTGCAAGCTCAATATTATGCACCTGCCTGAAAAACGAGTTACCAACGACCTGTTAAGTGGACGTATTGATGTCGCCATAGCCGCAACAGAGACGGAAGAACGGCAAGCGCAGTTTATATTGTCAGTTCCATACCGCCAGCAGACAAATGTATTGGTCTATCGAAAAGCAGATAAAAGAACGTCCGCCTTAAATACCGTCAGCGAGATGGTACAGCAGAACACGTTAATTGCCCTCAATCGCGGCGGCTGGTTCGGCCCTGAGGTAGCCGGCCTTCTTGACTCAAAATGGGCCAGACAATTAATGCATGTAGAAACTTTTGCCTCTCGCCTTGAGCTTCTGCGAAGGGGCAGGGTGGATGCTTTTATTGATGATCAGGAAACCGTGCTGGCAGAAATAGACAGACTGCATCTTAATGATCTTTGCATCATTCCCCGGCCGGTCGATGTGGCTGATCAGCACTACATGTTCAGCAAAATACGCCTGGATGACCGCTTTATCTCCGAATTTAACCGACAACTATCCCAGCTATTACCCAACCGACCAGATATACCCAAACCAGCGGCAACAGATCACCTTTATTAATTCTTTCTCACAGTCCAACACTGTCGGGTCTTAACAACAACCTGAGAAGCTGTACCACCTCACCATCACGACGCCAAGCCAGGCCAATTTCCCGGTTTAACTGCAATTCCTGCAAAGGTTTAAACAACACATCATGTTGTTGCAACTCCGCATGAACCGGAATCAAAGCACATCCCACCCCGGCACTGACCAGCCCCACCGCATATTCAATGGTTTGAATACGGGCACGGATATCCACACTCACAGCGGCTTCTCTTAACAACGTTTTCAGGCTATTCCATGCATCACAAGGAGTACGCTGAATAAAGGCCACGTCGGCAAGATCTGTTATACAAACCTTTTCTAATAAAGACAGAGGATGTCCTACCGGAATCGCAAGTTGATACTCCTCTACCCAGGTAGGCAGAAACTGCTCCCCCGGCAACAACAGATCGCGGGTTATCAGACGGGCATCACAGGCCTCTTCTGGTGGCACCAGAGTCAGTTCCAGGCTATCTCTTGTGGACGTAAACTGCTTCAGCAAGGTGCTCATACGCGCGACCCCCAGGCCTTTAATCAAACCCAAACGAAAGGGCTCTTTAACCTGACGACCACTAAACATGGCCTGAATGGCATCCGCCTGTCCCAACAACTGTTTGGCCAGCGGGTACAGCTGTTCAGCGGCATCGGTGGCACGCACACCACGGGCGTGACGAACAAATAGCGGCCGCCCAAGCTCATCTTCCAGTTGTTTCAGCGCCGCAGAAAGTGACGGCTGGGCAATAAAGCGGCTACGTGATGCCGCGCTAAAGCTACCTTGTTCATATACAGCGACAAAATGCCCCAATACCCGCAAGTCCATGTTTTCCCTCAGTAAAGACCACAACAAGCTATAGTTACAAACTATAGCTATTAAAGATATTTGATACTATTGCTTTATCTAAATTCAGCCTATTATCGATCCGTTAACAACCAATTAGCAGGTGTATACATGTCTCGTCCCGCATTCAACTGGCAAGATCCTCTCGCCCTGGATTCCTTATTAAACGAAGAAGAACGCATGGTGCGCGACAGTGCCCATCAATATTGTCAGGAGCAGTTGCTGCCCCGGGTACTGGAAGCCAATCGTCAGGAAATCTTCCATCGTGAAATTATGAATGAACTGGGCGAGTTGGGCCTGCTGGGTGCCACCCTGCCCGAAGAATACGGCTGTGCAGGGGTGAACTATGTCACCTATGGCTTGATTGCCCGCGAAGTGGAGCGTGTCGACAGCGGCTATCGCAGCGCCATGAGCGTGCAGTCCTCCCTGGTTATGCACCCTATCTATGCCTACGGCACCGAAGCACAAAGGCAGAAATACCTGCCTAAACTGGCCACCGGCGAGTGGGTGGGTTGTTTTGGCCTGACCGAGCCGAACGCGGGTTCAGATCCTGGCTCTATGGCCAGCCGCGCAACGAAAGTGGATGGCGGCTATCGCCTGACCGGCACCAAAATGTGGATCACCAACTCCCCCATCGCCGATGTATTTGTGGTGTGGGCCAAACTGGACGGTGAAATTAAAGGCTTTGTGCTAGAAAAAGGCATGGAAGGGCTGAGTGCGCCGAAAATTGAAGGCAAATTCTCCCTGCGCGCGTCCATTACCGGTGAAATCGTCATGGACAATGTGTTTGTACCGGAAGACAACCTGTTACCTAATGTCAGTGGCTTAAAAGGCCCATTTGGTTGTTTAAACAAAGCCCGCTATGGCATTGCCTGGGGGGCGCTGGGCGCTGCCGAATTCTGCTGGCACGCCGCGCGTCAGTACACGCTGGACCGTCAGCAATTTGGCCGCCCTCTGGCCGCCACCCAGTTAGTCCAGAAAAAACTGGCCGACATGCAGACCGAAATCAGTGTGGGCTTACTCGCCTGTTTGCAAGCAGGTCGGTTAATGGATCAAAACCTGCTGGCACCGGAAGCTATCTCGCTAATTAAACGCAATTCCTGCGGTAAGGCATTGGACATCGCCCGCATTGCCAGGGATATGCACGGCGGCAACGGCATAGCCGATGAATTCCATGTTATCCGCCATGTGATGAACCTCGAAGCGGTGAATACCTATGAAGGCACCCACGACGTTCACGCCTTGATTCTGGGTCGCGCACAAACCGGGCTTCAGGCATTTTCCTGAGCGCAGTAGGAGGTTGCTATGCTGGATCGCAACGCCATAGTCAGGCATAACCTGCTTCGATGGCTGGAAGAAGATAATCTGCCCCAACCGGTATTGGATGTATCTCTGGCCGAAGCGGGCCTGACCGAGACCCAACTGGTGGATTTATTTGAAACTCAGGTCATGAGCCGCCATCTGGATTTGCAATCCAGACAGATGCAAAAACAGGGCAAGAGTTTCTACACCATCGGCAGTGCCGGGCATGAAGGAAACGCGGCTATTGCTGCCGCCTTGCGTCTTGATGATATGGCGTTTCTGCATTACCGCAGCGGCGCTTTTGCTATCCAGCGTAGCAAACAAAAACCCGGCTCTACGCCGCTTTACGATATGCTGCTGTCCTTTGCTGCCAGTAGCGAAGATCCCATTTCAGGTGGCAGGCATAAAGTGATTGGCAGCCATGAGTTGTTTATCCCACCGCAAACCAGCACTATTGCTTCACACTTACCCAAAGCCATGGGTGCAGCCTACAGTGTTGCCCTGAACAAAAAATTAGGCACCGACGCCAAACTGCCGGATGACGCCGTGGTGGTATGCAGCTTTGGCGATGCCTCGGCCAACCATTCCACCGCACAAGGTGCCATTAATGCGGCCTGCTGGGCGGCATTTCAGTCCATTCCCATGCCGCTTATATTTATCTGTGAAGACAATGGCATAGGTATTTCCACGGCCACGCCCCAAGGTTGGATTCATGCCAACTTTGCCAATCGTGCCGGACTGGAATACCGCTATTGCGACGGGCTGAATTTGCTGGATACCTATCGCACCGCCAAGCAGGCGGCCGATTGGGTGCGTAAACGCCGAAAGCCCTTGTTTCTGCATGTTCGCACCGTGCGCCTATTAGGCCATGCCGGCTCTGATTCAGAGTTTGCCTATCGCAGCCAGGCCGCCATCGAGGCCTCAGAGCGCCAGGATCCTATCGCTCACAGTGCCAGTTTATTGCTAAGCAACAAGGTGATGACGGCCGGGCAAATTGCGGCGTTGTACCTGCAAATGGAAAGCCGTATTGCCCGCATCAGCGAGATGGCGGCAGCGCGGCCGAAGCTAACCAATGCGACACAAATTAAGGCCTCGATTGTGCCGCCCAGGCTTGAACTGCCCAAGCTGGAAAAAATTGACAAGTCCCAACGGGACAGCCTGTTTGCCCATGAAAAACACAATCTGGCTAAACCCCAGCACTTAGCCAAGCTGATCAACTGGGCATTATTGGATTTAATGGCACAGCACAAAGAGATTGTGATGTGTGGTGAGGATATCGGTCGTAAAGGCGGCGTATATAATGTCACCGCCAAACTTTGTGACAAGTTTGGTCCATCACGGGTCATTAATACCTTGCTGGACGAGCAGTCCATTCTGGGCATGGGCATTGGTATGGCACACAACGGTCTGTTACCTATCCCGGAAATCCAGTTTCTGGCTTATGTACATAACGCCGAGGACCAAATTCGGGGCGAAGCCGCTACCTTGCCGTTTTTCTCTAATGGTCAGTATGCCAACCCTATGGTGATCCGCATTGCCGGACTGGCCTACCAAAAAGGTTTTGGTGGTCACTTTCACAATGACAACTCCTTTGCCGTATTTCGCGATATTCCCGGCTTGATTCTGGCTTGTCCCTCCAATGGTGCCGATGCCGTGGAAATGCTGCGCGAATCTGTACGTCTGGCCCGGGAAGAGCAGCGTCTGGTGGTATTTCTGGAACCCATCGCCCTGTATATGAAAAAGGACCTGCACGAAGAGGGTGACAACCTGTGGTCATTCCCTTACGTGCCGCCTGCCGAAGCCAAACCTATTGCCCTTGGCGAACTCGCCGTGCATGGCAGTGGCAAAGATCTGTGTATTTTCAGTTACGGCAATGGCTACTACCTTAGTCGCCAGGCCGAGAGGCAACTGGCTGAGCAAGGTATCCAATGCACAGTGATTGATTTACGTTGGTTAGCCCCCCTGAATCAAGACGCCATTTTGCAGCAGGTTGCCGGCCACCAGCAGGTATTGATAGTGGATGAATGCCGGCAAACCGCGTCCATCAGTGAAGCACTGGTAACCATGCTGAGCGAAAACCAAGCGGGGATGCACAATATTCAGCGGGTCTGTGCCGAAGACTGCTTTATCCCTTTAGGTAGCGCCAGCTATGAAGTCCTGCCCAAAACCCAGGACATTGTTGATGCCGCCCTTAGCATGCTTAACAAAACCATAAGAGAGGCAAGCTGATGACCAAACAAACAGCCGTGGTCATTTGCCCCGGCCGAGGCACCTACAACAAAGAAGAGCTTGGCTATCTTAGTCGTTATCACAGTGACAAAAAGGCCATGCTGGATGTGATTGACCGTTATCGGCAGGCCCAGGGACAGCCAAGTGTAACCGAACTGGACGCCATGCCTGCCTATAAGCTGCCCGTGCATACGGCTGGCGAAAATGCCTCAGCCCTGATTTACGCCTGCGCCCGTGGCGACTTCGCCGCCATCGACAGGGATAAATATGACATTGTTGCCGTTACCGGAAATTCCATGGGCTGGTATATCGCCCTGGCTATGGCCGATGCACTTGATGAACAAGGTGCCATTGAACTGATCAACACTATGGGTTCGATGATGAGCGGCGGTGTGATTGGCGGCCAGATGATCTACCCCATCAGCGACGACAATTGGCATGAAGACAGTGCGCAGAAAGTGCAAATCATGCAATGGATGGAAGAAGCTAATCAGCTGCCAGGCTGCGAAGTTTACCCTTCTATCTGGCTTGGCGGCTATCTGGTGCTTGGTGGCAACGAGGCTGGCCTTAAAGCCATAGAGCAGCGTTTACCCAGGTTGCAGGACCGTTACCCCATGCGCCTGTATAACCACGCGGCCTTTCATACTCCGTTGCTGGCGTCCGTTTCGCAAAAAGCCTTTGAACAATTACCGGCCCGTTTATTTAAACGGCCACAGTTACCTTTGATTGATGGTGAGGGACGCATCTGGCAACCCCATAGCACTGACACCGCGGCTTTGCATAGATACACACTGGACACCCAAGTGGTAGCGCCTTATGACTACAGCAAGGCCATCGAAGTGGCGATTAAAGAGTTTGCCCCGGATAAGCTGATTATTCTCGGCCCTGGCGCCACCCTGGGAGGCGCAACAGCGCAAGTACTGATTAAACACCAGTGGCATAACCTGCAAAACAAACAGGATTTTATCCAACAACAGCAACAGGAACCGCTGCTCCTGGCCATGGGCCTTGAGGGGCAGCGCCAGTTGGCCACTAAATAGTTCAATCCCGGCGCCGCATTATTCGCGGCGCGTCACCGTCCAACTATTTAACATTTATCCAACAAGCACATCAAAATAAAAACCTATCCAATTGAAATTTATGCATTTATTGTTTCAGGTATAGTTATTGCTTAGAACTCCTCCTGTGGCGTTTATGCTTAGTAGCGCCACAAAAAACAGGTCACGGACGCGCGCCATTACTATGGCTGGCCAAACTCCCAGGAGGTTGTTTTGCAAGAGCAAAGCAGGATTGGATGGCAACTTTGCATATTCGATTACCTAAAGGGAATAACAATGTATAAGACAACGTTAAACGCACTTGCAGCCGCATCAATGCTGGTCGCAAGTGGTGCCTATGCCGGCATTATTTACAACGGCAACGTAACACCAGACGTCATTTTTGGCAGTGGTAACGCTAATGGCAGTTTTACCCTGGATCAGCAAAACGGTATTGAACTGGGTTTACGCGGCAAGTTACGCCATAACGCGGCTGGGCAACCAGAAAACACCTTCAACAGTAATGGCGATGGCACATACCGCTTTGCTGCCGGCGTAGCCCCCACCCAAGCATCACCTACTGCAGTATGGAGCTTTGAATGGGCCATCAACACCAATTTTGAGAACAGCACCAACCTCAATCTGTCTGATTTAAGCTTTGTGCTGGGACTGGACAGCAACCCCAGTTTGTCAGCCACCTATACAACCTTCGACCCAATCAATGGCACTAATCCAGGCCTGGGTATTCTTTGCTGGGATCATGCCTTAGGGGATAACAGTACAGGCAACGGAGGCGGTATCAAAACCAATTGCGGCTTGGGCTCAGCCGAAGTTGACTATGCCACCAACCTTAGCGATTTCAATGTGGCACAGAACTCCTGGAAACCTCATTGGTATATTCCAGGCTTCAATCCTGAGGTAGACGGTACTTACAATATCTTCTTGTCTGCTATGACCAAAGCAGGAGAGGAGCTGGCCAGAACGGAAATTCAAATTATTGTAGGTCAGGGTGGACGTATGGAAGTGCCTGAACCGGCTTCATTGCTATTAATCCTGGGCGGCCTACTTGGCCTTAGCAGATCTTCGCGCCGCCGCTAGCAAAATGGATGGCGCACAGGCTCAGCCTGTGCGTCAATATATCGCTACATTGCATCCTTTCCAGCCCTATCCCTGTGGGTGAAAAGCGAGCCAAAGGCTAGCATCTTTTTACCAGATCAGGTTTACTGTAGTTCCTATAAATCAAATAGTTAAGGAACCATAGTGCGCTTCGTCAGCCTAATCGCCGCACTGGCACTTACCCTGAGTGCCTGCACCGCTACGCCACCTTCAGCACCTGATTTGTTAGAAGCCAATACCGCTCAGTTGCAAAAGCAAATGACAGCGGGGACCTTAACGGCTGAACAATTAGTCCAATACTATCTGACCCGTATCCAACGCTTGGATGATCAGGGGCCACAGCTGAACGCTGTGATCAGTGTTGACCCAAGTGCCCTGGCACAAGCCAAAGCCCTGGATAAAGAACGACAGGCAGGAAAAATCCGCGGCCCTCTGCATGGTATTCCGGTGCTGCTCAAAGACAATATTGATAGCTTTGGGGTAGCCAATACCGGCGGCTCCGTGCTCTTCCAGGATAACCTGCCCGCCGACGATGCGTTTTTAGTAAAAAAGCTGCGCGAAGCGGGTGCCATCATCCTGGGTAAGGCCAACCTAAGCGAATGGGCAAACTTCCGTTCCACCCGCTCTAGTTCAGGCTGGAGCGCAATGGGCGGGCAAACCCGAAACCCTTACGACCCCAGCGTTTCCACTTGTGGTTCCAGTTCTGGTTCAGGCGCTGCGGTTGCGGCTAATTTAACCGCACTGGCGGTAGGCACAGAAACCGATGGCTCACTGGTTTGTCCGGGAGCCATTAATGGCATTGTCAGTATCAAACCTACGCTGGGCTTGGTTAGCCGCGACGGTATTATTCCTATAGCCCACAGCCAGGATACCGCGGGCCCCATGACACGCACATTAAGCGATGCCGTGTTGCTGCTACAGGTCATGGCAGGCGAAGATACCAGCGATGCTGCCAGCTACACAGATAGCCGTGATTTTACGCAGCACCTTATAAAAGACGGATTGCGCGGAAAACGTATAGGTGTAGTGCGTAGCCTGATGGGTTATCACCCTCTGCTGGACAGCGTTTTTGAGCAGCAGCTAGAGGTATTGCGCGCACAAGGTGCCACACTGGTTGATACCGAACTGGATGAGCAATGGGGAGATGACGAGTTCACCATCTTGCTGCATGAATTTAAAGCGGATATGGCTGCCTATCTGGCCACCACAAAACTGCCCTACCGCAGTCTGAATGACCTGCTGGAAGCCAATCTCCAGCATCAGGAGCAGGAACTGGCGATATTCGGTCAGGAAATTTTTGCCATGGCAGTAGCCCGTACTGATGAACAACAAGCAGAGTACTTGGAAGCGCTGGCGCGCGCTAAACGCTTGGCCGGAGCGGAAGGTATAGATGCGTTGCTGGCCAAGGATAAACTGGATTTACTGATAGCACCGACAGTGGGACCAGCCTGGAAAACCGACCATATCAATGGCGATCACTATCTGGGCGCGGCCAGCTCCGCCGCAGCCGTGGCTGGCAACCCACATATTACTATCCCCATGGGCTTTGTTGAGGTACCGGGCAGCCCGGCCTTGCCTGTAGGAATGAGCTTTTTCGGCGCAGCTAAGTCAGAGCCGGTGCTGATAGAAGCCGCTTTTGGTTACGAGCAGAGTAGCCAGAAACGCCGTCCGCCACCGCTAAACTAAGCGCTATCAGGGCGCCTTGTGGGCGCCCTGTTTTAGATAAACCCTATCTTGCAGGGGAGTTATCGTTGAGGTTTGAGTTGGTTGAGGTTTAGTATCCCTACCCGACCATCATGACCAGCTCCGACAAAAGTCTGTTTATCCGCTGCCAGGGTATAAAAACCCTGTTCAGAAAATGCCTGCCAGCTAATGCCGTGATCATAGGAAATATCCGTACCTGTCTTACCCGTTGCCAGGCAAATTGCTTCAATACAGGCCATCGCCGTGCGCAGCCCTCTCTCACCGGCATCCAACCGTTGCGCACCTTGCGCAGTGAGTTTTGCCAGGTTTGGATACTTGCCCGGTCTGTCCTGAAAATCACCGCCCAGGGCAAATACTTCATTATTGCTATTCAAACCTATAGCGTAAGCGCCGCCGGTTTGCCCCAGTTGATGTATAGGTAGCGAAACACGCTGCCAGTGCTCGCCCCCATCATCGGAATGATAGGCCGACGCTGAAAAGCCGCCGGTAGCGATCCAGACGTTATCTTTGTCCTGAATTTTCAGGGTATTACCACTGGCAGCAAAAGCTGCTTCCTTGTCGAGTATGGCCGGTAACTGCGCTTTCGGAATACGTCGCCAGGATTTACCACCATCCGCGGTTTTCATTACTACATAAAAACCATCCACGGGATCGCCAAACAGCAAACCCTGGTTCTGATCCCAAAAATCGATGGCGTTAAAAAAGCCTTCAGCCTGTTCATTTTGCAACCACAGTTGCCAACTCAATCCACCATCAGTGCTGCGGTACAAACCTGAACTTTGACCAGGTCCCACCGTCATGGCCAGTACACTGCCGTCGGCAAATTGCTGTAAGTCGCGAATATCTCCCTCAGGCTCAGAGGAAATAGCCACAGCTTGCCAGGTATTTCCCGCATCCAGACTCTTATAAACCTGCCCCTGGGTACCCGCCACCCAAAGCTGACCAAAATTGGCACTACTGGCCCGTAAAGACGGCGTGTTGGGTAAGCTTTGTATTTGCCAATCCAGGGCCAATACCTTTGCCGAGCAGAGCACGGTCAATATGGATAGGGCGATAGTGGGTAATCTCAACATGGTTTTTCCCTTATGCTCAGTGTACTTCGGCAATGCGCTTTAACACGGTAAGAAATGCCTGACAGGATGCAATCGAGGCCGTTTCTTCCATGGTGTGGTAGCCAGTGGTAGGTATTTGCAGGGTGGAGCCTGTAACCATGCCATTAGAAGCGGCAATAATCCGTCCCATTTCGGTACTGCCGTAGGACTGCGGTGTTAGCCCCTGCAATAGCAGTTGAGCATTCTTCTGGTCGATGTACTCATCCTTATAGCTGCAGGTATGGCCGTAAACTTCACAAATAGCCTGAAGCTGTTCGGTAAGTAAAGCGTCAAACTCGGCGTTAGCGTCTTTATGGCGTAACACCAATTGCTGCTTATCCGCCTCATCACGATCTGGATAGGGGCTAGTGTCTACCACAATCAGACGGTTGGTTGTGCTGCCAAAGCGTCTGAACCACTCCAGTAAATAGCGCCAACTTTTACCTGCCTCTTCCTGAGCGGTGAAAAATGCCGTGCCTTGAAAACCAAGACTGAATAAATGCACCAAAAACGCAGCAGTCAGCACATTATCGAGTTGGCCGCTGATGGTGTCCTCTTTTACGCTCAGCTTGTCAGCAAAGGCCACCGGCGTACCAGCCACCAGATGTTCCATGCCTTCCAGAGTGAAAATCAAGTTGTTACGCCGCTCACACACATAGCTTTTCGCAATGCGCCCTTTACCACGATAAGCACCTGACCAAGGTTCGTAGGCCATTACCGGCGTGGCATCGAAACGGTCGACAATTTTATTAATTAATTGCTCGGAGACCGAGTTACCTAGCAAATCCGAACGATTGCCCGCCACAAAAGCGGCATACTGAAATTCGTTAGGGCCAGTACAAATTAATCCATGTCGGTCAATATGCGCGGAGAACATGGCTGAGAATGGCTTACTACCCTGTGCCACCAGTACCCCTTCATACCAGGTTACCTGAGCACCACGTTCTTCCAGCTCCCGTTGCAGTACCCGGAAAAAGCTATGCTCCGCGCCCACCACACTAGGTTCACGGATCAGGGTTTTCAGTAAATCAAAGACCTCATTTAAGTCAGACATGGCATAAACAACACCAGAGCAAAAGTGCTGTTAGCATACTGGCAAATGAAAAAAATCACAGCTGATTCATTGCACATCGGCTCCCTTGTAGCTGTGCGTTTTGTAATAGATACTGGTCAAGGTTAAATGTTTTCAGATACCAGCCCATACAAACTCATGGATGTAAAAACGGAGCTGAAATTTATGCCGATTAAGAAGTGGTTTATTCAATATTTACTGGGTTTTCCCATACTTTTCGCCTTACTGAGCGGCATTCAATATCTGAAAGGCAGAAGCTGGGATTACGCGCTAAGTTTTGGTTTGCTGTGGTCCCTGATCAGCCTTGCCATATTTGCCGGCACCCGCCTTTACTATTACCGCAAAGGTATGTATTGCAAAGTTTGCAATGACTTACCTGGCCAAGACTTAACCGAAGACAAGACCGAACTGACCTCAAAAGAGTAGTAACGAAGATGCCGTTGCGGCGGTTCATGGCTTTATTGTGGATTCAGATCCAAACCATCAATACTGTAGAGGTTGCCCCCTCAACAACTCATTTAGTGACACAAAAATAAAGGATTTGTGGCAGACAGGGCCGGCTTAAAACCGGCCCAGGTAAATCAGATGGGAGATCCTGGCGGCAGCGCCAAAGGTTTAAATACTGGTTTCCATTCGCCACTATCCTCAAACTGCTGCCATTGCTGATGCAGCAGTTTGAGATTTGGATCTTTATCATGCTTATCCAGCCACTCGTTCAGTGCTTGCATATGTTGATACAGACCGGCTCTGGCCTCAGGCGATAACTCGGCATGCGTAAGGCTGTTCATCAACTGATAGAAAGCCACATGCCTGACCCGCTGTTGGATAAGCAGCGCATGACCTTTTTGATTTCGACTCTTCATCACAGCGTCAGACAAGGTGCTTAGCGTGCTATCCAGTTGCCCCTGACTGGTCAGACGGTTCAATCGCAAAGGATGCAGCAACATAGACAAGGTATGGTTGGCTGATGCCTCCGCCGCGCTCAAGGGGTCGAAAGCCAGACCGGTGCGGCCTTTGAAACTTTCCCTGCCATCGCTGTCACCATAAGCCTTAGGGGGGATCAGCGCCAGCAGACTGTCCGGCAAGGCCAAAAACTTAGGTGTCAAAGTGGCCAGCAGAGCCTGCACCGCTTGTTGTTGCTGCTCGGTTGAAACCCATTTGAAACCCTTAGGCTGGGTATGTTCGCCCTTTAGTTCGTACTCATAGAAGGCGCCGCCCACCAATTTACTCACGGCCTCCACCTGGTATCGGTGTAACAGGTAAATAGGTACCAAAGCTTCCTGTAGACTGGATAACGGCTGCCCATGGGCAATATTGTTCAAGCCAAAGTTGTGCAAGGCAAAACGGCGAACCTCGTCCAAACGCATAAGCTCAGCGACAGGGTCTTTGCCATTATCCCACAGATGACCAATGGCGCTGACACCACCGGCCGGCCGGGCATCGGCATCCGCCATGTATTCCAGACCATCTTGTTTAGCTTTGGCAACCAGCTTGGCAAGCTGAGCCTTGCTGAAATCACCGTAGCCATACTGAATAGCATAGTGGTCCCATTCACCAAGGCCTTCACGATAGGCATTTTCTAAACTGACTTGATTGTTGTGTAGCGTCACCAACGGATGAGGGTAATCCATCACCGATGCGCGGCCATTGGCACTGGCAGCAAAGTTGTGGATCAAACCAATAGTATGCCCCACTTCATGGGCTGACAATTGGCGAATACGTGCCAAGGCCATGGCCTTTTGCTTCTCAATATCGGCTTGTTCACCGCTGTAGGGTCCCGTCAGGCCAGAGGCAATTAAGAAGTCCTGGCGTACACGTAGCGAACCCAAAGTAACATGGCCTTTTAGGATCTCGCCGGTTCTGGGATCGGTTACACCAGCACCATAAGACCAGCCACGAGTGGCTCGGTGCACCCATTGAATCACGTTGTAACGCACATCCATGGGATCAGCATCGGCGGGCAGATCTTTAACCTGAAACGCATCTTTATATCCGAGCTGTTCAAACGCCGAATTCCACCACATGGCCCCTTCGTATAAGGCGGTGCGCACCGGTTCCGGCACACCTGGATCAAGGTAGTAAACGATAGGCTCAACAGCTTCACTCACTGCTGCATCAGGATTTTTCTTTTGCAGGCGGTGACGGGGTAGCAAACGTTTCACCATAGGCTGATCGATAGCGGCGGCATAATCCATATACTCCACTTTCCAGTACCCGGAATAGGGGTGGAATTCACGTTGCTGGTATCCCGCCTCAGGCAAGGCAATCAACGAGTGATGAAGATGCACACTGATGGCATCTGGTTCAGGAGTAACCTGACGCACATACTCCCCCGCCTTATTGCCAACGTAAGTAACCAGGGCTTCCAGCTCAGTATTCAGAGGAAATGCCTTGGAACGATTCAGATAGATGCCACTGCGTTTAGCATCGGGCTTGTAGGTGCCCTGTTTTTGCTGATCCAGCCGTGGGGCAATCTGATGGATATCACTCAAAAGAAAAGCCGTATAGTCCACCAGCCACTTACCTGAATCGCTGGCCACAATAGGTAACCCTGCCAATACCGACGTGGCAAAGGCTTCATCAATGCTGGCACGCTCAGCAAGGTTATTGCTGTCGGCACGGTAATAGGTATTGAGTTGCTTAAGCAGCAGCTTGTTGCCGAAACGTTCAAATTGCACCAGACGAGTTTCGCCCAGTTGGCCCCGGTCTAACCCTATGTCGTTAGATCCCATACCGCGAGGCAGTGAACTTTGAAAAATAAATGGCTGTTCCACTTTGTCCACCAGCAAATAAAGCTTGTCTTCACTGGTCTGGTAATAAAAGTCGAAGTAGCCCTGGCGTAACTCCATCCCCTTGGTGAAATCTTTAATACCGGCGGCATTCGCCAGTGGGCTGAGTATTAAACACAGCCACAGTCCCCATCTTGCCATTTTGCCCTCTGTGTATTTTTATAATTCCAACGCTTACCTTATATCAGCATGCCCTAGGGTGAAACCATCTGCTTGTCCAATTACCCGCAAAGGCGGTTCAATGACTTTATGCGCAGGACAAATACAAAAAAAGCCCACTATCTGTGGGCTTTTAAAGGTGTAACTCACCTTATTTAAGGCTCTGCCATCCACTTTCTTACCGCAGATGCCAGCTCATCAGGATGGAACTTCGCGATGAACTGATCAGCGCCGACTTTACGTACCATTGCCTCGTTAAACACGCCGCTCAAGGAAGAATGCAGAATAATATGAACCTTACGCAGGTCGGGATGGTTTTTAACCGAGGTCGTCAGGGTATAACCATCCATCTCCGGCATTTCAATATCCGAAATCAGCAAAGGCACCTTGGCGGTAATATCGCCGCCCATTTCTCTGGCCTTATCTTCCAGCCAATTCAAGGCCTGGCGACCATCGTTGACGAGTTCCACGTTCACACCAATGGAAGACAGCGCGCGCTTAACCTGGTTACGAGCCACCGACGAGTCGTCGGCAACCAAGACGGTCATACTGCTGAGGTCAATGTCGGTAACCTGCTTTTTCACATCTTCACTGACTTCTTCATCAATAGGTGAAATCTCAGCAAAGACTTTCTCGACGTCGATGACCTGCACCAGCTTATTGTCGACTTTGGTAACAGCGGTCAGATAGTGATTGGCACCCGCCCCCTTGGGCGGAGGCATAATTTGTTCCCAATTGATATTCACAATGCGATCAACACCACCAACCAGAAAACCTTGAGTCGTGCGGTTATATTCAGTCACCAACACAAAGGCAGATTTGAGATCTTCAATACGCCTGCCACCAGTTGCTTCGCTCAGGTCGATCACGGTAATAGGTACACCTCGCAAATGCGCAATACCTCTAACACATGGACTGGCTCCTGGCATCTCGGTGAGCTCAGGGCACTGCAATACTTCTCTGACTTTAAAAACATTAATGCCGAAGGGCTGTTCGCCAATCAGACGAAAGATCAATAACTCCAATCGGTTCTGGCCAACAATATTGGTTCTCTGATCCACCGATGCAATCAACTTGCTCATACACGCTCCGATTTGCCGCTTAAGCTAAACAATAGCAGTTACTATGATAATACCAATAAAAAGCCCGCGTAAAAGCGGGCTTATTTATACAATTTAGGCGGGATTACATACCCACATTGGTACTTTCAAAGATCTTGTCCGCTGAAGCGGCAACAAAACCTGTATACAGCTTGCCGTCTGGCAGCGGAAAGCGCTGGGCAAATTCATAGAAACAGCTGGGAATAACCAAGCTCTTATCACTGAAACGCACTTCCATCTTATCGGCCATGGTAGAAGACTGAGCCAGATGAACTTCCGGGCCACCTTTGATCTCACCACCAGAGGTGTTCAGTTCAAAACCCGCTTCTTTAAGCTTTTCATTCACGTCTGACAGCATAGTGTAATGCTTCAGGTGGTTCAGGCTAACGGTAAAGTGGTTGGCACGGAATCCCCAGGCGGATACCCAAGCAGCATATTCAGATTCGCTCAACAGCGTCTGGTATTCTTCACTGCTCACCTGCCAGTGGGTACCAGAGTACAAGAAGTTCTCTTTATTCACGGCTTCTGCAGGAACAGCATCAACCATCTTTTGAATAATGGCCTGCACAGGTGCAGAGAACTCTTCTACCAGCAATTCACTGATAAAGACCTTAGGTTTAGTTTCATCAGCATGCTCGAAGTGCTTGGCTTTGAGTTTCTTCTGCTCAAAGTTGTACTGCCCTTTCTCTTCATAGCCCAGGGCCAGGAAATGAGCTGCCAGCTTTTCAAGGCCAACCTTGTCGATATTGAAGGTACGAAACGCGACATGATCGTTAATCAATTCATCGCCATCACCCAACAACTGGTGAACTTTCAGGGCGGATGGGGTCATGGCAACATAGTCTTGCCATAGGTTAGCAAATAGGGTCTCTACGTTATTGTGCATGATGCTTCTTACTCAGTCCTAAGGGGATTGAAAATCGTAAATTCAATGCTTCAGGCCAGCGGTCTTCAAAACCTAGCAGGCCAAGCGGCAATTTGCGGCGGCGTATTATACGGTAAACGCGAACAAAAAACAGGCAGAATTCGAGATTACTTTACTAGCATATCCCGATAGCCGATGTGTTGTCTTGATTTAAATCATATAAATACGATTAATACAATTAGTGGAAATTAAAAAGGCACCAGATGGTGCCTTTTTAAATAGAGGTTCAGAATGTCAAACCGGGATTTAATGCGCCAGGCATAACCGACTTCTCTAACTCAACCGACGCCACCGGATAAGCGCAGTAATCCGCGGCATAATAAGCACTGGCTCTATGATTACCACTTTCACCTATACCACCGAAGGGCGCTGCGCTGCTGGCACCGGTAATCGGGCGGTTCCAGTTAACAATACCGGCACGAATGCGACGGAAGAAGTGCTGATAAAGTTCGGCATCATCAGACAGTAACCCCGCCGACAAACCAAATACAGTGTTATTGGCATGCTCAATGGCTTGATCAAAATCGCTGTAGCGAATCACTTTCAGCAGAGGGCCGAAGTGCTCTTCGTCCGGCATTTTGTCGAGAATAGCCGTCACATCAACGATGCCCGGCGTGACGAAGCCTGATTCGGTATCCAGGTGCTGCATTTCAATCAGAGAAGTCGCACCCAAATCCAACAATTGTTGCTGTGCCACCAACATCTGGGCGGCGGCTCGGGCAGAGATCATCGCTCCCATAAACGGCTGCGGCTGCGCATCGTAATCACCCACCTGTATCTGGCGGGTAACCTCAAGCAGCCTGGCAAGAATGGCATCGCCCTGTGGCCCTTGCTCGATAAACAAACGACGTGAACAGGTACAACGCTGCCCGGAAGTCACAAAAGCCGACTGCACAATATCATGTACCGCAGCATCAATATCTGACACATCCTTGACTAGCAGAGGGTTGTTGCCGCCCATTTCCAACGCCAGGATCTTGCCGGGGTGACCACCGAATTGCTCATGCAGTAACTTGCCGGTGCGCGAACTGCCGGTAAAGAATAAGCCATCGATGCCAGTGTGGCTGGCTAACGCCTTACCTGTTTCCACTTCACCCTGCACAAGGTTGATTACACCGGCAGGCATTCCGGCTTTTTCCCAAAGTTCCAGGGTCTTCTGTGCCACCATTGGGGTCAGTTCACTGGGTTTGAAAATCACGGTATTACCGGCCAGCAACGCAGGAACAATATGGCCATTAGGTAAATGACCGGGGAAGTTGTAGGGCCCGAACACTGCGACTACGCCGTGCGGCTTATGACGAATAAAAGCCCGCCCCTGCGGCATCGGGTTTTCTACCGTACCAGTTCTTTCCTGATAGGCGCGCTCGGAGATTGCCACTTTACCAATCATAGCGGCCACTTCAGTGGCGGTTTCCCATAACGGCTTGCCGGTTTCACGGGCAATCACCAACGCCAGTTCGTCTTTATGCTCACCCAGCAACTCGGCGAAGCGCTTCACAAAGGCTAACCGCTCTTCAAAACTAAACTCAGACCAGGGCAGAAAAGCCTGGCGCGCAGCTTTCACTGCTTGGTCAACCTGCTCAGCAGTGGCTGAACTGGCTTGCCAAATGACCTGCTTTTTCGCAGGGTCGACAGATGTCATTGGGTGGCCTTGGCCTTCCAGCCACTGACCTGCAATAAATTGTGCTTTACTCATTCTTACCCCTTAAGCAACAAGGGCGCAAAACGCACCTGATCGCCTTCTTCAATTTGCAAGGCCGTCATCGCGGCCTGGGACAGTATGGCCCGCTGTTCATCTTTGCTGACCTGTAAAGGCGCTAACACAGCCCTGAAGCCTTGCAGCTTGGTGTTTATCACCATGTGCAATTTGGCTCCTTCTGGATCACCGGTTGCGGCAGCCAGCTTGCGACTGATACGAGCGGTACGAATATGTTCTAAATCAGCTTCTACCGTAGGACCGGCGTCAAAGATATCTACATATCCACGATTACGGAACCCCTCTGACTGCAGCAATTGCAATGCTGGGCGAGTCTTGTCATGTACCTTGCCAATCACCGCCTGGGCTTCCTTACTGAGTAGATTGACATAAATAGGGTATTTAGGCATCAGTTCAGCAATAAACACTTTTTGGCCTATCCCTGTCAGATAATCTGCGGTGGGAAAGTCCATTGAGAAAAAGTGTTCTTCAAGCCACTGCCAAAACGGTGAATTGCCATCTTCATCGGATACACCACGCATCTCAGCAATCACAGTTTCAGCAAAGCGCTCGGCATGTTCTTTGAGGAACAAGAAACGGAACTTGGACAAAAAGCGACCATTATTCCCCCTGCGCGCCTGTTCTCGCAGGAATAAGGTACAAATCTCCGTCACGCCGGTATAGTCATTACACAAGGTCAGAATATCCACCAGATTGTAGATATCCAGTTCCCTGGAAGCATGTGCCACCTTGCTTAAATGGTAGTGATAAAACGCGTCATCCACTCCCACTGAGGCCTGAATTGCACTAGTGCCGACCACCTGACCGGTGAGCGTATCTTCCATAACAAACAGATAACCTTGATCACCTGGCTCTTTGACGTCTTGTGCAAAGGAAGTTTCAGAACAAGTAATCTTATTACGCAGTAAGGTCTCATTGACCGGTAAAGACGTGAAACCAATGCCAGATTCCACGGCAATATCATGCAGTGACGCATAGTCACTGGCTTGGATTGGGCGAATCACCATCATAGTCGCTTACTCCGCTATTTCTGAGGCGGTCTGTTAAAAAAGAGTTTGGGAACCGGATACCCGGTAGGTAGAAGCCGGCGCCTGACTGCGCACCGGCCGATATCTTTGGCTGATTTAGCGAAAATCTATTCCGCGGTCAGCGACTTATCCTTGTACAACCTTAGCGACAGCGCGCTCGAAACGCGCTAAACCTTCCTGAATATCTTCATCGGGGATAATCAAAGAAGGCGCAAAACGTACCACGTTAGCACCAGCCACCAAACACATCAGTTGCTCGGCAACCGCGGCCACCAGGAAATCTCTGGAGCGCCCCTGATATTTTTCATTCAACACGGCGCCCAAAAGTAGTCCTTTGCCACGCACTTCGCTGAATACATCATACTTGGCATTGATAGCGGCCAGGCCATCACGGAAAAGTTGCTCTTTGCGCTTCACACCGTCCAGTACTTCACTGGTATTTACAATGTCCAGTACGGCTTCGGATACCGCGCAGGCCAGTGGGTTACCGCCGTACGTGCTGCCATGCGTGCCGACTTTAAGACTTGCTGCAATGTCTTTGGTAGTCAGCATAGCACCGATAGGAAAACCGCCGCCCAAGGCCTTAGCTGTCGTCAGGATATCAGGTGTTACCCCCAATCCCATGTAGGCATACAATTCACCAGTGCGGCCTACGCCGGACTGTACTTCGTCAAAAATCATCAATGCGTTGTGCTTATTACACAGCTCACGCACCCCTTGAATAAACTCAGATGTGGGGCTGATGATTCCACCTTCACCCTGCAGGGGCTCAAGCATCACGGCACAGGTCTTTTCGGAAATCAGGGCCTTCAGGCTGTCCAGGTCGTTGTAAGTGGCATGCTCAACAGCGGCTGGCTTAGGACCAAATCCATCTGAGTAGGCCGGTTGACCGCCAACGGTCACCGTGAAGAAAGTGCGACCGTGGAAACCTTGTTTAAAGGCGATGATCTGAGATTTGTCTTCGCCATAATGTTCCAGTGCCCAACGACGAGCCAGCTTCAGCGCGGCTTCATTAGCTTCGGCACCAGAGTTAGCAAAATAAACTCGCTCAGCAAAAGTGACATCAGTAAGCTTCTTGGCCAAGCGCAGAGCAGGCTCATTGGTAAACACGTTGCTCAAGTGCCAAAGCTTTTCGCTTTGCTCCTTCAGCGCCGCTACCATGGCAGGATGACAGTGTCCCAGCGAATTAACCGCGATACCGCCTGCGAAGTCCACATATTCGACACCTTCCTGATCCCAGACACGTGAACCTTGTCCACGTACGGGGATCATGGCCGCTGGATTGTAGTTGGGGGCCATAACGTCGTCGAATAATGCTCTGGTCACTTTCATTCTTTAATACCTCTCGCTTTGCAGAGTTAGAAGGGCAATGGCGAATAAATCTGCCGCCATTATTGCAGAACTGATTGTCGCTGTCTTCCTGTCAAACAGCCCGAAACTCGCTAACTGCAAGGGATTGGCCTAAGTTTGCAGGAATTCTGAATAACTATTGTTGGTAACCTGACTTGGAACCCAACGCTGTTAGTTACCAATAGGGAACCAAGCCAAGCATTCTAGCCTTGAAACAAGGCTTGCATGAATATGTAAAAAAAATTTTTAGCAAAATATTCACACAGGCCAATAGCGAAAGGCCGAAATGCGCTTAGTTTTCGTCAAAAGTCAGATTGAGATGGCGCAGATCGGTGTCTTTCAATGCAGACAGCGCACCGGCAGGCATGACCAGATTACGCAAAAATAGCTTTGCTTCATCAATGTTGATTAAGCGGGCTTCTTTTAGCATTCGGTATTGATTATATCCCCGCCCTTGCATTAGCACTTTAGCTAAGGAATGCATATCTTTGACAGGCACAGACTCAACCACCTCTTGCATTGCAGGTGCAAGCATCAGGCGTCGAAACCCCATAGTCTCCATTAGCACATAACTAATACGTGAAGCCTGTTGTTCAATTAGTTCTTGCAATGCTATGCCAGAAGGCACGACATCAGACAAGGCTGAATGCTCTTCTTTCATTTTCGCTTGATGTGCCTCAGTCAACGCATCCCGGCGAACTTCTTCGAACAACCTGAAGTAAAGGCGAATAATGGCGATCATCCCCACTTCGTGAAACATGCCTAAGGTAAACGCCGCCTGGGTATCCTGGCCGTTGATTTCTGCAATTTTCTTGCAGGACTGCGCACTGCCCATGGCGTGTTGCCATAGTCTTACTTTAATATTCGGGTAGGGGTCGGTAATTTGCGGCAACCAACGACGAAAGACCAGCGAAGGGATAACCAGTTTAAGATTTTCCAAGCCCAGAAAGCTCAATGCCATACGTAAACTTTCAACCGGGATCACTTTGCCTTGCTTATCCGTACGTCGGTACTTAGGCATGTTGACCATTTTGATGAGGTCGTTCACCAACCAGGGAATGGTCGCCACCAAGGGCTCTATACGACCTATGGATGCCGCTTTGACAGACATAATGTCCAACACTTCAGGTAACTGTGCAGGCACACCTATGAGTTTGCTGTAGAGGTACTCCGTATCCTGCAATTGTTCGGCGAGGCGTACTCTGACTTCATCATTCAACTGCGTTTGTAACTTCTCCAGAAAATTCTGGTAGTAACGCTCGTTTAGCTTCTTATCCCGTTGCGCTTGTTTCTCAATGCGCAATAACTGCCGGCCATCACGATCCTGATCGAGAAAGTCCGGTAACTCAACATCCTTGTCTTCCAACGCGTCCTGCCTGGTTGCATCCAGGCCAATCAGCAGGCGGCTGAATCTGGTGCTTATTTGTTGAGAGACATCTTGTGTCATTAGTAAGTTCTAACGCCCATGTAACGGAGTTTCAAAAAAAAAGCATGATATAGGAAAAGACCTGACGGGTTGAGCTAAATCTAAAGTTCAACAACCTGCGCCTTACCCTGCCCTTTGGCCATGTACATGGCTTTATCGGCGCGACGCCTAAGACTGTCCACATCGTCGTCTGGCAACACCATAGTTATTCCCATGCTTGCAGTGAGGGTTGGCAGTCCGTCAGGCGTTGCGGCAGCTATTTGCTGCATGATGCGTTCTGCGACCTTAGTTCCGGCCTCGGCGGAGGCTCTGACCAAAAGAATTTCAAATTCCTCGCCGCCGCTGCGACAGATTACATCTTCTCTTCGGGCGCATTGTCTGAGCACATCGCCAAGACGTCTGAGCACCATATCTCCCATGGAGTGGCCAAAGCCATCATTGATGCGCTTAAAGTTGTCCAAATCCAACACCAGCAAGCAGCTATCTAAGGCTTCCTGACGTTTTGATTGCAAATGCTGCTGCAACGCCTTTTCGAAATGGCGGCGATTATGCACCCGGGTCAGTTTATCCAAAGTGGCCTGACGATAAGTCAACATAACCCACAAGGTTACACCGATCGCCAAAACGATGGCGCCAAGCAGAAAAAGTAGGTCTTCAGCCAAACCCAACCCATCACCGTTCAGCAACAATACCTGTTCCAAACCATCCAAATAGCGCGACTGTTGCAAAAGCAGTAATCCCACCAGCACATTAGACTTAATGTGAGGCTTAAGCAGTATTAAGCTCACCAGCAAGTACATAAAAGCAACGGCGAACACAGAAGCGAAAGCCAGACTTGCACCCAACCAGTCGGCATTCTGCATGGGCTGGGCCTGCTTAATTATCCACAGACTCACACCGCCAGAGACCAATAGATTCAGCAACAACCACGCACTGGCAACCAGAAAATAGGGGCTTCCCGGTCTACTGGAAGACTGAATGAACAGGCGTAGATTGGAGCTTGAACGCAGCTGCATGAGTTGGCTCTATGGTTTTTCCCGTATAAAACAATGCTCTAATAATGGACTATTTTGTGCGTTTTTTGTCATAAGTACGCAAAAAATTCTCCAAAATACAATGACCTGCTTCTGTCAGAACCGACTCAGGATGAAACTGCACACCATGTAAGGGCAACGTCTTATGTTCAATCGCCATTGCCGTGCGTTGCCCATCCCACTCTTCGACCCAGGCAGTGACGTTAAATTCGGCAGGAATACTTGACCAATCGAGCACCAAAGAGTGATATCGGGTAGCGACAAAAGGGCTGTCGATACCGCGAAACAGAGCAGAATCTGTATGTTCCACCGCTGAGGTTTTACCATGCATGACTTGGCTGGCTCTTACTACCTTGGCGCCAAACACCTGACCAATAGCCTGATGGCCAAGGCAAACTCCCAGTATGGAAATTCGTCCGGCAAAATACTTAATGGCCTGTAAACTGATCCCCGCCTCGTTGGGCGTACAAGGTCCAGGTGATATCACCAGATAATCCGGCGCTAGTTGCTCTATTCCGGTTATATCAATCTGATCATTACGAACTACCATAACCTGCTGACCCAGCTCGGAAAAGTAACGAGCCAGGTTATGAGTAAAGGAATCGTAGTTATCAATCAGCAGCAGCATATCAGCCATAGGCAGGAATAAAACCGGGCACGGATAATAACGAAACTCGCCCCGGAACAGAACCCAGGCTATGCAACACATACTTTGCCCCATCAGCCGAAACTGGAAAGCGCTGGTAACAGTATTGCCACGATTTCAGGTTAAAATCAGCGTAAAGCTATATATATCAGGTAAATAACGTGCAAAGACGGGACTTTATAAAACTAGGTATTTTGACCACAGGGCTTTCTGCCAGCCCCTTAATATTTGCACTGTCAGCCGATCCACAGCGCCCAAGGCTACTTACTGGCATCAGCGCCGGTGACGTAAGCTATGACGGTGCCGTAATCTGGGGCCGTACCGACAGACCAGCCCTGATGCAAGTTGAGGTAAGCGCTGATGAGACTTTCTCTACCCTGACTGAATTCGTCGGCAGCGCGGCTTTGGCACCCAATGATTTTAATGCCAAGACCTTACTGAACGGCCTGCTGCCAGGCCGCACCTGGTACTACCGGGTAAGCTTTGACAGTCTGGAAAAGCCGGGAGCCGTCAGCGACGTCTGGCAAGGGCAATTTAAAACGGCTCCCATGGATAAGCGCGATGTACGTTTTTGTTGGTCAGGTGATACCGCCGGTCAGGGTTTTGGTATCGACACCCATCGCGGTGGTATGCAAACCTACGCCGCCATTCTCCGTCAGCAACCGGATTTCTTTGTTCACTGCGGTGATCTGATATACGCCGACAACCCCATCGACGCAACCAAGAGCCTGGCCGATGGTAGCCAATGGACAAATTTGCAAACCGAAGGGGTGAGTAAAGTGGCCGAGACCCTGCAGGAATTCAGGGAGCGCTATTACTATAACTACCTGGATGAACATGTTTCAGCCTTTCACCGTCAGGTTGCCACTTTCCAGCAGTGGGATGACCACGAAGTACGCAATAACTGGTACCCCGGCGAAATCCTTGATGACAAACGCTATAAGCAGAAAAGTATCTCGCTATTGTCAGAATACGCCCGCCGCGCCATGATGGAATGTAACCCCATCCGGCTAAACAGCCAGGACGAGCGACAGATTTATCGCAAGGTCAGCTACGGCCCGCACCTGGATTTATTTATGTTGGATATGCGCAGCTATCGGGCCGCCAACAATCTCAATCGGCAGACAAAGCAAGGCCCACAAACGGCTTTTCTCGGCGAAAAACAACTGGATTGGCTGAAACAGAATCTGTCCGCATCAACGGCGACCTGGAAAATTATCGCCGCCGACATGCCAATTGGCTTGAAGGTCACCGATTGGGGAACAGAAATTGCCGAGAACATGGCTAACATTGACGGCCCGCCCTTGGGCAGGGAGCTTGAGATGGCAGGACTACTCAGCCATATACGCCAGGGTGATATTCAGAATGTGCACTTTATTACTGCCGACGTACACTACTGCGCATCCCATTATTACGATCCGGACAAAGCCCAGTTTAAAGACTTCACGCCATTCTGGGAGTTTGTCAGTGGTCCTTTACATGCCGGTACTTTCGGCCCCAATGCGTTTGATAACACCTTCGGCCCACAGCTGATATTTAAAGGAATTCCCGAGGATCTTCAGCCAGGGGCAGAACCCTCACAGGGCTACCAGTTCTTTGGTCAGATGCAGATAAACGGCGAAGACGGCATGCTGACGGTGAGCCATTTTAACCGTGATGGCAAGCTACTTTGGGAAACCAGTTTGTCGCCGGCCTGATGGCCGCCGACAAACTTCATGCTGATTATCGGCTGGGTCGCGGAATAAAGCCCACTTTATCATATACAGCCGCCAGGGTTTTCGCTGCTCTGGCACTGGCTTTCTCGGCACCTTCCAACATAATGCGGTCAAGCTCAGCCTGATCATCACGCAACTGGTGGAAACGCTGTTGAATAGGTTCAAGCAGAGCAACTACCGCATCCGCTACGTCGGTTTTCAGATGCCCGTACATTTTCCCTTCATACTCAGGCACCAATTCCTCAATAGAGCGACCAGATGCACCGCTTAATAAGGTCAGCAGGTTGGAAACACCGGCTTTTTCTTTGGGATCGAAGTAAATGCGCGCCTGCTCATCAGAGTCTGTTACGGCTTTCTTAATCTTCTTGGCCACTTTCTTAGGATCTTCCAGCAAGCCGACAAAGTTATTGGGGTTGTCGTCTGACTTGGACATTTTCTTGGTGGGATCCTGCAAACTCATAATGCGCGCGCCAAATTTCGGAATATATGGCTTTGGCACCACAAAAGTATCGCCGTGTTGATTATTAAAACGAATAGCCACATCCCGGGCCAATTCCAGATGTTGCTTCTGATCATCACCTACCGGCACCTGATCAGCTTGATAAATCAGAATATCGGCGGCCATCAAGGTCGGGTAGGTAAACAGCCCAGCATTGATATTGGTCACGTTCTTGGCTGACTTGTCCTTGAACTGGGTCATGCGATTCAGCTCACCCATTTGGGTATAACAGTTCAATACCCAGGCTAACTGAGCATGCTCGGGCACCTGGGACTGAATAAACAAGGTACTCTGGTTAGGGTCGATACCGCAGGCCAGATATAACGCCAGGCCATCCAAGGTAGCATTGCGCAGTGCCAGGGGATCCTGACGTACTGTGATGGCATGCAAATTCACCAACATATACAGACAGTCATAGTCCTGCTGCATGCCAACCCACTGCTTGAGTGCACCCATGTAGTTGCCAATGGTCAGTTGTCCGGACGGCTGGCAGCCGCTAAGTACTATGGGTTTACTCATAACAGAATTTCCTGGTGTGTTGGGAGCTGCAATGCACAGCGTTACTTTATGTTGGCTTTAGCCAGTTCCTGACGCATGGCATCTATGACACTGGCATAATCAGGCTGATTGAAGATGGCAGAGCCTGCCACAAACATATCCGCGCCCGCTTCAGCGATGGCGCGAATATTATCGACTTTTACGCCGCCGTCAATTTCGAGGCGGATTTCTCTGCCTGATGCCTTTATCCGCTCTTTAACCAAACGTAATTTATCAAGGGTAGAGGGAATGAAGGCTTGCCCGCCAAAACCTGGATTCACCGACATCAGCAATACATAATCAAGTTTATCCATCATGTGATCCAGATAGTGTAGTGGCGTGGCCGGATTCAATACCAGGCCAGCTTTACAACCAGCTTGATGAATAAGTTGAACGCTACGATCCACATGCAAAGAGGCCTCTGGATGAAAGCTAATCATGCTGGCACCTGCGTCCGCAAACATGCTTATCAGATCGTCTACGGGTTGTACCATTAGGTGTACATCAATATCGGCTTGCACCCCATAATTGCGCAGCGCACTGCAGATCATAGGACCAAAGGTCAGATTGGGTACATAGTGATTGTCCATCACATCGAAGTGCACCACATCGGCACCGGCGGCCAGCACCTTTTCCACCTCTTCACCTAAACGGGCAAGGTCTGCTGACAATATAGAGGGGGCAATCAAGTATGGCTGCATGACATATCCGGAGAATTTTTTGAGCCCTTAAGATACAAAAAAACTTGCCCGCTTGCACCACCAGTGTCCTACCGCACCTTATTGGTGCAAAAAACCATCAACTCGGCGGGAATGAGGAAAGTCGCCCCCGCACACCTTCGGCCAAGTAACAAGTTTTATCCCATAAATAACAATAAGTTGCGTTACGAACGACGAATTAACCAATATTTTTCACAGGGCGGGCATCATGTTTGCTCAGTTCTTCACCAGCACGCTAATAAATAACGGAGAACACAGATGAAAATACGCAACACACTGCCTCTGGCCTTATTCGGCCTGTCAATGTTCAGCCAAGCCAGCTTCGCTGAAGTCTCTGCCAATATCGGCGTGACCAGCAATTACCTGTGGCGTGGCGTTACACAAAGTGCCGATGGTGCATCCGTGTCAGGCGGCATAGATTACAGCCATGAAAGCGGCTTCTATGCGGGCACGTGGCTAGGCTCCATTGACTGGGGTAATGGTAATGGCGTTGAAACCGACTGGTACGCCGGCTACAGCGGCGAGGCTGGCGACTTTGGCTATGATGTGGGCTATATCTACTACGCCTACCCCGAAGAAGAATACGACGATTCCAATTTCGGTGAAGTTTATCTTAATGGCTCTTTTGGCGATTTGGGTTTCGGCGTTGCGTATACGCTCAACAGCGACGCTGATGACGATGCGCCTTTTGGTAAAGGCGACCTTTACTACCATGTCAGTTACAGCTTCGCACTACCTCAAGATTACGCGCTTGGCCTGACCTATGGATACTACAGTTTTGATATCGATGAATCAGTGCACGGAGACAAGGACTATGGCCATGTGCAGTTAGATTTAAGCAAAGGGGATTTTACTTTCAGCATATCAAAAGCCGATGAGGAGTCCGGCGATGACGACACCAAGTTTGTTGTCAGCTGGGGAACCAGTTTTTAAGAACATGGTCAAAGGCCAGGTAAACCACCTGGCCTCAGAACTAATTTAAGGCAGATTGCCTGCCTTAAATCTGTTCAAAAATGCGACAAATACACTGCTTTGTGCGGTTAGGCTGGTTGTTCAAACTTTCAACTGACGTATAATGTCGGGAAGCAGATAGATTTGGATTTATCATGACCAGTAAAATCAGGACGATGTATTCAGCCGCCGTGGGGATAGCTTTATCTCTGACGGTTGTTGCCATGGTGCCTGCCGCTCAAGAGAATAGCCAACAATATAGTTATTGCAACTGCGATACAGGTGTCGAGCTGGATAGCAGCTTGCCATTGAGCCATCCTCAGAACCGCTGTGCTACAGGTTCTAAACAAGGGGTGAGTTGGTTATCTTGGTTGAAAGGCGGTAATCAATCCGTACAGTTTCATTTCCTCGACTTGCTTGAATTGCTCTCCAGACAAGTTGAACCCACCAGTGAACAGCGCACCAGCAGTTAATGAGTAGTCCAGGCTGGAGTCAGATACTAAAGAGTGTGTTGGCTAGCGCATTTGGTGTGCAGAGTGCTAAAAATCGTCAGCAGGACTTTGAAAACAGCGCGTCAGTACTGCCCTATCTGATTGTTGGTGTTCTATTTGTGACGATCTTTGTTGTAGGTTTGGTGTTTCTGGTTAACTGGTTGGTGAAATAGCGCCAATAGCTCATCCACTTTTTTACGCTTGTGCCCTTTCTGACTGATATAACGTCCCACCTTCAATTCAGATAAATTAGCGCCTTGGTAAATCTCGCGAGTCTGCTCGGTATCGTGATTGCTAATGAGTACCGGAATATTGGCACTTTTCACTATCAGTTTCGCCTGAATCGCAAGCTGCTTCTGCTCATCCATGGAAAAGCCATTGGTGGCGTAACTGGTAAAATTGGACGTTTTGCTAATTGGCGCATAGGGCGGATCGCAGTAAATCACATCACCCTCACCTGCCATGGCAAATACCTCACTAAAGGGTAAACAGGTGAACGTGGCATACTGTGCTTTCTCGGCAAAATAATTCAGCTCAGCTTCTGGAAAGTACGGCTGCTTATAGCGTCCGAAAGGTACATTAAACTTTCCGGAAAGGTTGTAGCGGCAAAGACCGTTGTAGCCATGACGATTCAGGTACAAAAACAGTAACGAGCGATGATAAGGATCTGAGCTCTGATTGAACTCGTCGCGCAAACGATAGTAGGTTTCAGCCTGATTAAATTCAGGAGCAAAAAAGCCTCTTGCATCAATTATATATTGGTCAGGCCTGAGCTGTAGCTCAGTATACAGATTGATTAAATCCGGATTGATATCGTTCAGCAGGTAGTCTGAGTACTGGGTATTAAGAAACACTGAACCCGCCCCGACAAAAGGCTCAATCAATCGCTGCCCGGTGGGCAAACGACTGCGAATCTCATTGACCAAAGCGTATTTGCCGCCTGCCCACTTCAAAAAGGCGCGACACTTCTTATTATCCATTCGAGCCGAACGCTGCTACACAAAGGCTGGATTGTAACTGAAAGCGCGGTTCAATTGGATTAAATTTATTGCATGCCAAGTAACTGAATTTCTTCCTGCACTTGCCTTACTGTTTTCGCGAAGGGATTTTCTGCCTGAACTGAGGCAGACAAGGATGAGGCATAGGCGCGAGCCTGCTCCAGGCTATCAAAAGACTGATTACTCAGTAATACGTACCAGGAACCGCCATAACGTCGCGTCTCATATCGCCAGGTAGTAGCTTCGAGTTGATTCGCTTGAATGAAATTACTCAATAGCGAAGCGTCACTGGCCGCTGACAATTGCAAAACAAAGCGGTTAGCTGCCAATGCCAATACCTCAGCTTCGTTCCAGGGATAAGTTAGGCTGACAGGGCTTTCTTCTTGATCGTCTTGCGCGGCAGGCAAAGATTCCTCCGTATCCGAAGGCCGTGCAATGCTCTCACTAGCTAACGCATCATTAACTGTTGTATCAGCAGTATTTTCTTCTGGCTTTACCTCAACTGCCACGGGGACCGAAGGCGGCTGTATTTTATCGGCTTGGCTTTGCCAATCCGCCACCAACTCATCTGATGTCGCTGAATCAGATAAGGGTAACTCACTGTTCACGTTGTTCTCATCTACAGCAGTGGCACTGGTTTCAATCACGGTGGCTTGTGGCTCCTGTGCAGCCAGAATTTCGGGGATAGGGGCTAGAGTTTCAGGCTCAGACTGTACCGCCAAAACTGCTGTTTTTTGCTCGTCACTTTGTACCCAATACGCCATAAGTTCATCTTTATAAAACCAGCCCAGCACGCTGCTGAAACAGATGGCAAAGGTTATTAGAACAAGTAGACGAAGTAGAATGGCTGGCCGCTTCGCACTGACAGGCTCAACCTGCACTTGTCTCGCTGCCAGTCGGGCATTAAATGCCTGACGTTTTTGCGCGATCATGCGCTCCAACTCAGTACCGGACAAAGCGTCTTGTTCGGTGAAATCGTAATTGACCTGAATAGGCAAGACAGATCCAGACAGTGAGGGTTTCACGCGTTCCGTCCAGTGTCGACTGCCAAACAAAATAACGCAGAAGCGCTGCTCATGTAGTTGTTGCACCACATGCCATAGCTCCCCGACCAATTCATCTGGCAACAAATCTGCAGCACTGATGCAGATCATCATAGGCTGTGGGTCTTTATCCAGTAACTTTTGCAGTGTTTGGGGCAGTGGGCGACGAGGGTCAAGGCTGATATTGCCCATTAATTGGTTGACCAAAGCCTGTCGAAAGTACGCGATGTCTTTGCCTTCACTGGCTTTAATATAAGCCAGATTGAACTCATCATCCTGATTGGCGAGAAACTCACCGGCAAAGGCTTGTTGATGCCCCGCACCTTCACCGGCAACAAAGATAAGGCCAGATGTAAAACTGGTCAGATGCGACAATCGTTTATGTAAATCAACAAAAGCTCTTTGCACAAAGCGGTTCCCAACATGGGCTAGGCGTCCAACACCTGTTTAAGCAGCCCGTCATCAATATCATCAGTTACCACAGCACTACCGATACTGGTTGGAATGACAAAACGAATACGGTTTGCCTGAACCTTTTTGTCATGCCGCATATGACGCATAAAGATGTCATAATCCATATTGTCAGGCGCACTGACAGGCAAATCAAAGGCCACTAGCAGATCCCGAATGCGACAAACATCTGACGCGGACAACCAGTTTTTGTGCTGTGCAACCACAGAAGCAAGAACAATGCCCGCTGCAACAGCTTCACCATGTAACCAGTTACCATAGCCCTGTTCCGCCTCGATAGCATGCCCAAAGGTATGGCCGAGATTTAACAGCGCACGAAGGCCACTTTCGCGCTCGTCCTTGGCGACAATTTCCGCTTTAATCTCACAACAGCGACTAATCACCTGCTGCAGCAAGGCCTGTTGTTTAGCCTTCAGACCTTGCTGATTATCTTCAAGCCAGGCAAAAAAGTCCGCATCATAGATCACACCATACTTAATCACTTCAGCCATGCCAGCAGCGAACTCTCGCTTGGGCAAACTGCATAAGGTCATGGTGTCGATAAGCACCGCTTGCGGCTGATAGAAAGCGCCTATCATATTTTTGCCCAGCGGATGGTTTACTGCGGTCTTTCCACCAACAGAAGAGTCAACCTGAGACAACAAAGTCGTCGGAACTTGAATAAATGGGATACCACGTTGATAACAAGCAGCAACAAAGCCGGTCAAGTCTCCAATTACCCCGCCACCGAAAGCAATCAAGGTGGTATCACGGGCAGCCTGAATTTCAAGCAGGCGACTGATTACGGATTCGAAACTTTGCAGTGACTTGTACTGCTCTCCGTCAGGTAACACTATGGTTTCAACCTGCAAGCCTTCGAGCAATTCGCGCATCAAAGCGCCGTGCAATACTTCGACTACCTGATTGGTAATGACCACCACTTTGGTGGTCTTCAAATGCTGGCGGAGTACATTGGGCTGACGCAGTAGATTCGCATCGATATAGATGGGGTAGCTACGCTCACCCAGTTCAACATTCAATTGGTTCATGAGCGTAGCCTCGCAAAAATGTAGGAAATTAGAGCCCGATTTTCTCGATAATTTGCGTTGCGACCGAGCGCGCGCTCTGGTCGTCTGTCTGTACAACATAATCTGCCACCTCTTCATACAGCGGATTACGTTGTTCTGCCAGACTGCGCAGCACCAGCTCAGGATCGTTATTTTGCAGCAGCGGGCGACGTTTATCACGCTGCGTACGGGCAACCTGCTTGTCGATGGTTGTCTGCAGGTACACTACGATACCTCTGGCTGCCAGCCTGTTGCGGACATTCTTGCTGATCACTGAGCCACCGCCTGTTGCCAGTACAATGCCCTGCTTTTCAGTCAGATCATTAATGACGTCTTCTTCACGTTGACGGAAACCTTCTTCACCTTCGATATCAAATACCCAGGCAATATCGGCACCAGTACGACGCTCAATTTCCTGATCTGAATCGAAGAATTCCAAGTGAAGTTCATCTGCAAGGTGTTTACCAATGGTGCTCTTACCGGCGCCCATAGGTCCAACTAGAAAGATATTACGTTTTTCGGCCATCTCTGTTTATGTCACACAACTAAAATTGAAAATGGATAAACTCAACCCCCGGTCGAATTTCAGGGGCGGGATTATCTCAGCTAAGCCGCTAGTTATGCAAGTTTTGATGACCTTTTAATCCATCTACCTTAAGCCGATGAATTAGGTCTGCGAAATATCGGAAAACATGGCGGGTTAAAAAGAAGGGGCGGGAAGGCAAGCCTTCCCGCATAAACTTACAACTGATTAGTCATGATACGTGGCGTTACGAAGATAAGTAACTCACGTTTTTCGTTGAAATCGCGGGAATTTTTAAACAGGTTACCAACCAAGGGTAGGTCGCCCAGCAAAGGTACCTGGCTTACGGCTTTAATCAGGTTCTGCTGGAAAATTCCTCCCAACACGACAGTTTCACCATTTTCAACCAATACCTGGGTTGAAATCTCCTGCGTATCGATAGCCACCGCGGGCCCTGTGGATGTTTGTACCGTATCACCACGGGTATCCTGAGTGACCACCAAATCCAAAATAATGCGATTATCCGGCGTGATATGTGGAGTCACTTTGAGGCTCAAAACAGCTTTCTTAAACTCAACGGAAGTTGCACCGCTTGAGGTAGCCTGCACATAAGGAATCTCAGTACCTTGCTCAATATAAGCTTCGTGCTGGTTAGCCACAGTAATGCGTGGACTGGCAATAATCTCGCCTTTATTTTCCTGTTCCAGCGCAGACAATTCGAGATCTAGTATGGTGCCATCTGCCAGCTTGGCAATGTGGAACCCAATGCGTCCTGCAGATGTACCTGCAACAGGCAAGTTAACATTCAGGCGATTGGCCAAGTCCGGAATCACGCCACCGGCAATGGTCTGCGCGCCTTCCAGCGAGCCAGAAACTCCATCAGTGTCTTGCTGATCACTAAAGCCCCAACGAACCCCCAGTTGCTCATCCACGTTATCACGCACAGTCACCATGCGAGACTCAATCAAAACCTGCTTAATTGGAATGTCTAGTTGCTTCACCATGGCTTTGGCTTCTTCAACATATTCCTGACTGTCTCTGATCAGCAGAGAGTTGGTGCGGTTATCCACGTTTACAGTACCGCGAGCACTGAGAATGCCCCCCTCACCGGATTTAAGAATAGTGGCCATTTCGGCCGCTTTGGCATAGTTAATCTGAATGGTCTCGGATTTGAGTGGTGCCAAGTCCGCAACTTGCTGTTGTGACTGCAAACGCTGAGTTTCACGGGAGGCCAGTTCCTCGGCTGGCGCAACCAGCAGAATATTGCCTTCCATACGCTTATCCAGGCCTTTGATCTTTAAAATCATGCCCAGCGCCTGATCCCAAGGCACATTAGTCAGGTTAATAGTGACGTTCCCCGTCACAGTATCAGTCGTCACCAGGTTGAAGCCGTTGATCTGAGCAATAACCTGCAAAACCTGGCGTACCGGTACATCCTGAAAATCAAGTGAAATAGGTGCACCGCTATAGTTGGCATCAGTCTGCATCTCAGCTACAGCGGCTTTCACTGGTGTGTCTACTTCGACCACCAGCACGCTGCCACTTTTCTGATGGCGGAACTGCATATCGCCTTGCATGGCAAATACAACCCGACTGCCTTTGTTCTGTTGAAAGGTTTCCAGCCATTGCACTGGGGTACCAAACTCAGTGACATCTAACTTATATAATAAGTCATCTCCCAGTTGGGTATCGGGCAGCATCAGTTCCAGGCCGTCTTTACTCTTAGCCAGGGCGGCACTGAACTCTTCATCATTGAACTGCATCTGAATTCGCGCGCCACCATTCTGATTACGGCTGAAATCCAGCGCAGTCATGGTGTGAGGCAGGGTAACACTTGCCTGCGGATCAACCAGCTCGACATCCTGTGCTTGCGCCAACTGGGACTTAACTCCCATCAGGCTTGCCAGAATCACCAGCATATAAGGTAGCAGCCGGTTACGTTTATTGAGTTTCTTGTTGAATATAAACCGCTCAGACATTCTTCTGTTCTCCTGCCGCTTGTGACACTGTTAGCGTGGCCTGCTTTTCCTGCCAGCATCCGGTGCCATCGGGCAGCATTTCAATAATGTATACATTTCCGTCCTTGATAGAAGTAATACGTCCAAAAAACAGTCCGAGATGGTCCCCGGCTTTTGCCTTGTGCAACGTACCGTCATTGGCCTGAATCAACGCCCAGGTCTGTTGCTGTCGGGTAAAAAATCCCTTAATCGACAGCGCGTCCGTACCATACTGCTCCAACGGATGTTTGGCACGGCTAAAATCAGGTTGCAAACAGTTGGCCTTCACCGTTTGCACTACATCTGCGCTTATACCCGACAGACGCTGGAACGGGCTGCGTTTATCTGCCACCTGGTACTTAAACGCAGGTGTCTTGCTAAACGTTGGATAAGGCTCAATGCTAATTTGGGTGTTCTGTTTGACTTGCGCAACAAACTCCTGCAAATCCTGCGTGTCTGACTGACACCCCATCAAGGTGCCAAGTACAGCCAGGCTCAATACATAGTGCTTCATTTACCTTCCCCCCGAACATTGGTGCTGGAGGTTCTGTAGGTCTTAGCCTGCAGGCTTAGCTTTAAGCTGTCACCTTCCTGACTAAGATCGAAATCGTGCACTGTCACGATCCGCGGCAAACCAGCCACATCAGCCAGGAACTGCCCAAATTCATGATAGCTACCACTGACTTCCATCTGTATCGGCAGCTCTGTGTAGAACTCTTTGGGAATTTCTTTCTGCCAGTTCAGTAGCTTGAAGTTCAAACCTGCCGATGTACCCACAAAAGTAATGTCATCCAATAACCCAGGCGTTTCATTACTGGTTGGCAGTGACTTCAGCATTGAGGAGAAGTCCTGCTGAATCTTGGCCAGTTGATCTTCATAGGCCTGCAAGTTCACTGCAATACGATATTTAGCCTCATAGGTTTGCTTGAGCTCAGCTTCTTTTTGCTCAGCACTGGCTAACACAGGTAGCTTGTCGTTCACTAATAAGTAGTAGCCTAATACACTGACCAAAATTGCCAGTATCAACGCAACCAGTGCCTTTACTTCAAACGGCCAAATCGCAACCTGCTCAAAATCCAGCTCGTTGACTTCTTTGAGTTTATTGAAATCAAACTTCATTATTTTTTCCCCTCGCCAGCTCCGGCAGCCAGAATTTCAGGCGCTACACTGGGGCTAATGTTGAAGGTCAATTTAAACTCACTTACCGCATCAGACTTACTGGTATCGGCAACGATTGAGGATAAGTCACCATTAGTGAAAACTTTTGATAATTCCAGCCGGCGCATAAACTCAGACAGTCGGTTATTTGACTCACTGATGCCCATCACTTCCATACGGTTGCCCTTGCGGCTTAACGTTCTGAAAGCCACACCAGGTGGAACAATCTTGGCCAATTCATCCATAACATGAGGCGCAGCATTGCGGTTGGCTTGCAACTGCTCAATTAACGCCATACGCTGCTCGACCTGCTTTTTCTGTTCCTTGATATCCTTGATCTTGGCAATTTGCGCATCCAACAAGGCAATTTGTTGATCAAGAAAACCGTTTCTCTTTTGCTGGGCCGCAATCATATTATCCACCACAGCACCAATGCCCCAGAAAATAGCCAGCGCCAGTAACGCCACCATCGCCAACATCACAATGTAATCTTTTTTATGCTTCTGGCGCTGAGCTTCACGCCAGGGCAGTAAATTTATAAATGCCACGGTGTAAAGCTCCTATGCGCCAGACCTACTGCAATAGCTAACTGTGGAGCCATACGCTGCAACTCCTCGCTCGATTTATTGTTCTTTATTTGCATAGTACTGAAAGGGTTGAACACCGAGACTTGTATTGAAAGCTCTTGTTCAAGTTCCTCTGCGATACCCGGCAGATTAGCCCCACCACCACTGATCAACAATGTTTGCGGCGCTTTACGGCTGGTTGAAGAGGCATACATCTGCAATGCCCTGCTGATTTGCTGTTGCAGATTGGCCAGATACATTGCACCATTTTGTTGGCGCCAGCCATCCGGCAAGGTGTTATCCATCAGTTGTTTTTCGGCTTCAGCTAGATCCATGCCATACACTAACGCCAGATCCCGAACCAGGCTGTCCATTCCAAAGGCATGCTCTTTGCTATAAATCACCTTGTCATTTTCCACCACGGTCAGTAGCAATTGACTGGCACCGAGGTTTACGCAACACAAGGGCACATCTTGCAACTGCTCTGGTCCATAGTGCAGCATGGCGGTTCCCAGAGCATATCCTTCAACATCCATTACCTTTGGTTCAAACTCAAGTTCGCGTAACAAAGTCACCCGGCTATCAATCATATCTTTGTGCGCGGCGCTAAGTAGGACATCTACTTTGCCTAAATGCACCTTGCTCTCGCCCAGTTCCTCAAAGTCCACGTAAACCTCATCCAGTGGATAAGGAATCAGACTATCGGCTTCAATCTCAATCTGCGCTTCCAACTCATGATCGGCTTGATCCGGGTCCATATATACGACCTTGGTAATTACCGATGCACCAGAAACCGCAGAGGCTACTGTCTTACATTTTGTCTTAAGCGCCATCTTTACTTTACGGATAGCATTACTGACTGCGTCGAAGTCTTTAATATCGCGGTCAACAAAAGCGTTACCGACAATTGACTCGCAAGCATGGGCAATAACTTGCACCTGTCCACCGGAACTGTTCAGCAACACACCCTTAACCGAGCGTGTGCCAATATCTAATCCCAACATGGCAGGCATTTTTTTGCTGAACAGATTCTCAAGCACGAAGGCTTCCTATTTTGTTAAACTAGCTGAAACCATTATTCACTAATTTTAATTAGTTAATGGTTCTAATAACGGTACATAGGTATAAAATATAAGCCATTTCTTTAGAAATGCTCTGATAACATAAATTTGTGAAGTATCTCAAACTCTTTATTCTGATTATTTTTTGCTCGGCGGTACTGGGAACTATCTCTTTGATCTCCCTTTACTTTTACATCAAGCCTGAGCTACCTAGTGTTGCCATCCTAAAGGATGTGCGACTGCAAACGCCAATGAAAATTTATTCTCAGGATGGATTGCTGATCTCCCAGTACGGAGTGAAACGACGCATACCTTTGGAATTAAATAACATACCTGACGGACTGATCCAGGCCATACTTGCCACCGAAGATTCACGATTTTACGAACACCCAGGAATTGATCCCATTGGGGTAATGCGTGCTTTCGCTAACCTGGTGATTACCGGGGAGAAAGGTCAGGGGGCCAGTACTATCACTATGCAATTGGCCAGAAACTTCTTTTTGAGCCCCGACAAAGCTTGGATGCGTAAGATTAAGGAAGCCTTTATCTCATGGCATATTGAGCAGGTGCTGACAAAAGACGAAATTCTCGCGCTCTACCTCAATAAGATAGAGCTGGGACACCGGGCATTCGGTGTCGGCGCTGCTGCACAAGTGTATTTTGGTAAAGACATTCGTGACCTAAGCCTTGCACAGTTAGCCACTATTGCCGGGTTGTTCAAAGCACCTTCAACACTGAACCCAATCAGCAATCCGCGACGCTCTAAGGAGCGCAGACGGGTGGTGCTGGCCAGAATGCTGGATGAAGGCTATATCAACAGGCAGGAATTCGAACAAGCCGCCAACGAAGATATCCAAGCCAAAAAGCACGGCGCTGAAATTGAATTAGATGCGCCCTACCTGGCAGATATGATTTATGCCGAGATGGTTGCCCGTTACGGTAAAGAAGAGGCCGAAACCGGTGGCTATCAGGTCTATGCAACGGTCGGTTCAAAATTGCAGCGCTTAGCTCAGCAAGCCACCATTCGTAATTTGCATGACTATGACGAGCGCCATGGTTTTAGAGGACCCATTCAGCAATTGTGGCAAACCAGTGAAGATGACGAGGCAACGGCTTGGAATGAAGCACAGATGCTGGAGTTTCTGGCAACCCAACCCAGCTTCAAGCCATTGCACCCGGCTATAGTTACCAAGGTTGAAGAGCAGCAGATCCGCGTTATCAATCAGCAGGGGGAGTACCTTGAGATCAATTGGGAAGGTCTTGCCTGGGCGCGCCCTTTTGTGACCGACACCAGTCAAGGCGATGAACCCAAAGTGGCAGCAGATATTGTCACGCCAGGTGCCCTGGTGTGGATAAGATTCAATGATGAAACCGGTATTTGGCAACTTTCACAGTTTCCAGATGCAACCGGCGCTTTTGTCGCACTGGACCCGGTCAATGGCGCAGTGCAAGCCATTGTCGGCGGTTACAGTTTCTATCAGAGTCAGTTTAATCGAGCCACCCAGGCTAAGCGTCAGGTAGGCTCAAATATTAAGCCCTTCGTTTATTCAGCCGCGTTGGAAAATGGCTTTACCCTGGCCAGTATTATGAATGATGCCCCCATCAACCAGTGGGACAGAAAGTCAGGTGTGGTATGGCGACCAAAGAACTCGCCGGAAGTATACGATGGCCCCATCAGAATGCGGGTAGCCCTGGGTAAATCCAAGAACGTCGTCTCCGTTCGTCTGTTACGTGGTGTCGGCATAGATAACATCATCCAGCATATGGCCAAATTTGGATTTAATCCGCAGGATTTACCTCGTGATGAGTCCTTATCTTTAGGCAGTGCCTCTCTGACGCCGATGGAAGTGGCCACTGGCTTTGCTGTCTTCGCTAACGGCGGCTATTTGATAACACCTCATATTATTGAGCGAATCGACAACGAGTTTGGTGAACCGCTATGGCATGCTACCCCCGCTGTAGCGCCATCCCCTTACATTGAGGAAGTAGCAGCGGAAGCGGCCGTCGACGAACAAGCCTTGTCGGATAATGTTATCCCAACAGAATATGCACCTTCCGTTATTTCAAGAGAAAATGCCTTTCTTACCCGCGAAATGATGAGCACCGCCATTACCGGCGGCGGCAACTGGTCTAAAAAGACCTATTGGCAAGGTACCGGCTGGCGGGCAAATAACCTGATGAGTCGTGACGACTTGGCAGGCAAAACCGGTACCACTAACGATTCCAAAGATACCTGGTTCAGTGGTTTGGGTGGCAACCTAGTGGCAACAGCCTGGGTTGGCTTCGATGACATGAGCCGCTCGTTAGGGCGCACCAGTCGCAATCAATATCTCATCAACCAGAACCCACAAAAATTTAATTGGATGGGTAACGCCATGGTGGGTGCGGAAGACGGTGCCAGAGTGGCACAGCCAGCCTGGATCCGTTTTATGCGTGAAGCGCTGGAAGGCGTGCCGGAAGCCTACCCACCAGTACCAGATGGCATTGTCACTGTGCGTATAGACCGTACCAGCGGAAAGCTGACTCAACGAACCGATCACACCTCCCGTTTTGAGTACTTTATCAAGGGCACCGAGCCTACTCAGTACGTAGACGAAGAGGAGTTTATCGATCCATTTGAGCAGGATACTCCGGTGCTTGAAACCGAAGATATCTTTTAAGCATGCACAAAAAAACGGGCGCCAGACGCCCGTTTTTTTACCCGCAACTTAGATTGCCAACATTAACACTTTAGAGTTTCGCTGGTAGTTGTAGAGTCGTTTCTTGCCCTCGGGCAGTTCTTCCACCCCAGAAGGCAGGAAACCCTGCTCCCTGAACCAGTGACCTGTGACGGTGGTCAGGACAAAGATGCGGTTCAGTCCCTGATCTTTAGCTTTCTCAATAATCGCATTCATCATCCGCTCACCGCGGTTTGAACCACGATAATCGGGATGGGTAACCACGCAGGCCAGCTCGCCCATACCCTCATCAGCATAAGGATACAAAGCCGCACACGCGATGATCATGCCGTCACGCTCAATGATGGTGAACCGGTCAATCTCACTTTCCAGCAATTCCCGAGAGCGTTTAACCAACACCCCTTTCTCTTCCAGAGGGTTAATCAGCTTGAGGATCCCACCCACGTCATCAATGGTGGCTTGTCTGAGCTGCTCGTAATAGTAGTGCGAGATCAGGGTGCCAACACCGTCACGGGTAAACAGCTCCTGTAACAAAGCACCGTCACGCTGATAGCTGACACAATGACAACGACTGACACCTGCATCCAGACTGGCGGCTACCGCAGACAGAATATTCGCAGTACGAATATCATGGGGCCGGTCTAGCTGTTTTTGCAGGCGATTGCGATCCAAATTGCGGATAAGCGTACCATTTTCATCCAGCAAACCGTCTTGCTCAGTGAACACAATAAGCTTGTCGGCCTTCATATGAATGGCCGCTTGGGTGGCGACATCTTCATGAGAAAGGTTAAATACCTCTCCGGTTGAGGAGTAACCCATGGGGCCAAGCAAGACAATGGAACCATCATTCAGATGGTCATTGATACCAGATACATCAATGCGACGCACCAACCCGGTCAGTTCATAGTCCACGCCTTCGCGCACGCCCATTGGCATCGCGACAACCAAGTTGCCGGAGCAGACCCTGATCTGTGAACCATGCATGGGCGAATTAGCCAGCCCCATGGTGAGTAAAGCCTCAACCTGAGAACGTACCGACCCCGCCGCATCCTTTACCGACTCGATGGTCTCTTTGTCGGTAATGCGTATGTCGTTATGAAAACGTAAAGGCCGGTTACGCAGCGCCTCACGCTGGTCTATCTGAGGTCGAGCCCCATGCACCAACACCAGACGTACGCCCAAGCTATTCAACAAGGCAATGTCATTGATGATATTGGCAAAATTGGCATCTTCCACTGCCTCACCGCCAAATACCAACACAAAGGTCTTGCCCCTGTGAGAATTGATATAAGGGGCTGATTGACGAAACAATTTCACATTGTCAGATTCAGATAGCACCACGCGAGACTCCTCTAGCACTGTTCGTCGGCAATAGCGGCAAGCTCGCGCTTAAGTGCCGCAAACACAGGGTTTTTACCCGTGCCACCCAGAATATTGCGCTTGTCCACCAGGTACTCCAACTGCAGCACAGGGTAAACATCATCACCAATCAAAGCGGAATGCTTCTGCATCTCTGCCAGACTCAGCTCCTCAATGGCTTTACCCTGGGCTAACGCAGTCAACACCACCTGACCTGAGATATCATGGGCAGTGCGGAAAGGTACACCTTTACCCACCAGATAATCCGCAAGCTCAGTGGCATTGGCGTAACCTTCACGTGCGGCCTGAGCACAGCGCTCGGTGTTCAATTCCACACTGTCGACCACTTCACAGGCAATCATCAGACAGATATGCCATTGATTGACGGCGTCAAAGGCACCTTCTTTGTCTTCCTGCATATCTTTATTGTAGGCCAGCGGTAACCCTTTCATAGTCACCAATAAGCCTTGCAAGCTGCCGAATACCCGTCCACATTTGCCACGGATCAGCTCCAGTGCATCAGGGTTTTTCTTCTGAGGCATCAACGACGAGCCAGAGGTAACATTGTCGCCCAGGCGCAGAAAGCCAGCTTCACCGGAATTGAAGAAAATCATGTCTTCAGCCATACGCGACAAGTGCATCATGCTGGTACTGGCACAAAACAGCAGTTCCAACACATAATCACGATCAGACACCGCATCCAGGCTGTTCTGACAGGGGCTGTCAAAACCCAGTTGCTCAGCAATGTCCTGACGATCAATTGCATACACAGTGCCGGCCAGTGCACCACTGCCCAAAGGACACTGGTTCATTCTGACCAGCAGGTCGCCCATGCGGCTGATATCGCGCTTGAACATCTCCACATAGGCTAAACACCAATGGGGATAGCGTACCGGCTGAGCGCGCTGCAGATGCGTATAACCAGGCAGAATTACATGCTGATGACGCTCGGCAGATTTCACCAATGCCGCTTTTAGCTGGCGCAGGTCCTGCTGTAGCTGCTGACAATGCTCACGCACCCACAAACGAAAATCGGTGGCCACCTGATCATTACGGCTGCGACCGGTATGCAGCTTGCGACCAATGTCGCCCAGCTGTTCAGTAAGCGCTGCTTCCACGAAGCTGTGAATGTCTTCTTCATTGCTGCCCGCAAAGTCCAGCTCACCGGCTTCGGCCTTGGTCAGCAGGCCATTTAAGGCCTGCTCCAGTTGCTGTTGTTCGGATTCAGTCAGGACACCGGCTTTGGCAATGGCACGAGACCAGACGATTGAACCACGAATGTCCTGACTGGCCAGATGCTGGTCAAACGGCAGGGAATCGTTCACCTGCCGGAACATGTCGCTGCTTCCGCCCTGGAAGCGCCCGCCCCACAACGCCATTAGGCTTGTCCCTTGTCTTTAAGGGCCTTGATACGACTGGCCAAGCTATACAAACGGATAAAACCTTCAGCATGGCTTTGGTCATACACATCGTCCGCACCGAAGGTAGCGAAATCTTCAGAGTATAAAGAGTTGGGCGAACGGCGCTGAACAACGGTGGCTTGACCTTTATATAGCTTCACCACGACATCGCCGGTGATCTGTTTAGCAAACGCCTGGGCGCCAGCCAGAATAGAATCTTTCAGCGGCGTGAACCAACGACCGTCATACACCAGGTGAGAGAATTCCAGACCCAGTTGCTCACGGAATTTTAGTGCGCTCTTATCCAGAACCAGGTGCTCCAGGGCCTTGTAAGCGGCCATCAGGATAGTTCCTCCCGGCGTTTCATAGCAGCCGCGGGACTTCATACCAACCAGACGGTTCTCAACGATATCCAAGCGACCAACACCGTGGGCTGCGCCAATCTGGTTTAACTTAACCAACGCCTGGTAGGGGCTGAGTTTTTCGTTATTAACGGACACCAGACGGCCTTGCTCAAAACCAAGCTGTACGCGTTCAGCCTGATTAGGGGCATCTTCTGGATCTACCGTCATGGTCCAAACTTGTTTGGTCGGTTCACACCAAGGGTTCTCCAGCTCGCCACCCTCATGGCTGATATGCCAAGCGTTGGCATCACGGCTGTAAATTTTGGTCGCAGACGCTGTGGTCGGCACGTTACGCTCGGCCAGGTAGGCCAACAGGTCTTCACGGGAATGCATGTCCCACTCACGCCAAGGAGCAATCACTTTCAGTTGTGGAGCAAGAGCAGCAAAGGCACCTTCAAAACGCACCTGGTCATTACCTTTACCGGTACAACCGTGACACAGTGCATCGGCACCAACTTTCAATGCCACTTCAACCTGCGCCTTGGCAATAATGGGGCGTGCCATTGAAGTACCCAGCAAATACTGACCTTCATAAACGGCACCCGTCATCACTGTGGGGTAAATGTAATCACCGACAAAACCTTCTTTCAGGTCAACAATATGGCATTCACTGGCGCCGCTGCGGATGGCCTTTTCTTCCAGGCCTTGCAGCTCTTCATCACCCTGACCCACGTCAGCCGCGAAAGCGACCACTTCGCAGTCATAGTTTTCTTTCAGCCATGGAATGATGGCGGATGTATCCAGACCACCAGAATAGGCCAATACCACTTTGTTCACTTGAGACTTTGACATTCTGTTTTTCCTTAGCCGAGCAGGCTGATTAAAATCGCATTCTGGGCGTGCATCCTATTTTCTGCCTGTTGAAGCAGAAGCGAACACTCACCATCAACTAATTCACTGGTTATTTCCAGATCCCGATGAGCTGGCTGGCAATGCATAGCATAAGTCGCACCGCAGCTGTCCATCAAAGCGTTGTTCAATTGATAAGGTTGGAACTTATCTTTAATTTGCGCCAGTGGTGTTGTATCCCCCATGGATAACCAGGTATCGGTATACAAGAACTGACAGCCAGTGGCTGCACTCAACTCGTTACTGGCGGTTATCTTACCGCCGCTGATTTGGGCAAGACGAGACGCCTGATCAAGGATTTCTTGCTTCACTTCGTGACCAACCGGCGTGATCACCCGTACATCGGCACCCAGGATAGCCCCCATCAATAATAGTGAGTTACTGACATTGTTACCGTCACCTATATAAGCCAGACGACAGCCTTCCACCTCACCAAGCACTTCCTTGATGGTGAGAAAATCCGCCAGCGCCTGACAAGGGTGATACAAGTCACAAAGGGCATTGATGACCGGCACCTTCGAGGCTTCGGCCATCTGCACTAGGGTGTGATGACTATAAACCCGGGCTACAATGGCATCGGCCCAGCACGCCAGGTTAGCGCCCATATCACGGGCATCTTCACGGCCAGCCAGCTTTCCGGCCTGGCTGTCCAGATACACCATATGGCCACCCAACTTGTTGATACCTATGTCAAAGCTGACCCTGGTACGTAATGAAGGCTTCTCAAACAGAGCAGCGACGGCTTTGCCATCCAGCGCCTTACGATAGGCAGATGGATTTTGCTTAGTCTGTTGAGCCAGCTCCAGCAGGCTCAGTAGTTCTGCTTTGCTCCAATCAGCAAAAGTCAGCAGATCCTTTTTCATAGGTCTTTCCCCAGTTTCCCCTAAATGGGTTTCAGTCAGGATAAATACGCGTTCCGGCGGACTGATTGCCCGCCAGGCGCAACAAAGATTCGGGTTGTTTCCAACTGGCGATAGTAACCGGCACGCCAATATCACGTGCAGCACTGAGCGCAGCTTCAACTTTGACAGTCATGCCGTCACGGATAACACCAGCGTCGATTAATTGCTGAATTTGTGCGGCATTCAGTTCGCTGAGCAGTTGTTTGTCTGCGTCTAATACGCCAGCCACATCAGACAACAAAATTAGCTCGCCATGTAACAGTTGGGCCATCACAGTGGCCGCCTGGTCGGCATTAATGTTGAGTAACTGACCGGATGGGTCGGCACCAATAGAACTGACCACGGGCAGATAATCCTGGCTAAGTAACAACTTCAGCAAGGTGGCATCAGCGGGCTCAACACTGCCCACTGCACCATATTTAGCGTCCATCGGGGTACACTTCACCATACCGCCGTCAGTCAGTGCCAGTCCCACAGGGTTCAGACCACTAGCGATGGCTTGCGCCACCAGTTGCTTGTTAGCCGTTCCAGCCAACGCACCCACAATATAAGGCATTTGTTCGGCACTGGTGACCCGCAAACCATCTATCTTGACGGTTTTCAGATTCAGGGCCACCATCCACTCTTCTACAATCGGGCCACCACCATGTACTAACAACACAGGTCGGCTTTTTTGCAACTGGGCTAACACATCAAGCAGGGCTTTGGCTGCTTGTGCATCACCAATAAAAGCACCACCGACTTTAACGATTAAGGGTTTCATACGGTTTTCTCCGCCAGCCCCGTCTCAGGGGCGTAGCCAAAACGGATATTGGCGCATTGCAAGGCTTGTGCGGCTGCACCTTTTAGCAGGTTATCAATGGCACTGGTCACCACCAGATGCCCGGACGTTTCATCTAGCTTCCAGTGCAAATCGCAATAGCAGGTACCCGCCACTTCGTCGATCTTCGGCCAGCTACTGCGAATCCGCACCATAGGATTGCCCTGGTAGGCGGCGTTATAAGCATCACTCACCTGAGATGCCGTTACATCGGCTTTAACCTTAACGGTTACCGTGGCCAAAATGCCACGTTTGAAATTGCCCAGATGCGGCGTGAAGATAACCTGACGTCCCAACTCGGCAGAAATTTCCGGCTGATGTCTGTGCCCAAGCACACCGTAAGCTTGCAGACTGACTTCACAGTAACTGGTGTTCAATGCGGCTTTGCGTCCGGCACCGCTCACCCCGGATACCGCATTAATTACCGGCCACTGCTGTTCATCCAACAGTCCACAGACTTGCAAAGGTTTCAGTGCCGTCAGAGACGCCGTGGGGTAGCAGCCAGGTACCGCCACCAATTTGGCCTGACGAATTTTATCCCCATGCCAGTCAGCCAGTCCGTATACCGCATCTTGCAGCAGCTCTGGTTGCTCATGGGCAAAGCCATAAAAACGCGCAAAGATGTCTTTGTCTTTCAAACGAAAGGCGCCGGACAGGTCCATCACCACAGCCTTGCCAGAGGTGAGGGTGGCCGCCCATTCATGACTGGCTTCGTGTGGTGTGGCCAGAAAGATCAGGTCATAGTCTGCGGCCAGTTGCGCCAGCTTATCTTGCGATAAGGGTTGCAAGGGCATATCCAGCAAGCCGGTAAAACGACCATATAAGTCGCTGAGCAACTTTCCTGCGTCCTGACTGCCTTGTGAGACAAACAACGCCGCTAGTTCAAAGCCCGGATGTTTAGCAAGCAATGCCGCCAGTTCTGCTCCGGTATATCCACTGGCACCAACAATACAGGTTTTCATCATGATAAGAATTTTCGAAGTGTTAAAGACAACAAGTGTAGCAAAATAAGGTTACAAGCCCGCGAAAGCGGGACAGAGGCTAATGTCGTCGCCTGGCGAGAAGTAAAAAAGATGGCGGCAAATTTTGCTGCATTAAGGGATCTGGATGCACTAAAGTATGAATTGTGAGATACTTTGCCACCAAACACATATTTATTCAACAATTGTGCATATTTATTTTGTGAATTTATTATGAAAATGCCGCATTTCCTGGACGCTTACAAACAAATCATTGCGCACCCGACCATCAGCGCATTCGATGAAAAAATAGACCAAAGCAACCTAGCATTGCTGCAAATGCTAGGCAGTTGGCTGGAAGATTTAGGCTTTCACATAAGTATTCAGCCGGTGCCCAATACCCGGCACAAGTTCAATTTACTGGCCCGCATTGGTAGTGGTGATGGTGGACTGTTGCTGGCCGGCCACTCAGATACTGTTCCTTTCGATGAGGGGCGATGGCAGTTTGATCCTTTTAATCTCACGGAAAAGGATAACAAGCTGTACGGGCTGGGCACCTGCGATATGAAAGGCTTCTTTGCCTTTATTCTCGAAGCCCTGCGGGATATTCCGTTAAACAAGCTGAACAAGCCGCTATATATTCTGGCTACCGCCGATGAAGAAACCTCGATGGCAGGCGCACGTTTCTTTGCCGAACAACAGCTGATCAAACCCGATATGGCCATCATTGGTGAACCAACCGGGCTAAAACCCATTTGCAAACATAAAGGTCATATGGCGCATACCCTGGATATCACAGGTAAAGCAGGCCACTCCAGCGATCCGGACAAAGGTGTTAATGCCATTGAGATCATGTACCAGGCGGTAGGCGAACTGATGAAACTCAGAGACCAACTGGCGGCTCAGTATGTGGATCCGGCCTTTAGCGTGACCAAAACCACCATGAATCTGGGTCATATACACGGTGGCGATGGTGAGAATCGTATCTGTGGTCATTGCCGGCTGAACTTTGATTTACGCGCCGTGCCCGGTCTTAGTGACGATGAAGCCATTGCACGCATTGACCAGGCGCTGGCGCCAGTTTACACCGCTTACCCAGGCCGCTTAAGCCGCGCCTTAATGTATGACACCGTGCCATCTTTTGCCAGCCGGAATGAAACAGACTTGCTGGAACTGGCAGAACAATTTACCGGCTTTAGCGCCACCAGTGCCAATTACTGCACCGAGGCACCCTTTGTCAGCCAGCTAGGTTGCGACACCTTGGTGTTAGGACCGGGAAGCATCGACCAGGCCCACCAGCCGGATGAGTTTATTTCCTTAGATTACGTTAATCCGACCATTAATTTACTGCGCCATTTAATCGGCCAGGTCTGTTTGAAATAGTGGAGAGAAGATTGCAGTTACAAGCAGTGATTTTTGATATGGATGGCCTGCTGATTGATTCAGAGCCATTATGGCGTCAGGCCGAGCAGGAAGTATTTGCCACAGTCGGCATTCGTCTGACCGAGTCTATGTGCTTTCAGACCACCGGCCTGAGCACCGAAGAAGTAGTGCGCTACTGGTATCACAGTTTCAATATTGACCGTCAGGATGTACAAGAGGTCGCGCGCAAACTGGAAGATAGAGTCATAGAGTTGGTCCAGCGTAAGGGCCAGGCCTTACCCGGCGTGTATGATTTGCTCCAGCATTGCCAGAGCCTGGGTTTGACTCTCGCCGTGGCATCGGGCTCTGTCGGTCGCTTAATTGAAGCGGTGCTGGATAAACTGCAACTGCGCGACTACATAGGTTTATACCACTCAGCAGAACATGAAGTAGCAGGCAAACCAAACCCAGCCGTGTATCTCACTACCCTGAACAAGCTCGGATTAGATGCCGCCCGTTGCGTCGCATTTGAAGATTCGGCCCGTGGCGCCCAAGCCGCCAAAGCTGCCGGACTCTTTACTATTGCCGTGCCTGAAGCTGGTCATAAAGACCCGGGTAAATTTACTATGGCGGATATTCTGCTCGACTCCTTGGAGCAGGCGCTGGATTTACCGCAATTCCAATGGCCTAATAATCAGAAACTGGCTGGCTGACACCTAACAGGACCTATTCATGCAAAAAACCTTGGCTCTGGTAGCCCATGATCATAAGAAGCCCGATCTGATTGGTTGGGCTAAACAACACAGAGCGATTTTGGCCAGACACAAACTGGTAGCTACCGGCACCACAGGCGGGCTGCTGTCTGACGAGTTAGCTTTACCCGTGCACCGCTTTAAGAGCGGTCCCCTTGGTGGCGACCAGCAGATTGGCGCATTAATTGCCGAAGGTACCCTGGATGCCCTGTTTTTTTTCTGGGACCCGCTTAATCCAGCCCCTCACGACCCGGATGTGAAAGCGCTGCTAAGACTTTGTAGTGTTTGGAACCTGCCGGTAGCCTGTAATGAAGCCACCGCAGATCTGATGATTACATCGCCCCTGTTTGAAGACAGTCAGCACGTACGTAAATTACCCGATTACGGTAAATAGGTGGGCTGACAGCTGCAACTAAGAAGGTCCATCGGGCTAGTGCCGGATGGACCCTTATCAAATGCCCCGGCTAGTCTGGCTTGTGCGGACGAGGGTGAGATCTATCCTTGTGCGCTTTATGTCGCTGTTTAAACTGCTCAAGCTTGACTTGCTGCTCCGCCGTCAGCAGGTGATAAAAATCATAGCGTTGTTTCAGTCTTTGCAAAGCAGCGGTTTGGAACTGCGGCTGATACTGCTCGTACAGACTCTGCCAAGCCGCTTCGGTCAGGCTTGCTTTCTCTATCAACGCCAGCTCCTGCCCATCAAATGCTTGCATTAAGCTGTGATTTTGCTCACGATTTGCTTTAGCTTGCGCCTGCAGTTCAGCCAGGGTCGCCTGCTGCTCATCGCTTAACCCCAGTTTCTTCAACCAACGCCCACTAAAGGGGGCCCGGTCAGGGCGGTCAAAGCGCTCTTCTTGCATATCAGCCCATACTTCGCGTTGCTCTTCTGTCAGCAGATTCCACACAGCTTGGTCCATCTGAGCCCGTGCCCACATAGCGGTGCGGCGCTCAGCCTGCGCCTCGCTGAGTAAAGCCAACGCGGCTTGCTCATCCCAGCTTGGCGCTTCGATCAGTGCCTGTTTCTGTTCATGCAGTATCTGGCCGTCTTCGCGAAATACCCGGCGATCTTCCCGGCTTTGCTTGAACAATGTCCGGATATCCTGACGCTGCTGTTCACTTAATTGCAGCTCTTCAAACATCTTGTGCATCGGCCCATGGGGTGGCTCTTTGGCTTGTACTGTTGCCCCAAGGGATAAACCAATAGCCAGGGGTAATAGCAATTTTCTAGCAAATGTTCTCATAACAAACTCCTTGGTTGACTCGAGAACCAGTCTAGCCATTGCAATGCAAAGTAACGCAAAGCCAGTGTAAAGCTTGTGTAAAGGTGTGAAGAGGCAACTTTGACAATTTCAGCAGCGGGGTTAGCATCAGGTTCAGAAGCCGATAAGAGTTGAGCCTGATGGATAAGTCTATATTGCTGATTGACGATGATACTGAACTGGCGGCTTTGCTAGGTGATTACCTGTCACCACAGGGCTATAAACTCACCCTCGCGCATACGGGTAAGCAAGGGCTCGCACTGGCAACCAGTGGACAGCATTTCGATGTGATTCTGCTAGACGTGATGCTACCTGAACTCGACGGCTTTGAAGTGCTAAAACAGCTTCGTCAAACTCATCTCACCCCGGTGTTAATGCTTACCGCCAAGGGCGATGACTTTGATCGCATCTTTGGCCTGGAACTAGGGGCGGACGACTACCTGCCAAAGCCCTTTAATCCAAGAGAACTGTCGGCGCGCATCAAAGCAATTGTTCGGCGCATGGAATTATTATCTGTGACTTGCCAGCAGCAACAGCTGCAAATCGACAAGTTACACCTGGACCCCTCTACGCAAAAAGCTTCTTTAAGTGGCATTGAGCTGGAGTTAACCGGAACCGAGTTCGGAATGCTGCATTTGTTGATGGCCAACACAGGTAAACTGGTCACCAAGCAAGATTTAAGTGAAAAAGTATTGGGCCGTAAACTGAGTGCCTTTGATCGAAGTATTGATATGCACGTCAGCAACTTACGTCGAAAACTTGCCAGCATCGCTGATCAGGAACGGATCCGTACTATTCGCGGCGCTGGTTATATGTTGGTAGAGATCAGATGAAGTCCAGATGGTGGCTAAAACTCAACCCCTTAAATAGCCTGTTTGGGCGTATTTTCTTATGGTTCTGGCTAACTGCGCTGATCATGATTATCGCGACTGGCTGGACCTCAAGGCAGTTGGCTGAACAGTCCAGTTACGCCCCAGCAGAAGCCGCACAAGTAAAAAAACTCCATCAAATGGGCGCTAAGCTGCAAGAACTGGCTGAAAAACGCAATATTGATGAAGCGGGCCTGGCAAGATGGTTAAAAGGTATTGGCATGCGTAGTCGGGTGGGGTTGTTATTGTTAAACCAGCAGAATGACACTTATATCCGCGGCTTTCCCGGTGATGAACGCTTTAACATCCAGCCATTTTTATCCTTAAAAGAGCAAACCGGCATGATTCAGGTAGAGAGTTTGTTCTGGCAATTCACCGGCCCCTTACCTGTCACTCTGGGTAACCAGCAGTATCTGCTGTTCAGCGGCCGGCATCGACCGCCTGGCATGCTCGGACAGATTATGGAGCATCCATATTTACTGGCCTCGCTGGTGTTAGGACTAAGTGGCAGCTTATGCATGTTGCTGGCCTGGTCACTCATTCGTCCCATAGGTCAGTTGAAGCAAGCCACCCAGGCCATGGCCGCCGGTAATTTGCATAGCCGGGCCGACCAGGTAGCTCACCGCCATGATGAGGTTGGGCAATTGGGCCGGGAGTTTAACCATATGGCGGATAAACTGCAGGCGTTAGTTGATAGTCAGAAAAGAATACTGGCAGATATCTCCCATGAACTGCGCTCCCCGTTGGCCAGACTGCAAGTGGCCATTGGCATTGCCCAACAGCGCGAGCAACAGGTGATTCCTGAACTAGCCAGAATTGAACACGAGGCAAATCGCATTGATACCATGCTGGAGCATGTGCTAACCCTGGCCAAACTGGATGCCGGGCAACAAAAGCTGGTCAAACGGCGTATCAGTTTGGACGAGCTGCTGGCACCGCTTTGTCAGGACATTCAGTTTGAAGCAAAGGCCAAGCAGCGGCGATTTGAATGCAACTATCCCCAGCAAAAAATTCTCGATATCGATGCGCGACTGGTCAGTAGTGCGCTGGAAAATGTGCTGCGAAATGCCCTGCGTTATTGTGTTTCGCGCGTGAGCCTGGACTGTATTCAGCAGGGCGAGCGATTACAAATTCGTATTATCGATGACGGACCCGGCCTGCCAGAAGATGAGCTGCAGGCGGTATTTAAACCCTTCTACCGGGTATCCAGTGCCAGAAATCGGGAATCCGGTGGCACAGGTTTAGGATTAGCCATTGCCGCTGGTGCTATTGCTTCTCATGGTGGCAGAATATGGGCAGAAAATCTGCCACAAGGTGGACTGCAAGTCACAATGGAGCTTGATAGCCTTGAACCATAAACTCCTGCCTTTCTGGGTATGCTTTCTGCTATCTTTAGGCTTTTGCCCTACCCTGTCAGCTATGGATTATTACTTTTCCGACGAAACCCAACTCGAATCACATTACCCCACTCAGATCCAAGGCTTCTGGCACAACCAGGTTAAAACCGGTGAATTTAACGGAGTGGCGGAAGTGCCTATTCACTACGCCTATGTTCTGCACCCGGAAGCCATCGGCAGTATCGTCATCAGCAGTGGGCGGATTGAGGGCTATCTGAAATACAAAGAAGTACTGTTTGATTTATACCAGAACCGTTACTCGGTGTTTATCCTTGATCATCGAGGTCAGGGCTTATCTGGTCGCATGAGCGACAACCCACATCAGGGCTTCGTACAGGACTATCAGCAGTATGTTGACGATCTTAAAACCTTTTACTCACAGATCGTGGTTCCCAACAGCCAGCATCAACCCTTGCTGTTAGGTCATTCCATGGGCGGCGCAATTGGCACCTTATATCTTGCCAGTTACCCGGATGACTTTGCCAAAGCAGCCTTCACTTCTCCCATGTATGGAATTAAAACCCCTTTGCCTATGTGGCTGGCCAAGGCGCTGATCAACACAGGCCAAACCCTTAATCATTGGTTTGCTTCCCGCCCCTGGTATTTTATCGGCCAAGGCGACTACCTGGCGGTGCCCTTCGCCCTCAATACGCTCACGCACAGCAAGAGCCGCTATCAATTCTTCCGTCAGGAATATGAGCAAGAGCCCAAATTACAATTAGGCGGGGTCACCTTTGACTGGTTGGATGCCTCAATTGCCGCCATGGATAAAGTTGCCGAGCAGGCCAATCAGATAGAAAGCCCAATTCTGGTGCTACAGGCTGGCAATGATTTGGTCGTGGAGAATCAGGCCCAGGATCATGTATGCGCAATGTTGCCCCGCTGCCAGTTGCAGGTCATTGCAAAAGCCCGCCACGAACTATTAATGGAAGCCGATGAATATCGCCAGCCGACTATACGGGCAATTCTGGATTTCTTTCAGTCACCGAAATAGGGTCCTGATGGATTAGCACCTCAGCTTCGGGGATCGCATGCTTAACCTTAGCCTCCACCCAGTCACTGATATCATGGGCGTCCAACAGACGCATATGATCGTCCAATTCCAAATGAAACTGAATAAATATGGTACGACCAGCCTGACGAGTACGAATATCGTGAATGCCATGGACTTTAGGGTGTAACAAGGCCAAATCTCTTATCTGCTCACTAAAACTCTCTGGCAGCTCTTTGTCCATCAAGGCATTCGCCGACTCCTGTACGATGCTCTTGGCCCCCCACATCAAATAAAATGCTATGCCAATCGCAAACCAGGCATCCATGGATAAATAGCCCTGGGTGGTTAACCACAACGACAGCAGCACTGCCAGGTTCATCAGTAAATCGGATTTATAGTGTAAAGAGTCGGCTCGAATAGCCACCGACCTGGTACGTTTAATGGCCTGATGCTGTACCCACACCAGCACTATGGTCATCACCACGGTAAACAGCGTGGCATACACAGCTAAAATAGGGTGTTGCAGGGGCGAAGGATTCTTAAGTCGCTCAATACTGTGGAACACCAACAACAAAGCCGAACCGAAAATAAACGCGGCCTGCGCCAGTCCGGCCAGGGATTCGGCCTTGCCATGACCAAAGCGATGGTCATCATCGGCTGGCATCAAGGCATAGCGGATGACAAAGAAATTAATCACGGACGCGGCTACGTCAAAAAAGGAATCAGTCAATGAGGCCAGCATCACCGCTGAGTCGGTTTGATACCAGGCCCAAATTTTAACCAGAATCATGGAGAATGCCGCAAACAAGGCAAAAGAACTGGCAAACTTCACCCAGAAACTATAGCTGTCCTTGATTTCGCTTTTAACTACCACTCTGATCCTATTCACTTTTTACCACGCCAATGGCAGCAGTATACCCTTTCATCTGAGCTCGTGCACAGGCCAGGCAGCAGACAGGAGAAAATGATATGCTAAGCCTCTTTTGGCCTTTGTCCCGAATTATGCTGGATATTCTGCTTTATCAACCCGAAATTCCGCCCAATACAGGCAATATCATTCGTTTGTGTGCTAACACCGGCTTTCGTCTGCATCTCATCGGTCCGTTGGGCTTTGCCTGGGATGACAAACGGCTGCGCAGAGCAGGTTTGGACTACCATGAATTTGCCGCTGTGGGTCAATACGATAGCTTGCAGACCTGTATGGATGTGGTCAAGCCAACCCGGCTCTTTGCCTGCACCACGAAAGGCCAAGCCAACTATAGCGAAGCTGGTTTCGTAAAAGGTGATGCGCTGTTGTTCGGCCCCGAGAGTCGTGGCTTACCCATGGATGTGATTGAGTCTTTACCGCCGGCGCAGCGACTGCGGATTCCCATGCTGGCACAAAGTCGCAGTATGAATTTATCCAATGCCGTCGCGGTGATGGTGTTTGAAGCTTGGCGGCAACTGGGGTTTGAAGGGGCGGTGTAAGTACACCGCCTGCTAACAGTATGCGGGCAACAGACCGTTACTCGAATTTCTTCTCCCTGCCCAGTAAAGCCAATGCGGCCTCTTTGGGGGGCTTACCTTCATAGAGCACCTGATAGATCTGCTCAGTAATGGGCATCTCAACACCCTGACGCTGTGCCAGTAAATACACCTCACGGGTATTGCGGTAACCTTCCACCACCTGGCCGATGCTGTCTATGGCTTCCTGCACAGACATACCCTTACCCAGCGCTAAACCAAAACGGCGATTGCGTGATTGATTATCGGTACAGGTCAGCACCAGATCGCCCAGACCTGCCATGCCCATAAAGGTACTCACTTCCGCACCAAGGGCTGCACCCAAACGGGTCATTTCCGCCAGACCGCGGGTAATCAAAGCCGTACGCGCGTTAGCACCAAAACCAATACCATCGGCCAATCCTGCGCCAATGGCTATCACGTTCTTCACCGCGCCGCCCAATTGCACGCCGATAAAGTCGGTATTTTTGTAGACCCTCAGCGACTTGCCGCAGTGCAGCATATCGGCAATGTCGTCAACAAAGCGATCGTCGGTAGATGACAATGAAATGGCCGTAGGTAAACCGGCCGCCATTTCTTTGGCAAAGGTTGGCCCGGACAACACAGCAAGTGAAACCTCGTCACCCAAAATTCGTCTTGCTACGTCCTGCAACAAGCAGCCAGTATCAGGCTCCAGCCCTTTGGTCGCCCACACAATGCGATGCTCGTCAGTGAGCATAGGCTTAATTTGCTTGAGCAATGCAGCAAAGCCGTGACTTGGCACCACGACCAAAATATTGGGGCTGGCAGCCACGGCCTTGGCCAAATCAGCTTCTACATGCAACTGTTCAGGGAACGGTGCATCGGGCAGATAGCGGTTATTGACCCTGTCCTGTGCCATCTGTGCCATTTGCTCAGCATCCCGCCCCCAAATCCAGGTCGGAAAACCATTTCTGGCAAAACAAAAAGCAAGGGCGGTGCCGTACGACCCCGCCCCCAGGACTGTCATGCTTTTCGCGTTAGCAGTCATTAGGCCTCTTGGCTTTGCGCTGCAGCCTGTTGAGCCTGAGCTTCTTCGATGCGCTTTTGCATATAAGCAGCAAAGATAGCGTCAAAGTTAACAGGGGCCAGGTTCAACTGCGGGAAAGTGCCACGATTTACCAGGTTGGAGATACACTCACGCGCATAAGGGAACAAGGTGTTCGGGCAAAATGACCCCAGAATGTGGGCTTTTTGCTGGTCTGACATATCGGCAATAGTAAAAATACCGGCCTGCTGTACTTCAACCAAAAACGCAGTTTGGTCGCCCGCATTGGCGGTCACGGTTACAGACAGCACGACTTCGTAGCTGTTGTCATCCAGCTTAGCGCTGCGAGTGTCCAGATCCATTTTCACTTCAGGTTTCCACTCTTGTTGGAAAACCGCGGGTGAATTAGGTGACTCGAAAGAGATATCTTTGGTATAGATACGCTGAATGGCAAATTGTGGTTGTGCAGCCTGCGCCTGATCCAAACCGTTTGCTTTTACTTCTTCTGTCATGTTCGTTCCTAAAAGTGTTTAAGGCTTTAAGCAGCCAATAATTCGTCCAGGCGCCCCTGGGCGTCCAGGGCCAGCATGTCATCGCAACCACCAATATGAAGGTCATCGATGAAAATTTGCGGCACCGTATAGCGGCCATTGGCCCGCTCAATCATAAGATCGCGCAATTCAGGCTGTTGATCGATGGGATATTCCTTAAACGTCACCCCTTTACTGGTGAGAACCTGTTTGGCACGCACACAAAAAGGGCAATAAGCTTTGGTATAAATTTCCACTTTCGTCATGGCCAACCTCACAACAGCCGCATTAAAACATTTGGGTTACTTGGCTACAGGCAAGTTCGCACTTTGCCAAGCATTCATACCGCCTTTAAGCACAGACACCTGGCTGAAACCAGCCTTGAGCATTTGTGCTGCCGTGCGTTTTGCGGTCATGCCCATTGCACAGACAACAATAATGGGTTTGTCCTTACTGTTTTCAAGGGCAGAAAAGTCACCTTTGTTGACTTTTTCTGTCGGAACCAGCTTGGCACCCAGAATATGACCTTTCTTGAATTCGTTCTGACTACGAATGTCTATCACCACCGCATCTTGTTTATTCATTAACATGGTCACTTCATGCGTACCCAGTTCTTTAACCGGAGAAAGTTTGCTGCTGACCATGCTGTAAACCAGCAACACCATCAGTGCAATCCAGGCACTGGACAGAAGATAATGGTTACCGATGAATTCGATAAACTGCTGCATAAAAGGTTCGCCTATAACAAAGGTGCGTAAAAAAATGACTGCAAAGTATATAGAAATTGACCGCAGAAAACAGTCCCTGCTACCCCATATTCCGCTTATGGCAGCCAGCCAAAACAATAAAACAGGTCAGCTTATAACCTTATCAATTACATCAATTGGCAATAGCTATTGGCGTTGAAGGTTAGCGTCCCTTACCATCTGGGCGGCAAACTGGTATAACATGCCGCCATATTCTCAAGTAGGAGTTCGATGATGAGTCAGAAAAAGCATCCGTTGGTGTTAATCATTCTTGATGGTTGGGGCTATCGTGAAGATAAGCAGGACAATGCCATTGCCCACGCCAAGACGCCCGTGCTGGACAAACTGACTCAAACCTACGCCAATACTTTGATTTCCGGTTCGGGTCTGGATGTCGGTTTGCCAGAAGGCCAGATGGGCAACTCTGAAGTTGGCCACGTTAATCTTGGCGCTGGTCGTATTGTGTACCAGGACTTTACCCGCATCACCAAAGCCATTGAAGATGGTGAGTTTGCAACCAATCCTGTGTTAGTCGCCAATCTCGACAAGGCCATTCAAAACGGCAAGGCGGTACACATTATGGGGCTGATGTCACCTGGCGGTGTACACAGTCATGAAGAGCATATTCTCGCCATGATTGAGCTGGCAGCCAAGCGCGGTGCCAAGCAAATCTATCTGCACGCCTTTTTGGATGGTCGCGATACGCCGCCTCGCAGTGCCCAAGGGTCACTGGAAAAGGCCGACAGCCTATTTGCCAATCTGGGCGTTGGTAAGACAGCCTCTCTAGTTGGTCGTTATTTTGCTATGGATCGCGATAATCGCTGGGACAGAGTACAGGCCGCCTATGACTTACTGACCCAGGGTAAAGCCGATTACCAGGCTCAATCAGCCCTGGATGGCTTAGCCGCCGCTTACGAGCGCAATGAGAATGACGAGTTCGTGAAACCTACCGTCATTGGCGAAGCCGCGCCAATTCAGGACGGTGATGCATTGTTTTTTATGAACTTCCGGGCTGACCGTGCCCGCCAGATTACTCGTGCATTTGTTGACGATGGGTTCGACGGTTTCACTCGCGCCAAACGCCCGGCGTTAAGTGGCTTCGTGATGCTGACGCAATATGCAGCAGACATCCAAACAGACTGCGCTTATCCGCCTGAAGAGCTGCACAACGTGATGGGTGAGTGGCTGGCCAGTCACGGCAAAACACAGCTACGCATTTCCGAAACCGAGAAATATGCTCACGTGACCTTCTTCTACAGTGGCGGTCGTGAAGATCTATTTGAAGGCGAGGAACGGATTCTGGTACCGTCTCCTGATGTAGCCACCTACGATATGCAGCCGGAAATGAATTCAACGCTGCTGACCGACAAATTGGTCGGCGCTATAGAGTCAGGCAAGTTTGATGTGATCATCTGTAACTACCCCAATGGTGACATGGTGGGGCATACCGGTGTGTTTGACGCTGCAGTAAAAGCCTGCGAAGCAGTAGATGCCTGCATCGGCAGAGTGGTTGAGGCACTGCAAAAAGTCGGTGGCGAATGCCTGATTACTGCTGATCACGGCAACGCCGAACAAATGGTCGACCACAATTCAGGTCAGGCCCATACCGCCCATACCAGCGATCCTGTGCCCTTTATCTATGTCGGTCGCGACGCTTCGGTTCGCAGTGGCGGCACCCTAAGTGATGTAGCTCCAACCATGCTGCATCTGATGGGCATGCCACAACCGGCCGAAATGACCGGCAAACCTATAGTTACCCTCAAGGATTAATGGTTAGCTTTCTGCCCATGAAATTCACCAGGCCACTGCTGTGGCCTTGTTTGTTTTGTTTGCTTGCCTGGCCCGTGCTGGCACAAGACGATACCGACCAGCAACTCAAAGCCTTGCAGGAGCAAATCAAGCAGCGTCAACAGCAGTTGGATTTGCGCCTGTCCGACGCCAAGGAATTGGAAGCCAGCTTACAAAAAGCCGAAAAAGATATCGCAGGCCTGGTTAAGGATATAAAACGCACTCGCACTAGACTGGACGCTAACAACGCCGAGCAAGACAAGCTGAAGAAAGAAGCCGGACAGCTGCAGAGCAAAATCCGCCAGCAACAAGATGCATTAGGCGCACAGTTGCGTAGCGCTTATATGACAGGCCAGCATGATTTCACCAAAATGCTGCTTAATCAGGAAGATGCCGCCAAGCTTGAGCGCATGCTTAGCTACTATGGTTATCTGAATAAAGCCCGCCTGGCGCAGATACGCGAGTTCACCGAGATGGTTAAAAGACTGGAAGTGGTGCGTCTGGAACTGGTGGGCAAGCAAACCGAGTTAGTCAAACTGGAACAGGTTCAGGAAGCACAGCGCCAACTTATGGCGTCAGAGCAGAAGAAGCGCGAACGCACGCTATCGGAACTGGCTAAACGCATAGATACAGAAGCTGCACAAATAGAGCAGCTACAGATTAACGAACAGAATCTTATCCAGGCCATTCAGCGCGCTGCCGAATTGGCTGCCAGGCAGAATCAAACCCTGGCAGGTTTGGATAACATGAAAGGGAAGCTGCTGCGTCCCGCTCAAGGCCGATTGCGCGATCTGTTTGGCAAGCGCAGGCAAGGGCAAGTGCATTGGAAAGGGGTGCTATTCCAGGGCAATACCGGTGATGCCGTACGCGCAGTACATCATGGAAAAGTGCTGTTTGCTGATTGGCTACGCGGATTTGGTCTGGTCACAGTGATCGACCATGGCGACGGCTATATGAGCCTGTACGGATACAATCAGGCGTTGCTCAAAGGTGTCGGTGAGTCCGTTGAAGCAGGAGAAGAAGTAGCGCTGCTCGGCCAAACCGGCGGTCAAACTAGCCCGGCACTGTATTTTGAACTGCGCCACAAAGGCCAGGCCATTAGCCCAGCGGGTTGGCTAGAAAAACCCTGAGATCGGCAACCTGGTGTTATAAACCAGCATACCAAAGACAGTTGATATTTTGCGCCTAAAGCTGGCATGCTAGTCTCAGTTGCCATAACCATAATAAGAAGCCGGCCACTTGCTCAAAATTGTCAGTTTTGTCTTCCTGCTCATCATCTCATGCCCCTTGTACGCCGGGCGTATTGTATTGATTATTGATGACATGGGTTATCGTAAACAGGACAGACAAGCCTTTGCGCTGCCTGCTGAAGTCACTTTCGCCATTCTCCCACATACTCCTTATTCAAAGACTTATGCCAAGCTTGCTGACATGCAGCAACGAGATGTCATTCTGCATATGCCTATGGAAGCACTAGCGGGCAATAGACTTGGACCAGGCGCCCTGACGGCAGATATGCCGGATGAATCCATCCAACTGCAATTGAAGTCTGCTCTGGACTCAGTTCCCAACGCCATAGGTCTGAATAATCATATGGGCAGTAAGCTGACCCAACTCAGTCAGCCGATGAATGCGACCATGGATTTTCTGCGGGATAACCGATTATTTTTTGTCGACAGCCGCACCACCAAGTTCAGTAAAGCTGAGCAAATTGCCAAACATCATGGGGTTATTAGTGCACACCGCCATGTGTTTCTCGACCATCTTCAAGATCCAAAACATATTGAAGCACAATTCAAACGTTTGGTACGCATTGCGAAGAAATCGGATTATGCAGTGGGTATAGGCCACCCATATCAGGAAACCCTAACATTTCTCGCTGCTCAACTACCCCAACTGGAAGAGCAAGGCATTGAATTGTTGCCCATTCGCAACTTGATGCGGGAAAAACACTTAGTGCAAATCGAGCAAAGCGAAACAGCCCCTGTAACGGAGTAAAGTGATGCAGATTCAAGATAAAGTCGTGTGGTTAACCGGTGCTTCCATGGGTATCGGCGAAGCGCTAGCCAGAGCCCTGGATGCTGCTGGCGCCAAGTTGATTCTCAGTGCCAGGTCAGAAGATAAACTACAGACACTACTCGAGTCTCTGCAACATCAGAAGCGCCACCGCATCGTGCCTTTGGATTTGGCTGACGGTGAGAGCATCAGTAATGCAGTTGCCAATACACCACTGCCAGAAGGTCTGGATATCCTGATTAATAATGGCGGTATTTCTCAACGGGGGCTGGCGGCGGATACGCCGGTTTCTGTGCAACGTCAGGTGATGGAAGTTAACTACTTTGGCACTATCACTCTCAGCCAGGCTTTATTGCCGGCGCTGTTGGCCAGCAAAGGCATGATAGTTAATATTGCCAGCGTGGCAGGCAAGGTTGGTGGTCAGAGTATGTCGGGTTATTCTGCTTCAAAGCATGCCCTGATTGGTTACATGGATTGCCTGCGCGCAGAAGAGGCGTGCAAAGGACTTAAAGTACTGAATGTTTGCCCTGGTTTTGTGCAAACCAATATTTCTGTCAATGCCCTGACGGCCGAAGGAACCCAGTATGGCCGAGTGGCTAAATCCATTGCCGACGGAATCAGCCCTCAGCAGTGCGCGCAGGATATACTCAGTGCCATACAAAAAGACAAGTTTGAAGTGGTGATAGGTAAAGGACTCAGCGCCTGGGCGCCTAGCATAAAACGTTGGTTCCCGGTTTTCTTTACCCGCTTAAGTGCAAGAAAAAATATTCGCTGAACCAGCCAGTTAGCCTAATCTGCTGGTTTTTCGCTTGCCAATTTACAAGGATGTTATACTATAACGACCCTTAAGTACGGCAATACAGTAGACTATGGCAAACAAGCGCAACAACTTGTTAGATAAAATGGGTATATGGGCATCTAGCCTGTGTGCTTTGCACTGCCTGTTGCTGCCCGTACTTATTACATTATTACCTTTTGTCGGCGCCAGTTTCTTTGCCGACGCCTGGTTTGAACGCATTATTCTAAGCGTTTCTCTGGTAATTGGCTTTTGGGCATTGCTGTCCGGCTTTTACCGCTACCACCGCCAGATATACCCTCTCTACAGCCTGGCTTTAGGCGGCCTTATTTATTGGAATAAGGACATGTTTGGCCACGAGTATGAGCCCTTTACCATTGCCGTTGGTGCGATCTTGATTATTGCTGCCCATATGGTGAATCTGAAACTGTGTCAAAACTGCCGTCAATGTGATGACCACTAAGCAGGCGTTAGTCGGCTTGCTGTAACCACGCCAGCGCTCTGTCGGGCACATTGGTAAAAATACCGTCCACCCCCCAGCTTTTAAGTCGTTGCATATCCTGTACTTCGTCTACTGTGTAGACATAGACTTTCAAGCCTCTGGCCTTAGCGTCCTGTACGAATTCCGGGTTGGTGAAGGCAATATCGGTATGCACCGAAGCCGCGTTCAGCTCCTGGGCAAAAGCGGCATAGTGAAGTGGGCAGCTGGCGGTTAAAGCACCAATAGTTAACTCCGGGCGTAAATGCGCCAGTTTTGCCAGCAACGGGTGGTCAAAAGAAGACAACAAGAGTTGTTGGCAGCCAATATTCAGCGTCTCGCAGGCGCTGTCCAGGTGCTTGAGAAAATGCGCCAGATCAGTGATGCCTTTGAGTTCGATATTCAGCAAACAGCGGTTACCCACCAGTGCCATCACATCAAACAGGGTCGGCACTTGCTGGCCATTCCCGGCATCCAACTGACGAATCTGCGCCTCTGTCATCTGGTCCAGGCGACCTTGTCCATTGGTGGTACGCTGAACCCAGGCATCATGAATCACCCAGCATTGGCCAGCGGCCTGGATCACATCAATTTCAATACCATGGGCACCCATTTGCAGTGCATATTGCATGGCTTGTAGCGTATTCTCCGGTGCCGCTTTACTGGCACCGCGATGGGCGAAAATCAGCATTTCAGCTATGTCCTTTGCCAGGATGCAGCTTGTTGGCGTTAATGGTTTCATAAATGGCCGCACTAATGACCATAATTCCCCCCACCAGAGTTTGCCAGCTTGGCTGCTCGTTCAGCACTAAAATAGCTAGCACCACCCCATACAAAGGTTGCATACAGGCCACCAGGGAGAAAGTTTTAGCACGCAGATGAATCAAGGTGTAGGCCACCAGGGCATGCGGCGCCGCCGTACAGATAGTGCCGAGAATAAGTAGCATCAGATAGGTATGCTGGGATGCCTGATAGAGCTCTGCAGAACCAAACCAACATAGGCAAAGCACGATCACCAGTGTCTGATACGTCATGGCCTGGGCACCGCCATAATGGGAAAAGTATTTTCTATGCAGCAAATTACGCAGGGCATATAAGAGCGCAGAAAATACGCCGACGGCAATCCCTAATGTCACCTCATTGCCCAAAGACGCTTCAGGGACAATTAGCCAGATGCCCGCCAGCACCACCAAGGCACTAACCAAATCCTGCCAAACAAGCTTAATACCTTCAAAAAACGGCTCAAGTAATACCGTGATAACCGGGAAGGTGAAAAGTGCAATCATCCCTACCGATACCGATGAATATTGCATGGCCGCAAAATAAGTGACCCAATGCACGGCCATCAGACCGCCCAGTACGATGGCGATACCGATATCACGGGTACGCTGAAAACGCAGATTGCCGCCGCTCAGGCGTACCAACAGCGCTAAAACTACAAAGGCAATGACCGCCCGCCCCAGGGTAATATCCAGAGCAGATAGCGGAATAATGCGGGAGAACAGTGCAGTAGCACCCAGCAGTATGACTGCCAGGTGCAAAGACCACAGGCTTTTCTTAACCGGGTCCACGTCAGGATTTCAGAGTGGCGAAAGGCTGGCCTAAACGTGTTACGTCACCTGGCTGCATGTTTTCAAACTCCACCATGCCCGGTTCGAAAACCGCCACTATGGTTGAGCCAAGCTTGAACAATCCCATCTCTTCGCCTTTTTTCAGCGCCACTGCATTATTGCCCTGTGCGGGGTACTGCCAACGCTGAACCTGTTTACCTGTTGGTGGCGTGACAGTGCCAGCCCACTTGGTTTCAATACTGGCCACAATAGTAGCACCAACCAGTACTAGCGCCATCTTGCCGTGCGGTGTATCAAAGAAGCTCACCACGCGTTCATTGCGGGCAAACAGGCCGGGCACATGGGCGGTAGTCAGGGGATTAACCGAGAATAATTCACCCGGTACATACACCATGTCGGTCAGTTGTCCGTCCATCGGCATATGTATGCGATGGTAGTCACGGGGGGACAAATAAATAGTAGCGAACTTGCCGCCTTCGAAGGGCTTTGCCAGCTCGGCGTCACCACCAAGCAATGCCGCCAGGCTATAGTCATGGCCTTTGGCCTGGAAAATACGATCGGCTTCAATATCTCCCAATTGGCTGACCGTGCCATCTACAGCATGGGCCAGCTTTAACGGGTCTTCGACAATTTCACGCACGCCATCTTTTAGCGGACGGGTAAAGAATTCATTAAAGCTCTTATATTTTTCGGGATTAGGTTGCTTTGCTTCCTGCATGTCCACGTTAAATTGCTTGATAAACAGCTTAATAAGCCAGGTAGTGAGAAACCCGGCTTGTGCGGCGGCTAACTTGCCCACCAGTCGGGACAAGGCATGTTTAGGGAGCAGATACTGAAGGCTGACCTTAATTGGCTGCACGTTTTTCTTTCCTGATGAAAATAACCGCGGAGATTGTACCCTAAGCGCCCCGACCAGTCGAAATACCAAAACGCTCTCAGTCAGAATTTCCGGGTTGGATCACTTATCAACACAATGAAATATTAAATACCTAAAACCTTAATTAAAGGTAAATAAATTATTCATTGATTCGCCATAGACTGCCAGGCACTTCACACAATGCCATGCAGTTAACTTTGGAGAATCTGCTTAATGAAACCTGTACTTTGGTCTTTACCTATATTGGCTGGCATGCTAGCCGCCTGCAATGATGATGACAACGTCGCGCCAGTTCCTCAACCTCCCAGCCATCAGGCAATTAGCCTAAACATTCTGCACACCAATGATCACCATTCGTACTTCGAAAGCCAGACTATGGATCTGGCCTTGGACTATGATGCACAAACTCAGGGCAGCGAAAAGGTTCGAGTGCAATTAGGTGGCTTCTCGCGGATTGCCAGTGCTATAGAAGAATACCGGGATCCCAACACCCTGGTACTCAACAGTGGAGAGCTAAACGGCACCTTGTATTTCAGCCTGTTTAAAGGTGAAGTCGATATTCAGGTATTTAATTATCTGGGACTGGATGCCTATCAGCTTGGGAATCATGAATTTGACGAAGGTGATGCCCATCTGGCCGACTTAATAGATATGGCCAATTTCCCCATCATTGCCGGCAACGTGCACCCCACCGTGCAAAGTCCTCTGCATGGCAAACCTATTCTGCCACGTGTGATCAAGGAAATTGACGGTGAAAAGGTCGCCATTATTGGCGTGCTGAAGGTAGAGAAAACCCGTGAATCCTCTATGGTCAGCGAATTTGTCAACTTCACCGACGAAGTTGAGTCGGTAAAAGCACAAGTTAACGAGTTGCAGGCTGAGGACATCAATAAAATCATCGTACTGAGCCATCTTGGTTATGAATTCGATAAGCAGTTGGCCAGCCAGGTCAATGGTATAGATATCATTATTGGTGGAGATACCCACGATGTACTTGACTCGACCGGTGAGTTGGCACAGATGGGTATTGCTGTGGATGGAGAGTATCCGACCAAGGTGAACAACCCCGAAGGTAAGCCGGTTTATATTGCTCAGGCTTGGGAATATGCCAAAGGCCTGGGACGCCTCAACATAAAATTTGATGCGCAGGGTAATGTAGAGGACATTCAAGGCAACTTGGAATTATTGGTGGCTGATCAGTTTCAGGTGCAGGATGCTGAGAATAAATGGGTAGCTGCGAATGACACTCAGCGACAAGCTATCAATCAACGTATTACTGCCATGACCAGTATCCGTACCATAGCGGCGGACACGGCAGTGGATGCCATTTTGGCCCCTTACAAGCAAGAGCTTGAAAGCTTTAAACAATCGCAATTGGGCCATGTCGAGCAGACCATGCCCTTTTCCCGCATTCCCACCGCCTTTGCGGCCGGTGAACAACCTTCAGGTAGCTTTGCAGCACAAGTAGTGGCAGACGCTTTCCTGCATTACCTGCCAAAAGCCGATGTGGCCATTCAAAACGCAGGAGGGGTAAGGGCCGAATTGCACCAGGGCCCGTTTACCGTTGCTGACGCTTATCAAATTCTGCCGTTTTCCAATACAGTAGTAACACTAGACCTGACCGGCGCAGAAATTCTGCAGGTACTTAATGAAGCCCTCGAGTATGCCCAGGGTATCAGTGCCTCCACCGGTGCCTTTCCCTACTCTTCACATCTTCGCTATGACGTCGTGCTTAATGCTGCAGCACAGCAAGGAATTAAAAACCTGGAAATCAAAGACAGAACAACGGGTCAATGGCAGCCTATCGATCTGCAAGCCATCTACTCTGTGGCAACAAATTCATTCACGGCCTTAGGTAAGGATGGTTATCTGACCTTTGGACAGGTAAGGGAAGCCAGACCGGACGCTTTTGAACAATCAGATGTGGTGTACGCCGTGCCGTTACTTGAATATTTCAAAGAGGTGTTACCCAACCAAAGCTTACCGGCATTGGATTGGACGCAATACTGTCTGAAATCCGTTGTAGTAACTGAGTAAAAATCTGGGGCTACCTTGCGGGTAGCCCGTTCTCTCAGCGGGGAGGTTTGCTGTAAGAGGGGCGCTGGTCTCCCATTCCGGAGAGAATTTTGTGATAGCTGTCAAATCGCGTCCTGCTGATTTTTCCTTGCTGTACAGCTTCTTGCAGCAAACAACCGGGATCATCACCATGCTTACAATCCCTGAACTTGCAGCCACCAAGAAAATCACGGAACTCACGAAAGCCCCAGATAAGCTTCTCATCCGGTAAGTGCCATAAGGAGAACTCACGCACCCCGGGAGAGTCAATCAGATTGCCACCGGCAGGGAATCTCAGTAGCTTGGCCGCGGTGGTAGTATGTTGTCCCAGTCCTGAGTTGTCAGAGACATCGCCAATCGCTTCTTCGGCTTCAGGTAACAGCTTATTCACCAGACTGGACTTACCTACCCCTGACTGACCGACAAACACACTGGTTTTATCCTTCAACAGCGCGGCCAGCTCTGCAATGCCTTCACCGCTTTTACAACTGACAAAACACAGGCGGTAGCCAATATCCGTATATAACTTCAGTTGCTGTTCTACATCCTGGCGCTGCTCGTCGCTGAGCATGTCGACCTTATTGAGCAGAATGACAGGCTCAATCTTTACATCTTCGGCCGCCACCAGGTAACGGTCGATAATATTCAAAGACAAGCTGGGTAACACGGCGCTGACTACAATAATCTGGTCAATATTGGCCGCCACAGGTTTAATACCGTCGTAGTAATCCGGGCGAGTCAGTACCGACTTTCGCTCTTCCAGGGCTTCAACCACACCACTTACGTTAAGGCTTTGGTCTTTACCTGGCCTGAATAACACTCTGTCGCCACATACCACGCCTTCCACATTGCGGCGGATATGGCAGCGATGCACTGTGCCATCTTCATCTTCAACATCCGCATGCTGGCCAAAACGGCCCACCACCAAACCAGGGGTGGATGGCAACAAGGTATCGTCGGCAGGCCCAACTTCCTTACCGCTTAAACGCTTTTTAAGGTTGCTGGAAACCTGACGTTTCTGGCGATGTGTTAATTTGTTTCTCTTTGCCACTTGGGATGCGAATGCTTTACTATGACGGCCTTACACGGGACGCCCAGTGTACCTCGCAACATAAGCAAATACCAAAAGATTAAGGCAGGCGGAACATGACACAAAATGCTGACAACCTGGTGTGGATAGATATGGAAATGACCGGATTGAATCCCGAGCAGGAAAAAGTGTTGGAAATTGCCACCATAGTTACCGACAGCCAGTTGAATATTTTGGCTGAAGGCCCGGTCATTGCGATTCATCAATCTGATGAAGTATTGGACGGTATGGACGATTGGTGCACTCGTACCCACGGCAACAGCGGATTGACGCAGCGTTGTCGTGACAGCCAGATCAACGAACAGCAGGCAGTAGCGCTGACATTGGCATTTTTAGCAGATTGGGTTCCGCAGGGTAAATCTCCTCTTTGCGGCAACAGTATTGGCCAGGACAGACGCTTTATGGTTCGTCACATGCCGGAGCTGGAAGCCTATTTCCATTACCGTAATGTGGATGTTAGTACCATCAAAGAGCTGGTGCGTCGCTGGAAACCAGAATTGCTCAATCAATTTACTAAGCAAGGCACGCACCTGGCCCTTGATGACATTCGCGAGTCCATTGCCGAGCTGCAATTTTATCGTCAGCACGTTTTCAGTATCTGATAAGCGGTTCGCCCCCTGTTTATAAAATCATCGGTCAGACAGAATTTTCAAAATAGCACTTGCGTCTGACCGGTATTTTTGTAAAATGCGCGTCCGCTTGAGGTAGTAAAACTCACCTCAGGCATATCAGGATTGCGGGAATAGCTCAGTTGGTAGAGC
>NZ_JAFKCS010000499.1 GCF_017255015.1 Bowmanella yangjiangensis | reverse complement strand
CAGACCTGGCGCGACGCGTTCCTGCAGCCTCTGGCGGACGATCATCTGCAACTGGCTGATCTGCAGCGTCTGGCCCCCGGCGAGCTGTGGCTGGAACCGCGCCTGGATGGTGCGCGTCTGAGCTACCGTGCCCGGCTTCAGGGAGAGGAGGGTGAGTGGTCGCTGCAGGCCGTGCTGGCCTTGAGCGACAGCCAGCGTGACAGCCTGATGGCGGCGCAAGGGTTGCGCCCGGGCGACGCCGAGCAGGTATTGCCTGCTGTGCTTGTCGAGCAGATGGCGCGTTTCTCCATCGCCAGTCTGAACCTTAGCGCCCCGGCGTCACTGGCCAGCGAACGTCTGGCTGCCAGCCTGGGGCAGCCGCGTCTCAGCCTGGAGCTGGCAGAGGGACAAGCCTGGGTCTACCCGCAGTGGGGGCTGACGGTGCACCTGCGTGGTGACGACATCGCGCTGCTGCATGCGCTGCCGCGCAAGGCCTTTCGCAGCCGCTAGGGCGCTTTACAGCCAGCCTGGCCACCAGTCCGGATACCTGGGCTTGAGCTGGTTGAGGTAGTGGCCG
>NZ_JAFKCS010000498.1 GCF_017255015.1 Bowmanella yangjiangensis | reverse complement strand
AAGCCACCCGGCCGCCGGGCCAGGCGCACCTCGACCCAGTGCAGCTCGCCAGCCGGGCCGAGGTAACGCAGGCTGCCGACCCAGGGTGCCGCGCCTGTCTCCAGGCCCTGCATCGCCTGCTGCCACAGGTTGCGATCCTCGATGTGCAGGAACTGGCGGTGGTCGAGGCCCAGGCAGTCGCCCACGCGCCGCCCGCTGAGCAGCTCCCAGCCACGATTGCCGCGCAGCATCGTCCCGGCCGCGTCCAGCTGGATCAGCGCCACCGGCAGTTCATCGAAACCCAGCGCGCCGGCCTCGGCCCTGGCCACGCGGCCACCCAGGCGGCCCAGATAATGGATCAGCCGCTTCATCACTGCCCTCCCGCGCCATCGATCAGTTGGCTGCGATGCGCCCAGGCCGCCAGTTCCAGGCGCGAACGCAGGTTGAGCTTGCTCAGCAGATGCTTCACGTAGACCTTCACCGTGCCCTCGCTGATACCCAGTTGCCGGGCAATCAGCTTGTTGCTGAAGCCTTCGCTGATCAGCGCCAGCGTCTGCCGCTCACGCTCGGTCAGCTCG
>NZ_JAFKCS010000497.1 GCF_017255015.1 Bowmanella yangjiangensis | reverse complement strand
ACCCCTCCTCGGCACCGCTCCAGTCCAGGGTCAGGCGCACCAGTGGCGCCTCGATAGCACTGGCATCGAGCAACCAGCCGCGCAGTTGCAGCCCGGCGTCGGCCGGGGCGGCATCGCTCAGTTCGATCAGGGTGCCGCTGGTGTTGCGCTCCACGCGCAACGCTGGCACATCCTGCGCATCGGCGGGACCACGCAGCGGGAACCAGCGCACGCCATGTTCCTGCTCCTGGTCCACCCGTTCGCCGCTGGCGGGAATCAGCGCATAGGCCTGCGCCTGGCCATTGGCATCGAACACCCGCAGATCACGCAAGTCAGCATGGCTAGCGGCAAGGTGCGCGGCGAAGGGCAGCTCCAGGCGATACCAGGGGCCCGCGCCTGACAGCTGCAGATCGGCGGTGTCATGAAAGTCGCGCAGCTGCTCTCCAGCCTGCGCGACAGTCGCCATGGACAGGGCCAGCAGCAGGCCCAGACCGGTCATCTTCATGCGCCAGACTCCTGTTCGTTGGGTGCGTCGCGCTCGGCCTGACGCGGCGGCAGCGGGGCGAAATAGCCCACCA
>NZ_JAFKCS010000496.1 GCF_017255015.1 Bowmanella yangjiangensis | reverse complement strand
CTTCGCGCTGTGGCGCGGCGTGCGCCCCGACACGGCGCCGGTGCTGGCCGAACTGCGTCGTCAACTGATGGCCTGAGGAGCGGCAGATGGACGAGATGGTGCGGATCAGTGGTTACCATGCCCATGTCTATTTCGATGCCGCTACGCTGGAGCAGGCGCGTGCCCTCTGCGAGGACGCGGCGAAGCGCTTTCCGGTGAAGATGGGGCGGGTGCACGAGCGCCTGATCGGGCCGCATCCGTGCTGGAGTTGCCAGCTGGCCTTCCGCGCCGACCTGTTCGCCGGCCTGGTGCCCTGGCTGATGCTCAACCGCGGCGGCCTGGACGTCCTGCTGCACCCGATCACCGGCAACGAACTGCGCGACCATCGCGACTGCGCGATGTGGATCGGGCGCTCGCACGTGCTGGATCTGAGCGTGCTCGATGACGCCGAGGACTGAGGGTCAGCCGCGCAGGGTTCGACGCCGCTCACTCAGTCTTCGAACTGCACCGGGCAGTGTTCCGCGCCTTCCAGCTTGAGAATCTCCTCGATCACCTGGGGCCGCGCCTGACGCAGCACC
>NZ_JAFKCS010000495.1 GCF_017255015.1 Bowmanella yangjiangensis | reverse complement strand
AAGGGTTGCACTTTACTCTTTTCCGCAAGAAAACGCCGCAACCACCCATCAGCAACAAGGTTGCACCTTTAGCAACCCAGGCACCATCAGGTACCCCGGTGCGGTCGCCTGCTCCATTTCCGTGCAACACGACAGGCGCGTACGGCCGGAATCCGCCCCCTCTGCGGCTGGCAGGGGAGTTGCTTCATCGAAGGATGAACCTGCACGCCGCCCTCACGAGCCTCCATGAGTCATGCCGCCCTCTTCGCCGTCACCCTGTTGATCACCCTGCTGGCATTGAGCTTCTGGCTGACCCAGCGCCAGGAGGCCCGCCAGCAGTCGGCACGCCTGCAGCAGCACAGGCAGGTCGCGCAGCGCTGCCTGGACCTGCTCCAGGCACTGCAGCTGCATCGCGGGCTGGGAGCCATGCAGGGTGCCGGGAACCTCGAGCAGCGCACGCGAGTGGCCCGGCAGCTCGACAGCCTGTGGCTGAACTGGCCCGGCGCCAGCCTGCAGCTGCCAGCCCTGCAGCAGGACTGGCCGCAGCTACGGCGCAAGCCCGGCGACTTCGACGCGCAT
>NZ_JAFKCS010000494.1 GCF_017255015.1 Bowmanella yangjiangensis | reverse complement strand
ACATCAAGGCCATCGACCGCTCCATGGCGGTAATCGAATTCAACCTGGATGGCGAGGTGGTCAGCGCCAACCAGAACTTCCTCGACCTGATGGGTTATACCCGCGACGAGGTGATCGGCCAGCATCACCGGATGTTCTGCCTGGCAGAAGACAGCCACAGCGACGACTACCGTGAGTTTTGGGCACGCCTGAACAAGGGCGAGTTCATGTCCGACCGCTTTCGCCGCGTCACCAAGCACGGCCGCCAGGTCTGGCTGCGCGCGACCTACAACCCGCTGTACGACGCCAACGGACGCGTGTACGGCGTCGTCAAGTTCGCCAGCGACATCACCACCCAGGTCGAGCGCCGCGACTCCGAAGCCGCCGCCGCGCAGCTGGCCCACGACATCGCCAAGGAGACCGACGTCTCCGCCGATCACGGCACCCGCACCGTGGCGCAGACCGTCGCGGTGGTCAACGACATCGCCAGCGAACTGGCCAACGTCGCGGAGCAGATCGAAGGCCTGAACAAGCAGTCGGAACAGATCACCAGCATCGTCCAGGTCATCCGCGGCATCGC
>NZ_JAFKCS010000493.1 GCF_017255015.1 Bowmanella yangjiangensis | reverse complement strand
ATCAGCGCATTGGCGCCGAAGTCCACGGCAGGCAGCGTGTCGATGCGACAGGCCTTGGTCACGACCAGGGTGATGGTCAGCGTCGCCAGGGAGCCGCTGCCCCAGTTGGTGGGGGCGCCGCAGATGGGCAGGCAGCTCTGGGTCAGTCCGGGGCTGCGGCTCCAGGAACAGAGGTTGAGCGCACCGACGGTGCAGATGGCCCAGTCCCAGCGCAGGGTGATCGTGGCGGTGTAGGTGCCAGCCGGCACATTGGGCCCGGGGTTGGTGCGAAAGTACAGGCCGATGGCGCTGGAGCTGCCGCCCAGTGCGACCAGGTTGATGGCGTCGAGCTGCTGGGGCTGGCCGGCTACCAGCGTCTGGCTGTAGCCGGAGTCGCGGTAGATCGAGAAGGGGATCTGGTTGCCCTGGCCGTCCTGCAGGGCCAGGGTCCCGGCATTCTGCAGCGTGACCCTGACATAGGCGGCGGCCAGTACCTGGAGCACGCCGGGGCAGGAGAGACCCGCACCGGCCGCGGCCTGCTGCTGGGTGGTGCGCAGGCTCAGTGAGTTGCTGCTGCCGAG
>NZ_JAFKCS010000492.1 GCF_017255015.1 Bowmanella yangjiangensis | reverse complement strand
GGTGGTCGCTGGGTGCCTGTGCCCTGGCGCTGCCCGGCGTGCTGCTGGCCGTCCAGCCCGACCCGCTGGATGCCGCTGCCGCAGTGCCGGCACAGGCCTACCAGTCGCCGTTGAGCGACTACCGCACGCACACCGACGAACCCTTGCAGGACTGGCGCGAGGCCAACGACCAGGTCGGTCGTATCGGCGGCTGGCGTACCTACAGCATGGAGGGTTGGGCACAGCCGGCCGAGTCATCTGCCGAGCCTGCTACGGGAGGTGGTCATGACCATCATTAAACCTCTGGCGCTGCTCTGTGCCCTGTCGCTGCTGGCCGGTTGCGCCAGCTTCAGCGAGGACGGCGGATTCGACGCGGTGCAGCAAGGCGCCGAACGTCAGCTGGACAAGCAGGTGCTCTGGGCGCGCGACGACGCCGGGCGCAGTCAGATCGCGGCGCGCGTCGGCGAACTGCTGGCCGCGCCGTTGGACCTCGACGCGGCGGTGCAGTTGGCCCTGCTCAACAATCGCGGCCTGCAGGCTGCATTCGACGAACTGGGCATTGGCGAAGCCGAGCGGGTACA
>NZ_JAFKCS010000491.1 GCF_017255015.1 Bowmanella yangjiangensis | reverse complement strand
TAGCCAGCGGTGCCTGCGTGATGCGGCGCTGAAAAGCTCGCCGCTGAAGCGCCTCCCACGGGGCGGGAGCCGCTCGATTTGTGGGAGGGGCTTTAGCCGCGACGGATCGCCCGCAAGCGGGCTCCTACGGGCGATCAGCGTACGGCGTTCGGCTGTAGCCCGGATGCAATCCGGGGACAATGTCCCGGTGAATCCCCCGGATTTCATCCGGGCTACGGTGTTGGATTGATCGGCAACGTGCCTGGGGTAGGAGCCCGCTTGCGGGCGATTTGCAGTACCAGCGCTGGATCGCCCGCAAGCGGGCTCCTACGGATGATCAGCGTTTGGCGCTCGGCTGCGTAGCCCGGATGCAATCCGGGGCGATGTCCCGGTGAATCCCCCGGACTTCATCCGGGCTACGGTGATGAGCTGACCGGCAACTTCTTCGGGGCGGGCGATCAGCGTGCGGCAATACGCTCGGCCACTTCGCTGGGCAGGTGCGCCTGCGCGCGGCGTGCGGCGTTCAGCGGAATGTCGTAGGTGATGCGCGCGCCATAGGCGTTGGGGGCCTGCGGGTCGTGGC
>NZ_JAFKCS010000490.1 GCF_017255015.1 Bowmanella yangjiangensis | reverse complement strand
GAGAAAGACCACCACGGATGCCAGTGCGTCCCGTGGCAGTGTGCGAAGTGCATTCATCGGGCGTACTCCTTGCCCGTGTCGCGGATAGGGCTGGCCCTGCCCGTGTCATCGATGGCGCGGGCCACTGGGCGTGGCGTCCGGTTGGCGGGGGTGGTGCGGAGCATGGGGACCTCTCCTGGTCTGGCGTGACTGGATCGCTCGTTGCGAGCAAGGGCGTGACCATGCGGTCACGCTTCGGCCAGACGATAGGGAGGCTGACTTAAGTGAAGCTGAATGGCGCCGTCCGAAGTGCCATTACTCGACGATCGAGTAGCGATATAGCCAGGTAATGCCTGGATATTCGGCGAATGCGCGAGGGAACAGATATTCGCCATGAAACACCGGCAGGTCCAGCCGTTGCCACTGCGGAGCGAACCCGGGGTGCTGCATGCGGATCGCATCGGCGAGCAGGGTGGTGCAGTAGCGATGCGCCAGGTTGCGTGGCTCCAGCAGGAACGGCTGGCCGACCTCGTCACGCACGGCGGCGCTGACCTGCAGGCGTTGCTCGGCATCGAGAAAGTCC
>NZ_JAFKCS010000049.1:3543-6842 GCF_017255015.1 Bowmanella yangjiangensis | reverse complement strand
GCCGACAACTGGCGACTATCTGGAGTTTGTCTGCCCGGACTGCGGGCACTACCGGGTGAGCCGGAGCCTACTGACTATCCAGCGCGGAAGAGTCTTCGATGTCGAGTTGACCAGGCGCGCAATTGAGCGCATGCCACGCCTGGACGGCGTACCCACGCTGTCTACCGTTGACGAGGACTTGCTGAGAGAGCCTCGCCAGTAGCTTCCTGCCTGCCCAGGTAGACGTGTGGTCACGCTGTTTCCTTGGAATCGAGGAATACGTCCATCTGCGCGGCACCATCCAGCCAGGCTGCCTGCAGGCGGGCTTGGCCGAGTGCAGCGTATTCGGGGTTGAGTTCAAGCAGGATTGATCGGCGGCCCTCTTGCATGGCCACCAGCGCAGTGGTGGCGGCGCCGCCGAAAGGGTCCAGCACCAGGCCATCGCGCGGGGAACCGGCCAGGATGCACGGGCGAATCAGGTCGGGCGGGTAGGTCGCGAAGTGCGCACCCTTGAAGCCAACGGTTGGCACGTCCCACACGCTGCGCTTGTTACGCTTATCGCTATAGTCAACGTCGGGCCTGTCAGGGCGGTGCTGTCCCTTCTGGCCGTGCTCGCCGGCGGAATACTTGGTCTCCCGGGCAAAGCTGTTGCGACTGCTGCCGCCAACTGCCTTCATGGCTCCGTTGGTCTTGCCCGGCACCCTGTCGCTGCCTTGTTGTTCGTCCCAGTTTTCCTGGGCCAGACGCTCGATGCTGGCCGGTGCCAGCGGCTCGGCAATGGCCTCCTGATCGAAGTAGTACTTGCGGGACTTGCTCAGCAGAAAAATGTACTCATGCGCCTTGGTGCAGCGGTCAGCGACGCTCTCGGGCATGGGGTTGGGCTTCCGCCAGATAATGTCCTGCCGCAGGTACCAGCCGTCATCCTGTAGGGCGAAAGCGAGGCGCCACGGAATGCCCATCAAGTCCTTGTGCTTTAGGCCGTTGGGCGGATTTCGGCGGCGCCCGTGCAGCACGGCTCCGCGCGTAGCGCTCGAAACGGTGTCGTGCTTTCCCTTCGAACCACTAGGGGCGTATCCGCCGGCAACTGACGCATAGCTGTCGCCCATGTTCACCCAGCAGGTGCCGTCGTTTCGCAGCACCCGGCGTACCTCGCGGAACACCTCCACAAGCCTGGCGACGAATGCGGCCGGTGTTTCCTCCAGCCCGATCTGGCCATCGACGCCATAGTCGCGAAGCCCGAAGTAGGGCGGGCTGGTGACACAGCAGTGCACGGACTGGTCAGGCAGTCCGCGGAGCAACTGGAGGCAGTCGCCAACCAGTATCTGGTGGGATGGAATCATGCTTTCACCTGGACGAGCCACCGTGCGCCGCTACTGCAGCTGATGGCGGGGTGGTGGGTTACTGCTCTTGTCGATCGAGTCGCCCTGCTTCGCGGGCGCCTTCTTGGTAGAGCTGGCGCGCCACGTTTTCCGATAGCTGGATTTCGTGGCGCGGCGGTTGGAGCAGGGCCACGCCCTGGTCACGATCCTTCTGTGTCTTGGCCATAGGGCACTCCGGGTTCTATGCCGTACTCCTTGCAGAGCTTGTAGGTGTGCGAGTACGAAAGCTCTGCAGCTGCGGCGAGCTCATGCATGGTCGGGTTGTCGCCGGCCAGGCGCTTCAGGCGGCCCGATGCGTTCTCGCGGGTTGGCGCGAACTCCAGGCCGTAGTCATCGCGCAGGCGGGTGAGAACGCTGCGGCACACGCCGAGCGTGCGGGCTGCATCGTTGATGCGCAGGTGGGTGACGGTGCGTGCCTTCTCGAGCAGCTCCTGGGTGCGCTCCAAGCTTGCCGGCTGCGGCCGGCGCTTGGGCGGGACGAACTTCTCACGCGCCTGCTGCAGGGCGTAGCGGCGCGGATGTTTGATCGGGTCCAGCTCTGCGGCGCAGCCCAGGGCGGCCTGTTGCTCGGCGTGCGAGCGATAGTGTGGGGTCTGGAGCATGCTGGCGCCTCACTGCTGCAGGTGCAGGCCGCGCTCAAGGGCGCTGGCCAGCCAGCGCGCCTCGCGCAGGGTGCGGCGGAAGCCGAGGACCTTGCCGGTGTCGACGTCCACCACGCGGATCATGGCGTTGCCGCTGCACACCAGGTGGGTGGCGCGCGGGGCCGGTACCGGCTGGCGCTTGCGGGCTTCTGCGGCCATGCGGGCCTGACTGGTCAGGCGCAGGGCGGCGACCAGCTCCGCGATCGATTCGCGGGCTTTGGTGAGTGCGTTCATGGTTGGCACCTCAGATGGGGATGCGGGGTATGGGATGGCCTCTTTGTTACCGGCGGCGAGGCCCACCGCCTGCGTAGGCCACCGGCATTCACCGGCCGCCCTGGCTACCGCTTTATTCACCCGCGTGCGCTTTGATCCAGGTGGCCTAGGAGCTCCCGATCTGCCGACTGGATAGGATCGGCGCTAACACGCTGGCATGCCGAAGCGGCACGGGCACCACCCGCCCGCCGGGGTCGCCCAAGGCTTAGCGGGTGGTGCTTGGAATCAAACGCCGGCCGGCTGTGCGACTGCGCGCACCAGGGCCATGATTCCGGTTTGGATGTCGGTTTTGCCGAGCTCTACCCAGCGAAAAGGCTCGGCGGCTTGGAAGCGGCGGAACTCGATGCATTCTTCGGTGGCGCCGGTGTGGACGGTGACCGGGTAGCCATTCACGGCTTGGCCTTCAATCGAGCGGCGTGCAGCAGCGCGGAGCGTCTCCTGCTCTGTATCGAGGCGACCGGCGAGCTCGGCCTGCAGTTGCAGCAGGTTGGCGCCGGCGGCTTTGATGCGGTTCATCAGGTCGACTTCTTCCTGGCTCAGTTCGCGGTAGCCAGCGATCTTGCGGTGTTGGTTTTCCATTGGTGTGCTCCTGGTTGGCTTCCCGTCAGCCCCTCGTGAGAAGGGCTGCCGGTGAAGCCTGGTGCCGTTGCCGCTTGCCGATGGCAGCGTTGGCGTCGTGTGTTTGGCCTTGGGCTTCCCTCGCAGCGCTTTCAATCGGTATACGGCGCTGGTCGTGGGGTATCTGTGTTGCTCCGCGCTTGAGTGCAGCCCGGCGGCCCGGTGGGTAGAGGGCACGTATGCGCGGATTGCCGACCCGTCATGTCGGCTGGGCTCAGTAGTGCATTGGCAGGTCGCTCCTGTACTGGTTTTGGTGTTGCTCGCTACGCCGTCCGGGTCATTCGCGCGGTTCGGTCAGCACCTCGCACCGTCCTGCAGCGCCTCTGTTCGCTTACGGATCGGTGCGCCGGTCGCCGGGCGGCGTAGCGGTTGGTTCACCTGACTTTCTGTCGCCCCACAGGTGATGGCC
>NZ_JAFKCS010000049.1:0-3533 GCF_017255015.1 Bowmanella yangjiangensis | reverse complement strand
GCCGGGGCTGCCTCGCCGGTTGCCCGGCTAGCTGTTCATGGCGCTGGTTGTTAAAGAGCGGTGGCCTTTCGGCCCGGCCGTCGTTTCCGGCGGCGATGAGTTAAAGATAAGCATGCTTATATTCGCAGTCAATAAGCAGACTTATATTTCGTTTTGCGCGCAAGGAAATATGGATCTTGCGAGATGGCGATTTGCTCGTTTACTGTATGGATATACAGCAAATGGAGAGGCGCAGAGCTATGCCGAAAACCGAACAGAACACGCCGATGAATGCTATCGACCGTCTGGGGCTGCGGGTTTCCGCGATGATTCAGGGGCCGATTGCCCAGCTAAACAGGCGGGTGACGCTCTTCCAGTTGGATACCGACCCGGACTACGCCTGGCAGGCGATTCTGGAGCTGCTGCAGGAGACTGACGGGCTGAGCCTGGAGCGCCATGAGGACGGCACGGTGACGGTCAGCTGGGATGCGCCGACGGATGGCGATGCACGGATCGAGGATGAGGAGGAGGGCTTGATGCGGGTTGAGGTGAACGAGACGCCGGCAATTGCTCCGTTCTGAGGCTGGTAGAATGCCTGCCTTCTTCAACTGTCGAGTCGCTGCCATGAGCTACAACCTTGCCAACCTTCCCTTCGATGAGCGCAACGCCATGGAGGACGAGAAGGCGACCATGTTCGAGTTCTGGCAGCAGAACCTGGACCGGGCGAAGACGGATGCCGGCCGGATCTGGGCCGAGAAGGGCAAGCGGAAAGCGCAGTGGGCAGGCTGGGCCCAGGAGCAACTGGCAGGTCTGGAGCCGGCGCAGTATCAGAGCATGGTGAGGCGGGAGCTGGATAGATTGGGGTGACGTAAAACTGAAAAGCCCCGCATTTGCGGGGCTTTATTACTCTTCAGAGTAGTTTTGCATTAGGTTCAGTACAAATTCATCAATATTAAACGAAGGCATAAGCACTGAATCCCATGGGCCACGACCTGTTAGCGTGCACACCATTTCTCGCATGCTGCCAATCAGCATTGTTCCAAGTATGATATAAGCAGACTGCCGTTTTATGTCGTCAAATTCAGAGAAATCCTCTGTAATTGATGCGCATATGTAACAGTGCAGGTTGAATTTGTATGGGTGGTTATCTCTGTTCTCTTCATCGGTCGAGAAAAAGAAGTTAACGTGAAGAAGCCCTTCCGGCTTTTCATATAGAGCACTGGCTACAGCTCTATACGAACCTTCACCATGATCTTCCGATGGGTCATGGTCGGGATAAGCTTCTATCGAAATTCTGGGGTAAATAAGGCGTTTAAGCTCTATCCCCAGCTCTTCACTACTATGATGCGCGAAGTGCAGTTTTTCTGAGGTCTTGCTCATTACCTTGAATCCAGTGGCGGTTGATGGTTGCAGGGCGATGTTCTACCTGCCGGCGTGATTCCACAACTCCAAACCAACGGATGGACTGATGCGGCTCTGCAAGCTGAATGCATAGCTTGGAATTTAGAGCGCGAGCGATTTTTACCATGGTCTCAATGGTGAAGTTCGCATCACCTTTGAGGACTTTCGTTATGTATGCAGGGGAGCATGAAACAAGTTCAGCAAGTTTTGCCTTGCTAATCTCATCGCGGCGCATGGCCGAATGAACGGAAATCATGAAATCTTGTTTTGCAGACTCGACCCAAAAATTGAGGCTTTGTTTGCTTCTAGACTTAAGTTTTGAATATCCACTCATAATAAGCTCCGCTACTCTTCCTCAAAGAAGAGTTCAATTTTCTTACCATCCTTGATTAGCTTTTCATACCTATCTTTCAAATTGATGGCTTTCCTTACCTCCAATGGTGGTGCTTTTTGGCGCTTCTTCACAAAAGCATGTGAGCAAACAATAATCTTGTTCCCATCACCATAGAACCAAAGCAGCCTTAAATCACCCTTAATGAACTCGAATATTTTCGCGTTCTTATCCGCTTCATGACAAATTTCATCGTTCAGCATCCTTTGGCCATGAGCTGCGAATTTCTCAAGCATGCTCATCAAACCCTCCATGGACTTGGTGTAGTTAGGCCCCAATTCCTCCAGGGAGCTAACAAAAGGGCACTCGTACTCACCGGCCTGCGTCATCTCCTGCACGGCTGTGACTGTCCAAGCAGACGTCTCAAGGACTAGCAAGCGCATGATGTTAACCTATAGGTTAATTTTGCGCCACCTGCCAGCTTCTTGACTGTGTGATGCGTTGCAGACTTCGAAGGTTCCATCTTCGTCATTCGATGACCGTGAGAGCTAGTGGTGAGGGCTAAAGCTTCTGGGCGTTCCACACCAGAAGGACCCTTGCTTGGATGTAGGTTTCGTCAATTCGGATCTCGACTGGCGGGTATAGCTTCTCCGCTTTTGAGATCATCTTGAAGTGCTCTGCATCAACGACCTGAAGGCTTTTGATGTAGAAATGGCCCTGCCAGATGAAGGCGTAGATGCCGTCTCCGGTGAACTCGCGAACGCTCGCGTCTACGATCAGCGGATCCTTGTCTTGGATTGTCGGCGCCATGGACTGCCCGATGCCAGTGATCAGCTTCAGGTGTACTGGGTCCTTGTAGGTTACGCCGAGCTCACGCAGATGCTGCTGGCTCACCGTCACGTCGCGGAACATCTCGGGGAAGTCGTGCACGAGCTTCCCGTTGCCCATCGCGCCTTGGACGTCGTAGTGCGCGATACGTATTTCATCGCCTACCAGGGGGCGGCGGCTGAAGTCGGCGACGATTACGTTGTCTGGCGGGGTGGCGTCAGGTTTATCGTTCAGGGTATCCGCAACAGCTCGCTCGAGTCTTTCCTGCTGGTCAGGGCGTAGCGATTTACCGTGCTTGCTGAGCATCTCCATCACCTTCGCGGCGGCGCCGGAGCTATATGTGCCGATGACCTCGGCCACGGAGTTGCTGCCGTCTGTCATTTCACCTTGGCCGGTAGCGAGCCATTCCGCCCGTACATTGCATGCGCTTGCGATCTTCACGAGATGCACGCTCTGAAGGTTTTCACCCTTCTCCAGCTGAGAAATAACGGGCTGCGACACGCCGGCCTTGGCCGCCAGATCTTTCTGGGTCAGGTCTGCGTGCTTGCGCGCTGCTTTGATGCGATCTGCGAGTGATTTCATGACGCTGAATCTATAAGCCGCCTTATGTCCTTGCAAATAAGCCTGCTTATTCATACGCTATAAGCACGCTTATTTTTGAGGCCGAACGAATGCAGCTCAGTGCAGCCACCCAGGAACCCCGCCTGACGCCGGTAGAGCGCCTGGTTAAGTTCTTCGGCAATCAGCCAAAGACGGCCGCCGCAATGGGGGTTTCGCAGGCGACTGTTTCCTACTGGCTTTCCGGTACCTACACGATGACCGCAGACAACGCCTTCAAGGCTGAAGACCTGACGAAAGGCTATGTCACGGCGCGCGAGCTTGTGGGGTCTGGAGGCTGATCCGGCCATTGCTGTTGGTTCCTTCAAGGCAAGAGAACAAGGCTGTGGTTCACGGCCACCACGATAAGAGGCAGAGCAGAACATGACCACGTCCA
>NZ_JAFKCS010000489.1 GCF_017255015.1 Bowmanella yangjiangensis | reverse complement strand
CCTGGAAGGGCACGGCAAAGATCAGGAACAGGTGCATCCAGGTCGTCAGCGACTCCTGCTGCTGGGCGGTGCCGAGTTTCTCTCCATTGCCGTCGCGTACGGCCATGCTCATCGTCAGCGTGTTGTCGAAGGCGCCGGGAATCAGGAAGAAGGTCGCCCCGGTCAGTACGGCCAGCCCCATGTTGCCCGTCTCGTGGTTGTGCAGAGTGACGGTCAGGTACAGGTCGGACTCCTCCTGGGCGGTGGTCACGCGCGAAAAGCGACCGCTTTCGGAGAGCGTCTGCGAGATCACTTGTTCCAGCTTGGCGACGTCGGCCGTGCTGACGCGCGGGTTGTCATTGACCTGGTATTCGCCGAAGACCTTGAGGTAGACGCTCGGTTTCTCCTGTTCGGGCGAGGCGAGCGGCCATTGGTCGACCGTCTGCAGCGAGTGATGGGAGTAGGTCATGCAACCCTGCAGGCTGGCCGAGGCGATCAGCAGGATCAGTGCAAAGAGTTTCTTCATGGGGAAATCCTTTTCAGTGGGTCAGTTGTCGGGTGCCGTCCTGCAGCAGCTGCTCGACC
>NZ_JAFKCS010000488.1 GCF_017255015.1 Bowmanella yangjiangensis | reverse complement strand
CTTGGCATGCACATGGAAACCATGGATGCCCGGCTCCAGGCCCTTGAGGTTCGGGGTGAAGACCAGGCCGTGAGCGGACTCACTGATGGTCACGGTACCCACCGCCGCACCCGGTCCCTTCTCGGTCGCCTGTTGCATGGTCACGGTGATGGTCTCGCTGGCCTGTACGGAGGCGGCACCGAGCAGTGCGAAGGCCAGGGGAATCAGAGGTTTCATGAGGGTTCGAGCTCCTTGTCGATGAACGGTCTGCATAGGGACCTGCCGAGGTGATCAGCGGTTCCGGACAAGCAACGTATCGAAATCATTCCGCCGTAACGAATACGCAACGAACAGGCAGAAGCCGCAGTGCGCCTGGCGCGACGCAAACTTTTCCATTTACGACGCGACAATCCGTATCGATAACGTTCCAGAACAACCTAGACCATTTTGCACAAAGCACCAGAAAACAATTTAAGACTTTGATTTTATTGATATTTTTAATACTGGCACTGGCATTGCTAACACTCCATCACCTGCCCGCCACCTAGAAGCGGACACCTTTACCCTTTGAGGAGTTGACATGAGC
>NZ_JAFKCS010000487.1 GCF_017255015.1 Bowmanella yangjiangensis | reverse complement strand
ATGCTGCGCATACAGCGGCGCACCGCGCTCGGGGTCGGGGGTGATGGCCGGTGTCTGCGCCACCTGATACAGCTCGGCCAGGCGGGCACTGAGCTGACGCGCCTGGTGCGCAACGTCTGCGCCGGGCTGACGCTGCTCGACGGCATGCTTCAGCGCAGCGATGCCCTGTTCCAGCTCAGCGCGTTCGGCCTTGGCCGGCAGTGCGACCACCAGTCCCTGCAGGACCCCGATGAATTCCAGCTGCTCGCGGTACTCGCCCGCGTCGACCACCTGGCCGTCGGCCACCGTGGCCGGATAGTCGGCGCCAATGTAGCCGAGCATGTGCAGGGCCTGGGCGGCGCCATCGAGTGGTTCGGCCAGGGCAGCGAGGCTGCCGAGTGCCAGCAGCGGCAGCATCAGCCAGGAGAACAGGGAACGATAACGACTCATCAATGCATTCCGAAACGCGAATGGATGGCATTAAATTGTTGCCGGCCTGCCCTGCGCAGACAAGGAAAATATGAAATATTTGGTAACAACCCGCCGAGTGGCCGCCCGCAGGCGGCCGGGCATGGGCTTCAGACGGC
>NZ_JAFKCS010000486.1 GCF_017255015.1 Bowmanella yangjiangensis | reverse complement strand
GCTGATCGCGGGCCGGGTGCGCGCACTCACCGCGATCAGCGTCGTCGAAGCGCATTCTCCCTTCGTCGCCTTCGTCGAAGAGGCCACGCGCCAGCTGCTTGCCCAGGGCCGCTCCAGCCAGGCCCAGGTGGTGACCGCCGACTCGCTCAGCGAGCAGACGCGTGGCGACTGGCAGGCGCTCTCCGCAGGCTCGGTGTTCTGGCTGCCCCTGCTCGACCGCAAGCAGGCGCTTTTCGGCGGCTTGTGGATCGCCCGTGAACAGCCGTGGAGCGCGGCCGAACAGGCACTGCTGCTGCAACTGGGTGACTGCTACGCCCATGCCTGGCTCGCCCTGCAACCGCACAAGCCGTGGCGCCTGCGCTGGCCACGCCGCCGCATCATCGCCGTGGCGACGGTGGCATTGCTCCTGCTGCTGCTACCGATTCGCCAGTCGGTTCTGGCTCCCGCCGAAGTGGTGCCACTCGACGGCCAGGTCATCGCCGCGCCCTTGGACGGCGTGATCGCGACGTTCCAGGTCAAGCCCAACCAGGCGGTCAGCAAGGGCGAGGTGCTGGTGCGCTTCGACGCC
>NZ_JAFKCS010000485.1 GCF_017255015.1 Bowmanella yangjiangensis | reverse complement strand
AGCCAATCGCGGTAGATCGGATAGATCGTCTCACCGATATGATCCGGGGAGCCCGCATGCCGCACCACGGCATAACGCCCACCCGGTATTGTCAGCTCACGAATGTTGAATTCGTTCACGGCCACGGTCTCTCGAATCTCGCCGCAAATGGCGAAGCGAAATTCGTGCGCGGGCGTGGTATCCGGGTTGCCGTATGGGATGCCGAAGGAGCGGTTCGATTCCACCGGCGATTGCCCGCTTTGCATGCGCCACTGGATGAAGGTATCGACGCTCCGGTCGACCAGTTCGGGAGGGCCGCAATGCTCCAGAGCGGCGACTCGCACAGGGGAGATATTCACGATTTGTACTTGCATGGCAACAGTCCTTGAAAAATGAGGGATGACGAAGACCGTATTCCACACATGCCAACTGGGTGCCTTTCTGAACGCGCGGGGCGACATGCCAAACGCTCGCCTGAACGCCCGGCTGAACGCTTCAGGGCTTTCAAAACCCGCCTGGAGGGCAGCGTTCAAGACCGAAAGCTCTGCTCGGGCCAGCAAACCATGGGCAGCGCGCCGCAGTCGCATCAGTTGC
>NZ_JAFKCS010000484.1 GCF_017255015.1 Bowmanella yangjiangensis | reverse complement strand
CTGCGTGGCGGCGTAGTGCCGATCATGGACCTGCGCCAGCGCTTCGGTCAGCAGCAGACCCAGATCGGACGACGCAGCTGCATCGTCATCCTCGAGGTGGTGCGCGAGCAGATGCAGCAGGTCATCGGCATCGTCGTCGAGGCGGTCAACGCGGTGCTGGAGATTCCCGAGCAGGACATCGAGCCCGCGCCCAGCTTCGGCAGCCATATCCCCACCGACTTCCTGCTCGGCATGGGCAAGCTCGACGAGCGCCTGGTGGTGCTGCTGGACATCGGCCGGATTCTCTCGCTCGCCGACCTGCGCCAGCTCGCCACTGCCGCCGCACAACCCGAACCGGCCTGACCCTGGAGCGGCGCCATGACAGCCCTGAGCCTGAACAACCGCGAATTCCAGCAGTTCCGCGACATGATCCACGAGATCGCCGGCATCGCCATGAGCGACGCCAAGCGCCAGCTGGTGGCCGGACGCCTGAGCAAGCGCCTGCGCCATTTCGAACTGAGCAGCTATGGCGACTACTTCCAGCTGCTGATGAAGGACAAGGCCGAGCTGCAAACCGCAGTCGACCTGCTGACCACC
>NZ_JAFKCS010000483.1 GCF_017255015.1 Bowmanella yangjiangensis | reverse complement strand
CAGGAGTTGTAGTCGCGGCGAATCTTGATGATGCGCTGGGTGCCGGTCTGCTGCACGGGCGTCGTCCTGCTGGCGTTGTCTGGTAGATCGTCCCTGTCGAGCGTTCCTGCAGGAGCCGGCTTGCCGGCGATCTGCATGAGCAAGAAGGACGCATCGCCCGCAAGCGGGCTCCTACAGGCAGATCCCAGCAACTTCCATGCCCCGGTTCGGCGAGCCCTCTGCCGCGCGCGCGAGCTTCTGTCTGCCTGGTTTTTCTGCGCTCAGCTTGCACCAGGCTGGCGCGCGAGGCTGTACGTCAGATGACGTATGCCGTTACGTCATGCTGCGTATACCCCGCGTGCCGGGGCAAACGCATCCTTGCTGCGAAGCCGGCGTGGTTCGGCACGAATAACCAGCACAGGAGCACGACCATGGATTCTCAACCGATTCGACTTCTTCCCCGCCGGCTGGCGCTAGGGGCTGCGGCGCTCTCGCTGCTGGCTGCCAGCCTGTTCAGCCATGTCGCCAGCGCCGAGGTCAACAGCACCGGCCTGGCCGTCACCGACAGCGAGGTCACGGTCGGCATCCTGCACTCGGC
>NZ_JAFKCS010000482.1 GCF_017255015.1 Bowmanella yangjiangensis | reverse complement strand
ACCGATGCTCAGTGCGCCGCTACCCGCGAATGAAGCTGAACGCCAGCAGGCCCTGGAGAGCCTGGACGTGCTCGACACACCGGCCGACCCCTACCTGGATGCGCTCACCCGTCTGGCCCGCGATCTGTTCGGGGTCAAGACGGCGCTGATCAGCCTGATCGACAACGAGCGCCAGTGGTTCAAGAGTCGCCAGGGCCTGGAGGTCGCCGAGACCCCACGCGCGGTGTCGTTCTGCGCCCACGCGATCCTGCAGGACACGCCGCTGGTGGTCGAGGACAGCCACCGCGACAGCCGTTTCTGCGACAACCCGATCGTACTGCGCGCCCCGCACGTGCGCTTCTATGCCGGCCACCCGCTGTTCGATGCCCAGCAGCAGGCGCTCGGTACGCTCTGCCTGATCGATCCGGCACCACGCCGCCTCGATCGCCAGGAGCTGATGCGACTCAGGGATCTGGCCTACGTGGTGCAGGGCTACCTGCAACTCCGCCACTGCGCCCACCAGGCCGATGACCTGCGCGATGCGCTGAGCCGCGAGCAGCGCAAGGGCATGCTCGACCCCCTGACGCAGCTGTGGAACCGT
>NZ_JAFKCS010000481.1 GCF_017255015.1 Bowmanella yangjiangensis | reverse complement strand
CGTCGCGCGAGCGTCTGGAACGAGGCGAACGTCCGCACCCTGCTGGCGGCGTACCTCGGCCACAGTGAAAGCGTCGACACCTGGTGGCATCAGTTGGAAGCGCGCAAGCGCTACAAGGAGGCGCGCTGATGTCGCTGCGGGACCTGAGCCAGGCTGGACGCACGCCGGCACTGCCGCTGCAGGTGCAGATGGCCGATACCACCGTGCAGGTGAGCGAGTGGCTGCGGGTGCTGCCGGGCCAGCGTTACGTGGGCGTGGCCACCTGGCAAGGGCGCGAGGTGCTGGCCAAGCTGCTGGTTGGTGGTCGCGCGCAGCGCCACTATCAGCGCGAGCTGGATGGCGCCCGCCTGCTGGCCGGGCAGGGGCTGCCGACGCCGGCGCTGCTGGCGCATGGTTTCGTCGAGGGGCAGGGCGGCTGGTTGCTGTTCGAGTATCTCTCGGGGGCGCAAAGCCTGTGGTCGGCCTGGCAGGCCGTCGCCGCCGAACCGGTGCTGACGGATGCGCAGCAGGCGGTGCTGGGGGAGGCGCTGGCGACGGTCGGCAGCCTGCATGCGCAAGGCCTGTGGCAGGCCGACCTGCA
>NZ_JAFKCS010000480.1 GCF_017255015.1 Bowmanella yangjiangensis | reverse complement strand
ACACCGGCGGTCATGCGGGTGAAGTCATCGACCTCGGTGAACTCGTTGTTGAGCCGGGTCGCGCCGAGATAAAGCGCTGGCGCCTGCAGGCTGCCGACCGTCACGCGCTCGTCGCTGCGCAGTTGTACACCGCCGCTGAAACGCTGCTCGAACAGACCGGCGAGGCGTTGCGTGCTGTCACGCAGGCTGCCATGAAAGGTGGCCAGCTGATCCGCCAGCAGGCGGGCTTCACTGCCCAGGTGCTCGGTGCGGGTGACCAGGTTGGCGTTGTCCAGCGAACGCAGCGCGAACACCGTGCTGAGGCTGATCAACAGGACCAGCATCGACGCCAGGGCGACGGCCAACTGCAGTGCGATACGAGAGCGTGGAGGGGTCATGGAGGCCTCTCTGAGCCTGGCGCGAGGTGGCAGGCGACAAGAAATGAACAGGCAAGGTCATCGTACGACCTCGTGGAGGGCGCAGGAGGATACCTGAGTATTATGCTTGGTCAATCGACAGGTTGCCGAATGGCCATCATTTGTTATCAAAACCCTGTATCGGCCGCTAAAGCATTCTCTCCACCTGCGGCAGCTGCATCGCCGCC
>NZ_JAFKCS010000048.1 GCF_017255015.1 Bowmanella yangjiangensis | reverse complement strand
CGAGCAAGCCTGTCCAGGCGTTCACAGAGGTCCCTGGCCCGTACGCCCAGCTCGCTCTCAAGCTCACTCGGATGTTGCTCCAGGCGCCGCCGCAGGTGCTCGGCCACCTCCCGCGCACGGCCTCTGAGAAGCGCCTCTCTGCCACGCTCGAAAACACCTTCGAGGATGCACAGGTGTCCTTGCAACGGTGAGGACGTGCCGTAGTACTCATTGGAATGCTGTGCACCGTGAACACGGTAGCTCACGCCCGGTGAGGTGGTGAAGACGAAGTCGGGATAACGCTCACCGAGCTGAACCATCAGATGCCAGTCACCAGCTCCACGAATTCGGGTGTCACGCTGCCAGGCTTCGAAGAATGCCTCCCGCCGTATGATCGCCGCAGAGGGCGTGATGTAGTTGTCGTACACCAGCAGATCCGCGACCTCATTGCGCCCACCGATGTAGTCGGCCTCGCGGTGGCCAGGATGGCGAGGCCCGACGAGGGGCTTGCCCTGCTCGTTGACCCAACTGATCGGACTATAGCCAACGGCAATCCGGGCATCGCGCTCCATTGCGGGGAGAATCCGGGAGACATGCCCTGGATTCATGAAATCATCCGCCATGAACAGAATCAGGTACTTGCCCTTGGCTGCCCAGAAACCGTTGTGACTGTTGTTACCAGCACCGAAGTTTCTCCGATTGCGCATATAGCGCACCCGGGGATCCGCTGCAAAGCCCGCCATCACACCTTGGGTATCATCCGTCGAGGCATTATCCAGGACGAGAACCTCTATGGAGTCGACACCCTGGCTGAGCAGAGAACGTACCGCCTGTTCCAGGTAGCGGGCATAGTTGAAGGCTGGAATCACCACACTGAGCAACAGCTCGTCACCGCGCACCTGCGAGGCATCGAGCGCAATACCGGACGTCAGTGCGTTGATCCAGAAGTCGATGGTATAGGGATAGATTCGCTCGTCCGGACGCGCACTGCCCTGCATGAGGAACGAGCGCAGGCGCGCCGCCAGGGCCTGATAGTCGTTCCAGGCCATGGCATCGAGAAAGGCATGCAGTTCGGCGTCATTGGCAAATGTCGTGCCATCCACATAGCAATCGGCCGGAAACCATTCGGGAACGGGCGTGACGGCGTTGTGCACTGGTACTGCACCGCAAAGCAGGCACTCCTGCCACTGGGGCGACAACCAACCCGCCAGCTCGGCATGTGCATCGCACACGACAAAATGAGCGTGCTCGAGTTTCACCCCGTCACGCCCGAACAAGTGGGCTCTGTTGTTGAAAGGCAGACGCGGCGGCAAATCTGCGAGCGGCACATCCAGCGGTTGATTCAACCGAATCAGGTGCTGCCCTTGAAAAGCCTCGCGAGCAGGCAGAAACACCCGATCAAAAAGGTCGTACGTGCCTTGCGCCCCATCCACATGCTCCAACCGCATCAGGTAGCGGCGCACGTCGGCAGGGACAGTTAACGCCCCCTGCCCCGGAAGGTCCTGTTCGACAAAAAGAACAGCGTCGTGGCTATCTTGCATGGTCGATGCGGTCAAACGCTCGAAACGCAGACCGTTGGCCTCGCCATAGACCTGCAAAGGCTCCAGCGGAAGCAACGACAGCAGCCGTGTCCACTGCTCGTCACTCAAGAGGAAAGCCTCACCCTCCACTCCCGGATGAATTCCAGCGATCCCAACCCGCCAGGGCTTACCCTGACAACGACCGCCTGCAATTGAGGCCCAATCCATCACGTTACCCCCTGTCACGGCCTCGCTCGCACGCTGCCTTGTTGAATTTCAATTGCCGTAGCCCTGGAGTCTGGCCCAGGCAGCCATGCTCTCGATCGACTGATCCAGTGCCGTCCATACATCCAACCCCAGCTGGCGCGCTCTGGAGATGTCAGGCACGTAGAAGGATCGGCTGGAGTCATCAGGCTGACCCAGTATCCGCAAGGGTTTCCCTGGAGAAATACGCTCCATCACCCGCTGCGCAAGCGCAGCCACGCTGATAGCCTCGTCGGAGCCTATGTTGTAGACCTCGCCGGGCTGCCCCCTGGCCAGCAACGCCAGCAACCAGCCTGCCAGATCGGCACCATGCAGGTAGCTGCGCACCGCCTGCCCGCTGGAATGGAGCACGATCTCATCCGCGCACAGCGCATCGCGCACGAAGTTACCGATCGCAAAATGCGCATCGAGTGGCAACCCAGGCCCGGAAAAAGCGAAACAGCGCGTCATCACGACAGGCAGACCATGCTGTTGCGCATAAATGGCGGCAAGCGTTTCCTGTGCTCGCTTCGCTTCGCCGTAAGCACTGTTCGCACTGGTGCTGAGGCATGCGCCCGCAAATGTTTCAACGACGCCAGCATCCTCGTCAGAAGCGCCCGGTAGAGCACCGTATTGCGCACCGGATCCCGTCAACAGCACGCGCGCACCATGCTGCACAGCCAGCTCAAGCACTCGGCGCGCCCCCATGACAATGGTGTCGAAGAGTTCCAGAGGCCTGCCGTGAGCAGCTGCGGAAGTATCGGCAGCCGCATGGAGGATCAACGTCACCGGACGTCCCGGTAGCGCGCGGAGATCGCGAACGTCACCGCTCAGCCAGTGCAACCAGGAGCAATCGCGGTAGCGTGGTTGCGAGTCGAGAAAGCGCGCCGGCGTGCGAGACAGCACGCTGACCTCCACCCCTGCCCCTTGCAGGTTCAACTGATAGAGCAGCGCCAGCAGCCACTGTCCAAAGAAGCCCGTACCACCAGTCAGCAGTACATGTTGCCCGGCCAACTCATCAGGCAGCCCCAGCGTAACGGGGATACCTTGCAACGCTCGCTGGATGATCGGCGAATGTGGGGAGAAATCAGGCATCAGCGTTAAGGCCCTGACAGAGCATCGGCGAAGAGGGCATCCACGTTCTCACTTCAATAAAAGTACAAGGTAATGTCTTCCAGAATATCCGCATACAAGCGAATGCCGATTCTGTAGTCGGAGCGGATAGCCGATACTTCGTCCATCAACCGCCAAAAATCGTCCGAGCGATGATAGGCACAGACCGCCAGAGTGGGTCTGTCACGACTGATGACAGCGCGCGCACCGCGCAGGGCCGCCGCCTCCATACCCTCGATATCGAGCTTGAAAAGACCGACCTTGCCTTGCACCACGGCATCCAGAGGGACCCCCTGGATGTAGGAAGTGATGCTTGCGGGGACATGGCTGCTCAACTCGCCCGCAATGTCATAAGACAGCTCGGGCTGATAGGTCGTCCGACTCGGCGCTTCGTCCAGTCCCATGTTGAACACCCAGACGTTGGGTCTGTCAGAGACACTCCTGAGGGCCTCGTAATAGGCCGGTAGTTCCGGTTCGAACAGCCACGCCTGCTCGACCGGGCCAAAATTCGCTTCCAGCCGGTGCAGGGTATCGCCGGATGCCGCGCCTGCATCGACAAAACGTGCAGCGTGCCCAGGCTGCACGAATGCCCTGTCGAAGTACTCTTCGCTCCAGGGCGACATGACCTGCTGCGCAGAGGCGATGGAAAGACGCGTTCTCATACCGATCAGCGCATCGTAAACCTTGCGCGATGCCTCATCATCCAGGCGCAGAAACGCGGAGATGAAACGCCAGGGTTCCAACAACGGCGCCTCCACGAACGACGAAAACTTCTCGTTCCCCAAGCCAGGGCCCGGGCCATCCAACGCGTACAGGAACTCATGCATGTTGACCAGGCGAATACCTGGCACCTGCCGCAGCTGCCTGGAAATCGCATTGCCGTGCCGGCCGCTGGCGACCACGACGACCGAGTTTTCCAGCATGGTGCTGGTGGGAAGATCAATCGCAAGCCCTTCCAGCAACTGGCCCTGCTTGGCAGGATCGTTATCCAGAAAACCTTTGACGTCGAGCCCCAGAGCCCGCGCATGGCGAGCCAGCCGCAAACCGACCTTGAAGGCGCCAAAGATATGAAAGCCCTCTCCGAGCCACTCCCTGATTCGCAGCCTGCGCCCTGACAGTTCCGCAAGTACGGCACTGGCATCCAGCAGAGCACTGATGTTCGGGTAGTCCTGCAAACGGGATAGAACCGCCAACTTCGCTGGGTGCCTGAGCTGTATGTGATCATGAACATCGCACAGGAACGCCTCGGACCTGCTCACCGGCACAACCTTGCCATCAGCAAGCGCAAGCGAGTAGATGCGGCCCGCCTGCATCTCATCAGCAGCAGGATCGAACTCGGGCAAACGGGTAGTTTTCATGTCTAACGCCTTAGCGACGAGGGCCGCGACAAACACGCAGCGCCCAGCAATATATGAACCCGACGAGGCCGTTCCCCCCCGGGGGAGCTGCCTTCAATCCAGAGCGACATCAAACGACAAGTCCCTGTTCTGCGAATACAGCGCCAGCAGGCGCGCCCTGATACTCGCCAGGCGATTCGAGATCCATCGATTCAACACTTCGTTCGGGTCTATCAGCAGTTTTTCCTTCGCGCGTGTGGCCTCGCTGTTGATTTCGACATAACGCCTTGCGATCTCCAGCACCTCAACGTCATCGAGATGGCTGAGCATGATCGACACGTCCGCCGGCGGCACCTCTAGATGGTCGAGTGCATATTCGATGGCCAGTATGTCGTTGAGGCTCTGCAGGTAGGTGCGCAACCTGACATTGCCCGGTTCTGTCAGGTAATGCTGAAGTCGCCCCCAGGTCGTCACGAAGCGGCGCTTGCAGAAGTCATAGATGCGCAGCAGTTCCTTCATCTCTGAAAAACGGGCATGAATGCTGCCAAAGCGATCGGTAACAACCCCCTCTCCGTAATAGAACATGTCGGAAAAAAGCGAAGCCACCTTGGGTGAGTTGTCACCGGGGATCACACCGATATCGAATGCAGGATCATGCACGGTCAGCGAGTTGAGGTGATGGGGGCAGGACCGAAAAAACGCCGCCTCGGGCATGTCGGCGAACCTGCGCGAGCACAGTTCGATGTCTGCCAGCAGTAGATTCACCTGCCCGGCAATGTGCAAGGCCCCCGACAGCGGCGTCTTGTTGTTGAGCACGTCATACTGCTCGAGCGAGAGCGTGCCGTGCGGCTCGTAGAGCGCCAGCAAATCATGATCAGACGACGCATTACCCATTCCGAGCGGAATTGAGCCCATGGGCGCGTAGCCCAGTATGCGTACTGAACAGTGCTTCTCCATCTGCTCGATGGCAGCGTCGACCTGCTCCTGCAGATCAGGATTCGCGCACCTGTCGATCAGCTGTACGCGCATCACTGAGCCCCCTGCCCATCCAACAGGAAATCATACTTCTCCGGCGCACTGTCCTGCCGGGTAAAACGATCGGTAATCCGATAAAGACACCTGACTCGTCGATCGAGCTCGCTCTCCTGATACGCGTAGCAGATCGAACAACCCAGCAGCGCAAACGCCTGTGCCAGTGGCTCTAGATCAGCGCGTTCGACCCGCAGGATTACGCCGTTGAGACTGACCCGGCCAGTATTGCTGAAGTTCGCCAGCACGAACGAGCGGCACAATTTCAGCAGTGTTTCGTAATAGGCACTTTCCGCCTGGTACGGCGTCTTGAGAAAGTACGGATGCATCACCGGATAGGGCAGTTCGGTGATATTCGTTTGCATCATGTGCTCGATCAGCGACAGCAAAGCCGGTCGATTGAGGTAGGTCTCATAGTCGCGGGCCGACAGCCGAAGTGGAACCAGCGAGCGCTTGCGATGGATCAGGAAAGCGGCGCGATGCTTGCCGCTGTCCATGTTGAAGTGGCCCTCATCCGCATTCCAGTCAGCGTTGACCGCATGATTCAGGAAAAACAGAGGATCGACGGACTCGGTCTGCCGCATGCGTTCATACACCTGCCTGCGACTTTTCAGCACGTTGTCTATCCATGCAGCCGTCTGTGCGATGCCAAATTGTTCGGCGGCGTTACGGCAATACAGATCGATATAGTGATCCGGAGTCGCATCGGCCTCACCATCGAACCACTTGAACAGTTCAAGGTAGGGAAACAGCGTGAGCACCGGACTGTCCTTGAACAGTCCGTTGCCGTCGCGGCGTGCAAACGCCAGCAATGCCGGTACCCACGCCAGCACCTCATCCGCCGCGACTTCGATGAGCGCATCGTCCTTGTAGGCAGGGCGAAACAGGCCGTCCAACTCGGGAACCACAGTGGGCAGGCTCAATCGCTCGCCAATGATGTCGTTGTAGATCCTTGTCATCACGGCGCGATCCTGGTCAGACCGCCACGACATGTTGGAGCCGTCCACGGGGCAGAAGATGACATGTCCGAACCCTTCTGCAGCCAGGCTCAACGCAATGCTTTCATGCTCGAAGATGTTGTTCACGCAGACAATCACCAGGGCCTGCCTGTCAGCTGCGGCAGAGCTCGTGACCGGTATGCCCTCGTGAACGCCTATCTCGGCCGCACGCTTATCGATGAAGCCGGTGATGTTGCAGCCACTGCGCAGGTAGCGCGAAACCATGGTGCCGCGATGGGCCGCACCGTAGAGAATGACTGGCGTGTGCACTGTCCACATCATAGCGGGCAAAGGTCCTTGAGCAGACGCATGAACTCGGCGTCCGGCTCACGCTCACGAACCGGAAACGACATGAACGCAGGATGCTTCACGACGACAGGCAACGTGTGCAGAGTGCGGCAATGATCCATCAGAGCCTGCGCCTGCCGCTCGCGGAAATACGCCTCCCACTCATCCTTCTTCATCTTGAGCGGAATGCCATCGAAACCCTGACGTTCAAGATAGAACGCGCGATGGGAGCCATCGAGGATATTGAAACGATGCAACGCCTCGTCGAACACGGCGACGGACGCAGCCTCGCGGTAGTAGTCGCTCAAGTCGAAGAAGGTCTTGGAGCGGTAGAACTCAGCCTGTTCCCGGGTAAAGAGTTCATCGAACGGAAGCAGTGTTTTGACGACCGGATCATCCAGACGCACGTTCGTCGCCTTGTCGATGAGGTCCTGCGACTGGC
>NZ_JAFKCS010000479.1 GCF_017255015.1 Bowmanella yangjiangensis | reverse complement strand
ACGGCCAACAGGGCCAGCGGAATATCCACGCCGCGCGGCAAGGCCACGCCAACCCGTGCCTCGGGGCCGACACCCGCCGCGACCAGAGCCTGGGCCAGGCGGTTGGCGCGCGCATCCAGTTCAGCGAAGCTCAGGCTGCGTTGCTCATCCTGCAGCGCGATGGCCTCCGGCTGGGCGGCAGCCTGGGCTGCGATAACCGTCGCCAGCGGCTCGAAAGCCTCAGCACTGGCCGGTACTGCAAGGCGCCACAGCGCTTCGTCGAGCCAGGCACCTGCCTGCAACGGCGCATCCGCCGGCTGCTTCGGCAGTGCACGCAGCAGCGCGAGGAACTGCTCGGCCATGCACGCCATACCGGTAGCGCAATAGCGCTCGGCAGCGTAGCAGAAGCTCAGCTCGAGGCCGGCCTGGCTCTCGCGTACGCGCAACACCAGGTCGAAGGGGGTTTCCAGATCGATCTGACGCAGGCTTTCCACGTTCAGCCCCTGCAATGCCACCGTTCCCCGTACCTGATGGTCGAACGCCACCTGGCAGAGTGGATGGCGACCGTGACTGCGATCTGGCTGCAACGCCTGCACCAGTTGCTC
>NZ_JAFKCS010000478.1 GCF_017255015.1 Bowmanella yangjiangensis | reverse complement strand
GCTGAAGCCGCCGCTGCCGATCAGGGTCGCCTGTGGCACCTGGGCACGCCAGTTGCCCTGGGCGCAGGCCGGCGCGGTGACGCAGGCCAGCAGGAGCAGCGCCAGGAGGGCTGCTGGCAACGGTCGAAGCGAGGTCGCCATGGGCGCTTCCTCCGGGGCTGGCGGTAGCCGCGTCCAGCCGTGCAGCGAGTGGCCCGGCGGCAACGGGCGATGAATAAAAAAATCCGGCAACCAGAAAAGGGGGGAGAAGAGGGTTGCCGGATTGCGCAGCGTGTCGAGTTCGAGCGTTCACGGGCGCCCGGTACGGCGTCCATGAGATATGTTGCTATCCAATATATGTACAAAATCTAATTTTGTAAAAGAATTGTATAGCTGTGTGCGGGTGCAGTGAGGTTATGGGCGGGAGCGTCGAAGACCCTGTGCCTCGTTCGGGCGAGGCACGGGCAGGCGTGTGGCGGGGCGTCACCAGGGCAGTGACTGGCCCTGATGATCGAGGAAGGCGCACTGGCGACGCCCGAGTTGATCGAGGATCACCTGGCGCAGGTCACCGGCGCTCTGCTCCACGCTCAGTGGGGCGGCGTCACC
>NZ_JAFKCS010000477.1 GCF_017255015.1 Bowmanella yangjiangensis | reverse complement strand
CGCTCCTGCAGGGCCTGCCCTGCCATCTCGCTGATCTTCAGCTTGCGTTCGCGCTGATAGAGGAAACCGCCGACCAGCAGCGACAGCATCAGGGCCGCGGCAAGCCCCGCCCAGAGCCCCAGCGTGCCGGTTCGATCGATCAGCCCGCGCTCGTACTCCGGCGTGCCGAACACCTCCAGTTGCCAGGTGCGGCCATACAACGACAGTTCCTGCTGATAGCTGAACAGCGGCGACCAGTCATTGCCACCGACCTCCTGGCTGAGCAGTTGCAGGTCGCTGGCGCCGGGGTCCTTGAGCTGGATGTCGAACAGCCGCGTCTGCCGTCCGAGAATCCCCTCGATGAGGTCCTGGCTGCGAAATGCGCCGTGGACGAGCCCCAGCAAGGCGGCCTGGCGTTGCTCGGCGGAGTTGACCGGCACCCCCGGACGATACACGGGCAGGTAGAGCAGCACGCCGGACTGGACGTTGACATCCACCTCCTGGCGCAGCACCAGCGGCCCGCTCAGACTCGCCTCGCCGGTATCGACACTGCGTGCGATGGCGGTGCGGCGAACCTCTTCGCTGAGCATGTCGTAGCCGAGCACAC
>NZ_JAFKCS010000476.1 GCF_017255015.1 Bowmanella yangjiangensis | reverse complement strand
CCAGGTAGCTGTAGTCACCGCGCGAGCCTGGAATCACCAGTGTGCCCTGATCGGACGGTGTTGCCCCCTTGCGATGCAGCCAGCCGTCCACGCCGTCGATGCGGGCCGCTGAAACCAGATTGTGGTTGATGTCCAGCAACGGCTCACCGTTCGCGCGCAGGCGCTCGAGCATGCGTCGGGCGATCAGCTGCCGATTGGCCTCGGCGAAACGCAGCGCATCGTCATGACGTTCGAGGTAGTGCGCGCATGCTGGCGTGCCGACTTCCAGCCCGGCGTGGCCGAACTGATCGACCTGTTCCCGCAGGATCGCCTCGCCCAGGCCGCGTGAACCGCTGTGTACCAACAGGAGCAGGTGCTTGCCGTCGATACCGAGCCTGTTCAGGGCATCGGTGTCATAGGCCTGGTCCAGCTGTTGCAGCTCGGCGAAGTGATTGCCGCCGCCAATGGTGCCCAGCGCTCTTTCGTGGCCGCTGGCCGGCAGGTTGAAGGCAGCGATCGCTTCGGCCCAGTCCTCGTCCAGCGGTGTGTCGAGGTTCCCCAGACGTTTTTCCAGCTTGTCCAGGTGCAGCTTGGCGACTGGCAGATC
>NZ_JAFKCS010000475.1 GCF_017255015.1 Bowmanella yangjiangensis | reverse complement strand
GACCAGGCCCGGCGTCATCACCCCACCCTGTCCCGCTTCGACGGCGCCCTGGGCGTCCGCTTCGGCGAACGCCCGCGACGGCCACATGCCGGCCACGCGACCGTCGTCGACGCGCACGGTCATCGCCTCGTCCAGCAGCGCCTGGCCATCGAAGACCTGAACGTCGCGCCACAGCTGTTTCGAATTGGAATGCATCGGCCTGGTGCTCTTTGCGTTTTATTTGTATATACAATAGAAACGAATCGAATCGACGTCAAGCCGGCGACGCATGCCAAGATCATCCGCCTGTCGCTTGACCGTTGCAGTGATACGTTATGATTGCAGCCACCTCCGCGACACGCGCGGAATGACGACGCGGGCGGTCGCCATGCCGGCGATCCGCTCAATATGTATATACATTAGAGAAGACCATGCCCTACACCCTGCTCGACCCCAGCAGCGCCATCGCCATGCCCTGGAAGAACGGCGGCGGCTCGACGCTGGAACTGGCCATCTGCCCGGTGGGTGCCAGCCTGGACGACTTCGACTGGCGCATCAGCAGCGCGAGCGTCGCCTCCAGCGGTGCCTTCTCCCGCTTCCCCGGCATC
>NZ_JAFKCS010000474.1 GCF_017255015.1 Bowmanella yangjiangensis | reverse complement strand
ATCCCGCGCCTGGAAAAGGCCGTGCTGGAATCCGAGCAGCGCCGTCAGAAGCGCGCTGCGGAGGCGGCCACTGCCCTGGCGCGCCTGGTCACGCAGTTGCAGGACCTGGAGCCGCCCCGCGAGGTGCGCAAGGCGCTCAAGGCGCTGGGCAAGCAGCTGGAGGAGGCGGCCAGCCATCAGTACCTGCTGCCGGCCCTGCTCAGCCAGTTGAGCAATCTGCAGGCGCAGGCGCTGGCCGTGCAGCAGGCACCTGCGCAGGATCAACCCGGTTTGCTGCAGCGCCTGTTCGGCTCGCGCAGCGAGAGTGCCAGCGACGCGCCCGTGACACCGGCGCCCGCACCCGCCGCCGATGTGCCGCCAGCGGCAGAGCCCGCTGCGCCGGCGGTGCCTGTCGACGAGCCCTTGCCGGCCGCGCCTGTGCCTGCGTCAATTCCTGCACCTGCACCTGCACCTGTCGCCGAGGCCGCTGCCGGTGCGGCGCCAGTACGTCAGGAGGCCGCCGAGGTGCCAGCGGTACTCGACAGCCTGCCGGTACCGCCTGGCCTGGTCCCGCTGGATGACGAGGGTGATGGCCCGTTCTCCCTGCCC
>NZ_JAFKCS010000473.1 GCF_017255015.1 Bowmanella yangjiangensis | reverse complement strand
TCATGCGCGGCGCCCTGTGCGCCGCGACGGGCGGGGGCGTTCTTCCTGGCGGATGAGACTCGCCCCGCAATCATCATCCCGACAGTCGGCTAGAATCCCTCTGCGCCTGACCGTTACCGCACGACAGAACAACGTCCACCGGACTCCGGCGCCCTCGCAGTAGCCATGAGGCGCCCGGATGCTCCGCCCACTTCGTTCATTGATGACCCTGCTCTGCCTGGTCTGCGTCCTGCCGGCCTGGGCGGGCGGCGCGCTGCCGCTGCTCAAGCTCGAGGCGGGCGACCTGGACGAGCCGGTCAGCATCGAACGCAGCCTGCTGCTCGAGGACCCCGGCGCCCAGCTGACCGCAAGCGAGGTGCTGCAACGCATCGCCAGCCAGGGCCGCGAGGTCGAGGGCACACCGCGTATCGGCTACAGCCGCAGCGCCTGGTGGCTCGCCACGCAGGTGCAGGCCCCGGCGGCGGAGCGCCTGCAACTGATCATCGGGCAGACCTTCCTCGACGACCTGGAAATCTGGCTGTACGACGGAGAACGGCCACTGGGGCCGCTCTACAGTGGCTCGAGTCGGGCATTCAGCGAACGTGGCGAA
>NZ_JAFKCS010000472.1 GCF_017255015.1 Bowmanella yangjiangensis | reverse complement strand
GCGCTGAAGGGTGCTCGACCACCGGCAGCGGCGCGCCCTGGCCGGCAAGCAGCTGCTGCAACTGGTCGGCCAGCAGGGTCGGCAGCGGCGTACCCAGGGTGCCGATGCGCGGTTCGCCGTTGCCCTGCTCACGCAGGAAGCGCGCGTTGGCATCGCCGGGGTTATCGTTCCACAGGGCGATCCAGTGGCCGTGCGCGGCCTTCTTCGGCAGCGCTTCGGCGCAATCGGGCTGGCCCAGGTCGAAACCCACCGACAGCGCCTGCGCCTGGTCATCGTCCTGCGTCGCCAGCCAGCGCCAGGCCGAAGCGGCGGCCGGGCCGACGCCAGCAACGAGGGTCGGCTTGCCGCCCAGCAGCCCGCTGGCCTGATCGATCAGGCGCCGCTGCGCGCCGCAGTCGTGCGCCACGAAGGGCATCTGCAGCACGCGCACGTCTCCTGCGTCGGCCAGCCGCCGCAGCAGCGCCTCGTCCAGTGCCTGCTCGGGCGGCGCGATCAGCAGCAGGCGCTGGCGCGCCTCGCCCTGGCTCAGCAGCTGCGCGCTCAGCCCCTGGATCTGCACCGTCTGCAGATGCGGCAGCGCACGCATCGAC
>NZ_JAFKCS010000471.1 GCF_017255015.1 Bowmanella yangjiangensis | reverse complement strand
CATCAGGGTCATCTCGGCCGGCTGCTGCACCTTCTCGGCCAGGCTGATCAGGTGGCGGCGGTTGAACAGCCCGGTCAGCGGGTCGGTGGTGGCCATGCGTGCCAGCTTCTTGTGCGCGCGGGTCACGGTGACCACGTAGAACAGCGCCAGGTAGCTGAACATGCAGAACACCACCGTCAGGTTGAAGACATGCACGGCCAGCAGGGCGTTCGACGAGATCGGTTGCAGCGGTGGCAGGTACCACATCAGGACGTCCAGCCCCACGTAGTAGGCCCACAGGCAGATGGCGAGTATCCAGGCGCTGCGTGCCCGCATGCTGACGAACAGCGCCGGGATGAACATCAGCAGGTAGTAGTGAAAGCCACTCTCCCAGCCGACCATCAGCGTGCCCAGCCCCGCATGCACCAGCACTTCGATGCGGATCAGCATCACCGCCAGGCGGTTGCGCCGCTGCTTGAAGGCGCGATAGGCGTAGACGTACATGGCCACGCTGATCACGTTCACCCAGCCGAGGATGGGGGAACCGAGGCCGAGGAAGATGAACAGGAAGGCGACGTCCACGCAGGCGGCCAACTGGCAGCAGCGCATGG
>NZ_JAFKCS010000470.1 GCF_017255015.1 Bowmanella yangjiangensis | reverse complement strand
CCTGGCCTACTTCTCGCTGAGCCGACAACTCGACGGCATCGCGACACAGAACCTCGAGGACAAGCTGCAGCAGGTTCGCCATGCCACCCGCGAAGTCGCCTTGCGTCCCGAAGTGGGCGACCAGATCCACAACATCAGGGACCTGATCAAGGGCCACGACAACCTCTCGCTCATCCTGTATGACGATGGCCCTGAGCCGCGTGTCCTGTTGCGCGTGGGCAACCTGGCGGACCTGCCACCCCTGTCGAAGAGTTCGAGCGAGGCCGTGCGTTTCGAGCGCTGGCAGGACGCCCTGGGCAATGAACGGATGACGGCCTCGCAGCTGATGGTACGCAAGGATGGGACACGCATCCGAGCAGTGCTCACCCTCGACCGCGCCAGCGACCAGGCACTGCTGCGCGCCTATATCGAATCCACGCTGATCGCCCTGCCTTTCGTGCTGCTGCTGATCGCCGCAGGCGCCGGATGGATAGCCCATCGCGGTCTCAGCTCGCTGCATCAGTTCCGCAGGATCGCCGAGCGCATATCGACTCAGGACCTGAGCCACCGCCTGCCGCTGGAGAATCTGCCCCGCGAGCTTCGTGAACTGGC
>NZ_JAFKCS010000047.1:2360-6954 GCF_017255015.1 Bowmanella yangjiangensis | reverse complement strand
GCATCGCAGCCCATGTGTGCTTGCCGATGCTTTCGGAGTAGGTGTGCCATTAGAGCTATAACCGAGCGGTATAGCGGAATATGATAAGCAGTTCGAATTTTGCAGATGTGTGAGTGTCGCCCACGTCAGCCGGTTAACAAGGATGGCCATTGATGGACAAACTCTGGAAGCAGATCACCCCGTCCGATTACGCATGGGAACGGGAAGCGCTGGAGTTTGCCAGGCAATTGCTCCCTGACCACGATCCTTATCGTGCTTGGGCCAACTTCGAGTTCATTGCTCAGGATGGCTCCATCAACGAAGTTGATCTCATGGTGTTGACGCCCAAGGGCATGTACGTCATTGAGATCAAGTCCCACCCCGGCGTGATTCGGGGTGATGCTGCCAACTGGGTTTGGGAAAGGCCTTTGCCCAAAGGTGGGCAGAAGATCTTCGACAATCCCCGTTTGCTTGCTCGTCGCAAAGCGCAAAAGCTGGCGTCCCTGCTGAAGTTGCAGCCTTCATTTCATCGAAGCAAGGAAACTGTGCCTTTTATTGATGCTTTGGTGTTCCTCTCTTCAGAGGACCTGGTCATCAAGCTAGAAGGTAATGCGCGCCAAGGTGTGGTCAATCGGCAAGAGCTGCTACGCGAAATCACCCTAATCGATGAGAACTGGAGGCATCGGCAGATTACCGCTTATGCAGCCAAAGTCATCTCACGCGCTGTAGAGGAAGCGGGCATTAAAGAGTCCGTGCGCATGCGTCGTGTGGGCAGCTATGAGCTTCAGAGCCTACTCGACGAATCCGATACCTATCAGGATTGGCTCGCCTTGCACCCGGATCTTGGAGTGCAGCGCAAGGTTCGTATTTATCTGACCCAGGGTAAGCCGCAGGAAGAGGTTTCTCGGCTCGAAAAAGCGGCCAAGCTTGAGTTCCGCCTGCTTGAGGGTATTGAGCATCCAGGAATTCTGCGAGCGCACGAATTTCAGAATCATGACAGCGGCCCCGCACTGGTCTATGAGCACGATCCCAAGGCATTTCGTCTTGACCATCTACTCATGCATCTGGGTAAGGATCGGCGCCTGGATACAGTTCAGGCCACCTACCTGCTTCGTCTAATTGCTGAGGCTGTGCAGTATGCGCATGGGCAAAAGCTTTATCACCGTGGCCTAAGTCCTCAGTGCATCTGGGTCAAGCCTCTGGGCGATGAGAAGTACAGTGTCAAGATCAGCAACTGGGCCACTGCCGAGCGGATATTCGAGAGTGAGTCGCGCAACATCAGCGCGCTAACCCGCCTGAGCAACCTTGTGCATGAAGAGGCCGGGCCTTATGTCGCCCTGGAAGCGCACACAGGCGCTACAGACGGCGTGCACTTGGATGTGTTCTCCCTGGGGGCGATCGCCTATCACTTATTTACCGGCAAGAAGCCCGCGCAAACCGATATCGAGTTACTGGACAAGCTGCGCCGAGGTAGTGGCCTGCAGGTTACTGATGAGATCAACGGTACAAGCGAGGCTATGCAGTACCTGGTGCAGTACGCCACGCACCCTGATGTCGGCAGCCGGTTGGAATCGGTCAGTGAGTTCATCAAACGGCTGGATGACCTAGAAGATGAGGTTAGTCAGCCGAACACGCTTCGAACTAACCCAACTGAAGCCCGCAAAGGGGACCTCCTGCCTGGAGGCTTCCAGGTTATTCAGCCGCTTGGCAACGGTGCGTGCTCAGTCGTATTCCTAGTCGATTACCAGGGGCAGTCTCGCGTTCTGAAGATCGCTTCGACACCTGACCACAATAGCCGTCTTACGAAAGAGGGCGAGGTGCTGGCCAGGTTGCGTCACCAGGCCATTGTTCCTTACTACAAAACCCTAGATATCGTTGGCCATACCGCTCTGCTACTCGACTATGCGACCGAGGGCACCCTGGCGCAGCGCCTCCGCCATGTCGGCGCTGTGCAGCTGGAGTTGCTTGAGCGCTTCGGTGACGACTTGCTCAGTGCGGTTGTGCATCTAGAAGACCAGGCGTTGGTGCATCGTGATATCAAGCCAGAGAACATCGGCTTGGTGATGCAAGGCAGCGTTCTTCACCTCATGCTTTTTGACTTCTCCCTGTCCAGTGTCGGTGCTGACAATATCAGTGCTGGCACTCTGGCCTACATGGATCCGTTCATCCGTGATCCTGGCCGCCGTCGTTGGGACGACCATGCCGAGCGATTCTCTGTTGCGCTGACCCTTTACGAGATGGCTGCAGGGGCTTTGCCCGGGTGGACGTCCTCTGAAGGGCTGCCACATCAACTCGAAGGTGAGCTGGAGGTCGACCGAACCGTCTTCGACCCGAGCATTCGCGATCGCATGGTTGAGTTCTTCAAACGGGCCTTGGTTCGTGATGTGCGCAAGCGCTTTGCCAGTGCCGGCGAGATGCTGCGTGAGTGGCGCAAGACATTCCATGATGCGCGCAGTGAGTCTCTGCACACGACCCAGCAGCCACAGGAGCGTACGTGCCCCATCAGCGAGGCTCAGTTGGATACGCAGATCGGCCTGTTGGCTCTGAGCCCACAAGCGCTGGATACCCTCAGTCGTCGGAATATCAATAGCGTTGCTGACCTCATCAAGCTGAACCGCTCCCGCGTTCGTGTCTGGACTGGGGTGGGGGTAAAGACCCGTAATGAGCTGTCCGATGTGATTGGTCAGCTTCAGGCGCGTCTTCTGGACGGTCAACAAGTTCAGCAATTGGATACCGGTGACACCAGCGTTGTAAGTGTCGACCGTCTGTTCCAGCAGGTTCTGCCGAAGTCCACTGATCAGACTCGGTTGAGCTTTCTTAACGAATACCTAGGTCGATTGGACGAGGATGCGCCAAAGGGCTCTCACAACGTTCATTGGCCTACGCCGGCAGCCATCAGCGGCCACCTCGGCATTGAGACTCTGCTGGTGCGCGAGTTGGTCGATAAGGTTCTGACCCAGTGGGCTAAAACCAAAGCGATTACGGACTTGAGAGAAGACATCGTCGGCCTGCTGGAAGATAACGGCGGCGTGATGACAGCGGTCGAAGTGGCTGACGCAATCCTGCTTCGTCGCGGCTCGGTACAAGACAGCCCACTGCGTGAGCGCTGGGCCTATGCCGTTGTGCGGGCAGCCGTAGAAACGGAATTGAGTAAGCAGGAGCCTCGTTGGCTTTTGCGTCGCTCCGGTAACCGTTTCCTGATCGCCGATAATCGTCAGGGGCGAGGGGAGGAACTGGCCGATTACGCTTGCGACCTGGGCAGCCTGGCAGATGAGTGTGCTCGCCAGCTGCCATTACTTGCTCCCGTTCGTACGCTGGAGAAGATCCGTGCTGTGCCAGCGCCAGAATCATTTGCAGGTTTGAGCAACCACCGACTTCTGCGTTTGGCTGCAGCTGCATCCGAGAGTGCAGCACTATCCAGCCGTGTGGAATTCTATCCACGAGGGATGCCCGCCAAGCTTGCTTTGGAGTTGGCCCAGGGCGCGCTATTGGGAAGCAAGGCGCTTACTGTCAAAGACATCCAGACCCGTGTAGCCGGCCGCTATCCCGCAGCGCAGGAGCTACCTGGCCGCCCAGAGCTGGATGAGTTGGTGCGCTCCCTGGATATCGGTTTCCAGTGGAATGGCAGCTTTGAGTTTGCCAACGGCGATAGAGGCGGTTACTGCCTGCCAAGCGCAGGGATGACCAGCTTCGCATCAGCTGGGTCTACTCACTACAGCCAGACTCAACAAGGCGAAGACGACACCACCACACTCAAGTCGGTTAAAGAACTGGGTTTGATGCTGGAGAAGGCAGTGACTGCCTCCCACTTCCTCGCGCTAACCGTCAGGCCGCGTCAGTGGTGGCAAGCGCAGGAAAAACTCTGCCGAGACTATCCATTTAAGTGCATCAGCTTTGATGAGCTGCTACTTCGCCATGTACAGGCTGTATGCGCCAGCATGCCCAAAGCGCCGGATTGGCAAGTGGTGCTCAAAGCAGATGCCTGTGAGCGCAGTTCACGCGATTGGCAGAACCTGCAGCGACTGGTGCAGCGAGCGTTACCGGGCATGGCTGAGGAGATTCTGCAGGCCGGTCAGCCAGTGCTTTTGACGGAGCCAGGACTGCTGGCGCGCTATGAGCTGGTTACAACATGGCTGAATGATCTGCGCCAGCAGCTGATGAGCGTGAGTGGCCGCAGTGGCATTGCGCTGCCCGGGTTGGCTTTGCTAATAGCCGTGGATGCGCAGCGTTCCGCGGCCATGATCGATGACGTATTGGTGCCTACAGGCGCCGGTAGCAAAGAGTTTGCCCATATTCCCAGTAGCTGGCTGGACGATGCTCAGCTACTACCTGAGGCAGTTAAAACCACTGCCTGATAAAAATTGATAGCAGACCCAGTACCTTCAGGTACTGGGAGACATGCACAAGGATTTACCTGTGATTAATCGTGCCGATCTTCTGAAAAATCTGCAGTCTTTGTTACCGCATATTGAGAAGGACATCCTCGCCTACAGCGAGTCCAACGCGGAGCTCAGTGAACATTTACAGAGCGAATATCGCGCGGCGGTTGAGGCTGAACGCACCGCCGAGCACTTTGTTTCCTGGCGTGAAGCGCAAATAACCCAGGCCGCCGTGG
>NZ_JAFKCS010000047.1:0-2350 GCF_017255015.1 Bowmanella yangjiangensis | reverse complement strand
TTGACCTGTGTGTTCGTGCGTTTTCTGGAGGACAATGGCTTACTGGCTGAGCCGGTGTTGGCTGGGCCGGTGAGTGATGCGCAAGGGCGAAATGCCTTGCAGCAGGCTAAAGAGCGCATGGTGGCCTACTTTAACGAGAACCCCACCTTTGAAGAACGCCACTACCTGCTCGATCTATTCGCGGAGCTGGAAAAATACCCGGTGATCGCGGAGCTCTTGGATCATCGCCATAACCCCCTCTGGCAGATTCCGGTTTCGGCTGATGGTGCCAAACGTCTGATCGATTTCTTCCAGAGGATCGATGCCGACAGCGGTGAGATCCTGCACGATTTCTCCGACCAGCACTGGGATACCCGTTTTCTTGGGGATCTGTACCAGGATCTTTCAGAGTCCGTGCGCAAACGTTACGCGCTGCTGCAAACCCCGGAATTCGTTGAGAGCTTTATTCTCGATTACACCCTGGAGCCGGCGATTCAGACGTTCGGTCTGGCGGGGTTGCGCCTAATCGATCCGACCTGTGGCTCGGGGCACTTTCTGCTTACGACATTCGAGCGTGTATTCAATCAATGGCTGAAGCGCGAGCCCGGTACTAATACCCGTGAGCTGGCACAGCGTGCGCTCAACGTAGTGCATGGCACCGACATCAACCCTTATGCCATTGCCATTTGCCGATTCCGTCTTCTTATCGCCGCCATGAAGGCTGCGGGTAGCATCAGGATTAAAGATGCGCCTAGCTTTCATTTCAATCTGGCTTGTGGCGATTCGCTTTTGCATGGTCGTCGATTTGAATGGCAAGGACAGGGCAATCAGCAAGATTTATTGGATGAGAAAAGCCACGTATACGAAGTGGAAGATGCCGATAAGCTGAGTACTCTTCTTGGGCAACGCTATCACGTGGTAGTGGGTAACCCGCCCTACATTACTGTTAAAGACAAAGCGCTGAACCAAATTTATCGTAATAAATACCCGACCTGTCACCGACAGTATTCGCTGGGTGTCCCTTTTACCGAGCGTTTTTTTGACTTAACACTTTTGCCAGAAGGCAATCAGTCGGCCGGTTTTATGGGCATGATCACTGCCAACAGCTTTATGAAACGCGAGTTTGGTAAAAAGCTGATTGAAGACTATTTGCCGCGCAAAGACCTAACTCATGTGGTTGATACCTCTGGGGCCTTTATTCCTGGTCATAGTACGCCTACCATCATTCTCTTTGCCCGTAATCAGCTGCCGAAATCCGATCAGATTCAGGTCGTCTTGGGTATTCGCGGCGAGCCAGGTGTGCCGGAAGTTGCTGCGCAAGGAAAAGTTTGGTCCTCAATTGTGCAGTTGCTGCCTAAACAGAATGCAGAAAGTGACTATGTCACAGTTACGTTACAGGATCGTTCTTCGTACGCGCAACACCCATGGAGTATCGGTGGCGGTGGTGCTTCTGAGTTGAAAGATCAGCTTGAATCGTTTGCAAAGAGTAATCTTAAGAAATTTATTAAGGGAATTGGTAGGTCGACCCACACTGGCGAAGACTCAGTATTTTTCCTGCCCCAAAACTCTGTGAAAGCCTTGGGCTTTGATGGGGATACTGTTCCGCATTGTATTGGTGAAAATATTCGCAACTGGGCAGTTGAGAGTGATACTTATACCCTCATGCCTTACGATAAAGAGACCGCAGAGGTTCTTGATCCGTTGCCGGAGTCGCAAGCTAGGCATTATTGGAGATACAGGGTAGTACTTAAAAATCGTAGGGACTTTGGTCAGCTTATTGAGGATAGAGGGCTTCTTTGGTATGAGCATTCGATGTTCTTTCCAAAGAGATTTCTCTCTCCACTCTCTATTACGTTTGCCTTTGTTGCTACACATAACCACTTCGTGCTGGATCGTGGTGGCAAAGTGTTTAAGCAAACTGCGCCCGTTATAAAGCTATCTGCGTCTGCAACGGAAGCAGAGCATTTTGCATTGCTCGGATTGTTAAACAGCTCCACCGCATGTTTCTGGGGTAGGCAGACTTTTTTTGGTCGTGGCGGATTTTCGGATGGAAAATGGCAAGAGCGGGTCGAATGGGATGGCACTAAGCTAAAAAGCTTTCCTGTGGCTGGAGACTCAGTGGGTAAGGCTATGCGGCTTGCTCAGAAGCTGGATGAGCTGGCACTAGAGTTAAAGTTGCACCAGCCAAGTAATGTATTAGAGCAGGTTGAAGCGGACGTGCATCAGGCTCTTAAAGATGCAGAAATAATGGATGTGGAATTGCAAGGGCGAATGATTGCCTTGCAGGAAGAGCTTGATTGGTATGTGTATGGTTTGTACGGATTAATTGATGTTGATTTGTGCTGTCTCGGTCAGTTGCCTGTGATTGAGT
>NZ_JAFKCS010000469.1 GCF_017255015.1 Bowmanella yangjiangensis | reverse complement strand
ACCAGTTATCCAGCCAACGCAGATTGTGCACCGGCCCCGTGTGAATCTGGATGCAGTGACGGTTACCGACGAACACCATGATCGGCACCTCACGCGCTGCTGCCGCCTCGATCAGCCTGGGCAGTTCGGCGGTGGCCAGCGGCTCGGCCCACTCATGGCCGGCCAGGCGCAGGGCCTGAGTACGGGCCAGGTCATGGCGCTTGAGCATGGCGAAGAAGTGATGCGTGTCCTTCAGCGCGGCCCAGTCGGCACGCAGTGCCCCCACATCGACCTGATCGTCGCCACGCGGCGCCTTGCGCTCGGCCGGCGGCAGCAGCTCCAGCTCGGCACTCTGCACCTCGGCCCGGAAACGTTCGACCAGCGGCGCCCAGGCCGCGTCGTCGCTCCTCTCGGTCAGGTAGACCTTGTGTACCGCAAGCCCCTGGCGGTCGAAGATCTGGATGCTGCGCTGCACGCCACGCTCGCCGCTCTCGGCGACGGCGAACACGCTGGCCCACTGCGCCATGAACAGGCGCAGGTCGATGTCGGCGGAGACCACCAGCCCCATCGTCCCGTTGGCACTGACGGAAACCTCGCGGTAGTGCCCCTTGCG
>NZ_JAFKCS010000468.1 GCF_017255015.1 Bowmanella yangjiangensis | reverse complement strand
AGGCGCCGGCCTTCGACCGCGAGGCATTGGCCGAATCCGTTCGCCAGGAGTTGATGCGCTTGCTCAATACCCGGCGCCCGCAGCGCGTTGCAGGGCAACCACTGACGCTGCTCGATTACGGCATTGCCGACTGGGCAGGCCTGCAAGCCTTGCGCGCCGACGATCGCCGTTTGCTGTTGCGCGAGGTGCGTGCCGCCGTGCAGCACTTCGAGCCACGCTTGCAACTCAGCGACATCGACGTCGAGCCCTCACCTGGACAGCCTCAGCGATTGAGCATCCGGCTTGCCGGGCGTCTGCGTGAGGGGCAACACACCTGGCCGGCTACATTTCTGCTCGCGTCCGGCGACGAGGGGATAGAGGTACGCCATGAGTGACTCGATCGACGCTGAACTGCTCGATTATTACCAGCGCGAGCTGACGTGGTTGCGCCATGCCGGCGCTGGCTTCGCCCAGCGCCATCCCAAGGTGGCCCGGCGCCTGGAACTGGCGCCCGGAGAATGTCCTGATCCGCACGTCGAGCGCTTGCTGGAGGGGTTCGCCCTGTTGACCGCTCGCCTGCACCGCCGCCTCGATGACGACTACGCCGAATTCAG
>NZ_JAFKCS010000467.1 GCF_017255015.1 Bowmanella yangjiangensis | reverse complement strand
ACATGTCCTGCGTGAGAAAACCGAAATCGGGCTGGTGCACGCCAAGCATTTGCTGCACCACATCTGAGGTGACACCGATCTTCTTGCCAACGATGGCCTGGCCGTCGGCGACACGTCGTTCCACGAGGCGTCGCGAGATATGGTAGGCGTCCTCGATGGAAATGGCCGGCCAGCGCCTGGTCAGCGGCGTCAGGGTGTATCCCTCGCGACGCGCGTGATAGAGCGCCTCGGCGTGCAGGTCGCGCAGTTGCTCGTTCATGTGCGGCCCTCCGCAATGAAGGCCAGGCATTCGCGGTTGAACAACTCGGCGTATTCGACCATGGCCCAATGCCCGCACTCGCTGAGCAGCACGAAGCGGATACGACTGCAGGCATGCATCAGCGTCTGTACGCCGGCCACCGGGCAGAACTTGTCGTTCATGCCCCAGAAGCCGAGGATCGGGCACTGCAGCTCACCCAGGCGTGCGCTCATGTTCGGCACCTGCATGGTCGACAGCACACACAGCGGCTGCTGATTGACCACGGCCACGCGTTCTTCGACCGTTTCGGCACTGAGCAGGCTGGCGTCGAACAGCTGCAGGCCGAGCAGTTTGC
>NZ_JAFKCS010000466.1 GCF_017255015.1 Bowmanella yangjiangensis | reverse complement strand
AAGGGCCGCACCCTGCGCCAGATGGTGGGCATGGTGATGCTGGCGCCGACCGTGGTTACGCTACTGTGGTTCTCGGCATTCGGTGGCGGCGCGATCGCCCAGGTGATTGATGGCAGCGGTGCCCTGGCGGCTGGCCTCAGTGACGTCAACATGGCCATTTTCCAGTTCCTGGAAATGCTGCCGTTGGCCGGTATCGGTTCGCTGCTGGTGGTCGCTTTGTTGGTGTTCTTCATGGTGACGTCGGTGGACTCCGGTGCGCTGGTGATTGACAACCTGTCGGCCGGTGGCGATCCAAATACCCTGCCGGTGCAGCGTGTGCTGTGGCTGGTGATGATCGCGCTGGTGACTGTCACGCTGTTCGTGATTGGCGGCGATACCGCACTCAAGGGCATTCAGGCCGGTGCCGTGGCCATGGGACTGCCGTTCATGGCGCTGATGCTGTTGCTGATGATCGGCCTGGTCAAAGGGCTGATTGAAGACTGCCGCAGCTGACGCCAGCCAGTCGATGCCCCGACACCGGCCTTGCGCTCGGGGGGGGGGCCCTTAGTTTTATCGGAACCCGCGATTAAAAAAAAAAAAAAGAGGTTAACACCC
>NZ_JAFKCS010000465.1 GCF_017255015.1 Bowmanella yangjiangensis | reverse complement strand
AGCCGGACTACAAAAACGACACCAAGGCCATAAATTTAGAGACACCGATGCCCCTGATCCCCACGCCCTACGCCATGCAGTCGCCGCAACTGCAACGCGACTACGCACAGTGCTGGCAGGGCCTGAAAAAGCACTTCAACCCGGACCGCAAGTAAGCGCAGGACAATCGACACATGGTTACCTTGAACGAAACCCATGACCCCTCGCTCGTCAGCTGGGTCGAGTCCGCCAACCTGAAGGGCAGCGACTTCCCCATCCAGAATCTGCCGTTCGCGGTTTTCCGCCGCCGCGGCAGCAACGAACCCTGGCGGGGGGGCGTCGCCATCGGCGAGCAGATTCTCGATATGCACGCCGCCTTCGCCGCCGGCATCTTCAGTGGTGATGCCGCCGCCGCCGCAGGCGAAGCCAGCCTGAACCGCCTGATGGACATGGGGCCGGCGGCGTGGTCCGACCTGCGTCTGGCACTGTCGCGGGCGCTGCGCCCCGGAGCACGCGAGGCCGTTGTGCTGCATCGCTGCCTGGTCGCGCAGGCCGATGCCGAATACAGCCTGCCGGCGCAGGTCGGCGACTACACCGATTTCTACACCTCGGTGCA
>NZ_JAFKCS010000464.1 GCF_017255015.1 Bowmanella yangjiangensis | reverse complement strand
CGCCGAGGGCGACGATGCTGTCCGGGTCGAGGTGCCGGTAGGGCAGACGGCCGAACAGGGTCGCCACCAGTTGCTGCACCGCACTCATGCGCGTGGCACCGCCGACCAGCACCAGGCTGTCGAGGTCGCGCGGATTGAGCCGCGCATCGCGCAGGGCCTGTTCGATGGGCTGGCGCAGACGGGTCAGCAGCGGCGTCCAGATCTGCAGGGCCCGCGCCTCGTCCAGCTGCCACTGGCGGCCCATCCAGTCCAGCGTCTGCGGACCGTCGGCGAGGCGCCGCTTGAGTTGCTCCAGGGCATCTTCCAGGCTCGCCAGCGCCTGGCTGTCCAGCGCGCTGCGCGCCAGTTGCCAATCGTCCAGGCAGGCCCCGAGCAGGGCTTCGGTGAAATCTTCCCCCCCCAGGAAGTTGTCGCCGGTGGAAGCATGCACCTCGATCAGTGGCAGCGCGTATTCGAGCACGGTAACGTCGAAGGTGCCGCCGCCCAGGTCGAAGATCAGGGTGCGTTCGAACTGCTGCTCGTGCAGGCCGTAGGCCATCGCCGCGGCGGTCGGTTCGTTGATCAGGCGCTCGACGCGCAGCCCGGCCAGCTCCGC
>NZ_JAFKCS010000463.1 GCF_017255015.1 Bowmanella yangjiangensis | reverse complement strand
CTGCAGGCGCCCGGCCATATGATCGAAGGTCCGCGCCAGCTCTCCCAGCTCGTCCTGGCGGCCGCCCACCCCGGGACCGACCCGGGCATCCAGGTCGCCGGCACTCAGTGCCACCGCCTGGCGGCGCAGGATCGCCAGCGGCGCGATCAGCACGCGGTACAACAGCAGGCCGAGCAATACCGCGAGCACGGCCGGCAGCACCCGCTGCAGCAGGGCTTCCCAGATGTCGTTGTAGCGACGCGGGCTCAGGCGCTGCGGCAGCTCCATGATCAGGCGCGCCTGGTCGTCGCTGAACGGAATGGAAAATGCCGGTGTGCCCCCGGGGCGTCCGACGGAGAAGTCAAGCGCACGCACGAAATCCAGGCGCTGCCGCGCCTCCCCGTCCAGCGGCTGCGAGGACAGCGAACGCAGCTCGGCGTCGACCACCACCGCCCAGACCTGCTCTCGTTCGCGCAATGCCCGCAGAAAACCATCGACGCCCTCGGCCCCGTCTTCACGCCAGGCACGCTCGGCGGCGTGCGCATAATCACCGAGCACCGCCTTGGTCGAGTCAGACAGGTAGGAAGTGTTCTGCAGCAGGAGGCGACCGATATCGAC
>NZ_JAFKCS010000462.1 GCF_017255015.1 Bowmanella yangjiangensis | reverse complement strand
GAGCAGCTGTGCCAGTGGCCACTGCTGGAAGACCAGCCGCCCGGAGCGCCAGCTGGCCACTTCACCGTCGGCGACCCGCGAGCGCAGCAAGGTGCCCCGGCTGCCGTCGTAGACCGCACGATCCCCTGCCAGCAGCTCGACCAGCGGGGCATCCGCGCGTGGCTGCAGGGCGACCCGCCCGCTCTCCACGCTCACGGCCAGCAGCTCGCGGCCACGGCGCACGTCGAAGCGCGTACCGAGCACCTGCACGCTCCCCTCCCCGGCCTGCACCCGGAACGGCCGTTGCACATCCCTGGCCACCTCGAAGAACGCCTGCCCCTGCACCAGTTCGACCTCGCGCCGCTCCGCCAGCAGGCGCACCTCCAGGCGCGTGTTGCAATTGAGATGGATACGGCTGCCATCCTCCAGGGTCACCTCGCGGGGCGTCTGCGGCCCGCTGACCAGGGTAAGCGCCCCATCCGGCGAGACATCCAGCCAGGCCGGCAGTAGCGCCAGCAGCACCAGGCAGGCAGCTGCCGCCAGCGAACGCCAGCGCCGCCGGGGCGCCGGGCGTTCAGCCGGAATCGGCGGCCTGGGCAGCTGGGCCATGTCCTGCCAGAGCA
>NZ_JAFKCS010000461.1 GCF_017255015.1 Bowmanella yangjiangensis | reverse complement strand
CAGGGCGGTGTTGCGGGCGATCACATCGCTCTTGCCATTGCGACGGTAGTAAATGCTCCGCCCATCGCTGTTGCGGTAGACCCATGCATCCTTGCTGTCGGTGTCGTACTCCATGTAGCTCAGCTGCAGACGCTGATCTGCTGGCAGATTCAGGCCCAATTTGAACAGGCGTGAGCGGGTCACGCTGTCCATTTCACCGACCTCCGAGTTCAGCCAATTCTCCCAGGCAGTTGGATAGAATTGGCGCAGGTTTATCTGGGTGCCCAGGTTGTCCTTGTCATTGGTGCCGGCGCGGTAATCACCGAAGTGACGCTCACTGACGCCAAGCAGGACATCGCCGATTTCGTTGCCGAAGGCGAACAGCGCGCTGCCGTTGAAATAGGTGCCATTGCCCAGTTCACCGATGCCATGGCCGGCGCGCAGGCGTCCACCGAACTCCTTTCCCTCGCCAAGAAACTCGCGAGCATCGACCGTGTTGAACGAGGCGATCCCGCCCAGCACACCGGCCCCGCCCATGCCCGCGCTGGTGCCCTTGTCGATCTCCACGCTGGAGATCAGCTCGGGGTCGATGAACATCACGCCGTTGCGTTGCTGATGGCCGTTC
>NZ_JAFKCS010000460.1 GCF_017255015.1 Bowmanella yangjiangensis | reverse complement strand
GGACGCCTTTGTCCAAGTCCCGAGTCCCCGGGAAGTGCGGCGCTCTTCGTTGAGCGTCGCGCTTTGATCAAGTTGTGTCGTCAGCAATGCAGCGCTTGTGCCAAGTCGCCCGAGCCGCTGCTGTCGGGCGTTTCAGAGCAGGGTGGTGGCCCACCTCATGGCGCGGGTGCACTGTTTCAACGCCGGATGCGCTGATCTGGTGCGCGGCGCCGTTGGCTTCAGCGAATGGATTCGACCTGGCGCGCCGGGCTTTCCAGTGCTGCGACGACTCCGCAGAACGCACTCGCCGATGCCGAAGTGGCGTGCGTAGGCAGAGGCAGTGCGAGCAGGGACCAGGCCGAGAGGCTGGCGATCAGAGCCGTGCGTTGAGCGCGCTTGCGTATGGCTGGCATTGCGGTTCCTCCCAAGGTCAGCCTGGCATGCTGCCGATTCGTCGATGAACCTGGCATGACAGGCTGTTTATCGTTATGCCCTAAGGCGTAGCAGAGGATTCAGCAACTGTCACGCCAACAGGTCAGTTATCCGACCACGCGATTGACCTTGGGGAACTTGGCGCCGAATTCCTGCGGCATCTGCACGACCTTCGACTGACGGTAATCGAAGAA
>NZ_JAFKCS010000046.1 GCF_017255015.1 Bowmanella yangjiangensis | reverse complement strand
CGATAAGAAAATGGCGCCCCCGCAGATCTCTGCTGAAGAGCAGAAAAAGATGAAGAAGACCGCCGAGGATTATCTGGGCGAAGAAGTAACTGCCGCGGTTATTACCGTACCCGCTTACTTTAATGACTCACAGCGTCAGGCGACTAAAGATGCTGGCCGTATCGCCGGTCTGGAAGTAAAACGTATTATCAACGAACCTACCGCCGCAGCCTTGGCTTACGGTATGGATCGTAAGAAAGGCGACAACGTTGTTGCCGTATACGACTTGGGCGGTGGTACTTTTGATATCTCCATCATCGAGATTGATGAAGTTGAAGGCGAGCACACCTTTGAAGTACTGGCGACCAACGGTGACACTCACTTAGGTGGTGAGGACTTCGACAACCGCCTGATCACTTATCTGGTTGATGAATTTAAGAAAGAACAGGGCATAGACCTGCGTAAAGACCCGCTGGCTATGCAGCGCCTGAAAGAAGCCGGTGAAAAAGCCAAGATTGAGCTGTCTTCAGCCCAGCAAACCGAAGTAAACCTGCCGTATATTACGGCCGATGCTTCCGGTCCTAAGCACCTGACCATCAAGGTAACCCGTGCCAAGCTGGAATCTTTGGTTGAAGACATGGTTAAGGCGTCTTTGGAGCCAGTGAAGCAAGCCTTGGCTGACGCTGACCTGTCTGTGGGCGATATCCACGATATCATCCTGGTGGGTGGTCAGACTCGTATGCCACTGGTACAGAAATATGTGACCGAGTTCTTTGGTAAAGAGCCGCGTAAAGACGTTAACCCGGATGAAGCGGTAGCTGTAGGTGCTGCGATTCAAGGTGGTGTGCTGGCTGGTGATGTAAAAGACGTATTGCTGCTGGATGTTACCCCTCTGTCTTTGGGTATTGAAACCATGGGCGGTGTGATGACTAAGCTGATTGAGAAAAACACCACTATTCCGACTAAGAAGTCGCAGGTGTTCTCAACCGCCGAAGATAACCAGTCCGCAGTAACGGTACACGTACTGCAAGGTGAGCGTAAGCAAGCCTCTGGTAACAAATCACTGGGTCAGTTCAACCTGGAAGGTATCCGTGCTGCCATGCGTGGTCAACCGCAAATCGAAGTGACCTTCGATATCGACGCGGACGGTATCTTGCACGTGTCTGCTAAAGACAAAGACACAGGTAAAGAACAGAAGATCACTATCCAGGCTTCCAGCGGTTTGTCTGAGGATGAGATCAACAAGATGGTTCAGGACGCTGAAGCCAATGCTGAAGCCGACAAGAAGTTTGAAGAACTGGTGCAAACCCGCAACCAAGCTGACGGCCTGGTGCATGCTACCCGTAAACAGGTAGAAGAAGCCGGTGAAGCCTTGGGCGCAGATGACAAGGCTAAGATTGAAGAAGCCCTGTCAGCACTGGAAACGGCCATCAAAGGTACGAACAAAGAAGAAATCGAAGCCAAAACTCAGGCCTTGATTGAAGCGTCCGGCAAATTGATGGAAGTTGCTCAGGCCAAAGCCGCTCAAGGTCAAGCCGAGGGTGAAGGTCAGGCTTCTGCAAAAGCCACGGATGACGATGTTGTGGACGCCGAGTTCGAAGAAGTCAAAGACGACAAGAAATAATAATCTTGTGTCCTGTTAACGTGGCCGCCTATGCGGCCACGCTTAAGTGGGGTCAGCGTAAAATTACTCTGTTAGCCAAAGGTAACTTGTTAATTTTACGCTGGCCCCATTTAGCTGTATTCGGGAGCTAGTGAGCAATATGTCCAAACGAGACTATTACGAAGTGCTGGGCGTGGCGAAAGACGCCGCCGAGCGAGACATCAAAAAGGCTTATAAACGCCTGGCGATGAAATATCACCCTGACCGCACTCAGGGCGATAAGGCATTGGAAGAGAAGTTCAAGGAAATTCAGGAAGCTTATGAAGTCCTGACCGACGAACAAAAACGCGCTGCCTATGACAGATTTGGCCATGCCGGGGTTGACCCTAACCGCGGCGGCGGTGGTCATGGTGGCCATGCGGATTTTGGCGACATCTTTGGTGATGTATTTGGTGATATTTTTGGCGGTGGACGCCGTCAGTCCCGTGCTCGTCAGGGTTCAGATCTCAGATACAACCTGGAAATGTCTCTGGAAGATGCGGTCCGGGGCAAGAACGTAGAAATCAAAGTGCCTACCTTGGTGGGCTGTGACGAGTGCGATGGCTCTGGTGCGAAGAAAGGCACCACACCTACCACTTGTCCAACCTGCCATGGTCAGGGCCAAGTGCAGATGCGTCAGGGCTTTTTTGCTGTGCAGCAAACCTGTCCAACCTGCTCCGGACGGGGCAAGATCATTGCCGACCCTTGCCGTAAGTGTCATGGCCATGGCCGCGTAGAAAAAACCAAGACCCTATCGGTTAAAGTACCGGCAGGGGTTGATACCGGTGATCGTATTCGCTTAAGCGGCGAAGGCGAAGCAGGGGAAATGGGCGGACCGGCGGGCGATTTGTATGTGCAGGTGCATATTAAAGATCACCCGATTTTTGTTCGCGATGGCAACAACCTGTATTGCGAAGTGCCTATTAGTTTCACCCGTGCAGCCCTGGGGGGCGAGATTGAAGTGCCGACCCTGGACGGCAAGGTGAAGCTAAAAATTGCCCCCGAAACCCAGACTGGTCGTATGTTCCGTTTGCGCGGCAAAGGGGTTAAATCGGTACGCAGCGGCTCGGTAGGCGACTTAATGTGTAAGGTGGTGGTGGAAACTCCGGTCAACCTGACCAGTCGTCAGAAAGAGTTGCTTGAAGAGCTGGATAAATCCATGGGCACCGGTGACGAAGCGGCTAAATTCCGCCCCAAGGAAAAAGGTTTTTTCGACGGCGTTAAGAAGTTTTTCGACGACTTAACCAACTAACTTTTACCTGTTCTTGAAAAGCCCTGCATTGTTTGTGGGGCTTTTTTTATGCGCCACAACGTGCTTGAATGAGTCAAATAATAAGCAAAGGATGATTATGCGTGCACTTATTGTCGGTACTCTGATGCTATTGAGTTTTTGTTTGCAGGCACAGGAACAAAGCCTGTACCAGAGCTTTGTTTATCAGCACAGTGGCAATGAGTTGCCTTATCGGGTGTTGTATCCAAAACATTTCGATCCGCATAAACGCTATCCTTTAGTGTTGTTTTTGCATGGTGCGGGTGAGCGAGGTAATGACAATACGCTGCAATTGACCCACGGTGCCGCCATGTTCGCCGAAGATAAAGTAAGAAACCACTATCCTGCTATTGTGATATTTCCACAAGTACCAAAAGAGCAATACTGGGCCAATGTTGCGGTAGACCGCAGCATCCAGCCACTCGGTTTGGCTTTCTCTGCCGCTCCTGCTCCTACCCCTGTTATGGCTGCGACCATTGCTTTGATGGAAGATTGGGCTGCCAGGCCCTATGTTGATGATAAGCGAATTTATGTTGGCGGCTTATCCATGGGAGGCATGGGGACCCTGGAATTGCTTTATCATAAGCCCAATATGTTTGCTGCGGCCATAGTGATATGCGGGGCAGGTGACGCAGGGTTGACCAAAGCCTATCGAAAAGGCATACCTGTGTGGTTATTCCATGGGGAGCAAGATGAAGTTGTTAGTCCTGCTTATACTCAGGTGATGTCTGACGCTATTATCGACGCAGGTGGGCAGGTTAAAGTAAGCTGGTATGCTGAGGTTGGCCACAACAGTTGGACTAGAGCGTTTGCTGAGCCTGAACTGTTACCTTGGCTGTTTTCTCAAGCGTTGCCGACAAACTGACGCGGTTTTTCTGGAGTTGTAAAGTGCAGAAGGGATTGTTACTGGCATTGTGCTGTTGGGTTGCCAGCAGTGTGGCATCTGAACGCATCGTTCGGGTCGGTTTGAATTACTCCGCTCCCTGGGCTTATTCCAATCAACAAGGCGTATTGCAGGGCATTGATCATGATATTGTGTTCCAGGCCCTGTCTGCAGCCGGTTATCAGGTCCAAATTGAGCTTTTTTCCCATGAGCGCATGTTGCAAAAATTCAAGGCACGCGAATTGGACTTTGCCAGCCCTATTGCCTTTGATATACCCGGCGCACATAAGAGTCTGCCGTATATGGAAATTCAGGATATTGCTGCCAGTCTGACCAGCGCAAACTTGAACATAGCGCAATTGTCCGATTTGGGTGACAAGCGCGTGGTGGCCTATCAAAAAGCCATAGACGTACTGGGTGAACCTTTTGCGCTGGCCCTGAAACCGCAGAATTATCTGGAAATGGTAGAGCGGGATCGTCAGATTGATTTGCTGTTTAGCGGCAAAGTTGACCTGGTTGTGGGTGACAAACTGGTGCTGGAATACCATAGCCGGAAAATGTACGGCGAGGGTCAGATTCAAATTCATCCCTTGTTTGCCAAGCAAACTTATCCAGCCGCAGCCTGGGATCCCGACATCATTAAAGCCTTTAACCAGCATTTGATAGTGATGCAAAAAAAGGGCGACATTCAGGCGCTAATGCGCCTTCCCAGGCCTTAGTTAAGCGCATATACGATACTTATTTCCAAATCAGTAATCTATATGGACGTTTAGATGGCTGACTGGCGCATTAAATTAAGGCACAATCCATGGCAGGTCAAAGAATTGGATTGAGATAGCATGAATGTGGGGATATTTGGTGCCAATGGTCGCATGGGCAGAGTGTTAATTGATGCCGTGCAACAAGAGCCCGAAGCTAGCCTGAGTGCAGCGCTGGTGCGCAGCGGCTCCGACTGGCTGGGTATGGATGTTGGTGAACTGGCTGGGATCGGCAAATTGGGCTTGGCCGTCAGCGACAGACCCGACGAGCAAGCCGCCAATCTTGATGTGATGATTGACTTTACCTTACCCGCAGCGCTGGAAGCTAACCTCAATTGGTGTGTCGCGCAGAATAAACCTGTTGTTATCGGCACCACAGGATTAAGCCCACAACAGTTGGACATGCTGTATCAAGCCGCTGAGAAGATCCCTGTGGTGTTTGCGGCTAACTACAGTGTGGGCGTTAACCTGCTGCTGAATCTATTAAAGCAAACCGCCAGAGTAATGGGGCATAGCTGCGACATTGAAATATGGGAAGCTCATCACCGCAACAAACTCGATGCTCCTTCTGGTACTGCCATGGCGATGGGAGAGGCCATTGCCGACGAGCTTGGCTGGGATTTGAATCAATGCGCCGTATATGGGCGAGAGGGGTATACCGGTGTCAGGCCGCAGCAACAAATTGGTTTTGCCACCATTCGTGCCGGCGATGTAGTCGGGGAGCATACCGCCATGTTCGCTGATATAGGCGAACGTATTGAACTTACTCATAAAGCCAGCAGCCGACTAACCTTTGCCAAAGGGGCGGTTCGCGCGGCGCTGTGGCTTAAAGACAAACCGGCCGGTTTATATAATATGCAGCAGGTGTTAGGGCTGGAAGGGTAGTCCCTTCGTTAACATTTTGTTTAGGCAGATCTCTGTCTGTCTAAACAAAAAAGCCGATTGTATAGAAAAACTATACCTGACAGTCCATGTGGTCATTGATTGGCCATTCGCAACAGTTTACGCCCATAGGAACAACCATTTTGCGTTCCATTAGGTGGAAATTAGCCGAGACATTTTGTTGTCTAACCTGAAACATTTTAAGGGTTGAAACAAAATAAAAGGAATGGATTAAAGCAAGATACTTGTGTTTTTATGTGTTTAGACAAGTTTTTAGTCTTAAAGCCCCATTTGTATAAAATTTCTAATTCAGAATAGACGAATTAAGCAAACTAATGTAGACTGCTAAGAATTTGCCAAAATTTTGCTTTTTACCGGGGGAATCCGGCTTGCAGAGCCAGCAAAACAAGTAAACGGGATGTAAATTAGCAATTTACACCCGTTTTTTTTAGGTTGCCAAAAGATCCATATTGCTTAGTTAACGGGATATGGATAGCGAATAGGAGGTTGACTTGACTAAATCCGCCCTTTTGGTCCTTGAAGACGGTACAGTTTTCAAAGGGACCGCCATCGGAGCCGAAGGTATTGCTGTTGGAGAGGTGGTGTTTAATACCGCCATGACAGGATATCAGGAGATCCTTACCGACCCGTCCTATGCGGAACAGATAGTAACACTGACCTATCCCCATATCGGCAACACCGGGACGAACGAAGAAGATCAGGAATCCACCAGTATTTGGGCCAAAGGCCTGATCATCAGAGATCTTCCCCTCATTGCCAGTAACTTCCGCAACCAGCAAAGCCTTTCAGATTATCTTAAACAGCACAATATCCTCGGTATCGCCGACATTGATACGCGCCGCCTGACACGCATTCTGCGTACTACTGGCGCGCAAAACGGTTGCATTGTGGCCGGTGACAATCTGGATGAAGCGAAAGCCTTAGCGGCAGCGAAAGGATTCCCGGGACTTAAAGGCATGGATTTGGCCAAAGTGGTATCGACCAAAGAAGCCTTCGTGTGGAATCACGGTTCCTGGCGTTTAGGCAAAGGCCATGACGAAAATCGTGAAGATTTGCCTTTTCATGTCGTCGCCTATGATTTCGGTGCCAAACTGAACATTCTGCGTATGTTGGTGGACCGTGGCTGTAAGCTAACCGTAGTGCCCGCACAAACCTCTGCTGAAGAGGTTCTGGCGCTGAATCCTGACGGGGTGTTCCTGTCCAATGGCCCTGGTGACCCGGAACCTTGTACTTATGCAATTGACGCTATCAAAGCCATTCTGGACAAAGATATTCCGGTATTCGGTATCTGTCTGGGGCATCAGTTGCTGGCACTGGCCAGTGGTGCCAAGACCATCAAGATGAAACATGGTCACCACGGCGCTAACCATCCGGTGAAGGATATTCCTAACAGCCGTGTGATGATCACCAGCCAGAACCACGGTTTCGCGGTAGACGAAGACAGTCTCACCGACAACCTGGAAGTGACGCATATCTCTTTGTTCGATAAAACCATTCAGGGTATTCATCGTACCGACAAACCGGCCTTCAGCTTCCAGGGACACCCTGAAGCCAGCACGGGACCGCACGATGCTGCGCCATTGTTTGACCATTTCATCGAATTGATTGCGGCCAGCAAGAAGTAATAGGGG
>NZ_JAFKCS010000459.1 GCF_017255015.1 Bowmanella yangjiangensis | reverse complement strand
AGCTGTTCGCCAGCCGCCAGCAGGCGCTGCGCCTGGAACTCGAGGGGCTGGCGCAGAACCTCGCCGGCAGCGAAGCGCAGCTGGGTGGCCTGCGCGCGCTGCGCAGCAGCAAGCAGGCGCAGTTGCAGGTACTCGATGAACAACTGCTGGGCCTGCGCGAGCTGGCTGCCGAGCAGTACATCCCGCGCAACCGCCTGCTCGATGTCGAGCGCCAGCGTGCCGAATTGCTCGGGCTGGTGGCGGACGACAGCGGCCGTATCGGCCAGTTGCAGCGACAGATCGCCGAGTTGCGCCTGCGCGCCGGCCAGCGCCGCGAAGCCTTCCAGGAGCAGGTCCGCAGTCAGCTGGCCGAGGCGCAGGTTCGCAGCGAAGAACTGCGTCATCGCCTGGCGGGCCTGGAGGTCGAACTGCAGCAGGTGGTGCTGCGTGCGCCGGCGGCGGGCCAGGTAGTGGGCCTCAGCGTGTTCACCGAGGGTGGCGTGGTGGCGCCGGGGCAGGCGCTGATGGAGATCGTCCCTGAGCATCAGCCACTGCTGGTCGAGGGCCGGCTGAGCCCGGCACTGGTGGACAAGGTCCACGCCGGCCTGCCGGTGGAGCTGCTGTTCAGC
>NZ_JAFKCS010000458.1 GCF_017255015.1 Bowmanella yangjiangensis | reverse complement strand
CATGAAAAAGCCCGGCAATGCCGGGCTTTTTCTTAGAAACCTGCGCGGTACTTGCTGTCGACCTTGCGCTTTTCCAGTGTGTACCGAGCAATGTCCATCTGCCCGCTGCCCAGCTGATCGTCCAGTTCCTGCAGCTCTCGCTCGTGCAGTTTGGCGACATGGGCCTTGGTCACGTTGTAGTTGATCGCACGTGCTGCGTCGTAGCCACTGACCGGATCCCAGAGGATGGACAGCGGCCAGAGCAGCAGGTTGACGACGCCATAGCCATATTCGCGCCCGTAGAACGAACCACCACCGGGGAGCAGGCCGAGTGCGGCAGCCGCGCCGGGGCTCTTGTCCCGGATGGCCATGCCACGGCTTTCATACGCGTCGAGCTCGGCTTTCTGTACGGAGTTGAGCCCGTTGGCACAGCCGGTGGTGATGGCCAGAAGGCCGCCAATCAAAAGTGTACGCAGGTACTGCATTGCATTTCCTTGTTGTGCATGTTGTCCTGATGCGCCGCTGGCGCGCGCGGAAACTATCACGATTGATATCATTTGGCCATTATTGTCGTGATTGTCATGAGGTTTGCATAAGCTCTGGAGTCCAGAGCATTCAGGGAGAGCAACGATGC
>NZ_JAFKCS010000457.1 GCF_017255015.1 Bowmanella yangjiangensis | reverse complement strand
GCCTGCCCGGCATGGACGGCCGCGAACTGGTGCAGAACGCCCGCCAGGTGCGGCCGACCCTGCCAGTGTTGTTCGCCAGCGGCTATGACGAGCGCGAACTGCTGGAGGAAGTGCGCAGCCGCGACGCCGGGGCCGCCACGGCCAGCATCGTCAAGCCCTACGACTTCGGGCTGCTGGCCAGCCGCCTGAGCGAGCTGCTCGAGGCCTGAGGCCGCGACGACGGCAGGTGCCGCCATGCATCGCCGGTCATCATCCTCATCGATAGCGCTTGCCTGCCGGCACGACTCACCCCCAGGCTGACTCGATCAGCCACCGAGTAAGTCGCCATGCCCAGCCTCAACCCCAGCCGCGAACAGATGCGCGCATTCGCCGAAGCGATGCCGGCCGATACGCCGATCGTGATGCTCAACCTGCTGCGTTTCAGCCCCCAGGCCAACTACCCCTCGGGCAGTGACGAGACACCCTGCAGCGGGCGCGAGGCCTACGCGCGCTACAGCCGTACGGCGCTGGCCAAGGTGCGCGGCGTCGGTGGCGAAGTGCAGTGGCTGGGCACGGCCCATGTCGCCGTCATCGCGCCAAACGACGAGCACTGGGACCAGGTCCTGCTGGTGCGC
>NZ_JAFKCS010000456.1 GCF_017255015.1 Bowmanella yangjiangensis | reverse complement strand
AGCAGGCGGAGGTCGGGCCGCCATGCAGGAAGATCACCAGCGGCGGACGCGTCACGGCCGGGACAGGCGCGTAGAAGAAGCCGTGGCAGTGCTCACCCTGCCCCACCGGGCAACTCAGGGCCTCGGGGCGGGAAAGCAGCGGCGCGGGCAAGGGCTGCGCCCCGCCGGCAAGGACCTGCAGGCCGCCATCGCAGCGACGAATGGCGAGTACCGCCGGCAGCCGATCCAGCGCGGCGGCGATGCAATAGAAATACTCGACATCCGCGCTCAGGCCACGGAAACGCGTGAAGCCCGTGGCCAGCCGACGTTCGCCGGCTGCGTGGTGCCCCGCCGCGCTCGCGCCCAGCGCACAGGCAACCAGCACGCCCGTGCCCTGCTCGAAACGGCTCAGCAGGAACTCGCCATCGTCCAGCGCCAGGTAGGTGCGCCCGCCCAGTTGCCAGGGCGCCGCAGCGTGATCGCCAGGTGCGACGTCCAGTTTCATGCGCTCGTCGACGCACTCCGGCTGCCACCAGCCGGCCTGGTCACTCAGGACCCACAGACGGCCCCGGGCATCGAAGCGCGGTTGCTGCAGGGAGCGGTCGCCACGCTCTCCCATCATCACCTGCGTGCGCTC
>NZ_JAFKCS010000455.1 GCF_017255015.1 Bowmanella yangjiangensis | reverse complement strand
ACTTAACGCTATTCCCGATGGTCGCCGCGGTTCTCCAGGAGACTTTCTTGAGACCCAGATGCAGTCTGATGGAAAACTACTTTTCACGTTCTGGACAACAGGCGGTGGAGGTCATGTATGCCGACTGCATGGCTTGGCTGTACCCACTGAAAGTGGCGTTTTTGTATTTCGCGAAGCGGGATCCAAATGTGTGTTTCATCTGTTCGCAGAGAGCGATGCTCTTCGCACCGAGGATGTTGGCGAGCAGTGCCGGGAGGAGAGCTGCGGACCTAGAAACGTTTTCGGCAGCATGCGTTGGCCCCTGAACCAGACTCTTCCTCTTACGGATGAGATTCGCCCTACGTGGTAGTTGAGTCGCCCCAGATTTTGCAGGCACCTAATGACTGCTCCTGGCCGATAGCAACCGGTCACCAGCGTCTGCTACCGGCCAAAAGCAGTCATAAGTGTCTACAAATCAAGGGGCCATTCACATAGCGCGCCAAACAAGCGCGCTCGATTCATTAGGCATTTAACGCGTTACGTGCTGCTCCGATAAGGCCTTCCAGCCAGTCCTGATGGCCGTTGATCATCGGATTTGGCTTAGCGCGTGCAAGTTCCAACGCTGGTTCACCCTTCT
>NZ_JAFKCS010000454.1 GCF_017255015.1 Bowmanella yangjiangensis | reverse complement strand
ATCCAGCTGCGCGGTGCTGATCTGTCCCTTGTTGATCAGTATCTGGCCGAGTCGAGAGTTGACGTGCTGGGACATGACGGGCTACCAAGTGTGTGATGGCATGGTGGAATCATGGGTGTGACATCCCTGTCTGTCACCCAACCAAAGATAGGCTACCCCGCAGTCGATCCCGTGGCCGCGGGTTGTTCCTCTACGGGCGCGGCAGGTGCTGTTTCCTCTGTTTCGATAAGTGCCATCAGCGTCCAGCCCGTGCCGGGTGTGAAGGCCAGCGGCTGGGTGGCGATGTGCAGCCAGCCGTTGGGGGCGCGGGCCAGCAGCAGGGTCGCGCGTTTGCCGTACAGCGCAGTGTAGGCATCCCAGTCGAAGGTCTCGCTCAGGGTGGTACTGCGGACCTCGTCGCCACGGGCCAGCCGGCTGGCGAATTGAGGATAGCTCAGCGCCTGGCTGCCGATCGCCGTGCCCCGTACTTCATCGCTGCTGCGATGCTTGTCGCTGCGCCTGCCGTCGGCGCTGGTGGGCAGGGTGAAGCGCCGGTTCCTCGGGAAGTCATGGCGGAAATGCATGCAGGCCAGGGCGTTCAGCTCCGCCGACGGCGCCAGTGCCAGCAGGTGGCCGAGGCC
>NZ_JAFKCS010000453.1 GCF_017255015.1 Bowmanella yangjiangensis | reverse complement strand
TGGCTGCGCAAGGCCGAAATACTGGGCGCCCGAACCTAGGGTGGATGACGCTCCACCCATCCACCACAGCGTTTCACTGCCGGACACCCACACCGCGCATACCCCCGGATTGCATCCGGGCTACGCGCACGATTTACGGATGTATCAGACCGTAGGGTGGATGACGCTCCACCCATCCACCACAACGCTTCGCTGCCGGACACCCACCCCCCCCACATCCCCGGATTGCATCCGGGCTACGCGCACGATTTGCGGATGTATCAGGCCGTAGGGTGGATGATGCTCTACCCATCCACCACAGCGCTTCGCTGCCGAACACCCACACCGCGCATACCCCCGGATTGCATCCGGGCTACGCGCACGATTTGCGGATGTATCAGACCGTAGGGTGGATGACGCTCCACCCATCCACCACAGCGATTCGCTGCCGAACACCCACACCGCGCATACCCCCGGATTGCATCCGGGCTACAGCACCAGGCCGTCGCTGGCCAGGCTGACGCCCGCCGGCAAGGCATCGGGGTGGTCCAGCAGCCAGGCATCGAAGCTGTGACCGATGTGCGTCAGCACCGCATGGGCCGGCTGCAGGCGAGCGATGACCTCCAAGGCGCGGGTCAGGTC
>NZ_JAFKCS010000452.1 GCF_017255015.1 Bowmanella yangjiangensis | reverse complement strand
CCATCACCTCACCCAGGCCGTCAGCGCCGGGCTGTGCTGCTGCATCATGCCGTTGCCGATAGACGGCACCCCGGCCGAAGGCCATCTGCGCCTGCTGCCCATCGAAGATGCCCACACCCTGGCCCCGCAGGGTCTGATCATGCGCCGCAGCGCGCCAGGCTCGCCCCTGGCCCAGGCCTGTTTCGAAGAGGCTCGGGACTGGCTGCAAACGCCACGATAGATACGCTCGATCAAGGTATCAAAGCCAACGATTAGACGCTCCTCGTCCATGAGCCTAGGCTTGCCTGTGTCAATCTGTCACAGAGCACGCCTCGATGGCCAAGCCAGACGCCTCGCCGCAGATTGCCAGTGCCTACGCCTACGCCGAACTTGGTGACGGCCGTGCGCAGCATGCCGCACTCGCCGAAGAATGCGCCCTGGCGATCAGCTACAACGACCTGAACCAAGCCGTGATGATGGTTTCGCCCCATCACCTGGAAGATTTCGCCGTGGGTTTCAGTCTCGGCAATGGTCTGATCTCGTCCATCGACGATATCTATGACATCCAGTTGCGCGGTCTCGGCGACAGCCGCGAAGCCCGCCTGGAAGTCAGCAGCCGCGCATTCTGGGCCATCAAGCAGCA
>NZ_JAFKCS010000451.1 GCF_017255015.1 Bowmanella yangjiangensis | reverse complement strand
GCCAGGCCAGCTGGGTCGGCACCCGGATCAGTTCCAGCCCTGCGGGTGTCTCGCCCTGCCAATCCGGCCCGGCCACCAGATAGCGCCTGGCGGCCGTGCCGATGGTGCGGGTGCCGGGGCTGGTCACCACATTGCTCCAGGCATCCATGATCTGCATCATGTAGAAATGCCCACGGGTATCGGGAATCTCCATCACCAGCGGCTCGCGGCGCAGGTCGAAGTGGCTGATGCTGTAGAGCGTGTCGATGTTCGGCGACACCACGCCATTGAACTCCGGATCAGGGAAGCGCTTGGCGTGGTTGAAGCGGTTCATCGCACTGGTGCCGATCAGCATCTGGTGCTGCTTGGTGACCTCCATCATCACCAGAGGGAAACCGAACAGGTAGGCCTGCGCGGTGTCCCTGGCCTGCTGGATCAGGTTGTAGCCAGCCAGACCCACGCCCACCAGCACAGCGGCAGCGACGCCCAGCCCCAGGCGCCATTTCTTGTTCAGTGACATGTCAGGCTCTCCTTCAGCGGACGCCGGCATTGCGCAGCGCGGTGGGGGTGTACTCGGCGGCCAGCGCTTCGAAGCCGAACTCCAGGCCGCCGCGCTCCTCGTTGCGCATGCCCGAGGCGATGTAGCGA
>NZ_JAFKCS010000450.1 GCF_017255015.1 Bowmanella yangjiangensis | reverse complement strand
AAAATCCTGACCCTGCAGAAGATCCTGGGCCACACCACCCCGGCCATGGCCCTGCGCTATACGCACCTGACGCCGGATCACCTGCCGGATGCCATCAGGCTCGGACCCGCTAGCGATCACCGGCGCTTTCTCGGCATCATCACCCCATAGCCATATCGAAGGGGCATCATGCGTGACTTCGTTCAACAGCAGCGCAAGGCCAGGCAGCATGATGAATTCTTGTTACCGCTGCCAGGGCATCGCTAAAGACTAGTCGTGGTCGTTCCAATGACGATGTAGAGGCTGAGTTTGCCGCTCGTCGTAAGCCCCTGGCCAGGATGTACCCGCCGACTCAGGGATAACCTGCAGTTTCAACTCTTACGCGCTGATGCACCGGTGCAGGCTATACACGCCAGCAAATAACAAAGAACGCCGATGCTAATGCCGCGTATCCAGTTGATTATCGACACCTTGAGTGCAAGGTCTCTGTTGGCATAGCTAAGAGAGGTATTTTCCAGAAGCTGGGCTCTGAGTTCATTTACCTTCACTTCCACATCAGCGCTGCCATACAGGCTCTTGATCTCTGCTAGATAGCGCTGCACCTCAGGACGCGAGGCTAGGTGCTTACGGGATACGTCTTGGATGGCCTTA
>NZ_JAFKCS010000045.1 GCF_017255015.1 Bowmanella yangjiangensis | reverse complement strand
GTACTGCTGGTAACTGGGAATGGCAATGGCCGCCAGCACACCAATGATCATCACTGCAATCATCAGCTCGATCAGGGTAAAACCCGAGTTCTTAGTTCTGTTCATTCGCTCGCTCTCTCAGCAGTTCCTGCACTTCCTCGGGGCTCGGTTGCAGCAAGATGGCGACCGACTCGATCTTGGCAATGCTACCTGACTCGGTTCCGGAAAACGCGATGACGGTGCCTATCTGGAGCTGATAGATCACCGGACCGGCATTGACCAGCAGGCTCTCGGTCACCGAGTTGGGCAGCAGGTAAGTGCGATCATCGATCCTGATCTTGGACTGTGCCAGGTTTATGTCCTGCACGGCGCCAGCGGCTTCAAAGGTTTGAGCCTGGGCCGAGGCATGGGCCATCCATAGCCCACACACGCTGACAAATATGAAAAAGAACTTTTTCATTGTTACTCTCCCAGTACTCGCCAGGTCTGGCGGCCTCTTGAGGCGGGACCGAAGTCCAGCACTTCCTTCTGAACGCCACCATCGGTGTTGAAGAATGCCTGAGTCCCCACGACCGCTGGGGAGCCGAAGCCCGGTATGCGAACACTGGACACGACCTGGCCGTTGTAGGAGTCGTCTGCGGTCACGTAGTTGTTGCCGGTCAGGTCGAGCACGTTGAAGTCAGTGGCCCCACCGGTGCGACCGTCGATTGCCAGGAACCAGCGGTCGATGCCCGAGCTGCATGGGTCCGAGTTCGGCACCGTGGTCGCTGCGAGCAGTACGTTCCCGCGCGATGTCAGCGGCGTGGTGACGAGCTCCCCTTTCAGCGTGTTGCCTTCCTTCAGGTCCAGGAACCAGCCGTACTTGTTGACGTTGGTGCCATTCATCCACTGAATGGGGTTCTTGCTGATTGTGCGAATTTCACGGCTGCGGGACGAGCTGTTGTCACTGTCCGTGAAGGTACTGGTTACCGAGGTGCTTATCGTCTGGGCAACCAGGTTGCTGCGTGCCACGCTTGGCGTTGAGCTGGCGGTTTCCCCGGCCGTCTGGCGATCCCATATGCCATAAAGTGACATCGCGACGGAGGTATTGGCCTGAGAGTCCGTGGTTTCGAAGTACTTGCCGGTACCAAAGCCCACGATGTAGCCAGTGCCCGATGGGTGGCGAACCAGCGCCGGTGCTGCGGTGATCGGCTGTCGAGTCGAGCCGTCACTGGCAAGAGCCGTGTACAGCGGGTTTCCGCCAAACGCGACCTTGAAAGTGCTGGCGTTGACATTGGCTGTGTTCTGCAGTGGTGACGATTTGCTGGCATCGAACAGGTCGAAACGCCAGAGGTTGCCAGTGAGATCGCCGGCATAGACGTAGTCGGTGACCAGGTCCCCGTTGATGTCTACAGCCCTCGGCGAGGACAGGCCATTGATGGTGCCGGCGGTGCCCACCGTGAATTTCCGGGTGACCGTGCCATCAACTGCATCAAGAATGAACAGGGCCGCGCGGTCGTTGGTGCTGTTGTAGCCGTTGGCGAGGATTACGCCCCACTTGCCATTGTGCAGTTTGCTGATGATGGGTTCGGGAAAGGTGAAGCCAAGGTCCGCATCGGCAGTGGAGCTGAACTCCCACAGCAGCGAGATATTGTTGGGGTCGGTGATGTCCAGAGCGAAAACCGAACGGCCGCCGCCACGCAGTGTGCCGACCAGAATGGTCCTCCAATTCGTGCCGTCGAATATGTCACTCACTACGGGCGTGCCGTCAACATAGAACTGGTGGGTGTAGCTCTTGTCTGTCAGCAGATTGAGCTTTTCGATCACCGCCGTTGGTACATAGGCAAATACTTCGCTGCCCGAGGCGTCGAACGCATGCAGCATGCCGTCATTCGCGCCAACGTAGATCCGTTTGGCCCGGTTGGCCTTGCTGAGGGCGAAGTTGTTGTAGGACTGGGCGCCAGAGCTGCCAGCGGCCTGGTCCATCAGGTTGGGCACCCGGTCTGGCGCTCCTACCGCAATCGGGCTGGAGTGGATGATGTCCCCCAGCAGGTGCTCCCGAGTGCGGAACGTGCTGGTCTCCAGGCTGCGGTCGCCGCGGATATAGTTCACGCGGGACTCCCCGCGGGTATCTGCTACCCCAGCAGCGGTACGATTGAGCGTCGTTTGCTGCGCCGTGGACAGATTGCTCCACAGGAACGGCTGCAACGTCCCGTTCTGGTTGAACATGATGGTGCGCGATGCAGGTGAGCGACTGTTCAGTGGGTCACGCGCATTCCAGGCAAACGTCAGGAGTCCGTTGCTGTCCACGTCATACTTGACCAGTTCGCCGCTCCAGTTCTTGCTGGAAAAGCGTGCGTAGTAGGCCTCGTTGTCGAATGTGGCGACTGCCGACTCCAGCGAGGCCGCAGAGGCCGATGTATCGCGGGCGGCAATGCGATTGAGGATGGTCTGGAAGGCCGCCACCATGTCGTTCGGCGAGTCGACGCTGAAGAATTCGCCCCTAGAGTTGAGTGCCGCGTGCCACAGCTCGTACACGTTTTGCGATTGGTTGCTGGCCGGCTGAGGCCAGTCTACGAGTCCCTGGCGCAGGCGGTCATAGTCGCCTTCGAACGTACTGCCGCCCCAGGCTGGGTTGGTCAGGCTACGAGTCAAGCCCAGGCCCAGCGTATAGGTCACCATATGTTGCCAGGTGGCCGGGTTGTTGCGAGGGTCCCAGTACTGGGTCGCTGGGTCGGCGTTGGTGGCCGGGATGAAGGGTTTCAGGCCGTTCGCCAGGTTCGTATTCGCATCCTCGGCCCAGTATTTGAATGCCAAGTCTGCCAGGGTGTTCTCATCGTTACGGCTGGCACCGTCACGGAACGGCGCTCTTGCTGTATAGGCTGTACCATCAGGCAATGTTCGGCCGGTCCCGTCGGTATCACCCACATCGGTGGATAGACTCCCATTCCACAGACCATCGGTCATTAAAATATGGTAGGTGGAGCGGCAGGAATACTGTGGTGACGTTGTTGTGCCAGGGGCATAGGCCCAAGGGCCGTTGACGCCGGTAGTCGAGAGAAAGTTACCTGCCCGCTGAGCTGCGGCGCGTAGGGGGGTGCCCCCACTTGCAGGCAGATCGGCCAACCAGGAGAAGAAGCCCTCGCGATGCTGGTTGGCAAAGTTGCGCAGGTAGTTGGAATAGCTGTTGTCGGCGCCGCTGCAGTTGCCAGAACCAATGCTTCTGCAAGTGTTGAGCATCTGCCAGGTGACGCGGACGTTGTCGGGGAGTGACAGGAACGCCAGATTGGCGGCCGAGGCTGTCGCTAGCGTACGAGTCCTGTAGAACGAATACCAGTTCGCGAAGTTCTGCTGTTCGGCACTGCTGACCCACACCAGCCGGTAACAGTCATCGTCTTCAAGTGTGCCATTACAGTTACTGAGAGAGTTGTCGCGAACGTAATAATATGCGGCAGATGCCCGACCGGTTCGGTTGAAATCACTTGAAGGGTGATTCGCCTGGCTCTGGGAGGTGCTGTCCGGTGTATGGGTAGTCGTTACGAGGTAGTTGTTTGAAAGATTTATAGAGCCCAGGTTGGGCTTGAAACCGTTGATATAGGCCTGTGTATAGCTGGTGGTGTATTCCGTTGTAGAAATCAACCCCGTGCGACTGTTGAAGGTCACGCTCTTGGGGCGGGCGTAAGTCGTATTGGGGTTGTAGTACATCGGGTTATAGTCCGATGATCTGAATCTGCGGGTCGTAGACCTTCCCGAGATGCTATCCGGAGCAAAGGCATAGGCCATGGAACCGGAGTCGTCCAGCGTCACCAGCAGGTTGGGGGCAACACCTTCGGTCAGGAACAGCGGTTCCTGACCGATAGTCAGTCCAGCCGCCTGGGTCGACTGGGCAGCCATGAGCATGGCGGTTACCAATGCACTACTGAGCGCTGTCTTGGCTGTGAATTGTGTGGTCTTCATGTTTGACTCCGATTCAGTAGCGCTGAACGGTAACGGATTGCAGGGCAGTCATGGTGCGGCTGGAACGACCCTGTGATGAGGCGTTGACCTCATAGTAGTAAGGGCCGACACCCCGGCTGCGCAGGTTCGGGTCAGTCACCTCGACCCGGCCGCTGGAGTCGATCAGATCAAAGCCCAGCAGCGCTGTTTGCCAGCGGGGGTCGCTGGCTACGTTGAGTTCTGTTGTGTTGCTCGTCGAACCCTTGTAAGGAATCGCGTTTGCTGCGGTCGTCCACCAGGACCAGTCGAGGTACGGAATAGAGGTGGAGGGGGTCGCACGGACGCAGAGCACCGTCTGACCTGCGCAGTTCGCCGAAGTCGTGGCGGGGCCGATACTGGCGGCAAGGCGGGTTTCGCCTTCGCGAAGCGCTGATTCGGCACCGTTGAACGACGCCTGTTGATCGCGCAGATTGCCAACGATGCGTTCTTCCAGCGTGACTTCTCTCATGCTGGAAATGGCCAGAACCGTAATGATCAGGAGCAGTATCAGGCTGATCAGCAGCGTGGCGCCACGTTGCTTGTGAGTTGCGGGAATCATGGCGCGATGTTCCTCAAGGTCGTTGTGCCCTGTACGGAGCGATAGAGCCTGCTGTCCGAGGGTGTCGTGGCGGCGGTGCTGGACAGCGGGAAGTAATAACTGTCGTTGCTCAGGGCGACGTTGGTCGAGGTGCTTTCCAGCAGCGTGGCATAACGAACGGCAATGACGTCGCTGAGACTCGGGACGTTGTTGTAGGGCACGTAGGCGTCTGCAACACGATCAGCGCCCTGGCTGTCGATGCCGTATTCGAACTGAATCTGGCTGACGTTCTCCAGCAGCGTCGCGGCTGCACTGAATGTGCCCGTGCCTGATCTCACGGCACATTGCAATTGGCCCGCTGTCGTTCTTTCTATCTTGACCGTGACAGGCGTATCACTGGTGATCGTGTTGCCTTGGCAGTCACGCTCACTGTTGGTCGCACGCTGATAGCGCATGCATATGCCCTGGCCGTTGGTGGTCGGTCTGATGACCTGGCCAGCGGCAAATGCCATGCAGCCGTTGGTGGCCGCGACCGCAGGGAAGATGAAGTCGCGGGCATCTTGTGGCGTGCGACGATATCCAGCCTTGTAGAGCTGCTGTTCCAGCAGTATCAGAGAGAAACGGCTGCCCTCCTGGTTGGCGGACTGGTTCTGCTGGTAGATGTAGTTGCGCTTGTTGTCTATAAAAATCTGCGTGATACCGAGGATCTGGAAGCTGCTGATCGCCATGGCGATCAGCAGCTCGATCATGGACAAGCCTCGTTGTTGGGATGGTGTCAGGCGTTGCATGGGCACCTCAGGGCTCGAAGCTGATTTGGTAGTACTCGCGACGATTTCCGGCATCCACCAGGTTGTCGTCAGCGAAAGGCGTATTTGCCGGGCAGTCGGTGTTGCGGCTCAGCCAGCCGACACGGATCTTTATGGCCGATCCCTGGTTGTCGCAGGCTTCGCTATCCGGGGTTCTATCCCGGCAGATGATGAAGGTGGCCAGAGTGGCGTCGTCGATCGGCAAGCTGTTGCGCACCTGCTGGGTCCACAGGAACAGGTGATCGGTCGCCATTTGTGCGGCGGTACAGCCCGTGGTCGTTCTGCAGCTGGCTTCACCGGCGGTGGGGAATGCGCCAGACGCTGCCTTGTAGTAGTTGGAGGAGCTGAGCAATTCCCCGCTGGGGCCGATTACCGCGCTTCTATTGCCACGAATCAGCTCGATCAGGTCGTTGGTCAGCATGGCCGCGGTATTGCGCTGGTTGGCATCCTGGGTGTACTGGATCGTCTTGCCTTGCATGGCGACGAGTCCAAGCACACCGATGCTGATGATTACGATGGCTACCAGCACCTCGACCATGCTGAAGCCTTTCTGTGATGTCTTCGCGGGCATGTGCATTCTCACGGCGAACAGGTAGTTGGGGCGGCTGTAGGGGTTGTGACACGCCCACTGGGCTGGACTTCTATCACTCTGGCCAGGGACAGATCACCGTCTTCGCAGAGGACGATCTGTTGCGCTGTGGTAGTGGCCAATGTGCCGTTGGGTCTGAAGGAGAGCCAGGAGGCTGCGCCACTGGTCGATTTCGCCGCGAGCTTCGGTTGGCCCGAACCCGCATGACTGCGCAGCTCAGTATCGGTGGATGAGTTGTAGGCCCGGTTGGCGGTGGTGTTGCCCGCCACGAAAATACGAATTCCCTGATCCCAGCGGCCACTTTGCCCGGACGTGTTCTCCACGATAACCAAGCGATTGCGGACGACCGCCTCGCTCCTGGCATATTGCAGCTGGCTCGTCAGCTCGTTGGTCGCGCTTTGAACCCGGTTGGTGGCCATCAACTGCTGAAGATTGGGCATCGCTATTGCCGCAAATATTCCAATGAGAATCAGGACGATCAGGAGTTCGATCAGAGAAAAGCCCTGCACCGACAACCGGGAGGTTATCGTGCGGCCTGAGCAGGAAAGGGCATTGGGCATACTGGCGTGCACTTTATTGGAGAGTGTTTGCTCAGTTTGCCAAGTGCCGATCCGACTGTCTTTTCAGGCGGGATGATCGGTTTAACTGCCGGTATGATCGGTCATGCAGCAGGCCGCTCGCTCCGTTGTCGACGCCAGGCGCACCCGGCCTTGGCGGTTGATGACCACTTGCCAGACGGGTATCTGCTCTCGACACAGAGCGAAGCGCCCGTTGCTTGCGGGAGCGGTACCATTTGGGACGTAGCGAATGTCCTGACTGAAGCCGCTCCAGCATACGGGAGTGGTTTCGTGAGGCAGATAACGCTGGTGAACACGGTTGTCGTGAGGTGTGACGACCAGCCAGTACCTGGCCCATCGTCCATCGCAGGTATCACCATCACTTGAGCCGCATAGGACGTGGGGGCGCTGTGTTGTGACTGAAAGTGTTCGGGCCTGTGACAGGAGTGCCAGCAAGGTGTCTCGGGTAGCCTGCTCTCGGTTGTTTCGAGCCAGAGATCCCAGGGTTGTGGGCAGGATGCTGATGAGAACGGCAACGATGCAGGTAACCGTCATCAACTCTACAAGGCTGAAAGCCTTTTGTTGATTTTGATCCATGGTGCGATTCCTTTTGCACTTATGATCTGAGGCCTTCCTGGCCTCTCATCGGTTCTACAGCAAGGCTGGGTATTGTCAAATCGTCGTTCGGTATAAGGGGGCGCAGTGGGGGCTGATGTAGTTGTTGTCGGTGGCGGGGTGATCGGTTTGCTGAGTGCCTGCAACCTGGCGTCGGAGGGAGCTCGGGTGGTTCTGTGTGAGGCGGCCTCGCAGGTCGGGTCG
>NZ_JAFKCS010000449.1 GCF_017255015.1 Bowmanella yangjiangensis | reverse complement strand
CGACCAACCGTCGGAGACGATATGGTGCAGGGTCAACAGCAGCACATGATCCTCTGCGGACAGGCGCAGCAGCGTCAGGCGCAGCAGCGGGCCGTCACGCAGGTCGAACGGGCGCCCGGCTTCCTCTTCGGCCAGGCGATGCGCCTGGGCCTCGGCATCGCCGTGGGCGGACAGATCCAGGCGTACCATGGGCAGTTCCAGCCGCGCATGGATGACCTGGCACGGCTCGCCCTCACGCTCGTCGAAGGTGGTGCGCAGTGTCTCGTGACGCGCCATCAATGCCGCGAATGCCTGGCGCAACGCACCCTCGTCCAGCGCGCCGCGCAGGCGCAGGGCGCCAGGGACATTGTAGGCAGCACTGTGCGGTTCCATCTGCCAGAAGAACCACAGGCGCGCCTGCGCCGGGGACAGCGGTAGCACGCCATCACGCGGCACAGTGCGCAATGGCGGGCGGCTGTCGCGCTCGCCAAGCGCCGCCACAGCGGCGGCAAAGGCATCCAGCCGCGAGGCCTCGAAGATCATCGGCAGCGGACACTCGACGGCGAGGAGTTGGCGTATCCGCGATACCAGCCGGGTCGCCAGCAGCGAATGACCACCGAGTTCGAAGAAGTCATCCTCACGGCCGACTCG
>NZ_JAFKCS010000448.1 GCF_017255015.1 Bowmanella yangjiangensis | reverse complement strand
CGTACGGCAGGCGCAGGGTCAGGCCCTTGCTGTCAGCGCGCTCGACCGCCATGCCGAGCACCTGACAATGACGCAATGCAGCAAGAAACCGCTGCGCGCGATCCTCACTCGACTGTGCACTCATCTCTCTACTCCCGACCACACCAGCAGCAATGCCTGGGGCACTCCTGACGTCCGCATGCGTTGGACAATGAATCGCAGCTGCCAGGCGCGTTTCCGGGCGGCGCCGGCGCGGCGCAATGGCCCGACACGCGCGCTGGCAGGCTGCAAAAAGGGCTGCGCATCATAGCGCCTCGAGGCGCTGCCTCACACCGGCGTCGTGCCAGCGAAACGAAAACGCAGGGAACTTGCGCAGTCGATCAAGGTTCAGAGTGGGTGTGCGCTCTTGGGGTCAACCCAGCCACCTATAACTCTCACACATGGAGTGATGACTGTGAACAAACCTCTGACTTATGCCCTTCTGCTTGCCACCGCCCTGGGTCTCGCCGCCTGCGAGAAAACCCCGGAAGACAAGATGGAGTCAGCCAAGGAGTCAGTCTCCGAAGCCATGGAGAATCTGGGCAATGCGGCCGAGGAAACCGGCGAAGCCATCGAGCAGAAAACCAACGAGGCCCTGGGCAACGAGCCCACCA
>NZ_JAFKCS010000447.1 GCF_017255015.1 Bowmanella yangjiangensis | reverse complement strand
GAGGCGAGTCACGTCGTGCAACTGCGCCTTGCGCCAGGTGATGCCCACGGCCTCGGTCGGGAGCACCCCGTCCGGCCCGTTCTGCATCAGGTTCTCGTCGACCATGACCTCGACACCCCGCACGGGTGGCTTGCCACCCGGCGGCTGATACTCGGCACAGCCGTCCTTGAGCAGCCGCATCACGCGCGCATCCAGCCGCGCGACGCGATCACCGAAGGCTGGCATCAGTTGCTCAGGCGGCAGAGCGCTTCGCCGTCGACGGTAGCGCCGACCAGCTTGCCGAACAGCACGCCCGAGCCTACGGCTACGAGTTCGCCATCAGTGAGGTCAACGCCGGCGCCGGCAGCGAGGCCGTCGGCGGCAGGCAGGCGCCAGACGCCAGTAACCTGGGCGGCGAACACTTCGCCCTCGTCAGCAGTGACCAGCGCCACGCAGTTGATGGTGCCGATGCGATAGGCGCCGCCGGAAACCACGCCGCCAGCGGGGGCGATGAGGTCGAGGACGTTGCCGTCCTGGTGGTAATTCTTGGCCATGAGGAATCTCCTGTGGCTTGGGGAAGGCTGAAAGCAAAAAGCCCCGCGCGTGGCGGGGCTTTCAGAGGGAGTTGCCTATCAGGCGCCGTTGGACTTCTGC
>NZ_JAFKCS010000446.1 GCF_017255015.1 Bowmanella yangjiangensis | reverse complement strand
CTGGATATCAACAACGTCTACGTCAGCGCGCGCAACCATGGTTTCGAGCCGTGGGACTTCATCAGCGCACTGCCGACCGAGCGCATCCGCCAGTTCCACCTGGCCGGTCACCACGACTACGGCGACTACCTGATCGATACCCACGACCACCCGGTGTGCGACCCGGTCTGGCAGCTGTACCGGCGCACCCTGGCGCACCTGGGCCCGGTTTCCACCCTGCTCGAGCGGGACGATCACCTGCCGCCTCTCGACGAGTTGCTGAGCGAACTGCAGCAGGCGCGGCGCATCGCCCGCGAGGTGCTCGGCGAGGAGGCGGCATGCGCCTGAACGAATGGCAGCGCGAGGTCGAGCGCTACCTGCTCGGCAACCAGTCGACGCCCGATGCCGCCCTCGCCGCCAGCCTGCTCGGCAGCGCCGCGCTGAGCGCCGAACAGGGCCTGGCGATCTATCACAACGCCTATCGCGCACGCCTGCTCGAAGCCCTGCAGGGTGACTACGCGGCGATTCACGCCTGGCTCGGCGACGACGACTTCGAGCGCCTCGGCCGCGACTACCTCGATGCCCATCCCTCGGCGCACTTCAGCCTGCGCTGGCTGGGCGCCAACCTGGCCGGCTTCATCGAGCAGCACCTGGTC
>NZ_JAFKCS010000445.1 GCF_017255015.1 Bowmanella yangjiangensis | reverse complement strand
CTGCTGTATCTGCGCGCTGAGTGCCAGGGTCTGGCGCAGGTCGCTCAGCGCCCGTCCCACCAGCAGGACCGCGCCCATCAGCAGGAGGACAGCCAGCTGCAACTGGTTGCGCTGCAGGTCCAGCCCCTCCTGACCGAGGCTGGTGCGCAGCAGGGGCAGCACCAGGGTCGCGCAATAGCCGAGGATGACGCCGTACAGGGCGCCGACGAACGCATGGCGCAGCGCCAACACCAGCATGCTGATGCCCAGTACCGGCAGGGCGAGCAGCAATGGCAGGCTGCCCAGCAATACCAGCAGCAGCACGAACACGCCCGCAGCGAGCAACCAAGCGGACAGCGAGGCACTGAGCAGCGAGGTCGTCCCGGGCGTCTCGGCCCATTTGCGCAGCCAGCCACGCGCCCGCAGCAGCGGCGTGGCGAAGGCCAGCAGCGGCGCGCACAGGGCGAGCAGGTTGATCGCGTCGGTCAGCCAGATCGACAGGCTGGCCAGCGCCCAGCGCTCGCCGATCTGCAGGCCGGTCAGCCACAGGCCGGTCTGCAGCCCGAGGGCCAGCAGGGTGGCGGGCACCAGTACACCAAGGGCGAAGAAACGCAGCAGATCCGACAGGCGCCCCAACGCCGGGTCGAAGACCTGCC
>NZ_JAFKCS010000444.1 GCF_017255015.1 Bowmanella yangjiangensis | reverse complement strand
CTCGCGCAGCGCCCGCAGCAGGTCGGCCAGTACCTGCCTTGCCGCCGGGTAATCGGCCTTCGCCGGCACCACCCAGTCCTCGCCGTGACGCTCGATACGCACCGGAGGCTGGCCCGGCGCCTCGATGTCCAGCGCCTGCAGGCTGCCCAGGTAGTCCTGCTGCGCGGCCAGCCATGGTGCCTGTTCGACTGGCGCGGCGGCCTGCTGCTGGTCATGCCGCAGGGCCAGATAGCCCAGCGCACAGAGCAGCGCGATGACGAGCAATGCGCTCAGACCTTTCTTGCCCATGAAACCCTTCCCCCTTGAATGAGATGGAGCCGCGTGGAGCGCACCGATGCCTCAGAGGCGGTGCGCCCTTGCGGAAACCTGTCGTTTGCTGGCGGCGCTGCTACCCCCGGATCGCAGCCGGGCCACGAAACCCTCGACGTAGGGTGGATGCCGCTTCTTGCATCCACCACAGCGGTGGATCGGTAAAGCGTGATCCACCCTACGCACCACCCCGGACTGCAGCCGGGATACGAAACCCTACGCCCACGCGTTGCAGCGCCTAGGGTCGCGCTGGCCGTCAGGCCTGACGACGCCGGCGCCACAGCCACAGGGCCAGGACCAGCAAGGTCAGCAGCGCCGGCACCAGGGC
>NZ_JAFKCS010000443.1 GCF_017255015.1 Bowmanella yangjiangensis | reverse complement strand
GTGCAACCAGCCCGACGATCAGGCCGATGAAGATGGTGCCGATAATGCCCATTGGCGGGTCTCCTTGAGTCAGTGTCTGTATCGGACAGCCCGGCGGGGCAATCAGTTCGCCTCATCGGGTGGCGTAACGCCATGGCGGCGGTAGATCAGTGCAATCTCGCCGTCCGCGCGCATGCGCTCCAGTTCGGCGGCAAGGCGGTCGTAGAGTGCGTGTCGGTCGCCCTGATAGCGTGCCAGCGATGCGCCGAAGTGGTTGTCCAGGGTCTGCTGATGGGCGTAGTGCGCGTAGCTGTAGTCGTGAAAGTTCATGGCCTGGAGCTGCGTTTCCATCGGAATCGCGTCGAGCACGGCGATGGCGTCGAGGCGGTCGGCGCGGAACATGGCGACCAGTTGTGCATCGTCGCTGGCGTAGACGCGATCGAGCTGACCGTCGCTGTCGAAGGGCTCGAAGTAGGCGGTGCCGCGCTTGACCCCGACGGACAGTCGATGGAGGTCTTCGTAGCGGTTCAGCTCGCCTTCCCTGCCGGGATGCACGATGAAGCGCACGTTGAGCTGCTGGCTGCCGATGCTCGGAAGGAAATGGATGTACTCGCTGCGCGGTTCGGTCATCAGCACGCGTGGTACCAGATCGATTCGCC
>NZ_JAFKCS010000442.1 GCF_017255015.1 Bowmanella yangjiangensis | reverse complement strand
AGGCACTGAAGGCCAAGATCAAGAAAGCGATGACCTATCCTATTGCAGTCATCGTGGTTGCGGTCATCGTATCGGCAATTCTCTTGATCAAAGTGGTCCCACAGTTTCAGGAGGTGTTTGCCGGTTTTGGTGCGGAGCTACCAGCTTTCACTCAGATGGTGATCAATATCTCCGAGGTTCTCCAGCAATGGTGGTTTATCTTCGTGGTCGCCATATTGGCCTTGTCCTTTGCGTTCAAGGAGGCAATGAAACGCTCCCAGAAGCTACGCGACTCGGTTGACCGCAGCGTACTCAAGCTCCCAATCGTTGGAGACATTCTCTATAAATCCGCAGTAGCGCGCTTCGCACGAACACTCTCAACCACTTTTGCTGCGGGCGTACCTCTGGTAGACGCCCTTGACTCCGTATCCGGTGCCACAGGCAACGTGGTGTTCAAAACCGCAACCAACAAAGTCAAGGCAGATGTCTCAACGGGTATGCAGCTGAATTTTTCAATGCGGACTACTGGCACCTTCCCGTCAATGGCAGTGCAAATGACGGCCATTGGCGAAGAGTCAGGCTCGCTGGATGAGATGCTCGATAAAGTCGCCAGCTTTTATGAAGCCGAAGTGGACAACATGGTTGATAACCTCACCAGCCTG
>NZ_JAFKCS010000441.1 GCF_017255015.1 Bowmanella yangjiangensis | reverse complement strand
CTGGCACCGTTGCGGACCCTGGGCGCGCACCTGCACAAGGACGCCCGAACCCCGAGACACTAGCTGTCGCGGGAGGCTTTCTGCCACTATTCGTGGCATGCCGGTTCTCCAGGCCCTGCCCATGCCAGCCAATCGACGCCCCACTGCTGACTTTTCGGTCTCGCTGCCGGGCCTGCTCATGGTGCTCTGCCTGCTGCTGGCCGGCCCGGCAGCGCACGCCGAGATGCGCCTCGCCGAGAACACGCCGACGCAGGACCTGTACGGCCAGGTCGACTTCCTGGCCGATCCGCAGGGCACATCGAGCCTGGACGAAGTCATGCGCAGCGATGCGCCATTCCACAGCTCGCTGACTCGACGCGACCTGAGCTTCGGCTATATACCCGGCGTGATCTGGTTGCGCCTACCGCTGCTGTCGGAGGCGAAGCACACGCGCACTTGGCGCCTGGAACTCAGCTACGCCTCGCTGGACGAAGTGCGCCTGTACGATGTCGGCGCCGACGGCATCCGGCAGTCACGCAGCGGAGACACCGTGCCCTATGCCCAGCGCAGTGTCGGCCACCGTAATCCCGTGTTCGACATCGTCCTGCAACCGGGAGAGCGCCGCACGCTGTACCTGCGTGTCGACTCACGCGGCAGCATGAC
>NZ_JAFKCS010000440.1 GCF_017255015.1 Bowmanella yangjiangensis | reverse complement strand
ACATCGACCACTTCAAGGCGATCAACGACGCCTACGGGCACGACATGGGCGACCAGGTGCTCAAGGCCGTGAGCCGCGTGCTCAAGGACTCGATGCGCGAGCAGGACTTCATCGGTCGCTGGGGAGGCGAGGAATTTCTCGCGCTGCTGCCGCACACCGACCTGGACCAGGCAGCGGCCAGCGCCGAGCGCATTCGCGAGGCCGTCCAAGCGCTGCGGATCGACGGCAACGGCAGCCACATCGGCGTGACCCTGTCGATCGGCATCAGCCAGCACCACGCCGGGCAATCGCTCAGCCACAGCATCGCCCGCGCGGACGCCGCGCTCTACGAAGGCAAGTCGGCCGGACGCAACCGGGTCGAACGGGCGCCCTCCTGAGTCCGCGAGCGGCGCCCCCGGGCAGCGAGCTGCACGCTTCATCGCCCGCGACTTGACCCTGGCCAGCCGGCAGCAAATACTGTTCATCCATACAGCATTCTTGGTGCATTACCCGCATGTCATCCGTGGTCGCTCTCGATCGCCTGCTCGATGCCCGCCGTGTCTGGCGTGGGCAGGTCGTCTCCGCCCCGTCACCATCCAATCCGTCGACGGGTCATGCCGTGCTGGATGCCGCACTCCCGGGTGGCGGCTGGCCGGCTGCGGC
>NZ_JAFKCS010000044.1 GCF_017255015.1 Bowmanella yangjiangensis | reverse complement strand
ATTGCCAGGCCAGCACCGTTAACCATACAACCTATGTTGCCTTCCAGTGCTACGTAGTTGAGTTCCCATTTAGCCGCTTGTGCTTCACGGGCATCTTCCTGAGACGGATCATGCATGTCGCGCAGCTTAGGCTGACGGTACATAGCATTAGAATCGATAACCACTTTGGCATCCAAGCAGTGCAGGTTGCCGTCGGTTTTAATCACCAGCGGGTTAACTTCGATAAGCGCTACATCCAGGTCAACGAACATCTTGGCCAGACCCAAGAAAATGTTGGTGAACTGCTTGATCTGTACGCCTTGCAGGCCCAGTTTGAAGGCAATTTCACGCGCTTGGAAAGGCTGTGCACCTACCAGCGGGTCAATTTCGGCCTTAAGGATTTTCTCAGGCGTTTCTTCGGCTACTTTCTCGATCTCAACACCGCCTTCAGTAGAGGCCATGAATACGATACGACGAGTAGCGCGGTCTACTACTGCACCTAAGTAAAGCTCTTTGTCGATATCGGTACAAGATTCAACCAGAATCTTGTTAACCGGCTGACCGTGCTCGTCAGTCTGGTAAGTTACCAGATTTTTACCCAACCAATTTTGGGCGAAGTTGCGGATTTCGTCTTTGGTCTTAACCAGCTTTACACCACCGGCCTTGCCGCGGCCACCGGCGTGGACCTGACACTTGACTACCCACTCGGAGCCGCCGATGCGCTCGGCTGCTTCTACTGCTGCCTGAGGAGTGTCGGCAGCATACCCTTCAGATACGGGTAAGCCATATTCGGCAAATAGCTGTTTGCCCTGATATTCATGCAAGTTCATGGTGTTCTTTCCGTTATTGAGAAAAAACTGCTTTTGCAGTACGAGTTTGCCGGAACTGGGTTCCGACCGCTTATCCGGCAATCAGCTTGCCGGAGGCATTTTGAGGCTGGGCCCCTCTTGGGGACGCTGCCTCCGGTGAACTGAGTAAAATATTAGCCCAGTTCAAGGTCCAGAAGCGTCAAGGTGAGGTCGTCTTCAGACTCCCTCACCTCTTAAACTTCAACCTGGCTGGCGCTTAGATGTCCAGCAGCAGGCGTGTCGGATCTTCCAACAGTTCCTTAACAGTAACCAGGAAGCCCACAGACTCTTTACCGTCAATGATACGGTGATCATAAGACAGTGCCAGATACATCATTGGCAGGATTTCCACCTTACCATCCACCGCCATCGGACGATCCTGGATTTTATGCATCCCCAGAATAGCGCTTTGTGGTGGGTTGATGATTGGTGTAGACATCAAGGAGCCAAATACACCACCATTGGTAATGGTGAAGTTACCGCCTTGCAAATCAGCCATGGACAGCTTACCGTCACGGCCTTTGATTGCCAGGTCCTTGATACCTTTTTCCACATCAGCCACAGACAACTGATCACAGTCGCGCAGTACAGGAGTGACCAGACCACGAGGTGTAGACACAGCGATGCTGATGTCGAAGTAGTTGTGATAGCAGATATCATCGCCATCGATAGACGCATTCACTTCAGGGAAACGTTTCAGGGCTTCGGTTACGGCTTTCACGTAGAAAGACATAAAGCCAAGACGAATACCGTGACGCTTCTCAAACACGTCTTGATACTGCTTACGCAGATCCATAATGGGCTTCATGTTGACTTCGTTAAAGGTCGTCAGCATGGCCGTTGAGTTTTTCGCTTCCAGCAGACGGTTAGCGATAGTCTTACGCAAACGTGTCATAGGTACACGCTTCTCGGTGCGCTCACCCAAAGGAGCGGCAGGCGCAGCAGCACTTTGTGCTTTTGCAGCAGGTGCGTCACCGACTTTAAGGAATTGCTCTACGTCTTCTTTAGTAATGCGACCGTTCTTGCCAGTGCCTTTAATCTTAGACGCGTCCACGCCTTTTTCTGCCAACAAACGACGAACAGACGGGCTTAATGCATCGCTGTCTTCTTCTGCATCGTTCTTAGTGTCTTGCGCTTTCGCAGTTGCAGCACCGGCGCCAGCCACAAACTTAGCAATAATCTGCTCGGCGGTAACAGTGTCACCTTCCTGAGCCAGAATCTCGCTCAGTGAGCCGTCGGCAGGAGCAACAACTTCAAGAACAACTTTGTCGGTTTCGATATCAACCAGATTCTGATCGCGGGACACCGCTTCACCGGGTTGTACATGCCAGGTCGCAATAGTGGCATCGGCCACTGACTCAGGCAGGACGGGTACTTTTATTTCCACAGATTCACCTTTGGCACTTTCACTGGAGGAAGGTTTTTGTTGTTTGTCATCATTGCCGGCTGGCTTTGCGGCGGCCTTGCCACCCTCTTCCAGCTTGGCAATCACTTGCTCTGCCAATACCGTACTGCCCTCTTCCTCAAGAATATCGGCCAGCACACCATCAGCCGGGGCCACGACTTCGAGTACGACCTTATCAGTCTCAATATCAACCAGATTCTGGTCACGAGATACCTTATCGCCAGGCTTAACATGCCAAGTAGCGATAGTGGCGTCAGCCACAGACTCGGGCAATACCGGTACTTTAATTTCAATGCTCATACGGGTCCCTTATTAAATCGACAATGCGTCATCTAGCAGCGCTTTTTGCTGCTGATTGTGTACAGAAAGATAGCCTACTGCCGGTGAAGCAGACGCTGAGCGGCCAGCATAACTTAGCTTGGCACCGTCTGGAATGGCCTGCCAGAAATGGTGCTGGCTGCAATACCAGGCGCCTTGGTTCTGAGGCTCTTCCTGACACCATACCCAATCTTTAACATGCTGATACGGCTTAAGAATTTCAGCCAGTTCTTCATGCGGGAAGGGGTACAGCTGTTCAATACGAATCAAGGCTACGTCTGTCTGCTCAGACTTACGACGCTGGTCCAGCAAATCGTAGTACACCTTGCCCGAACACATCACCACGCGTTTAACATTGGCCGGATTGATATCATCAATCTCGCCAATCACGTTTTTGAACGTGCCTTCGGCCAGTTCTTCCAGGCTGGATACCGCCAGTGGGTGACGCAGCAAGGACTTAGGTGACATCACGATCAGCGGCTTACGCATAGGGCGTACCACCTGACGGCGCAGCATGTTAAACACCTGGGCTGGGGTAGAAGGTACACACACCTGCCAGTTGTGGTCAGCACACAGTTGCAGGAAGCGCTCCAAACGCGCTGAACTGTGCTCTGGGCCCTGACCTTCGTAACCGTGTGGCAACAATAAGGTCAAACCACACAGGCGACCCCATTTGGCTTCGCCTGAGCACAGGAACTGGTCAATAACCACCTGAGCACCGTTGGCAAAGTCACCAAACTGCGCTTCCCAAATGTTCAAACAGCCAGGCTCAGCGGTTGAATAGCCATATTCAAAGGCCATGGCTGCTTCTTCGGACAGGACCGAGTCATAAATCTCGATAGGTCCCTGATTTTCACTAATATGCTCAAGCGGCATATAAGTGGAGGCATCTTTTTGGTTGTGCAATACCGCGTGACGGTGGAAGAAGGTACCGCGGCCAGAATCCTGACCTGTCATACGGATACGGATACCGGCGTCAACCACACTGGCATAAGCCAGGTTTTCCGCACAACCCCAATCCAATGGCTTTTCACCGGCGATCATAGCTTTACGATCTTCGTAGAGCTTGTTCACGCGACTTTGTAGCTTAACGCTATCCGGGTAGCTACACAGCTTTTCACCCAGTTCGCGCAGCTTATCAACGGTCAGGCTACCATCATAAGGTACGGTCCAGTCATGACCCAAGTACGCAGACCAATCGACCGAGTGTTCGCTCATTGGGCGCCATTCTTCAACCACACAGGCGCCATGATCTAAGGCAGCACGGTAGTCGCTCACCAGTTTCTCTACATCGTGACTTTGAATCGCCCCTTCTGCAGTTAATTGATCAGCGTAGATTTCACGCGGTACTGGGTGCTTTTTAATCTTCTGATACATCAGCGGCTGAGTGGCATTAGGCTCATCCGCTTCGTTGTGACCATGACGACGGTAACAAACCAGGTCAATCACGACGTCACGCTTAAAGGTATTGCGATAGTCCAGCGCCAGCTTGGTAACAAAGACCACGGCTTCCGGATCATCAGAATTCACGTGGAAAATCGGTGCCTGTACCATCTTGGCAATATCAGTACAGTACTGAGTAGAGCGGGTGTCTTCTGTCTTCGACGTGGTAAAACCAACCTGGTTGTTGATAACGATACGCACCGTACCACCAACCTTGAAGCCACGAGTCTGCGACATGTTGAAAGTTTCTTGCACCACACCCTGACCAGCAATAGCCGAGTCACCGTGGATAGTGATTGGTACCACTGAGGAACCGTCTTTACAGCCGCGACGGTCTAAACGTGCACGCACCGAGCCCATCACCACTGGGTTAACGATTTCCAGGTGAGATGGGTTAAAGGCCAGCGCCAAATGTACATTGCCGCCGGGGGTAGCAAAGTCTGAAGAATAACCGGCGTGGTATTTCACGTCTCCAGCACCCAAGGATTCATCGTGCTTACCGGCAAACTCGTCAAACAATACAGAAGGGTTTTTGCCCAGCACGTTAACCAGCACATTCAAACGACCCCGGTGGGCCATACCGATAACCACTTCTTTGGCACCATTAGTACCAGCGTGGGTGATCAGTTGCTTAAGCATAGGGATAAGTGCATCACCGCCTTCCAGCGAGAAACGCTTGGCACCTGGGAACTTAGAACCCAGATATTTTTCCATGCCATCAGCGGCCACCAGGCCTTTAAGAATGTTGACCTTGGTTTCACGGTCAAACTCAGGCTTGGCTTGTACCGATTCGATACGCTGTTGAATCCAGCGTTTCTGCTCGGTATTGGTAATATGCATGTACTCGGCACCAATACTGCCACAGTACGTACGATTAAGGGACTTGAACAGTTCGCCCAGCGCCATGCTGTCTTGTCCGATAGCGAAAGACCCCAGCTTATACACTGTGTTGAAGTCTGCCTCTGACAGTTCGTGATGCGACAATTCCAAATCACGCACGCGCTCCTGCTTCCACAGGCCGAGCGGATCCAGATTGGCGTGCTGATGACCACGGAAACGATAAGCATTGATCAGTTGCAGAACTCTTACCTGCTTCTCATCACCACCTGTGGCAGCCGTTACCGCTTTGGCAACGCGACCCATTGGACCCAGCTTGGCAAGATCGCGGAACTGGTCACGTATCTCACTGTGTTTGGCTTCGAGTTCGATGCCATTCAGCTTGGGCAACTGATCAAATATTGAGCGCCACTCTTCCGACACGCTTTGCGGGTCGTCAAGATATGCTTCGTATATCTCTTCTACGTAAGCAGCGTTTCCACCAGCCATGTGAGAAGACTCCCACCATGCTTTCATCACGCTTTCTAGCATTTTTGTCCCTTAATCAAAAAGACCGGAATTAAATTACAACACTGGTGCCCATGCACCAGCCAACATCCGTCACACTGACGGCGGTACAGTTTGTGACAAACTGCTGTCGTCCCTGAGTTTACACGCCTCGTCCTGAAGTACTGGCCCGATTACGTATGCCAAATCGCGCCAAACAAAAAATAGCCATCCCTGATGGATGGCTATTTAGCTTCCTAACAACTGAATCCCAAAAAGCAGGAAATCAGCTTAACTAAACAGCCCGTTGCAACAGCATGGATTTAATCTGACCAATAGCCTTGGTCGGATTCAATCCTTTGGGGCAAACGCTGACGCAGTTCATGATTCCGTGGCAACGGAATACGCTGAAGGCATCATCTAAATCGTTCAAACGCTCGTCGGTAGCAGTATCACGGCTATCTGCCAGGAAGCGGTATGCGTGTAGCAAACCTGCGGGGCCGATAAACTTATCTGGATTCCACCAGAAAGACGGACAAGAGGTTGAGCAACAGGCGCATAAAATACACTCGTACAAACCATCCAGCTTTTCACGCTCTTCCGGGCTTTGCAGGAATTCGCGAGCCGGTGGCTGTTTGGTGTCATTAATCAAATAAGGTTTGATCTTCTCGTACTGGGTGTAAAACTGGCTCATGTCAACCACCAGGTCACGCACAACCGGCAGACCAGGCAGAGGACGCAAAACCAGCTTACCCTTACCTAAGGCAGACAAAGGCGTGATACAAGCCAGGCCATTTTTGCCGTTCATGTTCAAACCATCTGAACCACATACCCCTTCGCGGCAAGAGCGACGGAAAGATAAGCTAGGATCCTGTTCTTTTAAAAGAATCAGGGCATCCAGTACCATCATATCCCGACCTTCTTCCACATCCAGTTGGTAGTCTTGCATCCGAGGTGCATTGTCGACATCAGGATTGTAACGATAAATTGAGAAATTCAATTTCATCTACTTCATGCTCCTCTTAGTAAGTCCGAGCCTTAGGCGGGAAGGCTTCACGTAGCTTAGGCGACATGTTGACTTCGCGCTTGCTCATGGACTCGGTGTCTGGGCGATAGATGGAGTGGCATAACCAGTTCTCATCATCACGGTCTGGGAAGTCGAAGCGGCTGTGCGCACCACGGCTTTCAGTACGGAAGTTGGCAGCAACTGCGGTGGCATAAGCCGTTTCCATCAGGTTGTCCAACTCCAGGCACTCGATACGCTGGGTGTTAAAGTCGCTGCTCTTGTCATCCAGACGAGCATGTTGCAGACGCTCTCTGATTTCCTTCAGTTCCACCAGGCCTTTGGCCATGGCGTCACCTTCACGGAATACGGAGAAGTTCAACTGCATGCATTTCTGCATGTCTTTACGGATTTGGACCGGATCTTCACCCTTGCCGCCTTCAGAGCTTTCCCAACGATTGAAACGTGCCAAAGCAGCATCCAGATCACTTTCAGAAGCATCACGGCTAGGTGCGATTTCATCCAGGGCTTTGCCCAGGTGCAGACCGGTCGCACGACCGAATACCACCAGGTCAAGCAGCGAGTTTCCGCCCAGACGGTTGGCACCGTGCACGGATACGCAGGCAATCTCACCACAGGCAAACAAACCGTTTACCAGTTTCTCATTGCCGTTGGCATCCAGAGTAATGGCCTGACCGTCAACATTGGTAGGAATACCACCCATCATATAGTGACAGGTTGGGATAACCGGAATCGGCTCTTTAACCGGGTCAACGTGGGCAAAAGTACGGGACAACTCAAGAATACCCGGCAGACGTGACTCAAGCACTTCTTTACCCAGGTGATCCAACTTAAGTTTAATATGCACGCCCCAAGGACCTTCACAACCGCGACCTTCGCGGATTTCGGTCATCATGGAACGAGCAACTACGTCACGGCCGGCCAAATCTTTGGCGTTTGGCGCATAACGTTCCATAAAACGTTCGCCGTCTTTGTTCAGCAGATAACCACCTTCACCACGGAAACCTTC
>NZ_JAFKCS010000439.1 GCF_017255015.1 Bowmanella yangjiangensis | reverse complement strand
GCGCGGCCTGGCCGGGCAGCACGAATTTGCCCAGCGCGATCAGCAGCAACGGGCCGATCAGGATCAGGGTGTTGGCGAGTAGCAGAACGACGTTCGCAAGGCCGGTCAGCAGGGGGCGCATGTCGACTCCATGGCAGGCGGTGAGCGGCCATCTTATGCAAGCGCGACGCTTTGCTCAAAGCGCTGCTGACTGGCCTATTGCCAGTTGAGAGGCTATATACCCATGAGCCTCATCGGAAGTAGCCTGGTCAGGGAAGGCATTCTCATCTTTCGGTACATGCCATGCTCAAGCGGATCGCCGTCACCGATCTTCGTGTCGGAATGTTCATTCAGGAATTCTGTGGTTCGTGGATGGATCACCCCTTCTGGAAATCCAAGTTCGTCCTCAACTCCGAAAAGGATCTCGCACGCATTCGCGACAGCGCGATCAGCGAACTGTGGATCGACGTCAGCAAGGGAGCTGACGTCGCCGCCGGTGTGCAGGCCGCCACCGAGGCCGAGGTCGAATGCGAGGCACAGGCCCGCCTGCTGGCCGCCATCGAGCCACCCAAGGTCAGGAACCTGTCGATGGAGCAGGAGCTGGAGCAGGCGGTCAAGCTGTGCGCGCGCTCCAAGCAGGCAGTGGTGGACATGTTCAGCGATGCA
>NZ_JAFKCS010000438.1 GCF_017255015.1 Bowmanella yangjiangensis | reverse complement strand
ATCTTCTCCTGGTCGCCCTTGCCCATCGCGTCGCGCAGATCCATCTCGCGCTCCTCGACCTCCTGCCGCGCGTCCTTCACATCGGCCAGGCGCTCCTGGCGCAGCGCGGCGTCATCGCAGTGCGCCTCGACCTTGCCCTGCGCGCGCTGCAGGCCCTGCAGTTCGTGTGAGTGGCCGTTCTGGCGGGCGGCCTCGATCTTTTCCTGGATGACCTGACGCTTGGCGGCGCAGTCGCCGTCGGGTTTGGCGGCCAGGATGGGGGTGACGTTCAGCCCGGCGACCAGCATCAGGCCGAGAACGGTGGCTTGGCGAATCATGGTCTTTCCTCGTGAGTCTCTCTCGAAGTGACCGCCAATGGCTCACGAGGTTCGCGGTGCTGAGCCACTCCCTTGATCAGGGTCAGTGATCCGCAGGTTGTTTCCGAATCGGCAGGCCGGCGCTGGGCCTGTCTCGCGAAACGAGGGGGGGCGAGGCGGCCCCTCGGGGCAAGGGCCTGGGCTGAGCTTCTATCCTGTGGCGCCCCGAGGTTTGCCTGGGTCAGGAACGAAAAAGCCCCGCACAGCCGAGGCTGGCGGGGCTTTTCTTCAGGCGCTGGTTACAGGCCGGCAGAGGCGCGCAGTGCCTCGACCTTGTCGGTACGCTCCCAGG
>NZ_JAFKCS010000437.1 GCF_017255015.1 Bowmanella yangjiangensis | reverse complement strand
CCACGCTCGCCATCTGCCGCTTCTGGTTCGATGCCGGCAGTTTCCGCGCCATGTTGTTCGCCCTGCCATGGCTGATTCATATCCGGCAGGCCGAGGCCGCTGCGTGGTCCGAGGGGCTGCTGCATTTCATGCTGCTGGAAGCCCGCGACGTGCAGCTCGGTGGGGCGCTGATGGTCTCGCGGCTGATCGACCTCACGGTCATCCGCGTGCTGCGCACCTGGGTCCAGCAGGGCGCCGCGTCGGGGTGGCTGGGCGGTCTGTCCGACGCCCGCATCGCACGTGCGCTCAAGGCCATTCATGAACAGCCCAGGCAGCAGTGGCGGATCGAGGCGCTGGCGAAGCTGGCTGGTATGTCGCGCTCCAGTTTCTGTGAGCGTTTCAGCACACTGGTGGGGCGTGCGCCCTTGCGTTACCAGAACGAATGGCGGCTGACGCTGGCCAGGACCCTCCTGGCCACCCAGGACAGTCGCATCGGCGACGTGGGTTTTGCGGTCGGCTACGAGTCCGAGGCGGCCTTCAGCCGCGCCTACAAGGCCTTCTTTGGTCGCTCGCCACGGCAGGATCATGGCGCCCGGGCGGCGGCGAACGGAGCAGACCAGCCAGGTGGCTGAGGCATCGTGTGGCGGGCGGGCATGACCAACTGCACCAG
>NZ_JAFKCS010000436.1:330-651 GCF_017255015.1 Bowmanella yangjiangensis | reverse complement strand
ACGCGCAACTGGCCGAGCTCGCCGCCGAGCGCACGCCGCAAGCGCCTGTCGTGCAACCCGCAGCCGAGGTGCCGGCCGAGCCGCAGGCACCGGCCAAGGAAACAGCTGGCTGGTTCTCCACGCTGTTCGCCGGTGGCGCAGGTCTGTTGCTGCTGCTCGGTGCGCTGTTCTGGGCCGCACGGCGTCGCGAGAAGACCTCGCCGGTGGTGCAGGTTGCTGCCGCCAAGGCGCAGCCTGTGACTCGCCCCAGGGTCGTCGAGGCTGCGCCTGTCGCCGCCGTGGCGCCGGCCGCCAGGGTGACGCCGGCCCCGGTCGTGCAGC
>NZ_JAFKCS010000436.1:0-320 GCF_017255015.1 Bowmanella yangjiangensis | reverse complement strand
CTGGAGGCGGCCAACGTCTACATCGCCTATGGCCGCCTCAGCGAGGCGCGCGGTGAGTTGAACAAGGCGCTGTTGCAGGAGCCGCAACGCAGTGACCTGCGCTTCCGCTTGCTGGAAGTCCTGGCGCAGCAGGGTGATGGCCAGGCCTTCGCCCGTGAAGAAGCGGTTCTGCGCGCCGAGGGCTTCGACGAGGCGCGTCTCGACGCCCTGCAAGCCAGGCATCCCAACCTGCGGACGGCGCAACCCGAGCCGAGCGAGCCTGTCGTTCAGGCAGCGGCGCCAGCACCGGACGAGCCGGTCACCGAGCCTGACTTTCAGCT
>NZ_JAFKCS010000435.1 GCF_017255015.1 Bowmanella yangjiangensis | reverse complement strand
ACATTCAGGCGTGAACGGCGCGCCTGCGGGCGCGTCATCCCTGGGCCTGATGCAACCTGGGGCCACTGCGCACGGAAGTTCCCCGGATTGCATCCGGGCTACCTGCTTACCCTGACGTCGCCCAACACGGCGCCGTGCGGCCCGAAACTGCGTTCGACGATGTTCCAGTGCCCATCCTGGCCAAGGTTCAGCACGGTGCTGGCGCGCGTGCCGTAGGCGGCGCTGGCGATGAACACGCTCGACAGCAGGCGCTCCGTGGCCAGGCCGATGCCGGTATCCGGTAGCAGGTGCTCCGCTGGCTGGCTGTGGTCGGCCAGCAGCGCCAGCAGCTCCTCGTCAGCGCCATCGAGGCGCGCCTGCAGGGTGCTTCTGGCCAGCAGCAGTTTGGGCCAGGGGGTGTCCAGCCCGGCGTTGGACAGGCCGTAGACGCCGGCTTGCAGGCGATGCGCCTGCCTTTCCTGGGAGTTGAAGTACCAGAGCTGAGTCGCATCTCCGAGCAGCAGGTTGAAGCCGGCATAGTCGGCTGCCCGCGCCATCAGGGTTTCCAGGTAGGCCTGCGGTGCAGCCTGGCCGCGCAGGTAGTCGGCGGTCAGTTCGCCGCGCGAGCGCGGGCCGATCTTCTGGCCTGGGTCGCGGATGTTGGTCAGGGCG
>NZ_JAFKCS010000434.1 GCF_017255015.1 Bowmanella yangjiangensis | reverse complement strand
AGGGCGAGTGGTACGGCGTCAGCGACGAGGCAGCGGTCATCCGCCTGGTGGACGAGCGCCTGGTCGCGGGGCGGGCCGTGCCGGAGCTGCGTATCGACCAGCCAGACGGCGGCGCGCTGGAGCACTGAGCAGAAAGTTTTTCCACCCCTGTAACGCCAGCGGCAGGTCCGACTCTAGTGAGTTGCCGGGCCTGAACGACGATGCTTCAGCCGGCCTCTCCAATTTCCAGAGGATAAGCGCATGACTATCAAGACCACCGCCGCTGGCGCCGCCATTGCCTTCGCCGCCGCCTCGCTGTTCGCCGGCATGACCGCCAGCGTCGCCTCGGCCGAGGAAGCGACCGTACACTGCTACGGCGTGACCTCCTGCAAAGGCCAGAACGACTGCAAGACTGCCGAGAACGCCTGCAAGGGCCAGGCAGTCTGCAAGGGCCACGGCTTCAAGGTGATGACCAAGGCCGAGTGCAATACTGCCGGCGGCACCGTAGGCGCCTAAGAGCCACGAGGGGCGGCCGGCCGGTCGCCCCGTTTTCACCTGCGGAGGCGGCGATGAAAGCAACGACGATGCTCGGCCACGGCCTGGGCCTGCGCAGCGAGTACTACCAGGAAATCCTCGAACGGCGGCCCGCGGTCGACTGGTTCGAGATCATCTC
>NZ_JAFKCS010000433.1 GCF_017255015.1 Bowmanella yangjiangensis | reverse complement strand
CAACTACTGAGGCGTTACCAGTAGACCACCAGCGTCGAGCCGGCATCCGCGACGGACTGCGTGGAGACCGACGCCGCCCCTGCATCGGGCTTCAGCGGCAGCGCTCGCCCGCGTCCGTCCTGCAGCTGGTACGCGGCCTGCTCACAACCGTTGCCGAGCACGCGAACGGCCTGCTGGTCACGCTCGGCGGACACTTCGCAGCGCTTGAGAATGGTGAGACTGATGTGCAGCTGCCCGCTGATCTGCTCAGCGAGAGACTGATTGGCGACGAGGCACAGAGCCACGGCCAGGAGGGAGGCAACAAGTCGGCGGTACGGCATGACAACGCTTCTACTGTGATGGTGGCCTGCTGGAGTTGAAGGTCAAAATCCATCCGTAGAAACGGTCACGGCTTCGAGGCGCGACCGAAAACAGGGCCAGATTATCGCGATATCACTTTGAGATCACGCCGATTCCGACGAACGCCCGTTCAGGGCAAGCGCCTGGCCAGGAAAGCACGGGCCGGCTCGACGATCTGCTCCTGCGCCGCGACCAGCGGCAGGTCGCGCGCGCCCTGCGCCGTTCGCTCGACCAGCGCGTAGAGCGTCGCGGTCGCCAGCTCCAGCGCCTGCGGCAGGGCCTGACCCGCCAGCAGGCGACCCAGCAAGGTGGCGGA
>NZ_JAFKCS010000432.1 GCF_017255015.1 Bowmanella yangjiangensis | reverse complement strand
GCCCTGCGCGGCCTGCAGGAGCCGGAGCTGCTGGCCGCAGCCCGCCAGCGCTTGCGCCTGGCCGGCATGCCGGCCGAGCTGATCGCCCGCGTCGAGCGATCCGGTCAGGTGCAAACGGTCTGGACGGTCACCAGCCCGATCAGCGGGGTGCTGCAGGCGCTGTCGGTGCGTGAGGGCATGACCCTGGCGGCCGGCATGTCGCTGGCCCAGGTCAACGGCCTGGACCCTGTCTGGCTGGAGGTCGCCGTACCCGAGGCCCAGGCTGGCGCCCTGCGTCAGGGCCAGCGAGTGCAGGCGCGCCTGCCCGCGTTCCCCGGCAAACCGGTGGAGGGCCTTATCCAGGCGGTGCTACCGCAGGCCGACGTGCAGAGTCGTACGGTTCAGGTTCGCGTGGAGCTGCCCAACCCCGAGCAGCGTCTACGCCCGGGCATGACGGCCGAAGTGACGCTCAGCAGCGATGAGCAATCGGTGCTGGTGGTGCCCAGCGAAGCGGTGATCCGTACCGGCAAGCGCACACTGGTCATGGTGGCGGAAAGCGATGGCCGTTTTCGTCCGGTGGCCGTGCGCATCGGTCAGGAGGCCGAGCGGGATAGCGTGGTCACCGACGGCCTCGAGGAAGGCCAGACGGTGGTCGCCTCCGGCCAGTTCCTGCTGGAC
>NZ_JAFKCS010000431.1 GCF_017255015.1 Bowmanella yangjiangensis | reverse complement strand
CACGCCGGGGAGCGGCCAGGGCTGCGGCAGGCGCGCATCGATCCGCAGCCAGCCGGGGGCTGTCAGCAGTGCGTCGAGCTGCCGGGCCTCGCCAGGCAACTGCAGTTGCCATTGCGCGCTGACGCCGGCCTGTTGTGGCGTGCTGGGCAGCTGCGGGCTGGCGGCTGGCAGCCACTCGCTCAGCCAGGTGCTGACCCAGGCTAGGTCGGGCAGGGGCGCGACCTCCAGGTCGCCGCTCCAGCGCATGGTGGCATCGGCCTGGGGCCTGAGGTCGCTGCGCAGATCCAGTTGCGGCTGATCGTCCAGGCGCATGCTCATCTGCAGCTGGCGGCTGCTGTCCGGCGCGCTGCCCAGTCCCTGTAACTGTGCCTGCAGCGTGGCGCTGTGGCCTGCCCGCAGCAGCTGCAGTTGCACCTGTAGCGCATCGTCCAGCCGTTGCAGGGTGAGATGCCCGTCCAGGGTGCAGCGACCGCTTGCGCAGGGCAGCTGCGCCGCCATCTCGCGCACGCTGATCTGGCGCGGTAGCCAGGGCAGGGCGGCGAGCAGATCGCGCAGGGGGCGGGCGGGGTCGTCAGTGTCCGGGCTGTCCTGCTGCGCCTGTGGCGCCTGCCAGTCGGCCTGCAGCCCCTGCACCAGCAGGCGGTAGCGCGGCGCCTC
>NZ_JAFKCS010000430.1 GCF_017255015.1 Bowmanella yangjiangensis | reverse complement strand
AACGAGCAGCCCGCCATGGGCCGCCTGCTGCAGATGGGCGTCAACGGCCTGATCACCGATTACCCGGACCGCGCCCTGCAGCTGCTCGGCCGTCCGACACAGCTCGGCGCGCTCCCCGGCGAGTAGCCTGGCGAGAAATTCGCCGCCCCCGGCAACGCCAGACAGCACGCGGCCCGAGCGACCTCATGAGCAGCTTGTCCACAGCTCCATCAACAGTTTCCGGGGATAATTTTCCAGCTCGCCTGCCGGCAGTGGAAAACACTGGACAATCCGCCGCGACCATGCCGCAGAAAATGCCTGATCAGAAATTCACCAAAGCGCTGCAAGCCCCGAAATATAGGGCCTCAGACAATGCTTACAGAAGTTATCAACAGCACCACCCACAGCAGCCGTGGACAACCTCGAGCCCACCACGCCATTCAACGACAAACTGTCAAGCCCTTGTGCACAAAGGAAAAACCCCGCTGCTCAGATCTTGTCCGCTACCCTGCAAGCGGCGCCAGATCCGCCTGCCAGGCAAGCACCACCAGCTTTTCCACAGTTATTCCCACAGCCTTGGTGGAAAACTTTATTTTCACCGGGTTGGCATGCCGGCTGCTTGCTGAGCCGGCCTTCGTTCTCCTGCCCGTTAAGGACACCCGATGTTCAGCTTCTTCCTC
>NZ_JAFKCS010000043.1 GCF_017255015.1 Bowmanella yangjiangensis | reverse complement strand
CGCCTGGTGAGCCTGCTCCAGATCAGCCTGCGGGTGAGTGAGCACCTGTTGCAGTAATAGGGTCTTGTCCATGGTCGATGTCGAGTCGGGGGAGGCGTTCGGTTGGCCGATTGTAGGGCTTATCGGCCCCGCTGCCGCATCGCGGATCATGTTTCGCTGAAGAAAATGGCGCCGTCGCCTTGCCTGGCGTGCTGCTCAGTCCGCGTAGGCAGGCTGGCAGCGGTTGATCAGGCACTGCAGTTCGCGAATGCCGGTGATGATCGAGACAAAGCTGACGACGGGAGGCGTTTCGACTGCCAGGTGGTCGACCAGTCGATTGCCGCTCAGGGCCTGCTCGAGCTGCCGAGCCTTGCCGTTGCGGCGGATGTGCGGGGCAATCAGGATCAGATCGAAGCGCTGCTTGATGGAGTCGGCCAACGGCAGGGCATCGACCAGCGAGTCGATGGTGGTCACGCGAAAGTAGCCCAGCCGGTTCAGTGCATGTTCCAGGCCCCGGGCTGTCGCAGGTTTCTCGCTGATAAGCAGAATGCGTAGTTTCTTTTCGATCATTTGGGCATTCCGGTCTTTTCTGGCCAAAGTTTGCTCTGCACTTGTTCGACTGCCGTCGTAACCTGTCAGCGGGTTACTGTGAGTTCGTCCCAGTGGTATATGGCACGGGTAGCTACAGGTACTTGTTGTTCCCGGTTATAGATGGGGGGTGCTGCTCTTGTTTCGAAAGTTCATGGCGGGAGCTAGGACTAATAGCTAAGGCAAAACCTATAGGTCGATAGGCTGTTGCCTATAAGTCAATTAAATGCGATTTAATAATACGGTAGTGATATTGTTCGGTGCCTGCTTGTAACACTATCTCAGATTCTAGGGTGAATCCGAGTACGCCCTGGCGATAAGGTGAGTGGCGCTGTTTTAAGAATAATAGGGGGCGTCCATGAGGATAGCTGTCTTGGATGATGAAGAGATCTGTCTGGATCGGGCATTGAAGGTTATCAGTAGCTATTCCAGGGCGAGTGGTTTCGACTGGACGGTGCACGGCTTCAGTTCGGGAGAAGACCTGCTGCGGCGCCTCAAGCGCGAGAACTTCGACCTGCTGATCATCGACTGGTACCTATCGGGCATGAGCGGCTACGCCTTGTTGTGCTGGGTGCAGGAGCACCTTGAGGTACCACCTCCGGTCATTGTGCTGACTGGCGGCAGTTCAGAGGGAGACATCGTCAAGGCCATTAACGCTGGCGCCGAGGACTTCATCCACAAGCCGTTCAGCGAATACGAACTGCACGCACGCATTCTGGTGGTGAATCGCCGCCGTATCCAGGCCGCCGAGGGCCAGGTCCGCCGCTTTCATGTCTACTTCGACCTACTGTTCGATGACGCCGGGCGCACCGTGACGCGTGACTGCAGTGCTACGTTGCTGACCGAGCGGGAGTACTACGTGGCGCGTTGCCTGATGGAAAACCTCGGCCGCTCGCTGTCGCGCTCGTATCTCTATGACCGTTTCTGGCCGCAGGGCGAGCGCTACTCTTCGCGCCCGCTGGACACCATGATCTATCGCCTGCGCAGCAAACTGAAGCTGTCGCCCGAATACGGCTGGTGCCTGGCCTCTATCTATGGCTACGGCTATCGCCTTGAGCGGGTCGAGCCGCTCTGAGTGCGTTCGGCATTGATTCTTCGCCTGTCTTGTCTATTCGCTGAAAACCACTTCGCCCTTGGCATATGTGCCGCAATTCTTATGTGCGGTTCATGCGGATAAACTGTTCGAAACAATATTGTTTTTCTTCTTGGGTTGGCTTGTCGCACTTGCGCTTTCAATGGAAGTCGTTGTGGCATGAATTGTCAGTGGGTATCGTTCGTCATAGGGGTAGTCCTATTGGTTTCCTCAAAATAAGTTAAATCCTATTGTTGCTTTGGGCCTATTCCTATGTTCTGGTTTCGAGCGTTCTGGGATTATTTATCGGCTGTGGGAAAATATGTCTTATTACAATAGTTGTTGGTTTATGACTGCATAAGTGGAGGAAGTTATGAACGCTCTTACCACGCTCAAAGCTGCTCTTGCGCTGGCTTTGGGTGTAACTGCCCAGGGAGTACTTGCCAAGGATGGTACGGTTAACTTCAGTGGGTCGATCATCGACGCGCCTTGCTCGATCATGGGTGGGGACGCGAATCAGACCGTAGATCTAGGCCAGATTTCCAACTCCGTATTGGCTGCTGGCGGCGTCGGTACTCGCTCTCCGCTCGTTGACTTCACCATCAAGCTGACGGGCTGTGGCGTTGTGGCCAAGACGGCACGTGTGACCTTCGCCGCAACGGCTGATCCGGCCAACGCTACCCTGCTGGCGGTCACTGGAGGTGCGACGGGTGTCGGTATTCAGATTTCAACTGGCGGAGGGCGGCAGGTTGTAAACCCTGGAGCGGCCTCACAGAACTTCCAGCTGCGTCAGGGTGATAACGAGCTGCAGTTCCAGGCGGCCTATGTTTCCACAAGCACTCAGGTTCGGCCGGGGGCTGCCAATGCGATGGCCCAGTTCACGGTGAGCTACCAATAAAAACTCTGTCATCTCCGGCGTCGCCAGGCGCCGGAGTTTTGTTGCGCGTGGGCTTTGTCACTGACCGGCTGTCGCGCGCTACCGTTCGGGAGGACGTATGTTTTCTCTCAATGGCTTGGTCGTCCGTAGATCGTTGCGGGCTGCTTTGCTCATGCTGTTTTGCGCGTCGGCAGATGCGGCCGTGCAACTGGGCGCCACACGGCTGATCTTTCTGGAGAGCAATCACGAGGCCGCGCTCGCGATCAAGAACGAGGGTGACCGTCCCTACGTGGTGCAGGCCTGGGTGGACGATGGAGAGGGGCATACCAAGACGCCGTTCCTGCTGGTGCCGCCGTTGTCCCGGCTTGATCCGAATGTCGAGAACATGTTGCGTGTGATGCGGGTGCTGGATGACCTGCCGCAAGATCGCGAGTCGGTGTTCTGGATCAACGTCAAGGAAATTCCGGAGAAGGTGCAGCAGGATAACGTGCTGCAACTGGCTATCCGCACGCGGATCAAGCTGTTCTATCGTCCTGCAGCACTTGGCGGTAATCGTGCCGAGGAGGCGCGCAAGGAGCTGAAGTGGTCCGTGCTGGCTGATCGCGACGGTGGCGCGGTGCTGCGTGTGGAAAATCCCACGCCGTATCATGTGACCTTCGGTGTGATGCGGGTTCGCCCTGGTACGGAGAACATCGCGCCGGACATGGTCCCTCCCTATCAGATGCGCGAGTACCCGCTGACGTCGATTCGCGCGCCACAGGCCGTCAGCGTGGAATTCGCCGTCATCAATGACTATGGCGGCCTTTCGGAAAAGGAGCACGTCGAAGTGCCCTTGGAGCGTGAGCCGGTGCGGATCGATCCTCGCTCCTCGATCAGTTCAAAAAACCGAGCCTTCTGAGGTGCGCGCGGTTCGGCAGGGCCCCTTGGGCCGGTGCCTGTGTGCCTGGGCGTTGTTGGGTGCAGTGCTCGTCCATGCTGCTGAGCCCGTTGCCACGGTGTTCAATGAAGCGTTTCTTGAGCTGGGCGGTGGTCCGGCGGATGTTGACCTGTCGATGTTCGCCTTCGGTAGCCGGGTGCTGGCGGGTGAGTACCGAGTCGATGTGCTGCGCAACGATATCCTGCTGGGACGATTCACGGTCCGCTTCGTCGAGCGTGAGGCAGGGAGCGACGCCCGGCCTTGCCTGAGTGCCGAGCAGTTGGGTGAGTGGGGCTTGAACCTGGCGGCCTTACCTGCCGTGAGTACGACGCTGCAGGAAACCTGTATCGATCTGGAGGCGCAGCTTGCCGAGGCCCGGGTCGATTACGATGCGGCTGCGCAGCGTCTGCGCTTGAGCATTCCGCAGGCGGCGCTGTCGCGCAAGGCGCGGGGGACGATCGATCCCCGCCTTTGGGACCAGGGGATGAACGCGGCCCTGTTCGATTACCAGTTGAGTCTGGCGCGCAATGATGAGGGGCGTGCAGGGGGCGAATCGAGCAACACGCTGTTCGGCCGTATGCATGGTGGGCTCAATCTGGGCAGTTGGCGCCTGCGTCAGCAATTCACCTATAACCGTGATCGTCTCGGTCAGCGCAGCTGGCAGGACGGGCGCACTTATGCCCAGCGGGATATCCAGGCGCTGGGTGGCCAGTTGCTGGTGGGCGACGGTAACACCCTGGGAGAGTTGTTCGACGGCTTTCAGTTTCGCGGTGTACAGCTCAGCTCGGACGAGGCGATGCTGCCGGATAGCCTGCGCGCCTACGCCCCGACTGTCCGCGGCGTGGCGCAGAGCAACGCGCGTGTGGTCGTACGACAGAATGGCTTCATCATCTACAGCACCTACGTCGCACCTGGGCAGTTCACTTTGGACGACCTCTATCCGACTGCCAACGGTGGCGATCTGGAGGTCACTATTCTGGAGGCCGACGGCCGCCAGGTTCGCTATACGCAGGCGTTCTCTTCGGTGCCGACACTGTTGCGCGAGGGGCGCTGGCGCTATGAACTGAGTGCCGGTGAGTACCGTACCGGCTATGAGGATGAACGGCTGCGCCCCTACTTCTTTCAGGGCACCCTGGCGCGTGGGTTGTCTGGTGACTTCTCGTTGTATGGTGGTGTGCTGCTAGGGCAGGGCTACCAGGCGGGGCTGCTGGGGGTGGGCAAGAACATGCTGGGTTTCGGGGCGCTGTCCCTTGACCTGTCGGACGCTCGCACGCGTAGTGACCAGGGGCACCTATCCGGACAGTCGCTACGGCTGCTCTATGCCAAGACGCTGGAACGTACGGACACGACTTTTCGCGTGGCCGGTTACCGCTATTCGACCCCTGGCTTTCGCAGCTTTCCCGAGGCGGTGCAGATGCAGGCGCTGGAGAGCAATGAGCTGCCGTTCCTCGACCGGCGCAGCGAACTGCAGGTGGACCTGTCGCAGTCTATGGGGCGTTGGGGGGCATTGTTCTTCTCCGCACGGCAGCAGCGTTACTGGGGCAGCGGCGGCCAGGAGCGTTTCGTGCAACTGGGGGTTTCCGGTAGCTACCGGCAGCTCAGCTACAACCTCTACTACAACCAGTACCGCACGCCGTTCGCTGCTCAAGAGCGCCAGTTGATGCTGTCTTTGAGCATACCGCTGGGTTCTTCCGGCGCCTCGGGCATGTACTCGGTGTCTCGTGGTAGTGACCAGCGCTTGTATCAGCAGGCCAGTCTCTTCGGCAACACCCTCGATGACCGCAACCTCGACTACGGCGTGACCGTCGATCGTTCCGACGAACAAGGCTCCAGGGGTAGCCTCAACCTGGGTTACCGGGGGCGCTATGGGCGGGTCGATCTGGGGCACAGCCAAGGCGAGGGTTATGAACAGACCAACCTGGGGCTGTCCGGTGGGATGGTCGCGCATGCCGATGGCCTCACGCTGTCTCAACCGCTGGGGGAGACCATAGCGCTGGTGCGGATACCTGATGCCGAGGGTCTGGCGCTGCAGTCCCAGGTGGGCGTGCGCACGGACGGGAGCGGCTATGCGGTCGTCCCGAGCCTGACGCCCTACCGCAGCAACCGCCTAGCGCTGTCGTTGAGCGGGCTGGGGGGGAATGTCGAGGTGCTGACGGCCGTCCAGGAGGTAGTGCCGACCCGTGGCGCCGTGGTGCTGGCGCCGTTCGAGGCCCGCAGTGGCTACCGGTTGATGCTGCAGTTGAGCGATGCACAGGGAGAACCCTTGCCCTTTGGGGCGCGGATTGCAGACACCAGTGGTCAGGAGCTGGGCCTGGTTGGCCCCGAGGGGTTGGCCTATGTCGCGGGGGCCGCACCTGCGGGTGAGCTGAGCGTGAGCTGGGGCGCCGGGGCTGCGAGCTGTACCGTGGCCTACCGCGTGTCGCAGGAGACGCTGCAGACGCCGATCAGAAACTTGAAGGAGACCTGCCGATGATCGCGCCGCTGTTTACACACTCTCTTTTTCGCTTGTTATGGCTGACAGCGCTCGTAAGTGCTGCGCCACTTGCCCATGCAACCTGTCTATGGGAGCGCGGTTTCGACCAGGGTGTCTATGCCTTCAACTTCCCCGCGCCGATCACGGTGCCTGCAGGCCCGCTCCAGATCGGTCAAGTTCTCGCGGAGTCGAGACAGCCGGTCAGGTCCCCGTTCTATTTATTGAGATGCCTGCTGGGCAAGGGTTACGCCACAGGGACCTTCGTCGCCGAGAGTTCGAGCACAATGTTGCCCGGCGTATACCGGACCCACGTCCAGGGGGTCGGTTATCGAGTCAGCCTGCAACCGGAGGGACTCTATGCCGGAAGCGAATGGCAGCAGCCTATTCCTTTCCTGTTCACCGGGATGTTGACGGCGCAAGGCTGGAGAGAGCTCAAGCTTGAACTGGTGGCGACCAGCACTACGCTTGGTGCCGGCATGATTACGCCTGGCAACTATGCGAGCTTGCGCACCGCTGGTTATAACCGCTACCTGCAAGTCAACATCCAGTCCGCCTGGATTGCGCCTCCTCCCTCATCATGTCGCCTCTTCGGCAACCCTGATCAGACCGTTACGCTGGCGCCTGTGTCCCGCAACCGCTTTTCCGGGGTGGGTTCGACGCAAGGTGAGCAGTCATTCGACATCGTTCTGCAGTGTGAGAACGTCGTGAACGGTGTCGTCCGGCTGCGCATGGACGGAACGCCACACAGCTCCAACGCTCCCGGAGTGCTTGCGCTGACGTCGGGTGCTGCGGCAACGGGGGTGGGCTTGCAGTTACTCGACGGCACCACCAGTGCGCCAGTGGAGCTCAGTCAGCCCAAGCAGCTGGCGGGGTTGACTCGCGGCCTGAACACCCTGCCTTACCGGGTGCGTTACTACCAGGCCTCTGCACAGGTGGGTGCCGGTGCAGTGCTTGCCTCGGTGACCTTGACACTGACTTATCTGTGAGCGGCCAGCACCGGCGCGTCGCCAGGGGAGGGCGGGCAATTCTGAGATAACGTCACAAGATCAGAGAATGTATTTGCAAGTCATTATCATTGAGTGGCGCTGTTGATTCCACAGCGCGCGTTGCTATCGGCTTCTGCTGCGCCATGTTTGTGCGTGCTGGGTGCTCCGACCGCCTGTTGAGGCATACGGGGCAAGCCTGCGACAGGGACTGTCATCAGAGATAGGGTTTATACAATGAACAATGAAATGATTCGCTTGCTGGTCGCGGACGACCATCCTGTTGTCTGTGCCGGTATAAGGCAGACGCTGTTTGCCAGCCATGGTGTTTCCATCGTGGACTCGGTGCAGGGGCCGGCGCGTTTGTTGGAGCGGCTCGAAGGCCATGACCAGGACTTCGATGTGCTGCTGTCGGGTTATATCCTCCCCGCCGCCGGGCACAGCGGTGGGTTGAGCCTGTTCCAGCTGATCCGGCGCAAGTATCCCAACCTCAATATCGTGGTGCTGACCATGCAGGAGAATCCGAGCATCCTCCATGCACTGGCTTCGTCGGGTATTTCCTGCATCCTCAGCAAGCGCGACCCGCTCAGCCATCTGCTGCCGGCCATCCAGGGGGCGATGGCCAAGGGGCGCTACCTGTCACCGCGCATCGCCACGCTGATGAACAACAGCCCGCGTAGTGCCGGTTTCGGCGTGCTGAGCCCGCGCGAGCTGGAAGTGGTGCGCCTGTTCGTTTCGGGGCTGAAGGTCAACGAGATCGCCGAGCGCCTGCATCGCAGCAAGAAAACCATCAGCACGCAGAAAAGTACCGCCATGCAGAAGCTGGGGCTGGAACGCGACGCCGAGCTGATCCGCTATTCGATAGAAATGGGACTGCTCGAGCACTGCATGCCGGTGCAGCTGGAGGAGTACGCCAAGGCCTGATCCGTCATGGCTGCGCCAGGCAGACGCGGTTGCGGCCCTGGGCCTT
>NZ_JAFKCS010000429.1 GCF_017255015.1 Bowmanella yangjiangensis | reverse complement strand
CCGATGGGCTCACGCAGCGCCTGGATCGCGGCGTTCGGTTTCCTCTGCCTGGTGGGCGCAGCGCTTGCCTGGCTGACACTCAGCCATGGTTGACCCCGTGCCACCGACTACCTGCCCGACAGGGCCTATCGCACCCGGCCGCCGAATCTCGGTGGTGGGTTGTTCGGGCGCCGGGAAGACCACGCTTTCCCGGCGCCTGGCTCGGCACCTGGGCTATCGCCACGTCGAACTCGACGCGCTGTACCACCAGCCCGACTGGCAGCCGCTCCCCGACGGGGAATTTCAGCGGGCCACGCACGAGGCGCTGCAAGGTGACGGCTGGGTGGTCGAAGGCAACTACTCGCTCGTGCGCCCGCAGGTGCGCGAACGCTCGGACATGGTGATCTGGCTGGACCTGCCCCGGCGCAAGGTGATGCGCCAAGTGATCTGGCGTACCCTGCGCCGCCTGGCGACGCGAGAAACGCTGTGGAATGGCAACCGCGAGCGCTGGAGCAACCTGTTCAAGCTGAACCCGCGCGCCTCCATCCTGGCCTGGGCCTGGACCCGCCATCCCGACTACCGCCAGCGCTATGCCGAGGAAATGCGCAACGCACCGCCGTCGTGTCAGTATCTGCGCCTGGACTCCCGCCAGGCCATCAACCGCTTCCTGGCGAGTCTGCCG
>NZ_JAFKCS010000428.1 GCF_017255015.1 Bowmanella yangjiangensis | reverse complement strand
CACCCAGGCTGCCCGTGTCGCACGTTGGCAGCGGGCGCTGCAGGAAATGCGGCATGACGGTAGTCTGGAGCGCATCTATCGACACTGGTTTCCCGAGGCCGATGAGCAGGCCCTGGCCGACCTGCTGAGTGTCGAGTGATGGGCTGCGCTGAGTGCCCGGCCGCAGACGGGAGGGAGGAATGAAGCTGGTGAGGTGGCTGTCGTGCGTTTGCCTGGCGATGCTGTGCAGCCCTGCGCTGGCAGAGTTGCAGCTGCTCACCGAAGACACCCCGCCCATGAGCTTCATGCGCGACGGCGAGGTCAGCGGCTTCTCCGTCGAGGTGGTCCGGGCCCTGCTGGCACGCACCGGCGACAGCGGAAAGATCGAACTGATGCCCTGGACCCGCGCCTTCTACCTCGCCCAGCAGCAGGCGGACATCGCCCTGTTCTCCACCGTGCGCACCCCGGAACGTGAGGGCAAGTTTCTCTGGGTCGGCCCCATCGTGGTCGGGACGACCAGCTTCTACTCGCTCAGGTCGCGCAACCTGGTCATCGACGACCTGCAGCAGGCCGCCGCGAGCGGGCCGCTGGCCCTGCCCAAGCAGTGGTACACCTTCGAGACGCTCAGCGCGCGTGGTTTCGACAACCTCTACGGGGTGTCCACGCCGAAGCAGATGATGACC
>NZ_JAFKCS010000427.1 GCF_017255015.1 Bowmanella yangjiangensis | reverse complement strand
ATGCCGGTGCTTGCCGGCCGCTGAACACAGGCAGGTAGGGTGTCAGCCAAGGCGCAGCTTCTGATGGAGCTGCGCCTTTTTCATTTGCCCCATGGCGTACGGCAGGGGGCGGGAAGTCGCCAGTTATTCGGCGCCAGTAAGCGGATATTTGCCGAAATGCGCCTGCCGGCGCGCGGGCAGTGGCTATCCTCAGACTGTTCGTTTGGCCAATTGCCAGCACTCAAGCGGTGCCAGGTACCTGCCGATACGTTGTTCTCGGCATGGCACAGCAGTTGCCTGTTCAGTCGATCAGGTCGCACCCACGAGGTGCGACTGCAATAAGAAGAACTGGAGCGACCCCCATATGTTCAAGCCTGCCGCGCGTCTGTTTGCCAACCTTGCCGTGGGCAAGAAACTCCTCATCGGTTTCGGCCTCGTGCTGCTGCTCACCGCCGCCATGACCGGCAGTGGTTATCTCGCCGTCCAGGCCGTGCTCCAGGGGCACGCGCAGGTCGGCCAGCTGGCGCAGGTCAATCAGGAAATCCTCCAGGCGCGTCGTCTGGAGCGCAACTTCGCCATCGAGCAGAGCCCGGAGAGCGCCGAGCGTGTGCGCGAGAGCCTGCGCAAGGTGCAGGGCATGCTCGAGCAACTGGCGCAGCAGAGCGTGGAAAGCAGCCGCGTACA
>NZ_JAFKCS010000426.1 GCF_017255015.1 Bowmanella yangjiangensis | reverse complement strand
CCGGGCTCTGAGCGGACCGTCCCTGTCTCTGCATGGCCGATCGCTCGGGCCCGCACGGGGCGACGAGCCCTGCAGTCAGCGCTGCGAGGAGATATTGCCGCCGTCGACCACCAGCTCGGCGCCGGTGATGTAGCTGGCTTCGGACGACAGCAGGAAGCGCACGGCAGTCGCCACTTCACGGGGCTGACCGAGGCGCCCCAGGAGAATGCGGCTCTCGAAACGCTCCTTGAGCCCCGTCGGCGCTGCCGCGATGGCATCGGCGATCATCTGGGTCATGATCTGGCCTGGCGAGACGGCGTTGATGCGAATGCCAAAGCGCGCCAGCTCATCGGCCAGGGCGCGGTTCAGGCCGAGCATGCCGGCCTTGGAGGCACTGTAGGTGGGGTTGAAGGCATTGCCGAGGGTGGCGTTGATCGAGGCGATCCCCACGCAGGCGGCCCCCTTGCTGACCTTGAAGTCCTCCAGCAAGGCCTGAATCATGAACGGCCAGCAACGCAGGTTGATATCCATCACCTGCGCCCAGGCAGCCGGGCTCAGCTGTTCCAGCGGGCAGGTACCGGGAACGCCGGCAGCGTGCACCAGGCCACCAATGGTGCCCAGTGCTGCGCGGCTCTGGTTGATCGCCCGACTCACCTGGCCGAGGTCCGCCACATCGACGCCCAG
>NZ_JAFKCS010000425.1 GCF_017255015.1 Bowmanella yangjiangensis | reverse complement strand
CCAGGCCAGGCCCTTGAGGTTGAGCGCGATACGCACGCGGTACGACGCCGAACTGCGGAAATAGGTATAGAGCTTGAGCACGCGTCAGGCCCCCATCGCTCAGGCCAGCGCCGGCAGCAAGGTGGCCGCGCACTCGCCAAAGCCGATGCGCGCAGCGCCAGCCCTCTCACACCAGCCGCGCAGTTCCATGCGATCGCCATCCTCCACGAAGGTGCGCTGCTCACCATTGGGCAGCACGACAGGCTGCTTGCCACCCACCGTGAGTTCGATCAGCGCCGCCGCCTGGTCGAGCGTCGGGCCGGACAGCGTGCCGGTGCCCAGAATGTCGCCCGCGCGCAGGTTGCAGCCGTTGACCGTGTGATGCGCGACCATCTGCCCCAGGGTCCAGTAGGCGTGGCGGTAGTTGGTGGCACTCAGCCGCGTGGCGACCTGCTCTTCGGCGCGCATCCGCGCCGTCTGCATCAGGACTTCCAGCTGGATGTCGAGCGCGCCTTCCTCACGGTCGCCAGGGGCGTTCAGGTAAGGCAGCAGCTCCGGGTCCTCGGCGTCACGCACGGGTGGTGCGGTGCGGTATGGGGCCAGCGCCTCCAGGGTGACGATCCATGGCGACAGCGTGGACGCGAAGTTCTTGGCCAGGAACGGACCGAGCGGCTGGTATTCCCAG
>NZ_JAFKCS010000424.1 GCF_017255015.1 Bowmanella yangjiangensis | reverse complement strand
CGACACCCTCAACAAATGGTTGAATGGTCCGCAGGCGCTGCCTGTCAGCGGCCTGCTGCCCTATCGCCTGCGCCTGACGCTGGATGGCGACGACAGCCAGCTGCGCGTCGATTCCAACCTGCTCGGGGTCAATGTGGCGCTGCCCGCGCCCTTCGGCAAGGGCGCCGAGCAGGAGGCCTATGCCGACTGGCGCATGACGCTGTCCGGCAAGGAACGCCGCTACTGGGCCGACTATCGTGGGCTGGCCAGCCTGAACCTGGCAGCGCCGCCGACGGCACTGGCCGAGGGACGTGGCGAGCTGATGCTGGGCGGGGAGCCCGCCCGGCTGCCCACCAGCCAGGGCCTGCGTGTGCGTGGCCGCCTGGCCGAGCTGGACCTGGATGCCTGGAAACAGTTCATCGCGGATCACCCGCTGAAGGTGGACGCTGACAGCCAGCGCCTGTTACGCAGCGCCCAGCTGGATATCGGCCGTTTCAAGGGCTTCGGCCAGGAAGTCGAGCAGCTCGCTGTCGGCCTCGAGCGAGAGTCTCAGGGCTGGGCGCTGCAGCTCGACAGCGTATTGGCGAGCGGACGGGTGGTGCTGGCGGACGCCGAGGGCGTACCCATCCAGGTCGACTTGCAGCATGTGAGCCTGCCAGCCCCGGCCGTCGATACGCTGACAAGCGAC
>NZ_JAFKCS010000423.1 GCF_017255015.1 Bowmanella yangjiangensis | reverse complement strand
GTTCGGTCGCTGCTGCGATCCTGGTCCGGGGAGGCACAGCCAGCACAAGGCCATTAGGTCATCTGTGTTATGGCTGGGCCGCCTGCCCATCCTTATGCTCCTTGCTTACCGCCCTAGCGTGGCTGCCCGCGCGCAGCGCCGAGGCCCCGTTGGCGGTATGGACGGATCAAAACAAGGACATTCAGCATGAACAAGACAACCCTCATCGCCGCGGCGGCCCTCTCTCTGACCCTGCTGGCAGGCTGCAACGTTCGTACGCCGCTGGACTACGAGACCGGCGTGTACATCGCCCCGGAAACGCTGCAGCAGCTGAAAAGCTCCGGTGCCACTCAGGATGAGGTCGTCAAGCAGGTCGGTCACCCTAACTCCAAGTCCGAGCTGAGCGGCAAGGAAGTGTGGAAGTACGACTACAGCCTGATCACCGCGTTACCGGGTGCGTACAACAAGAACGAGTCGACCGTGTTCGAGTGGAGCAAGGCCGGCAAACTGCTCGACGCCTACAAGACCAACGGCGGTGCCGGTGCCAATGGCAACCCGCTGCTGAAGGCCGCCGGCAACTGAACCGGGGCCGGCACGCTGAGGAAAGCGCCCGACCTGTCGTAATGCTGTTCACCGGAGCAGTAGTCGGACGCGCTTAGTGCCCCCCCCCCCCCCCCCACCCCACAAA
>NZ_JAFKCS010000422.1 GCF_017255015.1 Bowmanella yangjiangensis | reverse complement strand
CTGGCTTTCGAGGCCGCTGCCCGGCACGAGAGCTACACCCGTGCAGCCAGGGAGCTGTCGCTGACGCAGAGTGCGGTCAGTCGTCAGGTGCAGGCGCTGGAGGCGCAGCTGGGCGTGCGCCTGTTTCGCCGCGAGGGGCGCAACATCGTGCTGACCGACGTGGGCCGGTTGTACCTGCGTGAACTCGGCGATGCCCTGGCGCAGATCCGCAGCGCCACGCTGCAGGCGGTGGCCTATGGCTCCGGCATGGGGACCTTGCGCCTGGCGCTGTTGCCAACCTTCGGCTCGACCTGGCTGCTGCCCCGGCTGAATCGCTTCTACGCGGCCAACCCCGGCGTGCAGGTGCATGTGCATTCGCGCATCCAGGCGGTGGATTTCGCCGACGGCGAGATCGACGCCGCGATCACCGTCGGCAGCGGCGACTGGCCGGAACTGGTGGTGCACCCGCTGCTGGAAGAAACCATGGTGGTGGTCGCCAGCCCCGCGCTGCTGGCGGCGGGCGAGGTGGTCGACGCCGAGACCATCGCCGCGCAGACGCTGCTGCAGGTGGCCAGCCATCCGCCGCTCTGGGCCAGCTGGTTCGCCCGCCATGGCCTGGCCCCGGAGCGCATGCGCAGCGGGCCCAACTTCGAGCTGACCTCGCACCTGTTGCAGGCAGTGCGCAGCGGTATC
>NZ_JAFKCS010000421.1 GCF_017255015.1 Bowmanella yangjiangensis | reverse complement strand
AATCTCCAGCAATGCATTCAGTTCGGGCTTGAACGGCATCCAGGCCGGGCAACGCCGTGTCGAGCAGGCGGCCAGCGACATCGCCAGCAACGCGGTGACCGAGCCGCAGCAGCCCAGCCAGACGCCACCGCAGAACCAGGTGAACCCCACGCCACAGTCTGCCGAGCAGACGCGCCCCGACCTGGCGGAAAGCCTGGTCGCCTTGCGCGTTGGCGAGAACGAGGTGCGGGCCAGCTCACGTGTCGTGGAAACCGCCGATGAGGTGCTGGGTACGCTCATCGACACGCGTGCGTAAGTAGTTCCACCCCGGCCGTGGATGCGGCCTGCAACGGGGTAGGAGGGAGCACATGCAGATCGGCAACAGCGTGCCACCTTTCGTCCCTGCGCCGTCCTTCTCTTCGGCTCGGCTCCTCTCGTCCGACGTTTCCCCCGATATCGCCCGTGCCGACCAGGCACCCGTGACCGCGCCGCAGGAGCAGCAGGCGAATTCCAGCGCCTCCGGGCGCGAAGAGGCTGACCGTGCCTCCACCGATACGGCGGACGACAGCGCCGAAGCCAGCCCCCGGGAGCAGCGCCAGCAGCAGCTGGAGATCGCCGATCTGGTTCAGCGCGATCGCGAAGTGCGCACCCACGAACAGGCCCATGCCGCTGTCGGTGGGCAGTACGCCGGTTC
>NZ_JAFKCS010000420.1 GCF_017255015.1 Bowmanella yangjiangensis | reverse complement strand
CGCCGGCCTGCAACCGGTGCAGCTGGGTGAGCGCATTCTGCGGGTGGAAACCGCCGTACCGGTGTTGCTGGCCAGGCTGTTCTGAGGCGTCGAGCGCTGGACAGCGCTACAGGCTGCCTACCCTGCAAACGGCTCTAGGCGGGAGAGCGGCCTACCTGCAAGCCCTCGACGAACAGCCCGGTGACTGCGCGAGCCGTGACCGACACATCCTCGACCGGGCACTGCCCGTTGAGCAGCAACTGACTGAGCCCATGCACCAGACTCCACGCCGCCAGGCTGGCCGTCTGTACCGACTCGTCCGGGCGCAGCGCTCGCACGCTGGCTTCGAGCTGGGCAAACAGCTGCCGGGCAACCTGTTGCAGCTCGGGATAAGCCGCCCTGTCGAGCTGTGGCCCGAACATCAGGGCGAAATGTCCGGGAAACTCCAGCGCATAGGCAACGTAGCACTCGCCGCGCCGACCCAGATCGGCCACCGGCAGCGCCTCGATACGCCGGACCAGAACCTCGAATCCCTGCAGCGCCAGCGCCGCCAACAAGGCATCACGGTCGGCGAAATGACGGTAGGGCGCGTTATGCGAAACCCCGGCGCGTCGTGCGACTTCACGCAGGCTGATCGCCGCCACACCCACCTCGGCGAGTAGCGCGGACGCAGCATCGAGCAGCGCTTTGCGCAA
>NZ_JAFKCS010000042.1 GCF_017255015.1 Bowmanella yangjiangensis | reverse complement strand
TCGATGACCAAGCTCTTGGGTTGGGGAACTGATGACATCCCTTACGCGATCCCTGCTACTGCAAATGCCTGGTTGCACTCTACAACAAAAGCATGGCACGGCGTTCACAAAGCGCGGCAGTCACTGACAGCATAGAGCGGAGCATCAACACCACTACAAATTCCTGCCCAGATCAGCCAAGCCTCCCAAGTACCTTGGCTTATTCTCAAAGCTGTACTCATCAAGAACAGACCTAACTAGCCCCTCAATACTCCTCACGCGAGCTGGGTCTTCAGTAATAAATCCAAACGGAATTGGTACAGGGTAACGGTCAGGCACCACAAGATGATAGATAACAACTGCAAAGCAGCCGCTCAGCATAAAAACCTCTAGAGGCGCCAAGGTTTCAGACTCGACAAAACCGTGCAAATACTCTTTCGCCTCTGCACAATCATTATTTGCAGCCTTTTTCGACTGCCAATCCTTGCTAGACGACAAGGGAATCAGAATCTCTGCCTCAAAAGCATGCCGGTCGTTTCGTTTGCTTTTCAAACCCGCATACTCAACGAACTTACTTAAAGCTTGACCATGGCGAGAGCTTTTACCCCACAATCCATGGGAACACGGTGCAAGCCAGGTAAGTCTTGTAGCAACTTCACGCTCAGAATCAGAAATTTTCTCATGGTGTTTTTTCAATAGCGAACACACCTGATCCCAATTTCTATTCAACTGTAAGGATCCATAAATTCTTACATCACCACGGCGATCATCTAAGCCAAACGACAAGGCACGTTGAGCAACTCCTCTGAAATCCATCAATCCACTCGAAAGAGCATCAATCGTTTCTGAATCGCCTAACCTATCTGCCAGTCGAACAATATCATCAAAGTTTTCGCGCCCATTTAGGCTATGCAGCATAGATGCACGACGCCCAATATACTCTTCCTCCTCGGCTATTCCTTTTTTCACCTCGAAACTCAAATCGAGACTATCCACATCAAGGCAAAACGCTTCCTCAACAAGAAAGCATACATCTGAGCTTTTCCTCACGTCGCTTATTTTGTACAACTCCGGGACAGAACCTTGCTGATCCTGCCCTGCCAAGTCCCCGCGACGAAATATCTCATGCAAATTATTCTGAAATGCACCGACCGCCCTCTGCTGTGAAACAGCCCTAACTTCAACACCGGCATCTAGAAGAACTGCTCGCCTTGTACTTGCCGATGGAATCTTTCCCCCAAGATAGGAGAACGTTAGCAAGTCAAAAGTGAATGATCGCCGATACTCCTGCCTAGACCTGACACTGGGAGAGTCTTCATTTCCTGAGAAGAGTCGAAGTCCTTTTTCTGAAAGACCAATCCGCCCATCTGGTTGGACAGAAACCTCTCCCTTCTGGAAAAAGGGTGTCAATGCCGCACTCAACTCTTTCGAAGTGAAACCGAAGTATCTAGCTATATCAGCCGACATCAAAGGGGAGACTTTCAACAAACGCAGCAAGAACTCAGAAACGAATGGAAGCCCTCCTTTTTCAATCAGAGAATATTCAATTCTGAACTGCTGTGCCGGCACACAGATATCAACTTCAAACAAAACCAAAGCTTCACCAGCCATCATGCAGCTCCTTTTGCATTTACTACCGAAGTGATCCTGTAGCGCTCACCATCCTGACGTTCTTGAATATAAGTGGCAACTTTACCCAAGGGCAGATCCGCGTTCCGCCCTGCCCACATACTCATGTCACCGACAATAACCAAACGGTCCATGGCTCGGGACATTGCCACATTTATTCGATTCGGCAACCGCAAGAAGCCTGGAGAAAGGTCTGCAGAGGATCGCGTCAGAGAAACAATGACAATGCGATTTTCTTTTCCTTGGTAACTATCAACAGTGTCAATCTTGACCAATTTCTTGAAATCTTCCGACCATGTTTTCTCGGCAAACTTTTTACGAACCAACTTTTTCTGCTCAGAATACATGCAGATGATCCCAATAGGAGGCTCCATAGTTTCCGTCATTTCCTCAACTAATGCTGAGCTGAATTCCATGTCGCTTTCGATATCTTTGAGCATCCTAATAATGGAGTTTGCCTCAGCATGGTTTACCAAGCTGGTACTACCTTGCTGCTCCGAGTGATTAGCTTGTTTCCCGAGACCCCCCGTATCCAGCCAAGTTACGATTGAACCGATAACATCTGGGGCATTCGAAAAGCATTGCGGCACAGGCCGCGCACCAGTCATTAGCTCACCACCGTAGAAAACCTCCGAAACTAGATCCCCAATCGGTGGTTGCATACGGTACTGAACCTTCAGTGTGGCACTGACACCTCGGCCATAAGCAGACTCAAAAGCGCGCTCGAAATCGCTACGCATGATCCGACGAAACTCATCTGATTGACTATGTAGTCCCAAATCACGGGCGATGGCCTTGAGATGCTCGTCTGCATAGGTTGGGGGAAGCTGCCGATGATCCCCTACCAACAGGATTCGGCTTCCCACCTGCATGGCAATCGCCAGCTCGCTAGGTGAAGAACGTGCAGCCTCATCGATAATGACCCAGTCAAACCGGTTTTCAGCAAGTTTCAAGTGCGGTAGACCAACGCCTACACAGGTCCCACAGACAAGTGTTCTGGCGCGCATCAGAAATTCATCGTAATTAGCGCCATCAGTGGCAATACGTTGCAGCAACTCCTCAGACAACTTGATCAGATCCATGCATCGCTTAAATTCATGCGGCCTGACACCATGGCTGGCGGTAACACTGGCATAGGCCTGCTCAAGCATATTCCGAGCAGTAGACTCTGGGGCTGCAGAGATACCATAGTCATTGGCTAGCGCCTCAAGCAGATCCTCTTGCATTCGACTCAGGCTTGCTCTCAATTGCTTGGACTCGAGAGTGCCCTCACCAGCATCTTGCAGATCCTTATCCAGGCGCTCAATGCTTTTGACCAGTCCGTGAATCCTCGACTCAAGCTCAACCAGGCTCGCGATGAATCCGGCGCTTACCCCAAGTGAGGGAGCCATCAGAGACAAACGCCTTTTTAGCTCAGCGCTAAAGCTCGATTGTTGCTGGGTGACAATCGATTTGGAATAGACATCCTGCAACTCATCTGAGACTACCTGTTCGCGGTTGCTGAAACGCACAACATCGAGATCGGTATTCAATCTGCGGCAGTGGGCACGAATGCGCTCTGCCGCGGTATTTACAGCCTCATGCGACTGGCTAACAAGAAGGATATTCCTAGCCCCCTCCTCACTTATCAGGTAGTGGCAGAATGCGGCAATAAACTCAGTTTTACCGGTACCGGGTGGCCCCTGCAAAAAACCCACTGGCCCGTTTGTTATCAACTTTGAAAAAGCATCCTTCTGTGCATCGTTGAGACCAATAATCTGCCCGCTTGAAGTCTCTCGCTGGTAGACTGCGAAACCTTCCTCAGTTGGCGGCACAGAAAATCGCTCAGGAACTATACTGCAGCCTTCGTCAAAATAATCAACCAGCCCTGTTACAACTGATTGGCGACCCAATATACGCTCTATCGCGCGCTTACGACGGGTCAGCGAGGACCTGTTCTTATTGCTTTGAAGATAGAGCACATCATCAGCCTTAATAGCAGCTCTGGTTTTTCCTGAGTACACTAAACACAGGGCAGATTTTGTGCTCTTACGAAGATCCACCTCGCCAAGATTGATTTGCTTTTCGCCGTCCTTCTTGATGAGATTAATTTTATCATCAGTCTCGAACGACTCTAAAACCTCACCATTGGCTGTATATGGAATCATGAGCCCAGTTTTGTCTTTGTTAAAGACAGGCTCACCCGACACCTCTAGCGTTGGCAGCCCCTCGACTTCTGTATCCATAATAGCCTTCCAGACTTTACTTGTCTGAATAGACCTCGTTTTTATCTCTGGGACATGCTCTTCATGGATATCATTGTCAGTAGCCAAATCGGTGGAGTTATGCGCACCTCCGGCCTCCTGGTTTACTGAGGAAGCACAGGCAGCATCCATAATACTGGCAACAAGCTCGTCGAACGCCAGATTATTCCCCATAAAGTCTGACAGCTCTTTGAGGTTACTAATATTTGCAACAACTACATTAATTTCGACATCAATTTCAAAATCTGCATTACGCTCAACCCAGTGCGGAACAGCCTCCTGCTGACTGGGCTTGAATCCCCTAACAAAGGCTTTCGAGGACTTCTCATATGCAGCTGAAAAGCTTCCGCCCACACCGCTGAACGTAACGACAGTCTGATGGGCATCCTTTACATCTGGCTTGACGCTGACAAAAAGGCGTCCATTGTCAGGATAAATTGCGAAATCTAGAGGGTCATTTCCGCGCACGGTGACTGTAATAACTGTTCTAGCTTGCTTCGGACGAAACTCACGATTAAGAGCATCACTAAATCGGTCTAGCGCAACGAAGCCTGAATCGCTCTGTAATTCCTCATTAATTGCCTTACGCAGCTCAGCCAGATCATGTTCATCTGGCTGATCCCAGTCCATTCCGAGCAACTCTACAGCCATACGCATGACAGCGAAGTTATCACGCTCGAAAGGTGTGCAGCTTTCGGCTAGAGGACTATATCGATTATTGAAAGGTTCGCTTCCTGAAACTGTAAGATCCGGAAGATCTAGCAGGTAAAGCTGTACGGACTGCCCGCCATCAACTGGCACTACGACTTTGATATTTCCAGGATGGAGATCTCCGTGAGTCAACTGCTGCTCATGCAGACACTCAACTGCAGAAATCAAATTACGAATCAGCTCTTCGGCTCGTCGCGAGCTCAGCTGTGATAATTCGCTCCAGTGTTGGCCATCGATAAATTGTTGAACTAAAAAAGGAGTACCGCTCCTGTCATATCCAAACTGATCAATCCTAGGCAAAAATTCGTAGCCACTTTTATTCAGCAATTCTATTTTTTCAAAAAAGCTGAGCAACATCGGACCTTGCCCTGCCTGCGGAGCATCTGCATGGATCGTAGGCCATAGTTTTACAATGCAATCACCCGACCGATAGACCTCCTTCTCAGGGATATCAATGATTTCCTCATCCACCGGGTAAATTTTGTAAATTCTAGCGCTTGAAGCGGAAAAACGTTCAAGTTGTGACTGATCGAAAGCAAACTGCGCTGTATCTTCTGGCGTTACCTGGTTCAACTCGTCCAGCAACTCACCGGCGTTGGCGTAGCGAGAGCTTGGATTGTGCTCCACCGCCTTGGCGAGAACGCCTGAGTACCATGTATCCGAATCCAGGATGTCATCCCGAACGCTATCGATGTAATCGGTATTCAGCTTGAGAGGTAAAGACTTGGCTTGAGCCAAGTGCCAGCAAAGGAGTCCAAGCGCGAAAACGTCGCGGTGGAAAGGCGTACCGCCGTGCCCTTCATCAGTACGATCTTCTGGAAGAGCAATAGAGCCAATACTCAGTTGATCACGACGCGGTCCAACCGTACCTGCTGGCTGATGATAGGCTGCAATGAAGTTGGACAAAGCAATGGCGCTGGATGGTGAGAACCATACGCTATGGTCGCCCAAATCACGGTGAGCGACCTTAAATCCGTGCATGGCAGCGAACTGCGCGACCAAGATCTTGGCCAACTTTACCCGATCACTCTCCTCATAGTTCTGCGCATATCGATTAATGAATTCGTTGAGCCGGTAGTGACTTGCCGGAAGCTCGCACAGTTCAGAGAATTCTTGAGTAACGGACTGCACGGAGGGGTTTCTGATAGGACGCAGACAACGTTTTGCCAACTCATGATCCCGCTGTCCCAGATAAACCAGAACATCCCGCTCCCTGGAAAGAATCTTGAAGCGCCCCTCTGGGGTTTTAGCATCTACATCATCAAGCTTATTGAAGTCCCACAAACGCAAAAGAGCACGATCAGCCTTGTTATTTTCGTTTGCAGCCTCGTACTCAATATAAACCTCGCCGGGATGCTTGAAAATCGGCTCCCCCTGCGCTCTGAACCCATCAACCATGAGTTCCTTCGGTTTGACACTTCCCTGATTGAGCAGCTGATCAAACACATCAAAATACTGATTCAGACCTGCCGCCTCGGGATGCGGGCGAAACTTGTTATTAAATTGACGCTCGTTGGCCAGCTTCAAGAAGTCATCGAGATGAATTACATGCTCGCGCTCATTGTCGGGTAGCTGATCAAACGTACACTTACCGCTCAAGACCACGCAAAATTTGATATTTGGCACAATGCCTTTCGGAAACTGCTGCCTAACTGCATTGAGCTTTTTCTTGAGTAGAAAAACTTTATTCTGAGTAACCGATATTGGTGAGCGATCACGCTCATCACCATTCTGGTACCACTTGCCACCATGGCTGGTGATAACACCATTCCAATGCTTCAGTTCGACTATGATGACGTTTTTATGGGTCACAATGACAAGATCGAACTCGCCTTCTTTACCGCGCGAGTCCGCAAAACGGAACCCTGCATACCCCTTCCAAGGCCACATACCAGAAGGATGATCGGCCCCTTTGCCTTTCAGAGACAGATTACTGAGCTGCTGAGCCAGAGACTTACCACCCGTTGGAGCGACCGTACCAGGTTGTCCTAGTTCAGGCTCCCCCTTGAAGGCCTTACGCATGCTCTCGATAGCTTCGACCTCATGCCGCAGCAGGCCTCCTTCCCAGTAACGTACTTCCATTTCTAATCTCCATAACTGCCCCACCGCAGCTCATTTGGGCGGAGCAAAACTTCTGTGTCGAGCGCAGCTTACTGATACAAACAAGCGAGGCTTAGCTCGAAGGAAAGACAATCTATTACTGAATTGCAGACTTGTTGAAAGACAACGGCGAAATGTCATCGATCTCGCCGGCATCAAGTTATCGGCATGGGTTAATATCTCGCGCTGCAATCCTGCCCTTAATCCAATCCTGGATCTCACTCTCAAGCCAACCAACACTGCGGCCTACCAATGGGACGGGCCTCGGAAACCCGCCCTCACTGATGAGCTTATAGATTGTTGATCGAGCAAGGCCGGTCGTCTCGATAACTCCGCGGAGACGGATAATTTTCATATCAGGCTTCTTCCTTCACCCACAGAACGGCGAGTGAGATTCGGCTGAACTGCTTGAAATCACTATCAACGGAGTACCGCTCCCCCAGCTCACGATCAATTTCCTTCTGACTCAAGCACTCTGCAAATTTCAGCTCTTGCACAAAGGCTTCATCCAGCAGCACCGCCAAACCATGCGCGTCACCGGCAAGAGTCTCTCGAATAGCACTCACCAGTGACTCGTCTGAATAGACATGTCGAAAGATCAAGCACTCGTTATCGGCGATAAGCTTATCTGCCTCATCAGCCAGCAAATCCTTCATGGCCGAATTCAGCAGCTTGCCTGCAAAGTTCCACCAAGTAGCATTGCCATCGGTATCAAAGATCAGAGTGCTTTTACCCGACTCCATCCATCCGTACTGATCACGGAGATCGGCAAGCAGCCCTTGAGCCCTTGATGAAAGCCCCTCAGGCACGAGATCAGAAACCAGCGCATCAGCTATCGCACGACAAAGCTCGTATCTCAGCGGCTGCGCATCACTAACCCACTGCGATTTACCGCGCACCTCAGAAGGCTCGACAAAGGCTTTTTTCCGCGGCCAGTCGATATAGGTCGTCTGCCAGCTGCGCCCACCTAGCGTAAGCAGCGCCGGGCCGTTATCACGGACAGCGAAGGTCAGTTGATGAACTTCACCCAGCTCCTGCTTACCCCAAAAAACCTTCACCATGGGGGGCGTCGTGAAGACCGAAAAGAGCTCCATGAAATTCTTCTCGCCAAACGTCCTCTCTCCGGCCTTGCCAATCCCGATGAGTCCCTCATCAGAGTGCAATATGCCGGCCCCAAGCATGTAGCTGATAACACCAGCCCGGTCATCCAACGTGACTCCAGCAAAACCCGGCATGCGCCCAACCCACCGGTCGACGTCGGCAGCGATGATGCCTTTTTGCTGAAGCGCCAATGCCATCGTTTGCTGGGCATAGATGTGCATTGGCCTCGCGGGCGGCTCGATAGGTTCGACATACCCCTTCCGCCATAGCTGCAACAATGCCAAAGCGCGAAGAAACGCATCTTCCTTGGTAGCCAGAAACAGACAGT
>NZ_JAFKCS010000419.1 GCF_017255015.1 Bowmanella yangjiangensis | reverse complement strand
TGGCCAGCAGACCGCCCGGCTTGAGCCGCTGCGCGATCTGGCGGAAGAAGCGCGTGCGTGCCTGCGGCTCCAGCAAGAATTGCGAGACCAGGAAGCAGGTCGCGCCGTCATGCTGCGGCTCATCCGCCAGCGTGTCGAGATAGCCCGCATGAAACTCGCAACGCTGCACAAAGCCCTCGCGCTGCGCACGCTGGCGACAGACATCGAGCATCGCCTCGGAAGGGTCCAGCGCAGTGAACCGCCAGCCAGGAAAGCGCGCGGCCAGGTGGCCGATCTCCGCACCGGTACCCGCGCCCACGCAGAGCACCCGCGCATCGGCCGGCAGCTCGGCGAACAGCGCATCGAGCAGCAGATAGAGCGCCTCGCGAATCGGCGCCATCCCGGCCCATTGCTGGTCATAGCCAGCCGCCTGTTGATCGAACAACGCCCTGAGTTCCTCGTCGCGCATGGCAAACCCTCCGTTTGGCCTGATGAATGATCGCGCTCACACCTTCCAGTATCCCAGAGCTGTCAAGCCCCCATGGCCACGCGCCTTGGCGGCAGTCGTATGCAGCTGTGGCAAGGCAGCAAGACCGCTCAGCAGTGGATTCTCGGGCACTTTGCCGGCGTTTGCTGGGACTAACTGGCATGCCTCCGCTGAACGAAACCAAGATGCGCAACCCGACCTTCGAACAGAA
>NZ_JAFKCS010000418.1 GCF_017255015.1 Bowmanella yangjiangensis | reverse complement strand
CCCCAGGCCGGAACCGGCCCCCGTGATCATCATGCGGTTTTGCATAGCGAACCTGCCTTACATGTCCTGTGGGAATGCCAGAGAGTGTAGCGAGGAAGACCGGGGACACCGCCCTCCATCAGACTCATGAATAGGCAAGGCAAATTGCCACGGCGGGCGAGGGTTCAGTCGACCACGAACAGCCGTGCACCCTGTTCGGTGAAGGAACGGTGCGCCTCGGCGTCGTCAGCCACCTGATAACTCATGCCCGGACGCAGCACGAAGACGCGGCCATCCTCCAGTTCGGTATGCAGCTCGCCCTCCAGGCACAACAGCACATGGCCCTTGCGGCACCAGTGGTCGGCCAGATAGCCCGGTGAGTACTCGACCATGCGCACCCGCACCTCGCCAAACTGGCAGGTTCTCCAGCGCGCGAGACCGGTTTCGCCCAGGTGCTCGGTTGGCGTGACGGCGGACCAGTCGGTGATGCCGAAGGCGATATCGCGGATGTGCATGAACCGGGACTCCCTGTGATGAAGAGCGGCACTCTAGCGCGCCGCAGGCAAGCGGGAGAAGTGAATAGGCGGGCGCTTTCACACGAGAACCTTTCATGCGCGCAGGCTATCGAGGCCATGGACACAGCGCATTTCACCACACGCCCGTGGCGTACTAACCTGAGCCTCATCGGTAAATGATTC
>NZ_JAFKCS010000417.1 GCF_017255015.1 Bowmanella yangjiangensis | reverse complement strand
CATACTTCCTTTGGCTGATGCAGCGCGAACGCCGTGGCTAGCACATCGTCAACGACTGGTGCGCACAGCGCACCAGTTTCTCCTTGATCGATACGCCCTACCAGTAGCGTCGCAGAAACGCTGCCGCCTGCTCGTAGTGCTCCAGCACCTCCGGCACCAGCCCGGCCATGCGCAGGAAGTCATGGGTCATGCCACGACATAGCCGGCTCTGCACGACCACACCCTGCTCGCGCAGATGCTCGGCATAAGCCAGGCCCTCATCCAGCAAAGGGTCGAACTCGGCGATCAGCAGAAGAGCCGGCGCACTGCCACGCAATTGCCCCTCGGCCAGCAACGGCGAGCAACGCCAGTCACGGCGCTGCGCCGGCTGTTCTGCATAGTGCTGGTAGAACCAGGCCAGTGTCGCGCTCTCCAGCAGATGCCCTTCGGCAAACAGCTCTTGGGATTCGCTGGTCTGGCGGGCGTCCACCGCCGGATAGAACAGCAGTTGCGCGCAGGGCTTTGCCTCCTGCGTGGCAGCCAGCTCGGCACAAACCACACTGGCCAGGGTCGCGCCAGCACTGTCCCCCCCCAGGGCCACACGTGCCGGGTCCAGCCCCAGCGCCAAACCGCCTTCTTGCAGCCAGTCCCAGGTATCACGCACGTCCTCCAGGGCAGCGGGAAAGGGATGTTCCGGCGCC
>NZ_JAFKCS010000416.1 GCF_017255015.1 Bowmanella yangjiangensis | reverse complement strand
GGGCCGGGGCTGCGCAAGACACTCAACAACGGCAGCTTCGCGATCCACCGCCTGGGCCAGGCGAGCGAGCGGGTGCAGTTGGACAGTGTCGACGAGGTGCTGAGGGTGCTGCGCGACGAATTCGGGATTCGACCGCCCGAACATCCCGAGCTTCGGCAAATCATCGAAGGCTTGATCGCGGGAGCGTGAGGGCCGCTGCGGGCTCTTGTGGGAAGGTTTTTGGCAGCAGCGGCCCACTTCTTATCCGTTCAACGGCCTATTGGCGAAACTGATGCCGTTGCCTGACGAGTTTTCTCAGGTTCTTGAGCTTTCTGGGGTGATGTTCGCCCCACATGACCTCGGCGCCGTCCTCCAATGGCTCGTAGATTGGAAGTAACTCCGTAACGCCTTCGAATAGCCACTGGACCGGCACGGCATCGGGGCCACCCAGATAGGGCTCTGTGGATTCGGTGGCTATTTCTACGACCTTGTCGTAGGCCTCTTCCAGGCTCGGCGCCTGAACGATGACGGTGTTCTCCCAAGACAGGAAACGTGCTTCAGGATCGTCATTCCCCGATGCGTCGATTTCAGTGAAGCGCAGCAGGTAGGAAGCTATGTACCAGCCTGTTGGTGAAACGTTCTTGTCGTGGGCCATGCTGCGTCCTTGTCCGAGTTCAGGCAGACCTTAGCGCCAAGTCGCCA
>NZ_JAFKCS010000415.1 GCF_017255015.1 Bowmanella yangjiangensis | reverse complement strand
GGCAGCGGCGAGCAGCGGTTCAGCCAGCTCCGCCCGACCGAGACGGCTCAGGCGCTCTGCCTGGTAACCGGGGATCAGGGTGTGCAACGGCAGCGCCGCCGACTGCGCATGCGTATTGCCCAGTGCGAGCACGTAGGGCGGCTCGCCACGGGCCAGAAACACCAGCCGCGTGGCACGCAGCGCCACCTGGATGGCCACGCTGTCCTGGCCAAGGCCGCCGCCACGCGGGTCCAGCTGCATGCGCAGCTGGCGCAGCGGCCAGCCCGGCAGGCTCAGCTCATCGTTGAGCACCTCGCGCCCGCCCTCGGGGAGGCGATAGAGCACGGCATTGGCCAGCGGCTGCCAGCCTCCCTGGTCGCCGGTGCGTGATTCGAAGCGCACGGGGGCCAACGTGTTGTCCTGCTCCAGAGCGACGCGCAGGCGCTGCAACGGCAACGTCAGTGGCAGCTGCCACTGGAAGCGCCCATCGCTGCTAGCGCGGGCCGCCAGGGGCTCGGACCACACCAGCGGCGCCGGCTGCTGGTCCTGGCGGCGACTGCGCAGCGTCACGCTCTGCAGCTGCGGGGCCGGCAGCGGGCTCTGCCAGAGCAGGCGCAGGTAGCGGGCACGCTGCCCTGGCAACTCGACCTGGCGCTGCTCGATACGCTCGTCGGCGAAGCTCAGGCGGGCCAGTTGTCCGTCG
>NZ_JAFKCS010000414.1 GCF_017255015.1 Bowmanella yangjiangensis | reverse complement strand
GACACCCTGTCACTGGCGCGCCTGGGCGCCGAGCTTACCGGCCTGGACTTTTCCGATGCGTCGCTGGCGCAGGCGCGGCAGCTGGCCAGCGCCTGCAACCAGCCTATCCGCTTCGTCGAGGCCCCGGTCTACGACGCCGCGCAGGTGCTCGGCGAGCAGCGCTACGATCTGGTCTACACGGGCATCGGCGCGCTCAACTGGCTGCCACGCATCGACGACTGGGCCGCCAACGTGGCCGCGCTGCTCAAGCCGGGTGGGCGACTCTTCCTGCGCGAGGCGCACCCCGTTCTGCTGAGCCTCGACGAGACCTGCGAAGGTGAGTTGCGCATCGTCCATCCGTACTTCGAACACCGTGAGCCGCTGGTCTGGGACGACGCGCAGACCTATGTGCAGACCACGGCGCCGCTGACGGCGACCGTGACCCACGAGTGGAACCATGGTCTGGGCGAGATCATCTCGGCCTTGCTGCGCCACGGCATGCTGCTGAGCGCACTGCAAGAGCACGACAGTGTGCCCTGGGAGGCGCTGCCAGGGCAGATGGTGCGCGGCGCCGACGGTGAGTGGCGCCTGCAGACGCGGCCGGAGCGCCTGCCGATGAGCTACACGCTGCAGGCGGTGAAACGCTCCTGAGCGTGCTTCAGGGCGCCAGCACCTTGTCCAGCGCCTGTTCCAGGGTTGCCAC
>NZ_JAFKCS010000413.1 GCF_017255015.1 Bowmanella yangjiangensis | reverse complement strand
TGGTGTGGGTGAAATCTGGAAGTTGCGGGCATTTCGCTTCTGGATCGCGTTCGGGGCGGGGGCTGCGAGAGTGGATGCGATGGCGGTGGAGATGACGGTGTTGATTGCCAGGAGCGGTCGCGGCTGAAGCCCCTCCCACGGGTATTCGTGTGGGAGGGTTTGTAGAGGAATCGCGGCTGAAGCCGCTCCTACGGGTGGGGCGGGAGGTTGTGGCTGGAGCTTCTTCCACGGGTATTCGTGTGGGAGGGTTTGTAGAGGAATCGCGGCTGAAGCCGCTCCTACGGGAGGGGCGGGAGGTTTTGGCTGGAGCTTCTTCCACGGGTATTCGTGTGGGTGGGTTTGCAGAAGAATCGCGGCTGAAGCCGCTCCTACGGGATGGGGCGGGAGGTTTTGGCTGGAGCTTCTTCCACGGGTATTCGTGTGGGCGGGTTTGCAGAAGAATCGCGGCTGAAGCCGCTCCTACGGGAGGGGGCGAGTGGTTGTGGCTGGAGCTCCTTTCATGGGTATTCGTGTGGGCGGGGTGCGGAGGAATCGCTGCTGAGGCCGCTCCTACGGGGCGGGAGGGCGGTTGTGGTGGAAGTCCTCCCACAGGGGCCTGTGGGAGGGGCTTCAGCAGCGAATCTCAGGCTTCGTCCAGGACCACCACGCGTTGCCCGGCGCGCACCGGCGAGCCCGGTTGCACGCGC
>NZ_JAFKCS010000412.1 GCF_017255015.1 Bowmanella yangjiangensis | reverse complement strand
CGTGCGACCAGGCCGCTCTGCAACTGCTGCTCGATGTGGATGCTGATGTCCACGCCTTCCTGCACGTGATCGACGACACCGTCAGTGGTCAGCAGCTCGCAGCGGATACGTGGGTGCCGCGCCATGAATCCTGGAATCAGCGGGGCCAGCACATGGCGCCCGAATGCTGCGCTGGCAGCGATACGCAGTTGGCCACGCGGTTCGTCCTGCAGGTCGGCGACATCGGAACGGGCCAGCTCCAGGTCCTGGAGCACCGTCTGCACGCGCTCGAGATACAGCGCTCCAGCATCGGTCAGTGCCAGGCTACGGGTGGTGCGGGTAAGCAGGCGCACCCCCAGGCTCTGTTCCAGGCGCGCGATATTCTGGCTTGCGGCAGCGGCGCTGATGCCTTGCAGGCGCGCCCCGGCGGCGATGCTGCCACTCTCCACGGCTTTGACGAAGCTCTCCAGGCCTCGCAGGGTATCTGTGCCTTTGCTTTGCAATGCTCAGCCTTTTCGTAAGTTAAGGTTGATACTCAACTTACCTCTCGCCCTCTACCGCCGCAATCGCCATCCTCGCTAGAGTGCCGGGCACTTCAATCGATCAGGAGCAACGAACATGTCCGACCTGGAGCTTGCGTCGCCGGCGTCACGCAACTGGAAACTCCCTGCACGCGCCATGCCGGTGGCTTTTGCCTTCTTCATGTCA
>NZ_JAFKCS010000411.1 GCF_017255015.1 Bowmanella yangjiangensis | reverse complement strand
GCCGTGGTGCTCAGCGGCGCCAACATCGACCGGGCGGTGCTCGCGGAGCTGCTCTGCGACGAGGCCGCCGCAGCCTGAGATCAGAGCTGCGCCAGCGGCTCGACCGGCTGGCGCGCAGGCAACTGGCGCAGCCAGCGGGAGACGCCCCACTCCGCCGCGACCAGCACCAGCAACAGGCCAAGCTGGATCAGCAAGGCGATGTAGAACGGCTTGAAGACATGACCGATCTGCCGCTTGAGCAGGCCGAGCAGGAAGTCGGCCTGGAACAGTTGCCCGATACGCGCATCCAGCACCTGCGTCAGCACTTTTTCGTCGAGCCCGCTGTAACGGGCCGTCTTCTCCACGGCCAGCTCGCCAATGGCCTTGCCCAGCAGGCTGGCGCGCAGACGGTCGAGCAGGTCCAGGGCAATCCGCTCGGCGGTCGACGCGTCGGCACGCAGCGCCGCCTCCGCCTGGCGCTCGCTGCGCAGGTAGTCCATCGCCAGTTGATCGAGCAGCGCCTGCACGCTGACATCACGTACCGCCAGCTGGCCCTGCTCGTCCTGGGTTTCGACATAAGCCTGGAAGTCGCTCCAGACCTCGTCGGCCAAGGTCTGCACCAGTGGTGCATAACTGTCGAGATGGCGGTAGATCTGCTGCTGGCTGCCGTACAGCATCCCGCCCTGGAAACCGAGGAAACCGCCGGCCA
>NZ_JAFKCS010000410.1 GCF_017255015.1 Bowmanella yangjiangensis | reverse complement strand
GGCCATCGATCACGCCTTCGGTGATGCCGCCCAGCAGGTTCTTCCCGGCCGATATCGCCGAGGACACCGCCGCCTTGGCCGACTCCTTGATGGTGCTGCCTTCGCTGCCTGTCTCGGCGCAAGCGCCGGTGCTCAACAGCAGCATGCCGATCACGGCCGGGACTGTACGGAGAGAAACCATCTGATGCTCCTTGTTGGGATGGCGCGGCTGAGTCGTGCGGCAAGCCGCCCTGAGCCGTCATGTTGCTTCCTGCTGCTCAGCAGACCCTGTGCGCAGGCACGAGGCAAGCCTGTCGCGGCTCGCCGGAGGGCTGCGTCCGAGCGCTAGCCTGTGGCAAATCCGCCGCGACGGCAAGGTCCTCCAGCGGGGATTGCGACGGAGTGACGTGACCTGGAACCCCGGTCACGAAATCACAGGTGCCTTACGCCCCGGAGTATCCAGGGCGCAGCACCTGTGCCCGTGCAGGTGGCGCCGTGCAATGTCCCCGGCCGCTCAGAGCAGGGCTTGCAGCGGTCGTTCGAGCATCCGCTCTTCGCAGTTGTGGCCATTGCCGCCGCGATCCACCACGAGGAAGCGAGCGGGGCGTTGCAGGCTCAGCAGCGGGTGGTGCCAGGTGCCACGGGCGTAGTTGATGCCTTGATCCGCTGCGCTGACGAAGGCACGGATGCGCGACTCGTCCAGTTCGCCAGG
>NZ_JAFKCS010000041.1 GCF_017255015.1 Bowmanella yangjiangensis | reverse complement strand
GTCAGGGGTTTTTCTTTGTAATGCAAGCCGATGTTCTCCCCTCTGTAGAGCAAGACCCTGCTGGTGAACTACACCATCAATCCTCAGGGCTTCTTCTGAACCAGAAACGGCACGCCCACCTAGCCAACATGACCTGGATCGCTGCGCGTAGAGAGCAGGCTCAGAGCTTGCCCTCCGAACCGCTATAGCCGGTGCCCTGAACATTGCCATCCGCATCTGAGAGGCAGGACCAGTGAGCGTCTGCCCCCGGAACCCTGACCATCACCCCGATACCCGCTTCGGCACTCATGACATCGATGACAGACAACGAGCTCTGGGCCGCCCCCGTGGTTTTCGCAACAGCCGCCAGACACGCCTGCTCGGCCTTGCTTGGCTCCTTGCTGGGGACCACGCCAGACGATGCCGAGGCATCCTGACAGACACCATGAACGCCGTGTTTCGCTGTATAGGAAACACTCATGCTCTGATCCGGGTTCTGCATGAGCGAGATGGTGACGCCGTCATGTGAGGCCTCGTAATAGCTGTCGCTGAATTTCTTCAGCTTGGCTTCCTTGCCATTCACATAGACGGGGCCACCTTGATCGGCATGCACCTCGATCGAACCGGGGCAGCTGTAGTTCAACAGAGGAATTCCGGCTTGCGCCATGCCGGAAGCAAGCAGTGCGATACTCGCGACAAGATGAATGTTCATGGGATTGGCGTCGTCCTCGGCAGGGATTGGAGCAATTGAAATCCAGCCTCTCCAAACGTCGGAAATCATTCTCGAGCCAGGCTGGATCCGCCCTCAGGAATCTAGCATGGAATCGATCCCGCCCGACGCCAGCCGGCAAATGGCAAGCTGCGGCAGCGGCCGGACCGTTCTGCGCAACCCCGTGTGCAGCCCTTCGCTCAACGTCCGTATGTGGCCGTCACGCTCGCACTGGCCAGCTTGTTGAAATGCACGAGGAAGCCGATCAGTGCCGGCGAGGCGTTCGCCAATGGCGGCTCCAGCTTTTCCACCTTCAACGCATGCACGGTGAACACATAGCGGTGCGGTTTGTCCCCCTGCGGCGGGCAGGCGCCGCCAAAACCGGCCGTGCCGTAGTCGCTGACGCCCTCTACCGCCCCCTCCGGCAGCACTTGGCCAGCCTTCTGGCCAACGCCCTCAGGCAGCGACGAGGTGCTTGCCGGCAGGTCATAGAGGACCCAATGCCACCAGCCCGACCCTGTGGGTGCATCCGGGTCGTAAGCGGTAACCACGAAGCTTTTCGTCCCGGCTGGCGCGCCACTCCAGGACAACGCCGGCGAAAGATTGTCGCCACTACAGCCGAAGCCGCTGTATACGTGCCGTTCGGACAGGGTTCCCCCATCCGCGAACGACGAACTGGTCAGCGTGAAATCTGCAGCCCTGACCAATGCAGGCAGGCAGACGAAAGCAAGAGCGACAGCGATCACAGAGCGCATCGGAGAGATTCCTTGACAGTATTCGACGGCGGCAATGATCCCGCCGCGTAACCTGCCCCGCTACGCCAAACGCTCCAGATGCGCGCCATTCTGCGCCAAGCGCTGACGCATCACCGACGGAGCGAACCCCCAACGTGCCTGGAAGGCCGCGCTGAAGCGGCTGTGCGACTCCCAACCACAATGCAGGGCGATGTCGTTGATGGAGCGCTGGGTACTCTGCAGCAGGACCAGAGCGGTTTCCAGGCGCACCTCGCGGACCAGTCCGGCGAGGGTGAAGCCCGACCCTGCGAGGCGTCGGCGCAGCGTCGAGGCGCTGGTATGGAAAACCTCGGCGAGACGTTCGATTCTCCAGTCCTCCTCAGGCCGCAGAGCGATGAGCCGGCGGATACGCTCCGCCCAGGAAATCTGCTCGACGGGCTTGAGACGCACACCACGCTCACCCAGAACAAGCAACAGTTCGATCACCCGGTGGCGCTGCAGCAACGGAGAAACCGTCGCCGCCTCCAGGGCCAGCGCAGTGCGCTCGATGACCTCGCTCAGTTCACCGTCAAGGTCCATGGTCCTGGCCGCGGACAGCTCGTCCCGCACCGGCGGCAGGATGGCCGCAACCGCTCTGACAGGTTCGTCGGAAAAGGCCAAGGCCAGCGCCTCGTAGCACGACTCGTCAGCAGGATCGTTGAGCACGTCCCACTGGGTTCCCCGTGCCAGCACCACCACTTCGTTCTTCGATACGCTGAGGGTCCTGGTTGGTGCAATGAGCGCCTTGCGACCACGGCGCACCAGCACCAGGAGGTCCTCGCGGATCGACAGGGTTCTCACACGATGCCTGGCGCTACTGGCAATGCGAATGACCTGAGCCGGCGCGGAAGCGATGTCAGTAACGGGAGTGGACACGAGGGACAGTTCCTTTTCGGTTGGTTTCGCCACCATCGGCTTTCGCAGCCGCGCTGTGCCTCGGAAGGCAGTGGTCACATGCACATCACGCAGGGCGGGCGTGCGGCACCGGGCTTCGTCTGAAGGGCTGTTCGCGCTGCCAATCTACTGGGTGTGCCGTCGAAAAGCCAAGCCAGGGCACTTGCCCACTCTGGCTAGGTTCTGTCATCGGCGGCAAGCTCCGTGGTGATCGCCTCGATCAGCGCGCGCACGCGGCGCGGCTGGCTGCGCGTCCCCGGGTAGACGATCTGCAGGGCCGTACGTGCTGCACTGTATGGCGCCAGGACTTCGATCAGCCGTCCGCCATCAAGGTCGGCCTGCACGTCCCATACCGATTTCAGGCACAGACCATGGCCCTGCAGCGCCCAGCGCCTGACCAGTTCGCCATGGTTGGCCATGCGCCGGCTGCGGACGGCGACCGAGTAGGGCTTGCCGTCGACGAGAAACGACCACTGGTGATCACTGTTGATGCCGAAACGCATGACGATGCAGTCATGCCCGTGCAGTTCATCGGGGTGCAACGGCATGCCCATGCGCTCGAGGTAGCTAGGCGCGGCGCATACGACGCGCCGGTTCTCGCCGATGGGTTTGACCTTCAGGCTGCTGTCGGCCAGCGTGCCGTAGCGCACGGCAAAATCGAGGCCCTGGCTGACCAGGTCGACGAAGCCGTCGGTGAGGTTGAGCTCGACGCTGACCTCGCGGTGCTGGTCGAGAAAGCGGTCGACAATCGGCACGATGCGCGCCTGCCCCAGATCGACCGGAGCACTCAAGCGCACCGGCCCACTCAGGCTCTGCGCACCAAGACGCACCCGGCTGTCCAGTTCCTCCGCTTCGGCCAGCAGGCGGCGGGCGCCCTCGGCCAGCGTCCGGCCTTCGTCCGTCAGGCTGATCGAGCGCGTGGTGCGGGTCAGCAACGCCACGCCATAGTGCGATTCCAGTGCGGCCAGCCGCTCGGACACCGAGGCAGGCGAGAGCCCCAGCTCACGCCCGGCTGCAGAAAGCCCGCCCTTCTCGATGATCAGCAGGAACAGCTCCAGGTGGTTGAGCATCATTCGTAATATCCGAAATATCTTTTCGATTATTGCTGGATTTTAAGCCTGCAGCGCAAAGCATAAGGTACCCCCATCGTTCATCGAAGGGGAAGCACCGTGAACTTCACCGAGCAAAGCACCAGCGTCATCGTCGGCGGCCATACGGGTATCGGTCGGGCACTTGCGGATGCACTCCGCGAGCGCCCGGGTCGGGTGCTGGTGGCCAGCCGCCGCAGCGGCCTGGATGTCACCGACCCGAGCGCCGTGGAGCGCTACTTCGAGGCCATCGGCACTATCGACCACCTGATCTTCACCGCCGGATCACAAGCGCCGGGCGGGCAACTGCTCGACATGGACCTGAGCACGGCGAGGGCTGCCTTCGACACCAAGTTCTGGGGCAGCCTGGCCGTGGCCAAGGTAGGCGCCCGGTACCTGCGCGCCGGTGGCAGCCTGACGCTGACGAGCGGCTTCCTGGCACGCCGCGCCGTGCCCGGCACCTTCGTCAAGACGGCGATGAACGCAGCGCTCGAAGCCGTCGCCAAGGTGCTGGCACGTGAGCTGGCGCCATTGCGGGTGAACGTCGTCAGCCCTGGCCTGACCGACAGCGAAGCCTATGCCGGCATGGCAGAGGACGCACGCCTGGCCATGCTGCAACGCGCCGCCAACAACCTGCCGGTCGGCCGCGTCGGCAGGCCGCAAGACCTGGCCCAGGGCTACCTGCTGGCCATCGACACCCCCTTCATGACAGGTGCGGTCATCGATATCGATGGCGGCGCACTCATCAACTGATCCCACGGAGAAACTTCCATGTCCGAATCTCGCAAACTCTTCGACCCGGTCCGCGTTGGCAACCTGGAACTGGCCAACCGCCTGGTGATGGCACCGATGACGCGTGCACGCAGCACGCAGCCCGGTGACGTGCCCAACGCCCTCAATGCCAGCTACTACGCGCAGCGTGCCAGCGCCGGGCTGATCGTCTCGGAGGCCACGCAGATCTCGCCACAGGGCAAGGGCTACTCGTTCACCCCCGGCATCCACAGTGCCGAGCAGGTGGAAGGCTGGCGCCTGGTGACCCGCGCCGTGCACCAGGCCGGGGGGCGCATCTACCTGCAGCTCTGGCACGTCGGGCGCATGTCGCACCCGGACTTCCATGACGGGCAGCTTCCGGTCGCGCCCTCGTCCGTCGCCTTCGACGGCGCGATCTGGAAAGTCGACCCGGTCACCGGCGAGGGCGGCATGCACCCCTGCCCCATCCCGCGAGCACTCGAGCGCGAGGAAATACAGGCAATCGTCGAGGATTACCGCGTCGCCGCCAAGCACGCCATTGCCGCCGGCTTCGACGGTGTCGAGGTACACGCGGCCAATGGCTACCTGATCGACCAGTTCCTGCGCACCACCTCCAACCTGCGCAGCGACGAATACGGCGGCTCGCGGGAAAATCGCCTGCGCTTTCTGCGTCAGGTGATCGACGCGGTGGCCGACGAAGTCGGCGCCGAGCGCACCGCCATTCGCCTGGCTCCGTTCCTCACCGCGCGTGGCATGGCCTGCCCGGACATCCTGCCGACCATCCTCGATGCGGCCAGCTACCTGGACGCCAGGCAGATCGCCTACCTGCACCTGGTCGAGGCCGACTGGGACGACGCCCCCGAATTCACCGAGGCGTTTCGTCAGGACATCCGCCAGCGTTTCCGCGGCCCGATCATCGTCGCCGGCAAGTACGATCAGGCACGCGCCGAGTGGGTGCTGGGCAAGGGCTATGCCGATCTGGTGGCCTTCGGTCGCCCGTTCATCGCCAACCCCGACCTGCCCCGCCGCTATGCCGAGAACCTGCCGCTGGCTGACTTCGAGCCGAGCAGCCTGTTCGGTGGCGATGCGCGCGGCTACAGCGACTATCCCGCGTCGCCGGTCCAGGAGCAGGCGCTGTGAGCCCGCAGGCCCACGACCAGGGCACCGGCCTGCCGGCGGGCAATCTGCTGGGGCTCGATCACTTCACCCTGCGTACCAGCCGCCTGGAGCAGACGGTCGAGTTCTTCACCCGGGTGATCGGCTTGAGCTACGGTCCGCGACCGGCGTTTCGCTTCCCCGGACGCTGGCTGTACGTCGGCGCCCATCCGGTGCTGCATCTCGTCGCCGTGACCGCCGACGACCGCCAACTGCACGCCTACCTGGGCGAGCAGGAGAGTGCCGACGGCAGTGGCTGCGTCGACCACATCTCGCTGCGCGGCACGCACCTGGCCGAGACGCAGCAGCACCTGCTCAGCCTCGGCCAGACGTTTCGCGAGCGCATCGTGCCGCAGATCGGCGAGCACCAGCTGTTTCTCGAGGATCCCAACGGCGTGACCATCGAGCTGATCTTTCCCTACCGCCCGGAGAACGCCGTGCTGGGCGAAGCCATGCCGCGACCGGACATCGGCTGATGTGATGAGCCGCCGTGGCGGCAAGGAGCACCTTGAATGATCCACCTGGGCATCACCGACCTGACCTTCCACCACGCCACCGGCGCCGTGGTCGCTGCGCTGCTCGAACACCTGGGGTACTCGGTGCGCTGCAGCCATGCGCCGCACGAGGAGAACTTCGAACGCCTGCGCCAGGGCCAGATCGACATGCTGGCCTCGGCCTGGCTGCCGTCCAGCCACGGCCTGTACCTTGAGCAGGTGCAGCGGAGCGTGGCCACCCGCGAGCTGGGCCTGCACTACCAGCCCTATGCCCTGTGGGGCGTGCCGGACTACGTGCCGCAGAGCGAGGTCGCCGAGATCGCGGACCTGCTGCGCCCGGCCGTGCGCGCACGAATGACGCCGGTGATCCAGGGCATCGGCCCTGGCGCCGGGATCACCCGTTTCTCGCAACAGATAATGCAGGCCTATGGCCTGACCGACGTGGGCTACCGCTTCCTCACCGGCACGCAGGCGCAATGCATCGAGGCCATCGAGACCGCCATCGCCGAACGCCGCTGGGCGGTGGTACCACTGTGGCAACCACAGTTTCTGCATGCCCAGTATCGCCTGCGCGAACTGCATGAGCCGCTGGGCCTGCTCGGCGGCATCGACCGCGCGGTGCTGCTGGCCCGAGAGGACCGTCTGCAGCACTTCAGCCCGCAGCACCTGCAGGTGCTGGACAACATCCGCCTGAGCAATGCCCAGGTCGCGGAGCTCGACCTCGCCATCAACCGTGGTGGCCTGCAGCCGCAAGCCGCCGCACAGGCCTGGCTGGCCGCCAACCCACGCACATTCGGCCAATGGCTGGAGCCGATCGACGGCTGAGCCGTCCCCTCAGAGGAACGCCCCATGCACGACACCCCCGAAACACGCCTGGCCACACTCGGCCTGCAACTGCCCGAGCCCGCGCCGGCGCTCGGCAACTACCTGCCCTGGTGCATCGCCGGCGATACCTTCATGACCTCGGGCCAGTTTCCCTGGTTCGCCGGCGGCGTCAGGTATCGCGGCCAGCTGGGCCGCGACCTGGACCTCGAACAGGGTTACGCGGCCTGTTCGCTGGCGGCGCTCAACGCCATCGCGCAGCTCAAGCAGGCGCTCGGCGAACTGTCGCGGGTGCGCCAGATCGTGCGCCTCGAAGGGGTGCTGAACGTAGCCGAGGGAGAGACCGAACACCCCAAGGCGCTGGATGGCGCCTCCGACCTCATCACCCGCGTATTCGACCGCCAGGGACAGCACACCCGGATGATCTGGACCAATCCGGTGATGCCGATGGACAGCGTGTGCATGGTCTATCTGTTCGCCAGGGTCGAGCCGCACTGACCCGTTCCACCTCTGACGCCGCCTCAGCATCTGACCGAGGCGCCTGCCAAGCCTGCTCCCCCGCTCGGGAGCAGGCAACGCTCCCCCCTATCGACTGGCGCCAAGAGCCCAGGCGACCCGCGCGGCCAGCCAGAGCGAAGTCCGGCTGATCCAGCGCAGTCGTCTGCTCATGAGGGAAAGGTTCAGACGCCAGGACGCTGGCCGCACCTGCGGCAGCGCGCTAGTCGAGATTCCACGGGCCTATCGTCACCCCGATACCGTCATCACCGCAGTCGAGCGGGAATTGCTCGCCGCGCCGCAGGAAGTTCTGCTGCTCTCGCCGGCAGCGCTCGGTTTCTCGTTTCACCATCTGTTCAAGGCCGCTATTGCCCGTCATCAGCTGATGACGCGCATCAGGCTCCTTGACGGTAATCCAGGGTTGGGGGTCCCTGATGTTGAACTTCTCCGCAGGCGGATCAGCCTGCACTGACTTTTCGCCCTCGACTGCAGGCAGCTCCTCAGGCTTCACACTGTAACGGCTGAAGATCGAGTCATCGGGCAAATCAGTGGCCAGCGCATTACCCGCCAGCAGCAACAGGACACTTCCCCAGGAACGACAATTCATCACACACCTCACAACAACTTCTATCCATTCATCACTCAGCTTCGAGTGAGCGTAATCAGGCACAGCCCTCACCCCTCCAGGTCGATTCATGCAAGGTCGGCAATGCATGAATAAACCCGCAGGGCCGAATCAGGTCCGCCCGCCGATGCGCCCAGGGCGCCGATGCGGAGACAGACCAACCCGCGCGAAGAATGACGATTTCCCCGACACGCCGCACCAGCCGCCCGATCACCTGAGCCGCGATCATCATCACGATTGCGACCGTGCCGAATACCAGGCTGAACTCGAACGCAGACAGCTGCTGTCGCCCCATCATCACCCAGGGGGCGACCGAGAAGAAGACGAAGAAACTGCCCATCCCGGCACTGTAGCCGAGGGTATAAAGCCAGAACCCGAAGAACTTCAGAGGCACGAACAGCTGCCGCCAGCTCAGGCTGCCCGTTCTGGCTCGCCGGGTCTCGGGCCAGAGCAGCCAGGCTGAAACGACCGCCCCGAGCATGGCGACAGCGAGCACCAGGAAGATCGCCCGCCACCCCAGCCATGCCGCGACCGACGTCCCCAGCAGTGGCCCCAGCGCGGGCACCATCGCCAGCATGGAGCCCAGCAAGCCATAGATGACGCTGCCCTCGGGACGCTTGGCATAAACGTCGCGCACGGTGGCAAACACCGCGACCAGACAAGCCGATGCCCCGGCCGCCTGGAGCGTACGCAGCGCCAGGAATGCCGCAGGCGACGAGGCCAGGGGCTTCACGGCCCATCGCGCATGCACCGCGCATCGAACCACCCGCTCGCCGATACAGACTTCCCCCGGAAAACCCGG
>NZ_JAFKCS010000409.1 GCF_017255015.1 Bowmanella yangjiangensis | reverse complement strand
CCTCTGATGATGTTCGTTGCGACGTTCACCATACCCGCACTCGGGTGCCGTGCAGGTGAGCATCTTCTTTGCCAGTGGCCATATTTTTGCTGGCCAGCGGCGTCTGCACGCCTGCCTGCAAAAGCCGTACACGCCCGGGGTGATCGCCAGGGTGCCGCCGCGATCGGCTCGCCAGGCAGGCCTGGGCGCGCAGCGTGGCGAATTCCACCGCCGCGAACGGGCCGCCGTGCCGATGAGCATGCGCTGAAAGAGTGCGCCCGCCAATCCCGTCATGGCGCGGCGCCGGCAGGCATGCCGCGGCGTCACGGGGGCGTTGGCGACGCGTGCACAAGGAGCTGGCGAGCTGCACTGCTTTGGTGCTGGCGTGACGAGCTTTTTCGTATGTCCCGGCGACATTTTTAATATTTTTCCTATCTTCGGGCTTGCGCCACCATCAGTTCCGCAACCACCAGACGGTTAAGGGGACTGCGGTGTACGAACTCAGCGACTGGCAGCAACGCGCTCGGCAGCAAGGCTTCATCGAACAGGCCATCATCGGTGGGCGCCGTGTGGCGGCGCTGTCCGGCGCCACCTTCGCGGCCATCAACCCGGCCAGCGGCCAGGTGCTGGCGCAGGTCGCCGCCTGTGCTGAAGCCGAGGTCGATCTGGCCGTGCGCAGTGCCCGCCAGGCGTTCGAAGCGGGTGTCTGGTCG
>NZ_JAFKCS010000408.1 GCF_017255015.1 Bowmanella yangjiangensis | reverse complement strand
CCAGCGCAACGAATCGGAGGTGAGTGCGGGCGGGCAGCGCGTTGACCGCAACTATCGCAGCTACGCCTCGGTGCTGAGTCTGCAGCAGCCGTTGTTCGACTACGCCGCCTGGGCCGACTATCGCCAGGGCGTGGCGCGCGCCCTGCTGGCCGATGAGCGCTTCCGTGCACGCAGCCAGGAGCTGGCGGTGCGCCTGTTCGAAGCCTACAGCCAGGCACAGCTCAGCGACGAGCGCATCCAGCTGGCGCGCGCCCAGCGCCGTGCTCTGGTCGAGCGCCTGCGCCTCAATCGACACCTGCTCCAGGCCGGCGAGGGCACCCGGACCGATGAGCTGGAAACCGAGGCGCGCCTGGCCCTGGCCGAGGCCGAGCTGATCCAGGCGCGGGATGACCTCGATGTCGCCTTGCGCACGCTGGAGAGCATCGTCGGCGAGCCTCTGGATCGTGCCGATCTGCTGCCACTGGCCGACGACTTCACCGTGCAGCCGCTGCAACCGGCGCGCTTCGAGGCCTGGCGCGATCTGGCCATCGCCGGCAATGCCGAACTGGCGGCGCAGCGCCAGGCCGTCGAGGTGGCTGCGCGAACGATCGACAGGCAACGTGCCGGGCACCTGCCGACCCTGAGCCTGGTGGCCAGCAACCGTCTGACCAGCTCCGACTCGGAGAGCAGCTACAACCAGAAGTACGACACCGACAG
>NZ_JAFKCS010000407.1 GCF_017255015.1 Bowmanella yangjiangensis | reverse complement strand
GTCGATGGCGTCGTGCAGCTCGCCGCGTTGCTGCGCCGCAGCGAAACGCTGGGCCAGGCGCAGCGGCAGCAAGGGAGCGATGCGCTGGGTCAGCAGGCTGCGCAGGGCGCCCCCTTCGGTGAGCACTTCCCGCGCCCACAGCTGTGGGAGCCAGGGATGTTTCGCCACGATGGCCGCCAGTTCGGTGACCAGCGTGCGGACCTGTTCCAGCGGGGTATCGCCGGCCTGCTCCAGGCATCCGGCGAGGCGCTCGAACTCGGGCATCAGGCGCTCGTCGATCACCGCTTGGGTCAGCTTGGGCTTGTTGCCGAAGTAGTAGTGGATGAGTGCCGGCGTCACCTGCGCGGCCTCGGCGATGCCGCGCAGGCTGCTGGCCTGGATGCCCTGCTGGGCGAAGCGTTGGCAGGCGGCGTCGAGCAGGCGTTCACGCTGCTGCGCTTCACCGCTGGGACGACCTGGAGTGCGTGGGCGGGGCATGGCTGGAAGGTCCTGGAAAATTATTAATTAAACACTCAATTAATTTTTGTGCAAGCGCAAGCAGTGATGTCGACGAGCGGGGCGGCGGCCCTCTGCAAGGGGCACTGGCGCGCTGCGTCGGGGTGGTTTCGTTGACCTGGATCAGTTTCCCGGGCAACCGCCGGGCGAGGGGGTGGCGAGCATTGATCCAGATCAATGGTGCCGGGGCTGGCGCTGATAAC
>NZ_JAFKCS010000406.1 GCF_017255015.1 Bowmanella yangjiangensis | reverse complement strand
GGGCAATCTCGAGCACTGGTGGCATCACTGCTGGTGGCCTTACTGGCAGTCCCTGACTCAGGAACAGCGCAGTGACTGGTTGCACAACCCCGCTCACCCTGAAGCCTGGCGTGAGTATGTGCAGTTGCAGGACGCCTTTGCCGGCAATGACCTGGAGTCGTCTGTCTGATGTCTTTCCATCATGGCTATGAGGGCGACTTTGCGCCTCAGGGAACACTGGGCTTCAGCGTGATGCTCGCTGCGTTCTCTGCACTCGGTGCCTGTGTTCCCTACCCGCACTCGGTGATCCGGAACGCTGCCATCGAGGGCCGTGTGCTGTCTGCCGAGACAGGGTTGGGCGTGCCGGGCGCCACGCTCGAGCTGCAGGTTCGCAGTGACGCGTCGTGGGTATCCGAAACCCTCAGCGATTCCGCTGGGCGCTTCGCCTTTGCCGAGCGACGTGACCATCGCCTGATGGCCTGGCTGGCCGATGCGCCACGCTGCCTGACCGCGCTCTCGGTCAGTGCCCCGGGTTATCACACGCGTCGCTGCGGCTGGATCAGCCTGCAGGGATGCTCGTCAGAACCGATGAAGCTGCCACGGCTGCTGCTGCAGCCGGAACACCTCGCAGAGCGCGAAGAAGAGATGCCGGACAGCCTCTGGCAATGCACCGAATCGGCCATGGAGAAGGCCCGCTAATGTCTTTCAACCACTACTACCA
>NZ_JAFKCS010000405.1 GCF_017255015.1 Bowmanella yangjiangensis | reverse complement strand
GGCAGTAACAGGCAGCGGTTCAAACGGGTTCAAATCCCTATCTTCCCGCCATACATAGAAAAGCCCTGTAAATCAATGGTTTACGGGGCTTTTCTTTTTCAGTTCTACCCAGTGTTTCTACCCAGATACTCGGCGCATTTCTGCGCCCACTCCCGCCGCCAATAAGCTCCCGTTCTGACGTGCAAAATCCCTATTAGGATAGGGGAATATCAGCGAGATAGACACAGTGTTTAGCAGGGCACACGGGAGGGGCGACTATCAAGGCGGCAAATCCCGAAATATCAAGCTCCTTCTAATCTTGTCAGGCTGAGAGGTAGGGGAAGAAGACCGCTATCCCCAAGAGCCGGACCGATTGAAGTGTTTGCGCACTTACTCGTCGTCACCCATCTCTAGAGTTAGGACCCGATCCATGTCACTGCTGAGGGCGGTGAGCATCGGGTCGCGAAACGCCGAATCAGGCTAGCCTGGGAGGGGTTTCGTTCGGGCGTATGCGCGATATCTGCGTGCCAGCGGTAAGGACGCACATGCCGAATCACTACATGTAGTGTGAGTCAGTGCGTTGCCGAACAGCATCGCCAAGACCGGGAAATCATTGACTCAGGGGCGACGAACGGTCATTGGAAGCCAAAGCCAGAGAATACGGGCACTTGGCCATCCACGCCCACAAGGTGCGCACATTTTATCCACAGGTTGTTCTTTTCCC
>NZ_JAFKCS010000404.1 GCF_017255015.1 Bowmanella yangjiangensis | reverse complement strand
GGGCATCATGTGGGGCAACGACCCGCAGGACACGGGCAACGACTTCAGCAACCCGCAACCGAGCCAGACGCGCATCAACCCCAACCTCAAGCAGACCGCGATCAACGCCAACACGGCGCAGTTGCCGCCGACGCACCTGGGCTGGAATGGCCGCCTCAACGGCCCGGTGGATAACCCGGTCAGTTCCTGCATGAGCTGCCACATGACCGGGGAGTACCCACAACTGGCCATCATGAACCCCACCTTCCAGGCCAACCCTCCGGCGGTAGGTTCGCCGGAATGGATGCGCTGGTTCCAGAACATTCCCGCCGGCCAGCCGTTCAGCCCCGGCACCAAGAGCAGCGACTACAGCCTGCAACTGGCGGGAGGCCTGGCCAACTTCTATGACTGGAAGTGCAACCAGGGCGGTGTCTTCGTCGATGGGCACAACGCCTGCCAGAAGGCCAGCCAGTTGAAGCTGATGCTCAAGAAGGAGGTCAAGCCTGAGCAGATCCAGCCGGTGCAGCGCGATCCCGGCCTGATGGAACTGGAGTGACCCGTGCAGCGGCGCCGGAGCAACTGCGGCGCCGCGTCACGCATCTTGGTCATCCTCGGGCGCGGCGGTATCCTCTACCCCACGCCCACAGGAGCTGCCAACATGCGCCTTTCCCTGCTTGCCCTCTTCCTCATCGGCAACCTGGCCCACGCCAGCGAGCCGCTGACC
>NZ_JAFKCS010000403.1 GCF_017255015.1 Bowmanella yangjiangensis | reverse complement strand
CATTGAGAAAGCCGGACGCACCACCCACGGCCTCGACACGCTCATAGATCCAGCCATCCACGGGACGCGCGGCAATCGCGTCGTACTGCACGGTGATGCCATTGAACATCTGCGTCACCTGGCTTCCGGTGAAGCCACGCCAGGAAACCGCCCCCGCGAAGCCAGGTGGAGCCGCGGCAACCACACCCGGCACGCCCATGAGCATCTGCTGCGTGTTCTCGGCGCCGCGCCGCTCGATCTGCTCGCGGGTCACCACGCTGACCGAAGCCGGCGTCTCCCGCGGTGTGAGGCCGAGACGCGAGGCACTCTCGGCCGTTACGTCGAGGGAAAGCGCCGAGGCGGGCGCGGCGGCGGCACGGACCTCGGTGTCGGGGAGCGTGACGGCCTGCTCGGCCCACAGCATGGGGGAACACGTGCACAACAATACCGCGCTCGATGCGCGGGAGAACGACTTGGACATAGCCTGTTGTTTTCCTGAAAACCAGAACGACAGCGCCGGCCAGACAAGGCCGCAGCGCATGCAACGCAGGAGTGGCGCGGATCAGGAAAGGGGTGAGGCGCGGGGGTTGGCCGATGGCCAGAGGTAGCGGATGGTGCGGGGGATGTGCAGTGTCAGCAGCGGCCTTGCGCGGTCGCTGGCGAGCAGCCCCAGCAAGCCGAAGAAGGCGGCGAGAATGATCGCCGTGAACAGGCTGCCCAGCGCACAG
>NZ_JAFKCS010000402.1 GCF_017255015.1 Bowmanella yangjiangensis | reverse complement strand
GGCGCTGCTGACCACGCTGGAGCGCCTGCAGCCGGTGCAGGTCACCCGGCTGCCCTGGCTGATCCTGGTGCGACCGGCGCCACGCGGCTGACGGGCAGATTTTTTTCTGCACGCGGCTGCAAGATCCTGGCAGCTGTTTCGTCGTGGGTATGAACGCGACTTATTCCTAAGTAGCGCCACCTGCCACACGACATGGAAACCTCTGTAATGCGCTGTCATGTTTCTCCGCTGCACCGTGCCCTGCTGCTCGCCTCGCTGCTCGGCGGCGCCGCCCCGCTGGCTCTGGCCGCCGAACCGATCAGCGTCGAACTGCATATCGCCCCGCTCAGCCTGGACAGTGCGATGACCCAGTTCGCCGACCAGGCCGACCTGCACCTGATGTTCAACTCCGATGACCTGCAGGGGCTGCGCAGCGCCGGACTGGACGGCCATTTCACCGTGGAGGAGGCGCTGCAGCGTCTGCTCGCCGGCACCGACCTGAGCTGGACCTTCACCGATGCGCGCACCGTGCTGCTGCAACGCCGCGGCCCGGACGCGTCCGGGCGGCTCAAGCTGGAGGCCAAGCAGATCAGCGTGGCCGCGCGTACCCCGACCGAGATCAGCGCCATTCCCGGTACCGTCTGGGTGGTGGACCAGACCCAGCTGCGCGAGCAGCTCGACGTCGGCGTCAGCCTCAAGGAGGCGCTCGGCAAGCTGGTGCCCGGCCTC
>NZ_JAFKCS010000401.1 GCF_017255015.1 Bowmanella yangjiangensis | reverse complement strand
CACGCATACCAGCCAACTGACGAATCTGAGCTGCACTACCCCGGGCACCGGAGTCCGCCATCATAAACACAGAGTTAAATGAGGGTTGCTGCTCTTCTTCACCGTCACGGTTAATAACAGTTTCAGTCTTCAGGTTGTCCATCATCGCCTTGGACACGCGCTCATTAGCCGCAGACCAAATGTCGATAACCTTGTTGTAACGCTCACCGGCTGTTACCAAACCTGACTGGAACTGGTCCTGGATCTCGGCAACTTCCGCTTCGGCAGCATCGATAATCTGGGCTTTCTCATCAGGGATTACCATGTCGTCGATACCGATAGAGGCACCAGCGATCATCGCGTAATGGAAACCTGTGTACATGATTTGGTCAGCAGCAATAACGGTATGCTTCAGACCCAGCGTACGGTAACAGGCGTTCAACAGACGAGAAATCTGCTTCTTACCCATGGCTTGGTTGATCAGCTCAAACGGCAAACCCTGTGGCAGAATCAGAGACAAAATAGCACGGCCAACAGTAGTGTCGGTCAGTGTCACTTTCTCGGTTTTGTTACCTGCTTCGTCAACTTCAAATTCTTTGATTCGAACTTTCACGCGCGCGTGCAGCTCCGCAACTTCAGTGCGGTAGGCTTTCTCGGCTTCGTGAGCGTTCTTGAACACCATGCCTTCGCCTTTGCCATTCACACGGTCACGGGTCATGTAGTACAGACCCAGTAC
>NZ_JAFKCS010000400.1 GCF_017255015.1 Bowmanella yangjiangensis | reverse complement strand
ACAGCATCGGAAATTCCTCGTTCGAGTGCCGGCGCGCAGGGCGACGCCGCACCAGATCATGGCACTTCCGTCAGGATGATCTACAACTATCACCTGTAGTAGTGCCCTCACCGTACTCGACATGGAGGTCGACATGCCTGCCCGCCGTCCTAGTCGTCCCGCCCGTCGGCGCCATGCCGAGCTCGTGCCTGAGTACCTTTCCACGCCCCCGCTCAGGAGCCCCGCGACACCGTGAACCGACGCACCGGATGATGCGCCGCAGCCTAGATAACGGCCACCCTGCGCTCACTGCGCGAACCGCTCGCCAGGCAGGCGTGGCCACATAAGGAGATGATCCATGCGCAACGCACAAGGAACCCTGATCTTCACCCTGGCACTGGCCACCCCACTGCTCGCCCCGGTAGCCCAGGCCGGTACCTTTCCCGACTTCGGTTACCAGCCACCGAGCAAGGAATACAGCGGGCCGCTGTTCCAGCTCAGCCAGTCCTATCCCGACGCCGCACCTCCCGCGTCGGCCCTGCCGGCCTTCTTCAAGCTGCTACCCGGCAAGCAGAGCAACGACTTCGAGACCTGGCGCGAGTACATGGAAGCGGTCAAGGACTACTGCCTGGAAGGCAACGTGGAGAACGACTGGAACGTGCAGAAGAACACGCTGCGCCAGTGGTACCACATGCCCTGGCAGCACTACGGTCCGCTGGGTCGTGAGGGCATCCACG
>NZ_JAFKCS010000040.1 GCF_017255015.1 Bowmanella yangjiangensis | reverse complement strand
TGGCTTCGTGACGGCAGGCTTTGTCGTTGGCGACATCATTACCACCTCCGGCTTCGCCACAAGCGCCAACAACGGCACCTGGCTGGTAACTAGCGTCGCAGCAGGCAAGATCATCGTCACCAACACTGACGGCACTGCAGCCTCGACAATCACTGACGAAACAGCTGGCGAAACCGTAACCGTCACTAGCTCTGCTGACGAACTGGTCATCGGGTCGACCGAGCGCAGTTTCGCCATTCTCGAGCGTCACACCGACATCGGGGCCGACTACGTGTATCGCGGCTGCCGGGTGGCAACCATGAACATTGCCGCGCCGCTTGGCGATAAGGCATCGATTACCTTCGGCATGCTCGGCACCAAGGCCGAGGAATACACCGTGCCGGTGGGCGCCACCTTCGCCGCAGCTACCACCACCGACATGATGGTGACCACCAACGGCTCGTTCACCGAGGGCGGCGATGCGATCACATACGCCACCGAGTGGAACGCCACCCTGGACAACGGCATGGAAGCGGCCTTCTCCCTGTTCCAGCGCGAGGCCTACTGCATCACCAACGGCATTGCCGTCGCCAGCGGCACCATGAGCGCCTACCTGAAGGACGGCACGCTGTGGGCCAAGGTGCTGAACGAGACCGAGACCAGCCACGTGGTCGTACTTGAAGAGGGCGCTGACAGCTACACCATCGAGCTGCCGAAGGTCCGCTACACCCAGGGCCAGAAGCAGGTCAGCGGCCCAGGCGCGGTCATCCCGCAGTACACCTTCTCTGCCGGCTACGACGGTACCACCACCATGCGGATCACCCGGAGCTAAGCATGACGGGAATTGACGCTTTCAAGACGCGCGGCAAGGCGAACGAAGGGATTCGTATCACCCTGTCGCAGCCGGACGGCACGCCGACGGAACACTGGTTGCAGGTACGGTCGGTCTGGTCGGATGACTACCAGGCTGCGCGCTCTGAGCTGATTCGCCAGGCCATCGAGGACGGCAAGCGAATTGCCGATGCCGATCCTGGCGAAGTAGCGGAACTCAAGCATGAAGCTGATCGCCGCCGCCGCGCGACACTGTGCGCTTCGCTGATCGCCGGGTGGTCTTTCTCGGACATGGAATGCACCGAAGAGAAGGTGGCCGAATTCCTGTTGGAGGCCCCGCAGATCCTGCGCCACGTCGAGCAAATCGCCGAGGATGACCGGCGTTTTTTCTCGAACGGATCAGGCAGCTTGTCGAGTGGGGAAAGTCTGAGCTGATCCTGCTGCGCCCGCCGCCAGGCTCGGATGAGCCATTGCGCGAGCATCTGCAGCGAATCGAGAAAACCACCGGGCACAGGCCAAAGGAACTGGCCGATCAGCCCGAATGCCCCGCCGAACTCTCCTACCTGTGGGAGTGGTTCTGGCAACTCCCCCGCAGCTTCAACTTCACCGAACTCTTCCACTGGTCTCAGCTCACCCGCCGCAACCTGCGTGCTTGGGAGGCTGAGGTGCTGGCTGATCTGCAGCGAGTCTGGATATGACCGAATACGCGAAGCTTGTCGTCAGCGTCGATAGCCGCCAGGTGCGCACGGCGGACAGCGACCTTGACCGACTTGGCAGGACTGCCGGACGCACCGAGTCATCGACGAATCAGCTGACCGGCGCCTTCCGCAGGCTCGCTGGTCCGCTGACAGCGATCATCAGCGCCAGGGAGATTGCGCAGGCGGCCGAAAGCTACACCACGCTTACCAACCGGCTGCGTCTGGTTACTGAGGGCAGCGAAGAGCTTGTTGCGGCTCAGGATGCCGTCTTCAAGATCGCCCAGGAATCCCGCCAGCCACTGGCCGCCACCGCCGAGCTGTACCAGCGAATTGCCGCCAACTCTCAAGAGCTTGGCCTGTCGGCAAACGAGATCGTGTCCGTTGTGGATACGGTCAACAAGACGCTGGCGATCAGCGGCAGTAGCGCAGCGGCCGCGTCAGGTGCCTTGGTCCAGTTGGGCCAAGCCTTCGCGTCTGGTCAGCTGCGCGGCGAAGAGCTGAACGCCGTTCTGGAAGCAGCCCCGCCACTCGCAAAGGCCATTGCTGATGGTCTCGGCGTCACCGTTGGCGAACTGCGCAAACTCGGCGCAGAAGGCCAGTTGACCGCAGATGCAGTGGCCCAGGCCATCATCAAAAGCGGCGACGCTATCGATCAGTCTTTCGGCAACATCCAGACCACTGGCGGCCAGGCGCTTACCGTGCTAGGCAACAGCCTGACCAAGGTAATCGGCGAAATCGACAGCGCCACCGGTTCCAGTGCGCTGTTCGCCGATACGGTAACTGGCCTGGCCAGCTATCTGGATTCTGGCCAACTCACTGACGGCCTGATCGAGACCTTCAACATCTGGTCGGCAAGCATCAGCGCAATCGGCAACGACATCGCGTCGCTCGAGCTTGAGTTTGACAGCCTGCAGGAGAATGGCAGCAGCGTCGCTTCCTTCCTCGCTGATGCTTTCCAACAGATGCCGGCCAACCTGCGCGCCGGAGTGCAGATCGCCACCGTAGAAGTCGCATCGCTGTTCGACAAGGCCATTGCCTATGCGCAGTACGCAGGCAGCGCCATCAAGGCGGCCTTCACCGACGCGACAGAGGCGCAAGCAGCGCAAGAGCTTGAGCAGACCCTGGTCCGTATCAACGGTGTGCGTGGCGAAAGCCTGGACAGCATCCTGAGCGAGCGCGACGCGATCCTTCAGGCCGCCGAGGCAAACCGCCAGCGCGCAGCAGAAGAACGCAAGCAGCGTGACGCTGACCGCGCCGCGCGCCAGGCGCAGATTGCAGAGCTTCGCAAGGGGCTGCAAGGCCGCAACATCAGCCTTGGCGGTGCCGGGGGCGCTGACAAGGCAGCCAAAGAGGCGCAGCGAACCGCAGAGCGTCTACAGCAGCTTTACCAGAGCACGGAGCAGGGCCTTGCGCGTCAGGTCGCACTGTTCGGCCAGACCACAGAAGCCGCCCGCGTTCGATATGAGGTCGAGAACGGCGAACTCGCCAAGCTCAATGGTGCGCAGCAGGAAAGGCTGATCGGTCTTGCTGAGGAAATCGACAAGCTCAACCAGATCAAGAAGGACCGCGAAGAGGCGGCCGCCACAGAACAGTACGTGGCTGCGCTGCGCGACCAGATCAGCGCACGCCAGAGTGCGATTGACATCGAGATCGAGGCAATAGGCGTCGGTGAGCGCCAGGCAGAGTCGCTGCGGCAGCTGAACGAGCTGGAGTTCGAGTATGCCCGTCGCCTTGAAGAGCTGGCCCGCGCACAGGGCACGTCCGCCGCGTTGAGCGAGGAAGCCTATCAGGCGCGCGTTGATGCGCTTCGTGGCGCCATGGAAGAGGAGATACGCATTGTCGAGGAAGGAGAGCGCCGCAAAGACGAGGCGCGCGCCAATGGGATCAACGGCGTAACCAAGGCCACCCAGGACTACATCGACAACGCTGGCAACTTGGCAGCCCAGTTCGAGGGAGTGACCAACACAACCCTGAGCGGCCTTGAGGATGGCCTGGCCGAGTTCGTCACCACCGGCAAGCTGAGCTTCTCCGATCTGGCGAACTCGATCATCGCCGACCTTGCACGCATTGCTGCTCGGCAGCTTGTTTCGAACGCGGCAACGGGTCTGCTTGCTGCGTTCGGTGGCCCTGCCGGCGCTGCAGCGGGTGCGGCTGGATCTGCAGGTGGTGGCGGAGGCCTTGCCAGTCTCTTCTCCAGCTTCGCCGGCTTCTTCGACTCTGGCGGCCGCATTCCTACTGGCGGATGGGGGATTGTCGGGGAGCGCGGACCGGAGGTTGTGCGCGGCCCTGCGAACGTCACCGGGCGTGAGGAAACAGCGCGCCAGATGAGCGCGAGCCGGAACATGAACCTCACCCAGAACCTTTACGTACAGGGCCGCGCTGACAATCGGACGATGTCCCAGGCCGCCAACGCCGCCGCGCGCGAACAGCGCATCGTCCAAGCACGTTTCGGGGGCTAATCCATGTTCAATGAAGCGCGTCTGCTCGACAAGGTTGCCTACGGCTCTGAGTTCGGGCAGGAGTTCAACACGCGAATCATGGCGCTACGCTCTGGCGTTGAGCGCAGAAACGCCAACTGGTCAATGCCGCTCGGCAAGTACCGCGTCATGTATGACCGCTTGAACGCGCCAGACCACATCCTGGTGGCTCAGGCGCATATGGCGTCCATGGGCGCCCTGATCCCGTTTCGGTTCAAGGACTGGACAGACTTCGAGGCCAGCGCAGAAAGCCTTGGCGCCGCCACTGGAGTAGAGCAGCAAGTGCAGCTGGTCAAAGGCTACCAGTTCGGGTCGATCACGCTTTCCAGGATCATCAAGAAGCCTGTTTCTGGCTCTGTGACCATCTACGCCAATGGCTCGCCGATCAGCGCAACAATCGACTACACAACCGGTATTGCTACATTCACGGCAACAGATGGCGACGCGATCACGTGGTCAGGTCAGTTCGACATTCCGGTCCGCTTTGAGTCAGACCGGCTCGATATATCGGCTGAGTCGCGCGGCCAGAATGGTCTGATCCTGTCGTCTGATGTCGGTCTCGTCGAGGTCCGCCTATGAGGCGCATACCTGCGGCGCTGCTCGCCCATCTGCAGCAGCCCGTGACCACGACCTGTCGCTTGCTCAAAATCAGCTTGGCGGATGGGCGCGAGTTCGGCATGACGACGCTCGACCAAGCGATCACCTATATGGGCGTTGAGTACAGCGCGATCAACGGCATCGATTCGTCGATCATTGCGACCGACACCGGGCTAAGCGTGGACAACGCCGAGGCTACCGCGCTGCTTTCGTCAGACATCGCGGGAATCACCGTCGAGATGGCCCTGGCCGGCGATCTGGATGACGCGCAGTGGGAGATGATGCTGATCAACTGGGCGGACACGTCCATGGGGCACATGGTCATCGACGCTGGCGACATTGGCGAAGTGCGCGTGGTCGACGACATGGTCTATATCCCGGAGCTGTTGAGCTTTGCAATGCGCCTGCAGCAGAGCATTGGCCATGTCTGGTCGCGTCGCTGCAGGGCAGTGTTTGGCACGCCGGCAAACAGCCAGACCGGATGCGGTGTTGACGCTGAATCCATATGGCAGTCAGGCACGGTCACCGCCGTTGGCAGCGAGCCAACCAGGGTGTTTGCGGATTCCTCGCTGCTGCTTGATACAGCTCCTGTGCCTGGGCGCCTTCGCTGGCTGACTGGGCCGAACGCCTCAAACCGGCTGTATCAGGTAGAGGCCTACAGCAATGTCAGCGGCACCATCGCCCTGCTCGAGCCGGTGCCGTTCACCATTGCGCCGGGGCACACCTTCGAGATTCGCCGCGACTGCAACAAGTCGCCGAGCGACTGCATTGGCTACGGCAACTTCATCAACTACAAGGGCGAGCCATTGATCCCGGTCGGCGACGGCCTGGAGACGATGACGCCGAGTGCGCAGGTATTCGGGGGGCTGAGTGGATCAGAAATCGTCGATTGATGCGGCCATTGCCGAGGCGCGCAGCTACATCGGGGTCAAGTGGCGGCACCGTGGGCGTTCTCGCTTCGGTATCGACTGCATTGGCCTGCTTGTGCATGCGTGTGCGGCTGGCGGTATCCAGATGCGCGACCGCGTCGACTACGGACGTGAGCCCTGGAAAGACGGCCTGGAGCGTGAGATGCGGGAGCACTTCGGCGAACCTGTCGATGACATGGAAGCCGGCGATGTGGTCCTGATGCGCTGGGACGACAGGCCAGACCCGTGCCATGTCGGAATCATCGGCCGCGACCAGTACGGGCTAACGCTGATCCACAGCTACAGCATGATCAGCGTGACAGAGCACGGCATCGACGATGCCTGGCGCAAACGAATCGTGATGGTGTTCAGACCATGGCCCAGGTAGCGGTAGGTGTAGCCGGCGCAGTAGCCGGCTTTTTTATTGGTGGCCCTGCCGGCGCGTTTTACGGCTTCTCGGCCGGCATGGCGCTTGGCGGCATGCTGTTCTCCAAGACCAAGCCGATCCGGCAGACGCTCGGGCAGATTGCCAACCAGACGGCGAAGGAGGGAGACCCTAGGGTCATTGTGTGGGGCCGGGTGCGGCCCATCGGCGGCAACATCATTCACTGCCAGGCACCAGTCAAGCGCTGGGTCAAGACATCAAGCAGTGGGGGCGGAAAGGGCGGGTCGAAGAAGAAGCAAGAGACCAAGACAGAGCACGTCTACCGCACCTACGCAATCGGCGTCTGCGAAGGGCCGATAACCGCATTCTCGAGGATCTGGCGCAACAACAAGCTCGTCTACGACGCGCGCGGCACGGCATGGGGCGCGGCAAACAACCACGTGTTCTTGAAGACGTTTCGTCTTTACCTAGGGTCATGGGACCAGATGCCAGACCCAACGCTCCAGTCAATTTGGGGCGCCGTGAATGTGCCGGCTTATCGCGGCACCGCCTACATGGTTTCGATTGATGAAGACCTTACAGAGCTTGGTGGCTCTGTTCCGCAATGGCTGTTCGAGGTCGAGCGGGCGGAAGGAAACTTCTTCACGTCCAAGCCTTATGCGGCACAGGAAGAGCTTGCAGTCGATGGCGGGTCCGCAGTAGCTCGGCTTCGTGACCCCCATTACGAGAATGAAGAAATTGAATCGCTCGATGGCAGCGTGGCTGTAGAAGGCCTTCGCTTTAGGGTTCAAAAGTTCGAGGAAGAAGTTGTAGAGAGCCTGGATGGCGATGCTGATGTTCAGGGATTAGTTGTTAGACAGATTACCTTTGAGTATGAGGAAACGGAAAGCCTTGACGGGTCCGTAGCCGCTCAAGGCCTCGTCGTGAGAATTCAGAAAATCGTTTACCAAGATCCTAGCGAATATGAAGCGCTAGACGGATCAATCAGTGTGCAGGGGCTTGTCCATGAAACCGCTTAATATCGAAAACCAAGTTGAAGGCCTTTTCCGTTTCGAGGCGTTCAAAACGGACGAGAACGGCGCTGAGATTCCAGGAACGCGCCGAGTCGCTTCTGACTGGCAAAAAAATCTGATTCTAGACACCGGCCTCAACAGGATGGCTACAAATGGAGACTACCTAGACGCTTGCCAGGTCGGGTCTGGCTCAAGCACTCCGGCAAACGGGCAAACTGCTCTCGACTCAATTGTTGCCGGGGCAAATGTTAGTTCTACAGGAGCCTTTACCCCGTTTGTTTCTGGCTCGGCACCCTATTATGTTGGTCTCCGTAGGACATACCCATTCGCTACTGGAGTTGCTACTGGCAATCTGTCAGAAGTCGGTGTTGGATGGAGCACAACTGGGACAACTCTTTTCAGTCGCTCTCTCATTAAAGACTCCATGGGAAACCCGACCAGCATTACCATTCTGTCCGACGAAAGTCTCGACGTTATCTATGAAATGCGCTACTACGCACCGCCGAGCGATATTACTGGAACAATAGTTGCGACAGGCAACATCGGCGGGAGCTATGACTACATACTCCGGTCCGCGAGACTAGCATTTGCAGACTCGAACTCATGGAATTTGCCTTTCGCTCAAAGCGCCGGCCCAGGCTCAGGCACTAACCTAGCCTATTCTGGCGATATTGGCGCTGTTACCGGCTCCCCATCGGGAACATCTGCAAATATCGGCGTTGCCTCATCAGCATCGTATGTCTCTGGTTCCTTCCAGCTTGACCGCATTCAGATTGCCGCTGCAGGAGTCGCGAACTTCGGGACCGGCCTGCGTAGTATGCTTATGAAGATTGGGATCGGCGCGTATCAGATTCAGTTCGACCCAGCAATTCCGAAGACGAACGTGGATCAGGTAGAGCTGACTATTCGTCTTTCATGGGCGCGTCGGCCATGATGCCGAGCAACGTCTTTTCCACCGATCAGGTGCGCGGCCGCTACATCGGCGCGCGCGGCCTGGGTATCACGGCTACCCAGGACTATCACGACGGCGGAATTGCGCTCAACGATGCATCGCAGGGTCTACAGTACCAGCGTTGGCGGGTTCGTCTTTTTGATGCCGGAGAAGCGAATAGCCGCGCCATGCTCAGCTCCCCGAACACGCCGGAGTTTGAGCTGTATGCCGTGCCCTACATGACCGAGGTAAGCCTGTCGTTTGATCAGAATATGCGCCCCGCTTTGGCGTATGTGATCCCGGCCGGCTCCCGTCTGTGGTGGTACGACAGCGTTGTCTCGGGAATGGTCGTCACATCCGTAGATGGTCAGACACCAAGGATCGCCATGGACGACGGTCGATTCCTGGCGACCGAGGGCTACCAGCGAAACGACATCATTCTCGGCTACAAGCGCTCGGGGGCGCTGTACTACAGGCAGCAGCGCGACCGTTTCCTGATAGAGCGCGACCCAACGGCAAGCATCCCTGAGCCGCAGCGCACGCAACAGAGAGCGCTGATCGCGGCCAGTGGCGGTCTCATCAAGATCGGCCTCAGCCGTCAACTTCGACTTCAGTTCATGCTGGATATCCTATGAGCAGACCGGGGCTTTCCTACGAGTCGATCCTGGCAGGATGGGCTGTCAGTTCGGTAGTTGCAGACATCTGTGATCGCGCCGGCATCCCCTATGACAGGCTGAATGTCGATCTTGTCGAGGGGTATGTTGACGGTTTCTCAACGACCAGTGCGCAGACAGCAGCCGGCGCCATTGATGCCCTGTCCGGGGTCTATCTGTTTGATGCCGCAAACTTCGGTGGAGTCCTGAACTTCATTCCCCGTGGGGGTGACCACGTTGCGGAGATTGAGCTTGAGGATC
>NZ_JAFKCS010000004.1 GCF_017255015.1 Bowmanella yangjiangensis | reverse complement strand
CTGGTGGATTCGTCAGGCTATTACCCGCTCCATCGCGGACCAAGCCCGTACCATCCGTATACCTGTACACATGATTGAGACGATCAATAAACTGAACCGTATTAGTCGTCAGATGTTACAGGAAATGGGCCGCGAGCCAACGCCAGAAGAATTGGCTGAACGTATGTTGATGCCGGAAGACAAGATCCGCAAAGTACTGAAAATTGCTAAAGAGCCAATCTCGATGGAAACTCCCATTGGTGATGATGAAGATTCGCATCTGGGCGATTTCATTGAGGACAGCACTATTATCCAGCCACTGGATTCAGCTACCTCAGGCAGCCTGAAGAGCGCCACCCAGGAAGTGTTAGCTGGCCTTACCGCCCGTGAAGCGAAAGTGCTGCGTATGCGTTTCGGAATTGATAAGAACACCGACCATACACTGGAAGAAGAAGGCAAACAGTTTGACGTAACCCGTGAGCGTATTCGTCAGATTGAAGCCAAAGCACTGCGTAAATTGCGCCACCCCAGCCGCTCTGAGCAGTTGAGAAGCTTCCTGGACGAGTAAGTTCAGCTAAATCAAGACATCGATTAACATACCCCCTGCTCGCAGGGGGTATTTTTTTATCTACTGCCCCTCATACTTCCCAGATTACTGCTACGCTAGAAAAGAGTGTTCATAAGCACTTGATCATTGATAACCGCTAATTTTTGTCGATGCCTGCCGATACAGAATAGGATCTCCAAGCTAGTCGTTATTGCTTCGGGAGTTATCTTGGGGTGTCAGTTAAGAGGTTTGCAGTCATGTCTTACCGCTGTATTGAAGCTTTAATGATCAACGCATTGGACTGGGTTGATGAATGGGATCCCATGAAGGGGCATAGATTTCAACGCGTTTCTTCTGACGGTGGAGTCGTTAATCTAGCCGTTGGCGATATCGACCACGATGGCATGTGTTACCGCGCTCTGAAGATTTTTGATGTTGTTATTCCAAGCGAGAAACGAGAGCAAGGACTTTACTCTTTCTTTGTTCATCGCTTGGAAGATATGGCCTTTAGCTTTGGCGCAATCTGGCACGAACAGGTCGACAATCCCATCCTTCGGGACCGCCACATTCGCTATAAGCTCAGACGCCGAGGCCACAGTTTTTACAAGATTACCGGCTCTCCCCATCCCAGACGCTTGCTGGTTGGCCTTAGTGCCCTTCATCAAGGCCAGCAACCAGTAGGAACGATAAACCCTTAGTAAAGGCGAGCTATTCCAGCTCGCCTTTACGATAAGGTATTTCGTCGTCCAAGCGCTCCAGCTCATGCGTGCGACGCAGCGGCGAATCGGTGTGGCGTGCCAGCCAGAAATAGGCCGTGGGCACCACATAAAGCGTCATAAAGGTTGCCATCATCACACCGGCGAAAATCACCATACCTATAACCATGCGGCTCTCTGAGCCTGGGCCACTGGCGAGTACCAAAGGCAGTGAGCTGAAAACCGTGGTGAATCCTGTCATCACTATGGGGCGTAACCTTTGTCTGGCAGCCTGCTTGAGAGCTTGCTCAAACTCGACGCCCACGTCACGCAGTTGGTTGGCAAACTCAACAATCAAAATACCGTTTTTCGCGGCCAGCCCGATCAACATAACCAGTCCAATCTGGCTATATATGTTGATTGAGAGATTACTTAAATACAGGCCTATGTATGCCCCAAGCAGTGCCAAAGGCACGGTCAGCATAATCACCAAAGGATGTATCCAACTCTCAAACTGGGCGGCAAGCACTAAATAGGTCACGGCCAACGCCAGAGCAAAAATAAACAGGATAGAATTGCCTGACTCCTGATAAAGCAGCGACTCACCGCGATAGTCCACGGCGATAGTATCGGATAATTCTTCATCCACTACCTTGTTCAGGAAGGTCAATGCCTCACCTAAGGTATAGCCATCAGCCAGGTTGGCAGTAATAGTAATGGAACGCATTCGATTGTAACGGTTCAGCGTGGAGGACGTTGCTCCTTCTTCAAAAGTCAGCAGGTTATCCATAGGGATCAACTGACCGCTGCGCTTGGAGCGAACATACAAATTTTCAATGCTTTGTGGCGAGCGGTAGTCTTCTTTGTTGCCCTCCATAATCACATAGTATTCTTGCCCGCGATCCAGATAGGTAGAGACACGGCGCTGACCCAGCATGGTTTCCAAAGTCCGGCCGATATCACCAATTGATACGCCTAAATCAGCCGCACGGTCACGATTAATCTTCACCAGAAGCTGCGGCCAGGTTTCCTTGTAGTCACTATCTAATCTGACCAACCCCGGATTTTCTGCCGCCTTGGCCATAACGATATCTCTGGCCTCGACTAAGTCTTCATAGGTATCGCCTTTCAATACAAACTGTACTGGTCGGCCCATACCACGGCCTCCCAGACTGCTGCGCATAATGGCAAAGGCTCTGACATCGGGAATTTCGGATATCTTGGCGCTCACTTCATTCATCAACTCGAATGTAGAGCGCTGTCGATCCTGCCAGTCTACGGCACCGACAATAGCAATACCCGCCGACCCACCAAAGCCGGGCGTGCGTACCAGTACCCGATTCACTTCGCCTTCTGCCAGATAGGGCAGCAAAATAGCCTCAATCTTGGCAATATTGCGGCTGTTGCTTTCAAAGCTGGCCCCTTCAGCGGCCTGCATCATAATAAAGAAGTTACCGCGATCTTCTCTTGGCACAAACTCACTGGGTATTTTGCTGGAAAGACCATAAAGCGCCACCAGGCTCACGGCCACCATTAAAAAACTCACAACAGGCTGATGCAGACTTTTGCCCAGGGAATTGAAATAGCCGCGCTCTAATTTCGTAAAGCCTTTATCAACAAAGCGCCCAAACCAACTTCCCCGCTCTCGCTTTTGCAGGATCTTAGAACATAACATGGGAGATAAGGTTAGTGCGGTGAAACTGGAAAATGCCACCGCAGCGGCAATAGCTACAGCAAATTCGGTAAACAACCTGCCGATATTGCCCTGTAAAAATACCAGTGGCAAAAACACCGCGACCAGCACCAAAGTAGTGGCGATTACCGCAAAGCCGACTTCACGGGCCCCCCGGTACGCAGCCAGAAGAGGTGGCTCGCCCATTTCCACCCGGCGGTATATGTTTTCCAGCACCACGATGGCGTCGTCCACCACCAATCCAATAGCTAAAACCAGTGCCAGCAAGGTCAGCAAGTTGATGGAGTAACCCAGCATATACAGCACCATAAATGCCGCCACTAAGGATACGGGTACTGTAACGGCAGGAATGATGGTGGCTCGCACATTGCCAAGGAAGAGATAAATAACAATCACCACCATAGCCATGGCAATAGCCAGGGTCTCATACACTTCATCAATGGAATCTTCGATAAACACCGACGAGTCATAGCTGGGGACAATAAAAATATTCCCTGGCAGATTGGTTTCAATGTCGGCGATGGCTTTTCTGGCAGCAATAGCCACATCCAGCGTATTGGCTTTGGATTGCTTAACAATACCAAGGCCAATCATATTCACGCCATTGCCACGAAACTCTGTTTCATCGTCCTCGGCGGCCAGTTCTACCCGCGCAACTTCACCCAATCTCACCAGATAGCCGTCGTCATCGCCGGTTTTTATGGTTAGCTGCGAGAAATCATTAGGCGTCAGGAAGGTTCTCGCCACCCGAACTTCAAAATCCCGGTCATCCGACTCGATAACCCCAGCTGGCAATTCCACGTTTTCGGCCCGAATCACCTGCTCGATATCTGTAACTGTGATGTTACGCGCTGCCATCGCATTGCGGTCAAGCCAAACCTTCATGGCATAGGTGCGTCCTCCACCTATTTGCACCCGGGCCACACCGTCAACAATAGCTAATCGGTCAACAATGTAACGGTCAGCATAGTCCGTGAGTTCCATCACCGACATAGTGTCACTACGCAGGTTGTACCACACCACGACATCTTCATCAGAATCCGATTTAAACACTTCGGGCGGATCCGCTTGCTCGGGCAAGTTGTTTAATGCACGGCTCACGCGCTCGCGCACATCATTGGCAGCAGCATCGATATCGCGGTGCAGTTCAAATTCAATACTAATAGATGAGCGGCCGTTACGGCTGCTGGAGGTAATGTTCTTTATGCCTTCAATACCGCTGATTCGGTCTTCCAACAGTTGGGTAATACGGCTTTCGACAATATTTGCAGAAGCACCAGGATAGTTGGTGTTAATAGAAACAATAGGGGCATCCACATCCGGGTATTCACGCAGTGACAGCATGCTCACTGCAACTACACCAAACACAATGAGGAGTAAATTGACGACCGAGGCAAAGACCGGACGTTTAACCGATAAATCTGACAGCAGCATGGTTACTCCTGGATCCTGACTTGAACGCCTTCACTTAAACGCAAGGTACCTTCAACCACCACCTTGTCACCGGATTCAATCCCCGACAGAATTTGCGCCACCCCAGGCTTACGCCGACCAACATTGACTTCGGTCTGATGTGCCCTATTGTCACTGTCGACAACATAGACATATTGTTTGTCCTGAATAGGTAGCAGCGCCCCTTCAGGCAATATCAGGGTATTCAGTACCTGTTTTTGCAGATTAATTTGCAGCAGCATTCCAGGGCGTAGCTTTAGTTCAGTATTATCAATAATCGCCCTGACCTGCACGGCACGGGTTACAGGGTCAATACGCGAATCTAAACTGGAAATCTCTCCGTGAAACGCTTCCCCAGGATATGCAACAGTACTGGCAATGACCAACTGCCCTTTAGCAACATCCGGCAAGTGAGATTCAGAAATACTGAAGTCCACTTTAATCTGAGTGAGATCATCGAGGGTGGTAATCACATCGCCAGGCTTAACCAAAGCACCTTTACTAATCCGCCGAATTCCTAACCGCCCCCTAAAAGGAGCTCGAATCTCCAACTCAGCTAAGCGTGCATTAGCCACTTCCAACTGCGCAGCCAGAGCATTTACACGGGCTTCCTGGGCATCCAACAATTGCGCAGAGGTAGCATTTTCTTTGGCCAAATCACGGATGCGCACCAACTGACGTTTTGCTTCCTGCAGATTAACTTCTAACTCATTGACCCTGGCTTTTTCCTCACGGTTATTGAGGCTGACCAACAATTGCCCCTTCTCAACCAGATCACCGTCATCAAAGACAATACTGTCGACGATCTCGCTTTCCAATGCGGTGATGGCAACGGCCTCATTTGCCCTGGCGGTGCCAAGAGCTTCAATAAGCACGGCAAATTCCTGCTCTTTAACTTCCTGCACTTTAACTGGCACAACCTGCATCATTCGCTGGTTTTGCTCTTGTTCATTTGGCAGATAAACATATACGGTTAACGCTGCGACCAGCAGCAAAATGATCAAGACAGGTGAAATATTGCGTTTATTGGTCATCTAGCCTGTTGTCCCAAAGGTAATTCATTGTTTTTACTCGCTACGCTGTTCTACGGCGCGCATTTTTATATCAGCTAATGCAGTATGGCAGAGATAAGCCCGAAGTATTGATCCGTATTGACCATCCGCCTAATATGGGCGGCATCCTTTCTGCAAGATCTCTGTGCTTTGCGAATTACTGCCCTTATCGCCTGTATATGCTTCCTTCTGGCATGCTCTTCAGAGCCTCCGGCCGATCCCATGTGCCGGGTCAAGGAACAGACTAAGGAGGCTACTCCCGGTAACGCCGCATGCCTAATAAAAATCGACAAATGGTTGCTGACTATAGGTCATCGACATTCAGGTAAATTAGACCTGCCTGGCGGTTTGAGTAACGGACAAGAAAGCGCGCAATGTACGGCTCATCGTGAAACCTGGGAAGAAACCGGATTTAATGTAGAGGTAGGTGCATTTCTCGGTGAAAACGAAGCAGGCTTTCGCTTTTATGCCTGCCAGTTGCAAGATGATTTTGGCAGCGAGATGAAAGCCTTTCCTGTACCTGATTGGTCACGTATGGAAATTAGCAGCATTCAGCTAACCGACCCCTTTGAGATTCAGATCCATGATTGGCGTTTTGAAGAAGAATTATTGCAGATCAGGGCGCTATTCAATAAGGCTGATGAAACCGATGAAAAACCTTCTGATATCGAGTAATTAACACCAATCCATTATAAGCACTAGGTCTGTTAAAAATGAGTCGTGTCATCCATATTCAAAATACCAAGAACAAAAACCAACATATTGATTTTAATCAAATTATTAGTTAAAAATCTTGAATTTTAGCTATGTTAACCATTTAAAAACTTGCTCAACAAACAAACAGCTTTTTAATTTACTCATTAAAAAAAGCCGGTTAACGCAAAGTTAGACCGGCTTTTTTCAGCTCTAACCCAATTTATCAGGTATTTACTTTATTCTGATGTTTTTTCCGATAATTCCACATTAGATATCTGAGCAAGGCTTGGTGTTGAACTAGCGAACCACAAGGACATAAAGTCCTCGGTAATTTTTTGTTCAATCTCTGTCGCTTGCTCAGTGGGACAAAAGATTTTAATCCGCACTTCAGTGTCACCAAGATGATTGGTGGTTACCCTTATATCAGGATCAGGCCCGGCAATTACCACATCCAGACGCTTTTGAATAAGATTGTTGTAACGCATAGCAACATCCCTGAAATGCTCACAATGGCCGCGCGCTCGATTAAGTAATTCCTGCTTAAAGGCAAACACATTGACCGTCTGATCCCTCACCAAGGTGAAGGTATGGCTGGCATAACGCTTCAAATAATTGAGGTTTTTAACCGTACTGGTGACCAGTAAGTTGTTTGGCAGATTCAAGGTCTTACCTGTGTATTGGTAGGTCTCCATATCGACTTCCAATAAGGTCAGAGTAAACCAGTGAGACTCCATTACCTCGCCATGATAGTTGCCCACCTGGATCCAGTCGCCCACCCTGAACATACGAGTACTAGTGGCGTACAGGAAGCCCATAATGCACTGAATAAATTCTCTGGTCGCCAATACAATAGCAACCATAAAAGCAGCAATAGACAGTGCCAGATTCTGTAGTTCGGTTGACCATACCACCAGTAAAAACAAAACCAACATGAAGTTAGTCGCATTCTTAATGGCGTTAACTACATGTCGCTTATCTTCATCTTTGCGTTTGGCTCGTCTACGGATCAGTCGCAGGATCCACTGACGCACCACAAGAAACAATGCGCCGAAGGCCACCGACATCACCAGTTTATGACCCACAATAAACTCCAGGGCCCTTTCCAACCAAACTTCCAAACTTACTACTCCTGACTTGTAGAATGACTAAACACTAAGCTTTTCATGACACCGAATTGCACATGAACGCTATGCACTATCAACCTTGATAAAGAGCCAATTGGTCAATGCGCTTTTGAATTTCTTCCAGTTCAGCTTTGTAAGCCTGGCTATCGACTTGCTGATAACGCTGCTTAAATGCCTGTTTATCGAAGCCTTCGGGCAAGCCATCTACCGATGGAAAGAACAAAGCTTCGTTACCTAGTCCAGCCATCATCTGCTGAAAATTTTCAGCCGTAGCCGGGTGGGTTGCCAACTCAGCAAAACGAATGCCGGTCATATCTGCTGCCAGGTCTACAAAGCTGAAGCCACTGCCTTTTTTGGCTCTGTCCATCAGTTCTTTAAATTCGCCAATGGCAATGCTAATACCTTGTTCAGACAGCAGTTTTATCGCCGCTGAATAGAGAAAGTGCAAACTCAGGTCACGGCGCTGGGCTAAAGTGGTATGCGTGGAAATGGTTTGGATCTTGCCACTTTCTCCGCTCAAATCACCGATAAAATGCGAAAAACGATGGCTTCCAGCAAATATAGCAAGCGCCATTATTGCCGCTTCATTTTCTACGCTGGCCACCGCCCCTGATTGAGTGCGTTGCCTGGCTTTATCAAATACATGACCAAGCAGAATTCCCAGAGAAATATCCGACTTAGGCATTGGCATTTGCTGTAATTCTGCAAGATAGTATTGCACCCGCTGACGACGCAGTTCATCGGCTTCCGACAGATTAGACTTGGGCAACGCCTTGAGCTTGGCAACAAGATCATCAAAAGGGGCCACTCGCACCAGCATTCTGTCTTCGCTCAAATGAACTTGCTGGATGCGCTGAACAAAATCCGAAGCCAAGGTTTCACCCAGCTTCCAATCTAACAACCAAAGAAGCGCCGCCTGCGCCCGCTCGCCAGGCAGGCTAATTCCCCCAATTTTTAGAGTCCCTAGTTTTACTCCTTCGGAAGGCAACAGCTCAGCACTGACATTCAAATATTCACCGAAGGGATTGCCAGGTAAATGATAGCTCCAAACCATCCATCCCAGCTCATTGCTTAGTCCAATCTGCCCCTGTAATTTTGGTGCCGCCCGCTGGGCTAACCCTGCCAGACTTTGCAATTGTGGACGGCTCAACTGCACAAATTGCTGGTAACGACTGCGCTTTAATAACCCTGTCAACTGTTGCAGTAGTGGTTGAACTTCATCTGCATGCTCTAATTGGCCTGCCAAGTCTTCCTGTACCCATGGTTTATCTTCCACCACCAGAAAAAGCGTCAATCCGGCCACCATCAGCATTACTAATATTGTTGTACCCAGGCCAAACACCAGCCACTTGCTAGCCTTTATCATTGATATTCCATGTTCAACAAAGTGAAGTTAAGATGCTGTATTTAACCACACTGGTCGTCAATTGACAGAATCGACCTTAGCTAAATTCCCTGGTCCAACAAGCATTTTTGTAACTGCTGCACAGACTCGGCGATTTCCTGCTCGTTTAGTGAAGCGAAACCAAATCGAATATGTACGCCCTTATCTTCTCCCTGTGCGAAAAAGTGCTCTCCGATAAACCCAAGTAATCTGAGTTGTGCTAGCGCCTCTTCAGACAAAACCTTCGAGCAGCGAAGCCATAGGGCCATTCCTCCGGCTGGTAAATCGAAACTCACTTTATCTGCTAGTGCTTCAAACAATAAGCTAGCGGCAAGATCACGACGCTGCTGATAAACCTTACGAGCCTTGCGGATATGCCTTTTAACCAAACCGCTCTCCATTAGGTCTGCAACAGCAAGTTCCACGATGGCATTGCCTTGCCTATCCACCAGCATGATTTGCCCGGCAATACGATCTATCAGCTCCGCCCCTGCAACCATGTAACCCAAACGCAGTCCCGGCGCGAATACTTTGGAAAGCGAACCAATATGAATGACATTTTGTGCATCCTCCAGGCTGGCAAGGGGAGCCACAGGCCGATTGTCATAGTGAAATTCATGATCATAGTCATCTTCGATGACCACAAAATCATACTGGAGGGACAAATTCAACAAGGCCAATCGCCGAGCCGAAGACATACAAACCGTCGTGGGGTATTGATGATGTGGGGTGGTATACACCGCTGCCACACAGTGTTTTTGCAGTAGCTCGTATAAATGTTCGGTATCCAGGCCCTGCTCATCCTGTCGGCAATCTACCACCTCAAATCCCAGTGATGTAAAGGTCGCACGTGCCGGTGGGTAACTAAGTGTTTCCATAACTATGACCCCTTTGCTTGGGTCAAGGAGCTGGGCGGAAAGAAAGATCCCCATCTGACTGCCCCTAACCACGCAGATCTGCTCTAGCGCGACACGCATAAAGCGGTCTTGCGTTAGCATCTGCTGGATGGCCCGACGCAGCCTTGGTGTCCCTCGTGGATCGCCATACCCCAGCGTGCCACTGCGAATAGACTCCAGCAACCCACGCCGGGTTGCCCTAGCCAGCTCTTCGTAAGGAATAAGGCGTAAATCTGGGGTGCCGTCGTTACTCACTCGCTGTTCCTGCTCGGCCAAAGAGGCCGCCGGCTGCATGGCATCCAACTTATTTGGCACTCTCAATTTCGCATGCGCCGGCACAAGTACCTTTTCCAGTTCTCGCACTTCAGGTAGTACCGGGCTAACACGGGTAGCACGCCGAGGTTCACTGACCAACCAACCTTGGGCAATCATGTCATCAAATGCCCATTGCACCGTCTTTCTGTTCACCCCGAGTTGTTCAGCCAACACCCGACTCCCAGGCAATACATCACCCGGTTGCAGCCGCCCCTGCTGAATCTGTGTAATCAAGCAGTTCAACAGCCTTTCCTGCAAAGTCGAGCCAGATACGTCATCAAGGCGGATATGTAAAGGCCATGGCCTGAGCATTGCCCCTCCTGGACCAGTGTGAATTAAAAAACTGGATGTTTATAGGGGGCCAGAATATCGCTAATTTGCCTTCACACCAACCCCATACACCGGAGGCTTTATGAAGACGGCGGCATTTTCTAAACAAGAGCTGATGCAGGGTGCACAACACCGGATGAATCAGGTGATTCAGGACCCCCTGCTAAGCGACAGGCAAAAACTCGCACTTACTTGCAGAATCTTATTCGACAAAGGTCATGATGCCGGGCTGGCAGGACAAATCACCTGTCGCGCGACAAAAGACGATACCTTTATCACTCAGGCATTCGGTCTGGGTTTTGATGAAATCACGGCGGACAACCTGATGGAGGTGAATGCCGATCTAGAACCCTTGGATGGCAACGGCATGGCTAACCCAGCCAATCGCTTTCATACCTGGATCTATCGCCAGCATCCAGAAGTGAACTGCATCATTCACACTCATCCAACCCATGTAGCCGCCTTGGCCATGCTTGCGGTACCACTGCAAATTGCCCAGATGGATACCTGCGCACTTTATCAGGATTGTGCGTTTTTGCGTGAATGGCCGGGGGTTCCAGTTGGCAATGAGGAAGGGGAGATTATCTCCGCGGCCTTGGGGAACAATCGCGCTATTTTGCTCGCTCATCATGGTCAATTGGTGGTCGGGAAAAGCATTGAGGAAGCCTGCAATCTGGCCATTTTGATTGAACGAGCGGCAAAGCTTCAGCTATTAGCCATGGCCGCCGGGCAAATCCAGCCCTTACCCGAATCGCTCGCACGAGAAGCCCATGACTGGGTATCCACAGACAAGCGCAATAAAGTGAATTTTGCCTACTACGCCAGGCAAGCATTGAAACAACATCCCGACTGCATATAAGGAGTTTCCCATGCAACTATCCGGCATTATTGCCTATCCGGTTACCCCCTTTCATTCAGGCAACGGCGAGATAAACCTTGCCGCATTAACACAAAGCCTGGAGCACTTGATTGAGCAAGACTGTGATGCCATTGCCCCACTAGGCAGCACAGGAGAAAGCGCCTACCTGAGCCTGGCAGAATGGATGAACGTCGCCGAATGTTCGGTTAAAACAGTCAACAAGCGATTGCCAGTGATTATCGGCATTTCCGAGCTCACCACCTCCGCCGCCATCGTAAAGGCGAAGTATGCAGAGCGTATTGGGGCAGACGCCATCATGGTTATCCCGGTGTCTTACTGGAAACTCACCGACAGCGAAATTCAGGCCTATTACCAAGCCATAGCAGATTCTACCTCGCTACCCATTATGGTTTACAACAACCCCGGCACCAGTGGCGTGGATATGTCACCGGAGTTGATTGTGAAAATGGCGGCTGAGATTGACAATGTCTGCATGGTCAAAGAGAGCAGTGGCGATATCCAGCGTATGCATAAAATTTTCAGTTTGTCGCAAGGCAAGCTGCCCTTTTACAACGGCTGCAACCCGCTGGCACTGGAAGCATTATGTGCAGGAGCCAGTGGCTGGTGCACCGCCGCGCCTAATCTGCTTGGCAAACACCCTAAAGCACTGTATCAAGCTGTGCGCTGCGGGGAGCTGGAAAAGGCCCGGCAACATTTTTATCAACAGTTGCCTTTGCTGCATTACATAGTTGCAGGCGGTTTACCCAAAACCATTAAGGCTGGTTTGAGTTTACTGGGCATAGATGCCGGTATCCCACGCCAGCCACTCCAAGAAGCAAGTGCTGAAGATAAAGCCAAGCTGGGCGAGTATATGGCCGCGGTGCAATAGGTACTTATAAAAAAGGGCTGAATATCAGCCCTTGTTTAATTTCGTCAGCGCTTGCAACAAGTACGTTATTGGATAACCGCCAAGTTGCCCTTATTCTCCAGCCATTCCTTGCGATCACCGGCGCGCTTTTTATTTAGCAGCATATCCATTAATTCATGGGTATGGGCATCGTCGTCTACAGTGAGCTGCACTAGTCTGCGGGTGTTGGGATCCATGGTAGTTTCACGCAATTGCAGCGGGTTCATTTCACCTAGGCCTTTAAAGCGCTGCACATTCACCTTGCCTCGCATCTTTTCCGCTTCAATACGATCCAGAATGCCCTGCTTTTCGCCTTCATCCAGGGCATAGAACACCTCTTTGCCCACATCAATTCGAAACAGTGGCGGCATGGCCACATACACATGGCCATGGTCAACCAAGGCACGGAAATGACGAATAAACAAGGCACACAACAACGTGGCAATATGCAAACCATCCGAGTCCGCATCCGCCAGAATACATACCTTGCCATAGCGCAGACCGGATAAATCCGTGCTGTCCGGATCAATGCCAAGGGCCACCGAAATATCATGGATTTCCTGCGAGCCCAGCACCTGACTGGACTCCACTTCCCAGGTGTTAAGAATCTTACCCCGTAGCGGCATCACCGCCTGGATTTCACGATCGCGGGCCTGTTTGGCGCTTCCGCCTGCCGAGTCCCCTTCCACCAGAAACAGCTCACTACGGCTGGTATCCTGGCTGGAGCAATCGGTGAGCTTGCCTGGCAGAGCGGGGCCCTGAGTCACTTTTTTGCGTTCAACCTTTTTTACCTGTCGCAGGCGCCGCTGGGCATTGCTGATACACATTTCTGCCAGCTGTTCGGCGATGTCTGTATGCTGGTTCAACCACAGACTAAAGGCATCTTTGACCACCCCTGATACGAATGCGGCGGCCTGACGGGACGATAAACGTTCTTTGGTTTGACCGGCAAACTGTGGGTCCTGCATCTTGGTGGACAGAATATAACTACATCTGTCCCAGATATCTTCGGGGGTCAGTTTAACCCCGCGCGGCAGCAGGTTGCGAAATTCACAGAATTCCCGCATGGACTCCAGCAGCCCCTGACGCAAACCGTTTACATGGGTTCCGCCCTGCGCAGTGGGGATCAGGTTCACATAGCTTTCAGTAACAATTTCACCGCCTTCGGGCAACCAGATCACCGCCCAGTCAGCGGCTTCATGGTTTCCGGCGATACTGCCGACAAAAGGACTTTCGGCAGGGATACTGATGCTCTCCCCGACCGACTGAAACAGGTAATCACGCAGGCCATCTTCAAAATACCATTCATGGCTTTGGTTATTGACCTTGTCGTCAAAACGAATACGCAAACCCGGACACAGTACGGCTTTGGCACGCAGCACGTGCAGCAACTTGGAAACGGAAAATTTAGGCGAGTCGAAATACTGACTATCCGGCCAGAAACGCACCCTGGTGCCGGTATTGCGTTTACCGCAGGTATCAATCACCTGCAACTCTTCTACCTTATCGCCATTCGCGAAGGCCATCTGATAAACCTGGCCATCCCGGCGAATCGTTACCTCAACCCTGTTAGACAGGGCGTTTACTACAGAAATCCCCACCCCGTGCAAACCACCGGAAAATTGGTAGTTCTTATTGGAGAACTTACCGCCTGCATGCAACTTGGTCATGATCAGCTCAACACCGCTGATGCCATGCTCAGGGTGAATATCCACTGGCATGCCACGACCATCGTCAATCACCTCCAGCGATTGATCTTCAAATAAGGTAACCTTAATGCTGCTGGCATGCCCGGCCAGCGCTTCATCCACGCTGTTGTCGATAACTTCCTGACTCAGGTGGTTAGGTCTGGTCGTATCGGTATACATTCCGGGGCGGCGCTTGACCGGATCCAGGCCACTTAATACCTCTATGGCTTCTGCGTTATAGCTTTGATTTGACATGCAATTTCTACAGTTTTGAGGTTAATTCAGGCCGTTTCTTTAGCAGGGGACAACGGCAGATTTTTTGATGTTATCAAGTCACTGCCGGGCGGGCAATTGTCGTATCCTGCACGCTGAAAAGATCTCGCTGCCCGGGCTTAGGTTGCCCCTGCAAAAAAGCCAAAATACTCATCAGATAGCGTTCAAATCCCTCAAAAGCATGATTGCCTCCGGGCTCAATAGTTAAATGGCAGTCTCGGTACAAAGCTTCCGCCAGCCGATAATCCAGCGTTTCATCCCCTTGCTGCAACAACACCCACAGATTTTGCGGCTCCCGTAATTGTTGAATGGCCAGGGCTTGCAAATCCTCCACATGCGTCTGGGTTAAGGTAAAACGCTCCCCGGTATAGGGGTTTTGATGCTCACCAAGGAAATTCGCCAGCAACTTATGGGGATCCACCGCGGGATTAATGAGCACCGCACGGCCACCAAATTCATTGACCAGATGGGTAGCCAGAAAACCACCCATTGAACTACCGATAAAGGTCAGGGCTTTGCCCTGATGCCGCTTGGCAATCTGTTTGGCTTGTGCCAGAGCTGCCTGCGGAAAGTTGGCCAATTGCGGCACTTCCAAGGTGATGTTAACGGCGTTTTTTGCCATAAAATCTGCAACTTGCTGGGCTTTAACCGATTGCGGCGAGCTAAGAAAACCGTGCAGATAAATCAGTACGTGGTCAGTCATAAATGAAGTCCAAAATCCCTAAAAAGACGTTAAGGCAAAATTCTGTGTACTTCGGATGCTATCCTGCCATCGGCAAAAAGCCGGATGCAACGTAAGCCAGGTGCATCATCCGCCACCCCGAAATCCGCATCCACTGTCCATTGCCAGCAGCTCGACGGGCAGGCCTGAATCAAGCTTTGCCCACGTGACCAACTAAGGTCCGTATGAATATGGCCGTGTAATACTAGGCGAATAGCAGGTTGAGTATCCAGCCATTGCAAAAACAACTCACTGTTCACCCAGGCATGTTTGTCCATCCACCCATTGCACGCGATAGGGTGATGATGTACAGCCACCACATGGTGATGGTCAGGAAACGCCTTTAGTTTGTCCTGCAGCTTGGCAAGTTGTTCTACTTCCACCTTACCCAGCGTGCCCTGAAACTGACTATCCAATCCATGTAACATCCAACGACCCATTACCACCGGCTGTTCTAAACAAGTCATCTGCGCTGAAAATAAGCGCTGCATTTGCACCGTATCGTCGTGATTGCCGGGGATGAGATGCCAGTCCACACCAGGCAAGTACGCTTCTATCAGCGAGGCCAGATGCTGGTAACTTTGTGCGGTACAATCATTGCTGATGTCTCCGCTGAGCAAGAGTGCATCGGGTGCTATATCAGCCGCCAGAGTCAGGACCTTAATCAGGCTTTGATATGGATTGATTTGCCCATATCCACAGCGGTCGACATCGGCAAACAAGTGGCAATCGCTGATCTGAATCAGGCAAAAAGGCGTGTCACTCATCCGCGTTGATCAAGAGAGGTAGCCGAGAGGTGACGTAAGCAAAAGCCTAACCACTCAGACAGAAAATGATTCACCAGTTCTTTTTCGTTGCGCTGATGCATCAAGCTATTCGGATAGGGGTAGCTTGGTTTGAATTTACCCATATGCTGAAAACCCAGCACTTCGGCCATACGCGCATCGTGGTACAAGCGAATCTGCATCACAGGCTGCAAATATGCAGGCAAACCATCGGTCAGTTGGCGCATTTCCACCGTGGTGGTGTATGGCTCACAGAGCTGAATTTGAATCCGATAACTCATGCCTTTGCCGGCAGAAAAGCAATACTCAAGTTTCTGCTGATCCAAGTCCGGCAGCAGTCTTAATAGGCGACCATAATTCGCCTCACACACGGCGTGCAGGGTGGCAAGTTGTGGCACATGTTTTTTCAGTATCCTGGTATTACTCACACCAAAGCTCAATCAACTTTTGTTTATGCAGGGCAAACCACTGCAGGGAAATCAAGGTGGCGGCGTTATCTACCTGCCCATCATTGAGCATGGCTAATGCCTGCACAGAAGACATCCGATGCACTCGTATGTCCTCACCTTCCTCAGCCAGGCCATGAACTCCTTGCGCCTGAGATGCATCGCATTCACCCACATACAGGTATAAACGCTCTGTGGTTCCGCCTGGGCTGGACAAATAGCTTAGCATGGGATGCAAACGCGTGATATGCAGCCCGGCTTCTTCTTGCGCTTCTCGCAGGCAAACCTGTTCTGGACTCTCTCCTTTATCAATGATGCCGGCAATGCATTCGAACAACCAAGGGTTGTCGGAGGTAGCCATGGCCCCAACCCGAAACTGTTCAATTAAAACGATTTCATCACGCACCGGGTCATATGGTAGTACCGCCACCGCATGTCCCCGTTCGAAAATTTCGCGGTGCAGCATCGGACTCCATCCGCCAGCGAACAGCTTGTGCCGAAAACTGTACTTGAGCATGGTAAAAAAGCCCTTGTATAACGGCTGTTTATCCAGCATTTGCACCTTGTCGTCGCAATTACCCGGTATCCCTTTCAATTTTCGCTCAGTTTTCTGGTAGATTGTGGGCGAAAGCCTAGCATAGCCACCACCGGCCTGACACCGCATCATTCTGGTGGTTAAATATTCTGTTACACTTGAACACGCAGTGTTACCCTAAAAAGGTTACAGTTAGCGCTTGATTTACTTAGACTTTGCAGCAATTAATCGGAATTGTGATCGAGCTCATCATCTCGTAGGAATACTCATGAAAAAAACTTTGCTGTCTTTGCTTGTAGGCGTTAGCGTGACCTCACAAGCTTTTGCAGATGACCTGTATCAGGTTTATCAACAGGCCCTGCAAAAAGACCCTACTATCCTTGCTGCGCAAGCACGCAAAGATGCTGCCCAATCCGCTGTTGGAATCAGCCGCGCTAGCCTATTACCACAAATCGATTTATCTGTGGGAGCCAGCTTGGATCGTTGGGAAAGCAACGGTGAAAGTAATGGCGCCACCCTAAGCTTGCGTCAATCAATTTATGATCACAGCTACTGGAAAACCCTGGACCGGGCTGAATTGACTGCCACTCAGGCAAATGCCACTTACGCTCAAGCACAGCAGGCGTTGATAGTACGTGTTGCGAATGCCTACTTCCTGGTTTTACAAGCACTGGATGACCTGGAATTTGCTCAGGCTGAGAAACGCGCCATTGAGCGTCAGTTGGAGCAAACCAAGCAGCGCTTCGCTGTTGGTCTGACCGCCATTACCGATGTGCACGAAGCGCAATCGCTGTTTGATAATGCGGTGGCCAAAGAGATCACTGCACAAAATACCGTAGAAATCCGCCGTGAAGGTTTGCGTGAAATTACCGGCAGCTATCATAGCGAATTGAATGTACTGAATACGGAAAGTTTCAGTACCGCCACACCGACTCCCGCCCGCGTGGAAGACTGGCTGCAAATTGCTGACGAGCGCAGCTTGGAGCTGACCGTGGCTAAACTTGGCGTAGACATTGCCAAGCAAAACATTGAAATTGCCAAATCAGGCCACTTGCCAACTGTAGGTTTCAGTGCGTCTGCCACATCCAGTGAGTCAGAAGTAGACGGCGTAACAAGATGTGATCGCTGCAACACCGCGTCCATCGGTATCAGTGTCGATATTCCTATTTACTCCGGTGGTCGCGTAAGTTCGCAAACCGATCAAGCCAGACATCAGTTTGTTGCCAGCAGCGAAGAGCGCGAGCAGGTGTATCGTAAAGTAGTACGTGATGTACGTTCTAACTTCTATGATGTATCTGCCTACATTTCCCGTATCAAGGCCCTGGAACAAGCTGTTGTGTCGGCCGAAAGCGCCCTGAGTGCAACCGAAGCCGGCTTTGAAGTGGGTACGCGGACCATTGTGGACGTGTTGAACAGTACCAGTAACCTGTATAACGCCCGCCGTAACTTGTCGATTGCCCGCTATGAGTACATTGTTGCCAACCTGGAGCTGAAACAAGCTGCCGGTACGCTAGTTGACCAGGATGTCCTGGACATCAACCGTGGTCTGAAAGCTGCCAAATAAGCAGAAATTGCTTGAATAGCCCTAAATAAGCCCCGTAAACCGGGGCTTATTTTTTTGCCGTTATCAGATAAACACAAACCCACTACACAGGCATAGTGCCCATGCTCGCTTGTCCTGTTTTTTCTTAATTCGCAAGTCGATATTCCAACTTTGCTGGTGTATAACAGGGGCATACATGGTTGTCCGCGGTTTGATCATATCAGCATGAAAGGTAAGGCTACCTCTTTCGACATTGCCCATCTGGCGGGTGTGTCGCAATCCACAGTGTCTCGTGCACTACGTAACAGTCCATTGGTTAATCAGGAAACCCGGGACAAAGTGCAAAGCATTGCCAAACAGCTGAATTACAAGGTTGATAAAAACGCCAGTAGCCTCAGACAAAAAAGCAGTAAAACCTTGGCACTGCTGTTGTTTGAAGATCCTACTTCAGATGACTCCATGATTAACCCGTTTTTCCTGTCAATGTTAGGTAGCATAACCCGCGCCTCAGCACAGGAAGGCTATGATTTGCTGGTTTCATTCCAGCAGCTCAGCGACGACTGGCACGCAGATTACGAGGATACCAACAAAGCCGACGGTATTATTTTACTGGGCTACGGCGACTACATGGATTATCAGGACAAGCTGGCCAAACTCGAACAGCAGCAAACCCATTTCGTACTTTGGGGCGCGGTGGATAAGGAGCACCCCGGAATATCCATCGCCTGTGATAACTTCCAGGGCGGTTACAAGATCACCCAGCACCTTATCCAAAAGGGCCGTAAACATTTTGCCTTTATCGGCGGCGCAGATAGTCACTGTCCGGAATTTTTTGAGCGCTACCGTGGCATGTGCCATGCCCTGTCACAGGCTGGCGCCAGCGCCTTACCTATTCAAATTGATGCAATTACCACAGAGGAGTCTGGTTATCAGGCTGCCATGCAATTGCTGAGCACTGGTCAGAAAATGGATGCCATAGTTTGTGCCAGTGACCTGATTGCCATTGGTGTGATGCGGGCCCTGCATGACAAGCAACTGGCCATTCCGCAACAAATTGCCGTGGTGGGTTACGATAATATTCTGGCCGCCAGTTTTACCAATCCACCGCTGACCACAGTACATCAAAATACCCGGCTGGCCGGAGAAATGTTAGTGAAAAGCCTGGTCAGTCTGATCAAAGGTGAGAGGCAGCAACCTAAACTCTTACCCGCGGAATTGGTGATACGGCAAAGTTGCGGGGCCGAGCTTAAGCGTTAAGCAGCAAACCACGTCATCAGGCATGTTGTAGCATCTGTCCCCCCATGGCAATGGCGAATCCGAGTACAGCGCCAAGTGGCGGCCCCCAGTGTTTCTGCAAATGCGCTTGCGGCGCAATATCCTGAAACACCAGATATAGTATGCCGCCAGATGCAAACAACATGATAAAGCCAAGTACGCCAGGGTAATCTGCCAGCCACACATACCCTGTTAGGGCAGCGAAAGGGCCAAGCAAAGCCAGCAGCAACATAAACACCAGCACCTGGCCAGGCTTTCGATGGCTGAGTCCCACCAGCTCTCGATATCCGTTAAAGCCTTCCGGCAAATTCTGCGCACCAATGAGCAGCGCCAGCAGCAATGCCTGCTTACTGCCGGTCGCCAGCAATCCACCCAGGGCAATCGCCTCTGGAATAAAGTCCAGTAACATGCCGGTTAACTGCGGCGCTTCTCGCTTGCGAACACCCAGCATGCGCTCCAAAGCAAAAAAGCACACACCACCCGCGAAAAAAACCAATATCGCCCAACCAGCTTTTCCTGTCTGCGTTAATCCTTCGGGGATCAGTACCAGTGCCACAGCCCCCAGCAGCACGCCACCACCCAGGGCGATAATAAAGTGGCGAAATTCCAACTCCAGCCAGCGAGCCCTGAAGTTTCCAATGGTGGCTAGCCAACCACCGAGGGGAATAGCCAAGCCCGCTGCCAGCGCTAAAAGCATGGCCAACCCGAGGTCACTCACGTGATATTTCCACCTCTAAGTCTTCGGATTCTGTCATAGGCTCATGCGTGTCGCCAACGAAGCGGCCATGCATGCGCAAGCTCAGCTCTTGCTGAAATTTATTCCGATTGACCGGTGAAACCAGCAAGAATCCCTGATTAGATTCAATAACCAAGCGTCGTAATGAAAGCGCAGGAGAAGGTATTGAAGCGTTGCAGGCGTCAACACGATGAATATCTTTATAGGGCAAACAAACTCTGGTAAAGCCACAACGTACTTCCAGTTGCGTGTCGGTAAGCTGGTAATAACAAGGCCAGATATACACCAGACTGACAACCGCTTGCACCAAAGCTAGCAACACAGCCATAACGCCAATCCAGGGCGATTGGAAAAATGCCCACACCCCAATCAGGCACAAAATCAGCGGGAAAAATAACAAGATGGGCAGTAAGCCCTTATCCAGACGAGATGCAAAGCGGGATGTTTTTACAGTCAATTCACTGCTTCCTGCTGGCAAGTGCATGGGGCTATTGCCCCATGCAGCCATGATTAGTGATGGTGATGACCACCTTCACCGTGAGCGTGGCCATGTTCAACTTCCTCAGCCGTTGCTTCACGAACATCGATCACTTCCAGATCGAATGTCAGGGTTTTACCCGCCAATGGATGATTAAGATCTACGGTAGCCATAAACTTACCGACTTTTTTAATCAGCACCTGACGCTGGCCATGATCAGTATGCACCAGTGCCAGCATGCCAGGCTGCCATTTATCCGCGCCGGATAAATGTTTAAGAGATACACGCTGTTCAGCACCTTCCTGATATTCGCCATAGGCATCTTCAGGAGCTAAAGTCACAGATAAAGTGTCTCCCGCCGCCTTACCCACCATGGCTTTTTCAAGCGCAGGCATAATATTGTTATGGCCGTGCAGATACGCCACAGGATGCTGCTCATCCCGGCTGCTATCTACCACTTCTCCATCCTGTTGTTTTACTTCGTAGTGAAAACGTACCACGGCGTTATCAGCAATTTGCATGTTATGTTCCAGCTAAAAAATTAGAGGCGGGAAAGTATCACAGGACTTATAGCAAGTCATGACTTTCACCACGCCCGTCCCTACACTAAAGTAGCATGCAACATTGGTTGTTGAAACAAGGAAACCGATTGCACATGGCGTATCTTATCCATGACGGTTCTATCGATATCGACGGTTTGCTGGCCAGCTGCGACCAGCAGGTTGAAGCCCGGCTTTTCGGTAATAGTGAATTACCCGGCCAGGGTGAAAGGGTGCTGCTTTACCTGAATGATGACAGTATCAAAATGCTCTGGAACAACGCGGCCGAACTGCAGTGGCAATTGGGTATTTTACCGCACCCACAGAGTAAACACGCGGCCCGGGCATTTTGCCCAACAGGCAACAAACTGCCGGAGCTGTTCAACAAACTACTGAATGCCGAAAGTCGTCCTTTCGACAGCCTGAGCTGCAACGGCACCCCGGTGTTCTCCAGCATTATTGTGGGTGAGCTACTGGTATTTAATCTCAAGGATACCTCACACGCCTTATCCCGCTGGCAGGCCCTGACCACAATGCTGGGTAAATTTCGCCAGATGCAATTGCATGCTTATGAACTGGTCACCGCCACCGAGCAACGTATTAACTTGGCACTGCTGGGTATGATGGTGCTGGAGCAAAGGCGACGCCCCTGGCTAGGCGGGGGGCTTACCGAGGTTCTCGACCCGGCTGACAGGCGTCTGTCTCTGGTGGCAGTCGCACCGCGCAGTGTGGTGGCATTTTTACTGCTGATGCTGCGTTTTTTGTTTCAGGGCCGTATCAATCCTAAAAACCTGCCGGACAGTATCGGCCTGCTAAAAACCCGCAGTCTGACCATTAGAGCCGCCACAGGGGTTAACTATCAGCTTGATGGTCTGGCCATGGGCAGCAAAGAACTGGTCTGCGAAATACACGAAAAGCACATTCAGCTCTTGCAGCCAGCCAGCCCGGAACGTAACGGCAGTGTAGATATCCGCAAAGATCAGTTGAAGATGGCGCACTTACCCTGTGGCAGTGCAGTTATGGAGTTAGCGGATAAACCCATCCCTGTGTTTCACCATGCATCTGAAGACGAATTTCGTGACCTGTTCAGGAGTCTCAGAGAAAACGCCCAAGCTACACCAGTTTTCTATGTATTGATGGTACTGAGCGTGTTGCTGGCCGTCACTGGGTTGTTTGCCAATTCCGCCCCGGTGATCATTGGTGCGATGATCCTAGCCCCTATGATGGCCCCCATTATTTCTTTGGCGATGGGCCTGGCCAGAGCCGACAGCAGTTTATTACAAAATGCCGCCAAGGCCTTGTTCGGCGGTATCGCGCTGGCCCTTTGCTGCGCTATTTTAGTCACTTGGTTAATGCCGCTATCTACCCTCACCCCCGAGATGCGCGCACGGCTAACCCCTACCTTGTTGGATTTGGGGGTTGCTGTGATATCGGGCATTGCCGGCGCCTATGCCAACGCGAAAGAAGAAGTCGCCAAAAGCCTGGCGGGGGTCGCCATCGCGGTGGCTTTGGTTCCTCCATTGTCTGTGGTAGGCATCGGCTTGGGTTGGGGCGATCTGGAGATGGCTGGCGGTGCCATTTTGCTGTTCAGCACTAACCTGGTGGGTATAGCACTATCTGCAGCCCTGACCTTCTTAGTCCTGGGCTTTGCCCCCTTCCATCTGGCGCGTAAAGGTATGGGCATTACCCTCGCCAGCCTGGCAATTATCAGCATTCCGCTGTTTTTATCCTTTCAGGAACTGGTAGACAAAAACCGCTTAAGTCGCGCGCTGCCCCATGGGGAAATGCAGTTATTGGGTGATCAGGTTGAGCTCACAATTATGGAAATCAGTACCGGTGATATCCCCTTGATATCGGTGCGTTTAGTCAGTGCACAGCGACTAGACGCCGAACATCTGCTGGCACTCAAGCAGATGATAGGCTCGCAGTTGGGTAGAGATGTGCAAATAGAAGCAGAAATTAGGCTCAGGCAATAGGAGCAGCAGGCATGGACAGCTTACAACTATTAGCGGCCTTAACCCCCATAGGTTCGACATTTCTGCTACTGGTGGTTTTCCGTCTACCAGCAACCCGTGCCATGCCGCTGAGCTTATTATTGTGCGCGTTGGCCTGCTATTTCGTTTGGGGTATGTTACCCATCCAAATGGCTGCCTCATTTATCGAAGGCATCATCCTTGCCCTGTCTATCCTGTGGATCCTACTAGGGGCACTATTCTTGCTTAACAACTTGCGGGAAAGCGGTGCATTGGATGTTATCCGTCAGGGTTTCTCGGCACTGTCCCCCGACCCCAGAGTTCAAGTCATACTCATTGCCTGGCTGTTCGGCAGTTTTTTGGAGGGCGCCGCAGGATTTGGTACCCCCGCAGCAATATGCGCGCCGTTGTTGGTAGCCGTTGGCATTCCACCACTAGCCGCTGTTGTACTGGCATTGGTTGCCGATTCCAGCGCCGTGTCTTTTGGTGCCATCGGCACTCCGGTGATTGTTGGTCTAAAACAAGGCCTAAACACAACTGACTTGCATGTTCAGCAGATTGCCATCCAAGCGATCAGCATAGATATTTTGGTGGCCTCATTGCTACCACTTATTCTGTGTTTGCTGCTGACCACTTGCTTTGCTAAACGCCCCAATCTGCGCGCTGGTTTTGCCATGCTGCCTTTTTCCCTGGTATGTGGCCTGGGATTTACCCTTCCCGCCTACTTGGTGGCCTGGTTGCTCGGCCCCGAGTTTCCTTCTTTACTAGGCGCTATGAGCGGCCTCGTGCTGGCAACGATAATAATCAGGAAAGGTTGGTTATTACCCAAACGACCCTGGTCACTGGACGAACAGCCGTTGCCGGCCACAAGTGTTATGCCATCGTTTGGACAATTATTATTGGCTTGGCTTCCCTATCTGACAGCCACTTTGTTGCTAGTTGTCAGCCGCTTACCGTCATTACCTTTCAAGCCATTTTTACAACAAATACAACTGAGCTGGTCGGACATATTAGGCACTGAGCTGGCGGTCAGCTTTCAGCCTCTGTATCTGCCTGGTGGCCTTATGATGATTGCAGGCTTAATCACCCTGGCAACGCACAAAACCAGCCCAGCCCAACTTGGCCAAGCCTTGCACGTCAGCCTGAAGAGTCTGCGCGGCGCGACGATCTCCTTGTGTGCTGCCGTGCCTATGGTCAGACTGTTTTTGCATTCAGCTCAAAACCGCCTTGGCTTAGATAGCATGCCGATGGCACTGGCAGAATTAGCGTCTCGTCACCTGGCAGAATTCTGGCTGGCAGTCGCGCCCTTAATTGGTGCCTTGGGTTCTTTTATTGCTGGCTCGGCGACCTTTTCCAACCTGATGTTTGCCGCCTTTCAACAATCCGCGGCTGAACTGGCAAATCAGCCCCCCAACTTGGTGCTGGCACTGCAAATGCTCGGCGCTAATGCCGGCAATATGATCTGTGTACTGAATGTCGTCGCAGCGGCCAGCGTAGTGGGGCTAAATGGTCAGGAAGGAAAAATTATCCGTTTCACCTTCTGGCCCATGCTCTATTACTGTGTAACGGCAGCATTGGTAGCCACATGGATAGTCTAGCCTGATACACAAAAGCCCGGTTAAACCGGGCTTTTGTTGAAATTGTGTGGATGGCTCAATCGATGCGAGCTACCAGCTCCTGGCCAATAACCTTGTCCAGATAGCCATTATTCTGGGCCCAATCTCTTAGTGCCAAGCCATCTTTCTCGACCTGAGTTAAATCACCTTTGCCCATACGCTTGATCATATAGGTGCCGGTTTCCACCGCACTGTTTTCCATGGCATAACGGATCAAGCTATTACCACCACAACTGACACCCGTGTAGTAGTCCCCCAGGCGAAGATTGTAATTATCCTGCACATTCTTAAGTTTCTTACGCAGTTCAGACTTGTCGTCGTTTTTCACGATAGTGCAGATATTCGCTAACGCTTCGTTGATATCTGCCGAACTCATAGGTGCGAAACATGACGCAGATACCGCACCCAACAGGATAAATGTAAATTTTTTCATGATGTTGCCTCTCCTCGTGCCTTGACGTAAACAGGCTAACAAATGAACAATTAGGCTTTACAGATCCATATATGGTACGCAGGTATTTAAATGAATACCTTTAAGACTTAAAGGTATAGTTTCATCAGCGTAAAGGCCAGGAGTTACCTGGCCTGGCGCTCTTAAGTCGACTGACCGACATCTGTGTAATCAGGCTGGATTTCTAACAAAAATTTAACGGTGAGCAGTGAGTTCCTGCAATTTGGCCTGCAACTGAGGCAGATTTATTGGCCCTTCGCGCAACCAAACCCGCACTCCATGTGCAGGCACTTCATCGCTCAATGCGTCTTCCTCTTCAAGGGCCAGCACCTCGCCACTGAACTGCTCCTGCCAATGCCCAGCTTGCAGGTAACGCTGGACTTTTATGGTTGTGGGGCTGTCACCTTTGTTCAGCAATACCAGCGCAGTTTGTGCCATGCCATCAAGCTGCACCACCCGGTAAAATGCGGCCTGATCGCCAACAAAATCCAAATTCACCTGTAAACCTCGTTGCAAGGCCGGAATACGTTTGCGTAAATTGGCAACACGCTGTAACTGCGCGTGAATGGGATGTTGTTTGGCCAGTTCAATATTGTCCTGGCCGTAATAGTTGCGATTGCCCTGATGTTCAACCGTGCCGCGCATGTAGCCCATTTCTGAGCCCATATATACAACAGGGATGCCACGGCTGGTAAACAGCCAGTTATGCGCATCGATAAAGCCGCCGTCACTGGCGTTCATACGCGCCATATCATGATTGTCGTAAAAGGTAGTGAGCTCATAGGGATTGGCATAAGGCCCATGGGTCAGGTGCAGGTAATCCAGCAACTCGGCAAAATCACTCTGTGGGGTGGAAAATACCTTGCTGATCGCCTGCTGGCCGGGGAAGTCTAATACGCTGATCCCGCCATTTTTAGCTAGCGTGTGCTGCGCAATAAAATTGGCGTTGTAATCATAGCTTTCACCAAACATAAATAGATCAGGGTTGTGCGCACGCAACCTGTCACTGAACTGTTTCCAAAAGTGATGCGGAACATGTTTGATGGTATCAATACGTAGTGCTGCCGCACCTTGGCTTAACCAATAACCGTAGGCATCCACAAAGTAGTCCAGTACATCGGGGTTTTCATCGTTTAGATTCGACAGCTGCAGAATATCCTCTTCAGGGTGAAAAAACTGATGCAACGGATTGTCGGCATCCAACTGCCCGGGAGAGAGGTTCTGATGGTCGGCCAGCAAACGGCCGTCTTTGCCATAGATTTCACCAAACTTGGGCTGGTCTGTGGGCATGGTAAAGGACGGTGAACCGTGGTTGGTCACCACATCCAGCACAGTTTTAATCCCATAATGCTCGCGCAGACTGCGAGTCAGGTCAGCGTACTCCAACCCCGCAGAAGGATAATGCTCATCGACCTTAAAAAAGTTGACGCCCCAATAGCCGTGATAGCCGGTTTTGCCGCCATCCTTAAACGCCCCGCCAAAGCTGATGGGTTCGCCGCCAGCAAAGGCTTGATCCGGATTGTCCACTATGGGGGTCATCCAGATAGCGGTAAAGCCCATATCCCGGATAAAGGCGGCATTGTTTAACACACCGCGAAAGTCACCACCCATATAGCCCACATTGGCGGTTTTCCCATCCGGTCCTGTCAACGGCAAATTAAACGTGGGGTGCTCGCCACCTTGATTCTCATGGTTGTTGGCAGGATCGCCATCCACAAAACGGTCGGTGATCAGAAAGTAAATAGCCTCAGATGCAAAGGGATGGGTGGTTCCCACATATTGTGCTGACACTTGTGTATTTGGCTGAGGCTGACTGGCACAGGCAGCCAATCCCAATGTGGCGCAGCCGAGCAGGCATTGTTTCAACCTCATGCGGATGGCCCCTGCTGATACTGTGGCTCTTTGACCCGCAACACCAGAAGACCAGCCAGCAACATGCTGCAACCCCCTACAACCAATGCATATATCGGCTGACTATCAAAAATGCGAGTTACCAGAAAACCCAGAATGCTGGCAGCCAGGATCTGTGGCAACACAATAAAATAGTTAAAGATGCCCATAAACACCCCCATCTTATTGGCCGGCAGACTGTTGGACAAAATGGCATAGGGCACGGCCAGAATAGACGCCCAGGCAAAGCCAACCCCAATCATGGGAATAATCAGCAGGTCAGGATCGGAAATAAACAAAAACGAGATATACCCGAGGCCGCCAAGAAACAGATTCAGCATATGGGCAATACGCAGGTTGGTCAGCTTTACCACTAGCGGAATAAGCATGGCAGCAAAAATGGTGACGCCGTTATAAGTGGCGTTGAGTACCCCTACCCAGTCGGCGCCTTGATTATACAAGCTGCTAGTCGGGTCGCTGCTGCCGAAATGATGCGAGGTAACGGCTGCGGTCATGTAAGTCCACATGGCAAACAGCGGAAACCAGGAAAAAAACTGCACAAAGGCCAGTTGCTTCATGGCAGTTGGCATGGAGAACAGGTCATTCATCACCACAGAAAAACCGTTATGATGACGTTCCTTACTGGCCAGCCAACCAGCGACTAACTGACAGACACCAAAAGCAATACTGCCACCCGCCAGAATAAACAGGTTCTTATCCAGTTTGTCGATGTTAGCCTGGATCACCCCCCACAGCAGTACCCCAAGTGCCAACCAGATGCTGCCATGCAAATAGCTTTTCGATACCGGTCTTAGCCTTGAGCTTTGCTGCTCGTGACTCTCCCCTTCCATGGCTTTATCGGCCTCATCGAAGGCTTGAAGTTGTTCGGGGGAATATTCCTTGGTGGTGTAAACAGTCCAGAGCACGGCAATCAGGAAGATCACCCCACCGGCATAAAAAGCAAAGCGCACCGAATCAGGAATGACCCCAGCCGGGGCGGTATTGCTTATACCCAGCCAATTATTCATCATCCAGGGCAAAGCAGACGCCACTACCGCCCCAACGCCGATAAAGAAGCTCTGCATCGCATAGCCCATACCACGCTGATGTTTAGGCAGCATATCGCCAACAAAGGCGCGGGTAGGCTCCATAGCAATGTTGATTGAGGCATCCATGATCCACAGCATGCCTGCAGCCATCCATAACGCCGGTGAGTGCGGCATCACAAACAAGGCAAAACTGGCCAGCAGGGCGCCTAACACAAAATACGGACGACGGCGGCCAAAGCGAGTCCAGGTGTTATCACTCAAATAGCCAATAATGGGCTGTACAATCAGGCCGGTAACCGGTGCTGCCACCCACAAGATAGCCAGATTATTGTAGTCCGCCCCGAGCGTTTCAAAGATACGGCTGACATTGGCATTTTGCAGGGCAAAACCAAACTGAATGCCCAGAAAACCAAAGCACATATTCCAGATTTGCCAGAAGCTTAGGGAAGGTTTCGCACCTGCAACTCTGGCCGTGGATTCGGCCGATGCGGATGGCTCGGCATGACTGACATTCTGCATAGGATGCTCTCAACTTGGATTACGCTGGTGAGGAGACAAGTCTCCTCTGCATATGTAACCCGAATGTAAATAAATCAGGTAGCAAGGATGTTACAAAATCCTGCCCACGCTCACGAGTCTTTTAGGGCTGTTTACATACGTATTCATTCGTCCCATGCAAGAACAACTAACCTGCGCCTTAACGGAGCTTGAATGCCACAGATGCCAACGGAGCCAGAGCGAGGTGAACCCGCCCTTCTCCTTGTTGCACATGCAAACTGCTCACCTCACCTGTGCCTAAACTGTTAGTTAGTGCGTATTCACCGTTAGTCAGCCCCATGGCAGCGATGACCCCTCGGGGTATTGACAGTTCAACGCTCTGAGAATCAAGTGCAGAAAAGTTAGCGACCACCAACATGGCGTGCTCCTCAGTAAATCGGGCAAAGCTATAGAGCTGATTGTTGTAACCTGGGGTTGTTTGATTAGCCAGGTGCAAGTCGGCAAACTCGCCTTGCAGAGCAGGTTCATTAGCGGCCAGATTTAGCAAATCGCGGTAGAAATCACGCAGGGCTCTTTCCTCTTTGCTTAACAAACCGCCATCAAAAGCGCCGTTGTTCATCCAGCGCTGGTGCGCAGGTACGCCCCAGTAGTCAAAGATAGTGGTGCGACTGGCTTTACCAAAGCCCGCATCTCCCGCACCGGCTTCCCCCACTTCCTGGCCGAAGTACAGCAAATTGGCGCCACCCGTCACCAACGACGACACCACCATGGCCGGCAAGGCCTTACGCGGATCCCCGGCAAACTCTGGGCTGGCAATACGTTGCTCATCATGATTTTCGAGGAACATCAGCATATGCGAATGAATATCCGCCATACCGTTAAATAGCTCAGGTAAAACCTCAGTACCGGCTTTGCCTTCAACAATAGCCCGCAGGGCATCGTAGGTGCCGACCTTGTCATACAGATAATCCATTTTGCCCAGGTGGATATAGTCGCGATACTGCTCCGGGATATAGATTTCCGACAGTAGTAAGGCGTCAGGATTTACTTCTTTAATCGAACAATTCAGATAGCTCCAAAACTCTACCGGCACCATTTGCGCCATATCATAACGAAAGCCGTCAACCCCTCTTGCCGTCCAGTACAAGGCGATGTCGCGGAATTTATGCCAGGAGTCTGGCAGGTCTTTATCCTGCCAAAAGGCCAGATGCGCCTGGCAGCTCTGGTCTGCGTAATCCGCGGGTAAGGCCGGAAAATCATAACTACCGTCAGGACGCACACCAAAGTTGATCTTAACGGTTTCATACCAGTCGTCGGCGCCAGGTTTAGCGCTGCGAGCGCCGTTGCCCGTCCACTTAGCCGGATTTTCGTCAAACCTGCCGTCGATAAGCGGATGTGCTTCCCCTCCTAAGGGCTGCACGCCATCCGGTACGGCAAAGGCCTGGCCTGGAATGTAGTAAAAATTGTTGTTTTTGGCATACGCCTGGGTGGTGTCGTCATCGGCACCAAAATCCCTGACACCGGCAGGTTTACTAATAGATTCGTACTTTCTGGCCACATGATTGGGCACGATATCTATCATCACTTTCAGCCCGGCTGCATGAGTACGGGCAATCAGGGCGTCAAATTCCGCCAGGCGCTTGGCTGGGTCCTCTGCCAAGTCTGGGTTCACGTTGTAGTAATCTTTAACCGCATAAGGCGAACCGGCCCGCCCTTTGATCACATCCGGGTCATCCAAGCTGATGCCGAAGGCCTGATAATCCGCCACCAATGCATGGTGAGGCACACCGGTATACCAAACATAGTTTGCGCCCAAGGCTTTAATCTGTGCCAGCGCCTTGTCATTGATATCTGCAAACTTGCCCACCCCGTTTTGCGCTACGCTTCCCCAGGCTTGATTGTGGCTCTGCTTGTTGCCAAACAAACGCGTCATCATTTGATAAATCACCGGCCGCTGACTGGCACTGGCCGCCTTATCTGACTTCACAGCAGTCTCCTTATCAGCACTGGATTCGGGAGCGGGGCCACAGCCCATCAGCAGGGCTAGTAGCATTGGCGGTAAACAAACTTTATACATGCAAGGGTCTCTGTTATTGGATATTTAGCTGGTGCACAGGAAGTACCCAGTCAAACTTAATTCTTAAGGTATCACCGTCGCGCCAGGCTCCCTGTTCCAGTGCATCAAACTTACCCTGGTTGGCCGCCATGGGCAGGGTATAACCATTTAGCTGTACAGAGTGGGGGTTTGCTGACCAGTTATGGATCTGCATCTGTATCTTGCGACTCGTGGGCATCCCCTGATACTGGTAGGCCTCGCGTTTAAGCTGCATCGACAACTTGGTTCCCTGCTGCTGGGCGCTAAAGTGCAGCAGTTCGTACTGCTTTTTCGCTACGGCATCGAAGGTTTGACCGTCGTCGTCATACATAAAACCCCGGCCTTCAGACACGGCTTGGTCGGCATAGTAATGCAGCACGAGTTCACTACTGTCGTAATCCTGGGTGGTGGCAGGCGGCGACACCATAGGCACAAAGGCGCCACCTCGCACCAGCAAAGGCAAGGTGTGCATTGAGGTGGCCATTTGAATGCGCTGATTGCCGGCATAACGTTTACCGCTGAAATAGTCGAACCAGACGCCGTGGGGCAGTGCCACTTCAACCTGTTTTACCCCCGGCTCCACCACTGGCGTAACCAAAAAGGCATCCCCCCACAGGTAACTGCTGGTGTTATTGAACTGGCTTAAATCACCAGATTCCATAAAAAGTGGCCGCATCAGTGGCATACCGCTTTGGCTGTTCAGATAACTCAGGCTGTAGTTATAGGGCAGCAGCGCATAACGCAGCTTGATAAAATCACGCACTATGGCTTTGGTGGTGTCGTCATGAAACACCGGCTCTGGGGCAATGTGCTCCTGGGCATGCGGGCGGTATACGGGTTGAAATACCCCATATTGTAGCCAGCGGGTATATAGCTCGGCATCAAATTCCTCGCCACCAGCAAAACCGCCTAAGTCCGAATGGGTATAAGCCAGACCTTGCAATCCCATGGACAGGCTGAGCTCAACCTGAGGTTTTAGCCCTTCCCAGGCGCGACTGACATCGCCGGTCCAGGGGATCATGCCGTAGCGCTGTGAGCCGACAAAACCGCTGCGCATCATAATAAAAGGGCGCTCGGCTGGGCGTGCCTGACGATGGCGCTCGAACAGCATTTTGGCCCACTGATGGCCATAAGCGTTGTGAATTTCATCGGCGCTAACCTGGCGACCATCCGCCAGCCTATGCAGAGTATCGGCTGGATGCACTTCCGGTTCGCCCAGATCGCCCCACCAGCCACCTACTCCCTGGCCCAGCAGCTTGCTATAGGTCTGCCAGAACCAGTCCTGGGCTTTAGGATCAAACACATCAATAAGACCGGTGTTACCAAAATAAAAATCAAATCGTTTTGTCTGTCCGGCCAGATTCTCTGCCAGTGCCCCGGCATTGACTGCGTCTTGCCATTTGCTGGAGGTGGTCAGAACAAAAGGCTCAGTGATAAGAATGGTCTTTACACCGCCGGCAGCAAAGTCAGCGATCATTTTTTCCGGCTGGGGAAAGGCCTCTTTGTCCCAGTCGAGGTTACCCATCATGCCTTTAATGTCTTTGCCAAACCAATACAGGTCCAGCACCACGGCATCCAGTGGAATATCATCGGCCTTAAACATCTCAACCACCCGGCGGGTTTCTTCCTCAGTGTGATAGCCAAAGCGTGAGGCATAATTGCCCAAGGCCCAGCGTGGCGGCATCGGCTGACGACCGGTCACTGCAGTAAAATGCTCAAGCAACTGCGGGAAATCATTGCCGGCGGCAATCAAATAAGCCAGTCGCCCTGCTGCGGCTTCAAATTGCAGGATATCGGTTTCGTTATGGCCAAGGTCGAGGTAGCCACTGGCGGTATTATCGAAAGCCAACATATAGTGCTGACTGGAAAGCACCATAGGCAGGCTGTAGTACATTTGCTTAGATTCACTGCCATAACCGTAGTGGGCGCGGTTATATAAAGGCAAACGCTGACCACGCCTGTCCATGCCCATAACCCGTTGCCCGCCGCCCAGTAATTTTTCCTGTTCTTGTAAGCGGAAGCGAAAGCCTCGCAAGGTCTGTCTGGCAAAAGCGCCCTGTTCTTCGGCCAGCAGCAACTGGTTATCACGGTAATAACTGATCTGCAGCGGCGATTTTTGGATTTTAGCGGTCAGACCGGAGTTGGTCAGGAGCAGGTGATCTGACGCCTCCTGATAAGAAGCATTCGCTTTACGCGCCTTCTCACTAATGGCAAAGGAAGGTAAAGGAGTTTCCCCCTTTGGCTGAACCAGCACTTCAAACACACTGTTCTGATAGGCAGTTAAGCTTACCAGCCCTTCATCTGTGGTCAGCCTGAGCGTTTGACCGTCAAAACTGGCTTGCTGTACTTCTGCGGCCTGCAGGCTGAAACATAGCAGCCACAACAACGCCCAACACCTTCTGAGTAATATCACTTGGTCTGTATCCCTGAGTAATTTATATGCCGCTTGGGCGGCTATTTATAGAGTTCGTAAATTCCGGCACTTCGAGCCGGCACCAGAATGTCGGGCAGCGCAGCAGTCTGGCCACTTAACACCTCTTTCGCCGACGTAAATCCCTTTAGGCTTTCCTGCATCCTGGCTAAGTCCAGCTTGATAGCCTGATCATTTTTATTCAGCACCACCAGCAGATTGTGTTCCTCACTTAAGCGGAAATAGCTATAGCTTCCATCCAGCGGCGCATAGTGAACAAAACGCCCGTTGTGCACCGCTTGCGCCGTCTTGCGCCAGTTTAGAAGCTTGCGCATATAGGCCTGAGCTGAACTGGCGTCTGTACTTAAGTTGTTACCAGTAAAGGCATTTTGTTTATCGCCGGGCCAGCCGCCGGGAAAATCCGCACGGATCTCGCCGTGGTCATCACTATTAGGGTTAGCCAGTAATATCTCGGTGCCATAGAAAAACTGCGGGGTACCCCGCACTGTGGCAAAGAGCACCATGGCCATGCGCCACAACTGCGGGTCCTCGCGCAGTTGCGTAAAGATACGACTCATATCATGGTTGTCTGGCATCACCACCAGGTCCTGAGGATGGCCATAGAGGTAATCATTGGCGAGGGACAAGTAAATTTCCCGCAGGCCTGAATTCCAGTTTTCTTGGTTGGTGAGGCCACCGACCACCGCTGCCTGCAATGGAAAGTCAAACAAGCTGGGCAGTGCCGATTGATAACCGTCGTGGCGTTTGGTGCCGCGCTGCCAATAAGCGACAATACTGGGATTTAAGGTCCACTCTTCGCCGACCATATTCAGATTTGGATACTCGGCCACCAGGCGCGCCGTATACTGGCTTAAGAAATCAGGGTCGGAGTAGGAGTAAGTGTCGATACGAATGCCACTTAGCCCGGCATATTCCACCCACCAGATGCTGTTCTGGATCAGGTAAGTAGCGAGCAAGGGGTTGCGCTGGTTCAGATCCGGCATAGTTTCGACAAACCAGCCATCACTGAAATGTCGCTTATCCCACTCGGTGGCATAAGGGTCGTGCAGGGCTTCACGCCTATGTGTAGTCGGCACAAACTGACCGGCAAAGTTCAGCCAGTCCGCACTTGGTAAGTCACTCATCCACCAATGCTGAGAACCTATGTGGTTAAGTACCACATCAATAATCACCCCGATACCGCGCGCTTTGGCCTGTTGGGCCAGTTGTTGATACAAGGCGTTACTGCCATAACGCGGGTCAACCCGATAAAAATCCGTAGCAGCATAACCGTGATAGGAATAACTGGACATGGCGTTTTCCAGCACCGGATTTAACCAAATCTGGGTAAAGCCCATGGCCTGAATATAATCCAGATGATTAATAATGCCCTGCAGATCACCGCCATGACGGCCGCCTAATGCGGCCCGGTTTAACTTATCTTCAAGCCCGGGCACGCTGTCATTGCTAAGGTCACCATTAGCAAAACGATCCGGCGTAATAAGATAGATACTGTCTTTATTGGAAAATCCCTGACGCTCGGCAGAGGCGTTGTCCCGCGCCAGCAAAGGATAATCATAAACCAGAGCAACATGCTCTCCCTGGCTGAGTTTGATGGGTATAAGCCCTGGCTTAACATCCTTGGCCAGATTCAGGGTGAGAAACAGGTAATTGGGACTGCCTACACGCTCGGCCTTTACCAGCTTCACCCCGGGGTAATCCAGATTGACCTGATAACCACTCACCTGCTCCCCATATAGCATGATTTGCAGTTGTGAAGAGTGCATCCCCACCCACCAATTGGCAGGCTCTACACGCTTGAGCTGCAAATCAGCCAAGACAGGTAAACTGATCAGCAAGCAAAACCCCGTCAGCCAACGTGTCATACTCATTTCACTCCTTTGTTGACCCGACCCCGGGTAGTAAAAACCCATCGTCATGTCGGTGGTATTGGCAAGCCTGACTAGCCAATAGCGCATGCAAGGGCAAATTTTACAATTATGTTACCTAGCTCACATTTTTCATGCAGCTTCCTGCATACGTATTCATCTGTATTCTTCGCGATGCACTGGAATCGGGGGCAAGCAGCTACCTATTCAACGCCAGAAAGGTTTCCACTCGCTGGCGATATAAATCAACCAGTCGACGCGGAAGATATTCAGCATAAATGGCGGACGCCTCGGCCAATAACGGACTGTTTTTTAATAGCTCATTAATCCTGGCTATATACCGGGCCCCCCACTCTCCTTTAGTACAGCCAAAATACAGATACTGTTCATTGTTTTGCGCCATCAAAGGCAAAAAATGCAGATTGTCCTCCAGTTGCCCCAGTTTCTGCACACGTCCTATTTCAGTGGGATTAACAATGGCAATGTCCAGACGTTTTAAGGACACCATGTGCAGCAGCTTCTCTGCGTCATTGGTCTTGGTGAAGGCCATCAGCCTGGACTTCATTCCCGCCTGCGTCAGCAAACTATCGAGTAACTCACCGTTTGAGCGTCCATCGATAAGTCCAATGCGTAACTTAGGCTCCATCAACAAGGCAGCGGCATCAAAATGCCCGTTATGATCATGGCGTTCAATCAGTGCCGAGGAAGATGTCGAGTAGGCCAATCCATTGGGAAGAAAAGGTAAAACGGGTTGCGAAAAATGCAGCAGGCTTTCACGTTGAGTTTTTTTTACCAAGCCGCCAGTGCAGCGCAGCTTGCCTTGAAGAATATCGTTAAAACCGCGGTTATTGTTAGACACCTCTACAACATGCTGTACCTCAGGCATCTGTTGAACCAAATGCAAAAGCAGTATGCCAATGGCACCGCCGGCCAGCCTGCCATTATCGACAATAAATAACGGTTGTGAATCAACCACCAGCCAGTGGATAGCTTCTTGTTCATCAGCATAGGCATAGCTTGTCATCGAAATCGAACATAGCAGCAAAGCCCACCAGCAGATTTTGGCTCGCATAAGCATCTCCTTTTCCTTTTGCGAAGCCAGTCTTGCTTTTCGACATCCCTGTCTGAATCACCTTATGTCTCTAGCCTAACACGCCGGCTTGCATATCCAGCGTACAGGCGTCAGCATCCAAGGTCACCTCACCACCAACAGGTAAGATGTGATTATCCTTAATATGGCCAAACTGAGCCCCGACATAACATGGAACCCCCAAAGGCTTGAGGTAATGCTCCATAACTTCCATCAGGGTAAAACCACCATAACCTTTCTGCGGCTCGCATTCTGTACAGTGACCAAAGACCACCCCGGCCACCTGCTCCAACATTCCCGATAACTGCAAGGTAGAAAGATATCTATCTATACGATAGATGGCTTCTCCCACATCTTCCAACATCAATATCTTGCCACGCATATCTGGTAAGTAGGGCGTGCCTACCAGGCTGCAAAACACGGTCAAATTCCCCCCCACCAACACACCTTTGGCTTTGCCACCTGTGATAGTCCGCGCACGATTACTGCGCATGGTCAGAGCATCACTGTCCTCAGCGAGATTTTGCATCTTGCTGGGTTGTCCCTCGAACAACAGCTTCTGAACTTGCTGGGCCTGAAATTGCCCCCAATACGACAACCCAACCGGACCATGAAAAGATACCAAACCGGTATTGCGGTAGAAGCTATTCAGCAATGAAGTGATATCACTGTAGCCCAAAACCACCTTGGGGTTCTCAGCTATAGTGGCAAAGTCCAGATAGGGCAACAGTCGATTACATCCCCAGCCACCACGAAGTGCCACAATGCCGCTGACTGACTTGTCGGCGAAAGCCTGGTTGATGTCCGCAGCACGATCCTTATCCTGTCCGGCCAGATAACCATGGCGGTCAAGAACATGTTGACTAGGCTCGACTTTCAGCCCCATCGCCTCAAAAGACTCCTTGGCAACATCGAGCTCGATGGGGTCAAAGATAGCGCTGGCTGGTGCAATTAAGCGGATTGTATCGCCTGGCTTTAATGCCTTGGGTCTGACACTGACCCTGGTTTGGGCAGCCTGACCAACCGACGGAATAAGTTGACTGGCCAACAGGCCAGCGGCGGATGCTTTAAAAAAGCCTCTGCGATCCATGATAACTCCTCATATTTGTACCCAGGTTCCGTTGCATAGCGGATAATTCAAGACTAACTGCAGCCAGGACTTTGACTTACACTCGACCTGTCATTAACCTTTTAAAAATAAATTATTACCACAAAATCACATATAAGTAATAAACAATGAAATCCGTTATCTTGCTTGCGAGTCTTTTTATGCCACTGTCAGCATCAGCCGAAAATTGGCAATCATTTCAGGTTGAAGGCTTGAATAAAGCGCAAATCCGCCAACAGGATATTCAGCCTCATCTGCAACAGATTATCGACAGTCCAGTGTTCGACGTAGAACACATTGGCAGTTCCTATCTTGGCCGACCTATCCACCGAATTAAAATAGGCAAGGGCAGCACCAAGCTCTTGCTGTGGTCACAAATGCATGGTGATGAGTCCACCGCCACCTCCGCGTTATTTGATTTAATGCGGCGCATGGAAAAAGACCAAGTGTGGCGGCAAAGTTGGCAGGACAAACTGACCATTTATATGATCCCAATGCTCAACCCCGATGGTGCAGAGCAAGCTACCCGCACTAATGCCCAAGGCATAGATATCAATAGGGACGCCCGCGCACTACAGACACCGGAAGGGCGTCTTCTGCTGGCACAGGCAAAAGAACTGCAACCGGACTTTGGTTTTAATCTGCATGATCAGAATCGCTTTTATAGTGCCGGACACCATGACAACCCGGCCACCATTTCACTGCTGGCACCAGCCTTTAATGACAGGAAAAGCATCAGCCCAGCCAGACACCGCGCTATGCAGGTAATTGGCGTTTTGAAGGAGGTGGCCGATGCGCGCATCCCCGAGCATCTGGGTCGTTACGACGATACTTATGCTCCTCGCGCCTTTGGTGACAATCTGGCTGGCATGGGGATCAGTACCATTTTGATTGAATCCGGCGCTCACCGCCAGGACCCCAACCGTCAGGTGGCCAGGGAAATGAATCTAATCATGCTCAGCGCTGCCATCGATAGTATTCAGTCTGGCAGCTATGCCCAGCAGGATTTATCCGCTTATCAAGACATTCCGTATAATCGCCGGGAGGCATTTCGCGATGTGCTGATGAGTGATTTAATAGTGAAGGAAGGGACACAGCAATACCGCATCGACCTGGCGATTGACTTGAACTTACCTAATGCACGGCAACCCAGAATTAAGGAAGTGGGGGACCTGACAGTCTACTCTGGCTTTTTTGAATTTGACGCCAATGGCTGGCAATTTCAGCCAGCTAAGGGCTATACCCTGAGCGACGTCACCACACTTACGCGTGACGACTATCTTGCACTTCTCAAGCAGGGATACGGGTATTTTGCATCCGATGAAGATAAGCTGGACAACCAAAGTGGCTTACCCATGGCTTTTAGCAACGTCAGTATGTCTGATAGCCGTCCAAGAGCAGGCCATCGGGCAGTATTCTTTCTGGAACATAAGGACGGCAGAAAAATTGCTGTTATTGAGGGCTTATTGATAGACCTTGGCAGCGGCAAGGTGCTGAACAGTTACAGCACCTGAGAAAAAATAGATTATTTACCTATCTGTTGCCCCATGTGCGATAAGATCTTGATCGTCTCATCACTGGCAAGCTCCATTTCTTTTAAAGCAGAAATGGAGCCATGCATATCTCCAGAACTTAGCGTATCCAAAGCTTTCAAACCGCCTTTATGTACGCCTGCATGTGGAGCTTCCAGGCTGGCGTAGCTGTCTAAGTGACGGAAGTTACTTGCTCCTTCACCTTCGTAGTACCATTTACCTAAGCGGCATTGGTGGTGGTCGGAAATTTCTCCATTGGCTCTTTGGTTGTTTAACCAGCGACGATAGATGACTTGTTTCCATACCATATGGTCAAGTTTGACCGTTTCGATAAAGCTAGCCATAGCTTCATCGGTAATAGTCTCATGCATAGAACGTGAATGACCTATAAGGGACTCTAATGATTCGGCAGTGACAGTCGCCGTATCCAACATGTCATTACACAAACTCAAAGTAGAAGCCATATTGGCATCTGCCTGTAGCGTACTCTTATCAATATCGGACACCAGCTTGGCAATTTCAGCGCTGGCTTCACCTGCACGCTTGGCCAGGGCTCGCACTTCGTCGGCGACCACTGCAAATCCGCGCCCCTGTTCACCAGCTCTCGCGGCTTCAATGGCTGCATTGAGTGCTAACAAATTAGTCTGATCGGATATGTTGTTGATGATACTGACAAATTGAGTGATTTCCTGCGCGGCACCACGCAATTGTGCAACTCCTGCATGAGTTGTTTTAACCTCTGAATCTACTTTATTCAGACCACTTAACAGACTGGCCATATTACCCGAAGACTGGTCGTAGATAGTCGCGGAGCTAATAATATTGTCCCGTTCTTTCAGCAAACTATTGGCTAATTCAGCCACTCTGGCACGAATATCAGACAATGGTGTCAGGCCATCAATGGCCAGTTTCATAACCCCCAAGTCATGACGTTCATTGGCTTTTTCCTCTATTTGCAAAGTTAACGCGTCTGCATAGGCTTGAGCTTGTCTTAACTGTTCTTCGAGATCTTGATTTTTCTTTTTCAGACTGACAAGTTCATTTTGAGCATCGATTAGCCGACTGGCCTTAACGAACATAGTGAGAAGTCTCCTTAGGTAGTCACCTGGCACAGAGCTTATCGGCTTTATGTGTTGTTTACCAAAACATAACATTCAAAAAGGTGCGAAAAATAAAAAAGGCGGTGTCTTTCAACACCGCCACCCCTGACAGAGGCTGGGAACTTTAGAAGCTGTAACGCGCACCCAGCATGAAGATCATGGGGTCGATGTTAACTTTTGCAGACTGCACATTAGTGCCATTAATGCGTACTTCGGCGTCAGTATCAATGTCAGCCCAGGCAACCATGGCATGCACGCCCCAGTTGTCATTTAAGCGGTAGTTAAAACCCGCTTGAACGGCAATACCTACCGAATCATCCAAATGCAGGCTAACTTTGTCGCCAGCGGACGCTGCGCCTGTCGCTACCAGCACATCAGTCAGAGCCGGGCTGACCTTCTCAGAGAAGAACAGCGTATAGTTCAGACCAAGGCCAACGAAGGGACGAAACGCTTGTTGCTTGTCCATAAAGTGATATTGGGCCAGCAAAGTTGGTGGCAAATGCTTAGTTTCGCCTACATCCAGACCGTTGACCGCACCTACAGTGCTATCCAGAGTAATGTCATGGGAAAACGGCGTGGCAGCAATCAGCTCCAGGGTCCAGTTGTCATTCAAGTCGTAATCAAAAGTCAGGCCTAACTGAGTATTGCTGTCGACATCCAGTTTGCTGGAATTCTGTGGCAGGCCAGCAACAGTCTCAACAACGTTCAGGTAAGTACTGTCCGCATTAGGGTTAACATTGATGGCGCCTACATTTACATGGAAATCGGCCAGCGCAGCTGGGGCGAATAAAGCGGCAACCAAAGCAGAAGTGGTGAACAGAGATTTCATTTGTTCTCTCCAAAGTGTTGTGTGTCTGGAGAGGATTGTCTGCTCCTATTGATCTTAAAAAGCTGATTGAGATCAAGTTTTCACTTGCTGTTTTAGCAGGGCATAGTGGCAAACAGCACAACTATGATCCAGGTCAACAAAAGGTGCTGGTCGATGCACAATAACTGTTGATAAATTCATCATGGGCAGGGAGACGTTGCACAGTGCCGGCAAAAATAGTTCTGAGACTGTCCAGCAGTTCATTGAGCTGCGCTGCGGATAATGCATCCGCCATCGGATGATATGCCTCAGGCTGAATCCCCTGCCCTAGCATGACCTGTTGCCAGGCAACCTCGGTAAATAACTCGTCCTGTTCTCTGAACACCTTGCCGGTCTTGGCAAAAAGCGCCAGCTTTTGGTTCAAACTTTCGGGGATCGACATATCCCGGCAACGCTGCCAAAACGGCTCGTCCCGTCGATTCAATGCATAATGCAGAATGATGAAGTCACGAACTTGCTCAAACTCGGTTTGTGACTGACGGTTAAACTCATCAATCTCCTGTTGCACCAAACCTTGTCTGGGAAACAACTTAAGCAACCTGACAATGCCACTTTGCACCAGATGTAAACTGGTCGATTCCAAAGGCTCCAGAAAGCCACTGGCCAGACCCAGTGCCACACAATTTTTATGCCACTGCTGCTTGCGTCTGCCTGTAGTAAAGCGAATCAGCCGGGGCTCAGCCAAAGCAGGGGCATCCAACTGCTCCATCAACAGGGCGGAAGCTTGCTTATCCGTTAAATACTCACTGCAGTACACCAGTCCGTTGCCGGTTCTATGCTGAAGCGGAATGCGCCAGCGCCAACCGGCTCGATGAGCGATAGAGCGGGTATAAGGTTGCAGAGGTGCAGTGCGCTCACTTGGAACCGCCATGGCCCGATCGCAGGGTAGCCAGTGACGCCAGTCATCAAACTCGACCTTAAGCGCTTCACCCAACAACAAGGATCTAAAACCGGAACAGTCAATATACAAATCAGCCTGGACAAACTCACCGCTACGCAGCCGCAGACTCTCTATGCTTCCATTTTGCTTGTTGAGGTTCACTTGCTCAATCAGACCTTCAAGGCGCTTAACCCCCCAGCCTTGGCAAAGCTTACTCAGGTACTTGGCATAAAGGCCGGCATCAAAATGATAGGCATGTACCAGTCCGGGTAACTTAGTATCAGGGATGCTGCTGAGCGGTTGAAACTTGTTAGCCTTTGCCGCCTGATAGTTAAGGGAAAAGTCCCACAGGCTGTCGTTGCGACCATGGGCAACAGCACGCAACCAACTGTGATGAAAAGGCGCTAAGCCCATCTCTTTGCCCAAACCACCGAACGCGTGCATATAGCTATGCCCCTGCTCGCGCCAGTTCTCAAACTCAATACCTAGTTTAAAGGTGCCACCGGTTTCCCGTAAGAAGTCCGCTTCACTGATGCCTAACACCCGGTTGAAGTGCTGAATCGGCGGAATGGTTGCCTCGCCCACCCCCACAGTGGCAATGTCATCGGACTCAACTAGCGTAATATCCAGTTGTCGTCCCATCATACGCGACAACATGGCTGCAGCCATCCAACCGGCCGAACCGCCTCCGACTATCACTACGCGCATGTTATGCCACCTTATTGCTGGAATCCGTTAACCACACAATCGTCATTATGCAGACTGAATTTGAATAACAAAACACCCCTGCCGATGACTCAGACAGAGGTGTTTTGTTTAATCAGCAAGGCTGATTAGAACTTGTAGTTCAGACCCAACATAAAGTTGCGGCCGAATACTTGTGCGTCACGTACATCAAGACCATTGCCATCGGCAGTATGAGCCGTGACAAAGGCTTCGTCCGTCAGGTTTTGGCCTTGCAATGTCAGGGTCAGGCCATACAGTGCCTCAATGCCAGACTCAGAGAAATCATAGCTAATTTGCGCATCAACCAGATCACTCCCCAGTACCTGCACTGGTACCTTAGACAAGCTTAAACCAGACACTTCACCCAGGAAGTCACTACGACTACGCCAGCTTACCCGGAACTCAAAGCCCGCATTTTCATAGTAAAGGGTGGCGTTATACACCTCGTCGGACAAGCCTGGTACTGTGATGTTGAACTCACGCTGCTCCATACCACCACTGGTATCGGTTGGCACGTCCAGCATAAAGTCGATGGAACTGTCGAGGAAAGTGGCAGAGAAAATACCACCAAAACCTTCCAGTGCATCAGAGAACATGCCGCCGGATAAGGACAGGGTGAATTCCGCACCTTGAATGTCACCATCACCCAGATTCTGCCAGGACGTCATCACACCAAGTGGCGCAACAGGTTCACCATTAGGCGGGGTCAAATCCGAGGTATCGACCAGGCTCGGGACTTCCAATTGCCAGTCTTTCAGCGATTTGTAGAACACCGCTGCGGCAAAGTAGCCTTCCTCATGGAAGTAGTTCTCATAGGTCAGATCCAACTGGTCAGCCATCACGGGGCGAAGCTGCGGGTTGGCGATATAGCCAGACCACACGCCAACCGTCTCGTTCCAAGACAATTCACCCGAGCTGGCATTCATTCTGTCCATTCTGGAGCGTGACATAGTGCGGGCAGCACCAAATCTCACCAGTTGCTGATCCGCCACATCAAAAATCAGGTTCAGGCTCGGCAGCACTTCAGTAAACTCTTCACCGCCGAAGGTAGGCTGTACATCAATAGTACGATCGGCCAGACGTCTTGCACCACCACCCGTTGACTCCTGCTCGGTACGTACCACTTGCAGTCCCACATTACCTCTTACCGGGATGCTGCCAATTTCGGTTTCCAGATTCGCTTTCACAAAGGCTGTATAAACTTTCTCTTTGACTGTCCAGGTTTGCTTGATACGCTCAGGATCCGATAAACGTGAGTCATACTCGGTGTAGTTGCCATCCTGCCAGAAGCGGAAAGAATCGTAGGCAATCATGTCACCAAAGCCAATGAAATCCAGTGACACATTAGGTAAGCGATATTCTTCCGGAACCGGCATACGGTAGCCTGGGATAACGTTGCCGTTAGCATCCAAGGCTTGCGGCAGGGTTAGGAACAAACCCTGATCGAACTTACTTTTTTCTCTGTCACTATAGTAGCCACCGAACTCGATACTGCTGACGATACCGTCCTCAAATACCCGTTTAGCCGCGAGCTTTAAGGTCATCAGTTCATCATCCACCTCGGGGGTGTTGATAAAACCATCCTGATCGTCATCACTTTCCAAATCGGTCAGGTTACCCCAGCCCCAGGACTGAGGGTTACCCAACTGAATAACATCATGGCTACCGTAGTCCAACTGCGGATCAAAGTTAACCCCTTGATTGTTGTTGAGCATGGTGAACCCAATCTGTTCGGGTTGACGGAAGGCCGCACCGCGGCCAGAGCCAGCGTAAGACTCCAGTGACCAGGTTTTTCTGTCCACCTTTGAGTACGCCGCATCAAACTCCAGGCTCAGTAAATCGGTCAGGGCATATTCGGCGTTAAAACCGACGGCCGTCAGATCTGCCTTGCGCAGGTTCATATCATTACGAATCACCGCACCAACCGGGGAGTCGGCACTGCCGATAACACCCGACTGACTCAGACCATTGACCGTGTTCGTTACTGTTATACCAGCATCGCCCCATGCAGCGGGTATTTCAGCACCACGCAGCAGTTGCTCGTCTTCGAAATCAATATACAGCGCATCCACATTGATTTTGAGTTTATCGTTAGGAGCCACCTCCAATACCGCCATGACAGTGTCACGGGTCAGTTCTGATGAACGAACGAATGGTTTGAAACCACCCACTACACCATCAGGCCATCCCCAGGTATTAAAACGCTCTTCGTTATTAGGTGATTGCATATGCGCCACGGCTACGGCCAGACCCACGGTATCGTCATTAAACTGATCAATGTAAGAGAAGCTGCCACGCCAACCGGTGTCTTCGCCATCAGGGTTCAGCTTGCCAATATCATTCTTCTCACCACGTAGTGTAAAAGACATGCTTTGCTCGCCAAAACTCAAAGGTTTAACCGTGCGCATATCAATAGTGCCGCCAATACCCTGAGTCATCAGAGACGCATCGGGGGTTTTGTAAACCATGACTTCATTCATGATTTCAGAAGGATATACATCGAACTCAACGCCGCGGTTATCCCCTAGCGATACCTGTTCACGACCATTAAAGGTGGCGGCGCTGAAGTTTTCACCCAGACCACGAATAGAGATAGAGCTAGCACGGCCATCGAGTCGCTGTGCGGCCAGGCCAGGCAGTCTGGCAATAGATTCTGCAATACTGGAATCAGGAAGTTTGCCGATATCTTCGGCGGTAATCACTTCAACCAAAGAAGTGTTATCCATTTTTAACGCCTGAGACCGCTGTAAACTGGCACGGATACCAGACACTTTGATCACTTCAACGTTTTCTTCTGCGCTTTGTTCGGCATTTGCCTGCTGTGCCATTGCGGGCAAAGACATCAATGTCAAACCACCGGATAACAAAGCCATGGTAATGAGATTGGGTTTAAATGTTTTCATGCCTAGTGTCCTGAGTTGTTGTGTGCTTTTAACCAGCCCGCACATGCGTGCCGAACTTTCACAAACAGATGCGAAAGTGTGTCAAAAATGTTGCAAAGGATAGTATCGCTGGCGGTTTAATCGGCACAACCATCTGCATACGTATTCATAAGTCAGGGAAGAACATTTTGTTAACATTCCTTTGTTGACCCCAGTATTTACAAGGTGTGAATAGAGTAGAAAACTAAAGATAACCTTAGAACACTGTACAAGATGTTTACAAATCACACCAAGTTAAATACTTGAAAGTCAAACTGAAAGCTTTCAGCTTTAAGCCATTGTAAACAGCCAAAGTAACAGGCGGGCGAAGGTCTCTGGCCTGACGCCGGATAAGAAAACGGGGAGCTTAAGTGCTCCCCGCGCGATTCAGACACCGGATATGGCGTTATTGGGATCCTGCCACTAATACGGCTCCCCAATAAGGCGGTATCGATAGTTGCAGCTTACCTTCTTTAATTGCGGTAGGAAGGTTGCTGAGCAGCTCCTGCCAATGTTGTCCGTCGGCATTATCCAGTGCTACCTGACGAGACTCTGCGCTGTTGTTGAGAATCACCCTCACTCGCTGCCCCTGATGTTGACGTTCATAGCCGTACAAGCCTTTTTCATCATCTACCAGTATGCTTTGGTAGTCACCTCGCTGTAAGGCCGGATGCTGATTACGAATATGAATAAGCTTACGATAATGAGCCTGAAGTTGCTGATTAACCTCCACGTTGTCAGCCGCACGCTTGCTACCGTCAGAGTTGGTCACTTCGTCTTCATATTCTATGTCAGACCAGATCATGGGCTTGCGGTCATCCGGGTCATTAGCCCCCCACATACCCACCTCATCGCCGTAGTACACCATCGGTGCCCCAACATAAGTCATTTGCAGGATCACAAATAGCTTCTGAAGTTGCAGCTCGTCATCATTGGGTTTACGTACCTGATAGTCGGGGTTGTTACCCACCTGCGAAAGATTGAAATACTTACCCCAGTCACGGAAGTTCCCAATCCCCCGATTCACAATGTGAGAACCAATACGATTCGAATCATGGCTGCCAAACAAGTTCTGCGTCACATAAGCCACGCCTTTAGGGTAAAGCTCGCGCATCTCTTTGAGTTTGCTATCAAACTCACTGGCACTAATGGCCATGTGAGGCGGGTTGAATAAAAACTCAGCCGCCGTAAAAGCAAAGTTGTAATTCATCTCACCATCGAATTCGTCCCCTTGCAGATAGGGCTTAACCTTGTCCGGATGGTCAACAATTTCTGCGGTAAGGTACGCCTCGGGATTCAGGCCTTTGACATGGGCACGCCAATCCTTCCAGAAGCCATGACCAACACAAAAGGCAACATCCAAACGCCAGCCATCAATGCCTCGGGAAAAGCCAGCGCCTTGAGGTTTCATCCAGCGTTCGGTGGCAGCAAAAATATATGCCTTGGGCCCAGGAGCCAGGTCTTCCTCGGTTTCACGAAACTCGGGTAAAGACTTCACACCAAACCAGCCTAAATAGTCGAATTCTGTGCCCTTTTTGGGGTCATCCCAGGACACCACATTGAACCAGTCTTTATAGGGAGATGCCTGCTGGTTCTTTTTTAGATCCACAAAGGCAAAACTGTTAATCCCCATATGGTTGAATACGCCATCGAAGATAATACGTATGCCACGCTGGTGAGCTTGCTCAATCAGTTTCAGGGCAAGCTTATCGGCTTTAGTCCATACCCAAGTGCTGGGATCCCAGGCCTGTTCTGTGGCCATTAGGGCTCTGTCGCCTTCTGGATCCGGACCGAAATTTGGGTCGATATGGTGATAGCTGGCACCGTCGTATTTATGTAGCGAAGGTGCATCAAAAACCGGATTGAGATAAATGGCACTGATGCCCAGGTCTTTTAAATAATCCAGCTTATCTATCACCCCTTGCAGATCACCACCATAACGACGGCGAAGCATATGCATCCACAAGGCCTTTTCACCATTTTCCAGCTCATAAGGCTGTAACTTGTACCAGTCACTGCCCCAGGGATGGATATTCCAGGCCTTGGGAGGCTGCGCCGGGTCAGCACCTGCAATGTCCTTAACCTTGGGATTATTGCTAGGATCGCCATCGCGAAAACGCTCTGGAAAAATTTGATACCACACTACGTCCTTAGCCCAGGCTGGCACAAATTCACCATTGGCATCCAAAGCAATAGGCCCCCTTGGTGTAGCGTCTGAATTTTGCGGGCACTGCGCCAGGGCAGCATCATTAGCAGTCAGGCAGGTTAGCAAGGCAAATAGTTGACGCTTTTTCATAGGTTGTGACACTGTCCTTATCTAAAAGATGGGACTGATTGCTGACAACCAGCCCCCCCCTCAGTTATTGAAACGTATGCAAGGGTAAATCCACTACCCCAGATGCTATTGCAGATGAACTGGCTGAGCGGTTAGCGCCAGACTCCCAGGTTACATTACCCATACTGTCTTTGATGATGTACTTAAATTGGATATTAGTTCCCTTGGGAACACTGACAGGTAAGAACCACTTCCACCATTCACTTGGATTGGGATTATGGAACGCGTCCAAGGCTTTGGCCGGATCCCAGTTACCCAGTTCAGGGATATTCCCCACCACATACACTTGCTCCCCAGGCTGGGTGTAAGCCACCACATGGAAGATCATCTGATTCTGATCATCGGATAGCACTTCAAATGCAAAGGTATTGCTAGTTACCCCACCTTTTACCACTGACACTGAGCGAGAACCGGCAGCAACAGCAGGGATAGTCACAGTTGCACTGTGATAATCGTTGGCGACAACAGTGGCATTAGTGGTGTCAAATTTCACTTGCAACGAGCCGTCAAGACCAGTACCAAAGAGCTTGACCTGATTACCGCTGCGCCCAATAGTGGATTGCATGTCGCCAATTTTTGGCGCAGTACCGAGGTTAGGGTCATAACTCCATACGTTAACTTCTTGCTGACTAAGTTGGAATGACGCCAGTTGTCCACCACTGACACTAACACTGCTACCGCCCAGCTCACCGGTCAACACGTCGGTATAGTTGCCGGCTGCCATCGAGGTGGAAAGCGTAGGCACGGTGTAACTGTTGTAGGGACTGCGGTTAACCGCAATAATGACTTGTTTGTCGTAGAACTTACGGGACATCACCAGCACGTCGGCACTGGAATACAAGATGCTGGTTTGGCCATAAGCTAATGCATCATTTTGCTGGCGCAGTGCCGAGAGCTTTTGAATGATTTTGTAGGCTCTGGTGGTCTGACTGAAGCTGGTATCAGTTTGCATAAATACCCGCCCACCATTCTCACTACCGTCATGCCCGTTCACATACTGCTCAGTACCATAATAGATGTTCGGAATACCACGCGAGGTTAATGTCAGGGCCAGCGCCACATCCAAACTGCGTTGGTCACTGTTTACCCGCAAGAAGCGCGGTACATCGTGGTTATCGATAAAGGTAACCGTTTGATTTTCATAGGCGTAGTCGTTATCGGTGTACTGATAAAAACTGGCCAGGTCCTGCATATTCTGCGAACCGTTGCCTATTACATTGGTCAGGGTACGAAAATACTCAAAATCCAGATTATTGATGCCTGTGCGGTCGGGAAACGACTCATATTCCCCATACTTGGGATCGGGTTTACCAATAAAGAACTCACCAAAGTGGGTTACCGCGCCCCCCGGTGCTGAATCTATGGCGTCTCTGAAACCTTTGGCAAAAGCCGGATTCATATGCAAGGTGGCATCGTGACGATAACCATCTATGCCCTTGCCTTTCCAAAAGGTAGCCGCTCCTTCCAAATAGGCCACAACCTCGGGAAGCTCATGGGTAAAGTCAGCCAATGAGCCAAGATCACGATAACGATAGCCAAAGCGGCTGCTGTCGGTGCCTCGGTCACCTATACTGTGAAACCAGCCGGGATTGGTTGTGCCATTGGGGTCAGCAATCAGGTTGTCACTACTGCCATCGCTGTTTAAATCAACCGGATTGCCGTTTCCATCAAATACAAAATTGCCGTTGCCGTCACGGTCTGGCTCGTAAAGCTTACCGTTCTCTGCTGCAAAACTATTAGTGGGATTCTGCCAACGGCTACTGTGGTTGGAAACAAAGTCGATAACTACCTTAATGCCCTCGTTGTGCAGCGCATTGACCATGTCGGTAAAATCCTTCATGTCACCAAAATGCGCATTGGTTCGGTAGTAATTACTGACATGATAACCATGATAGCTGGACCATACCATCTGACCACCGCCAGACTGATAATCAATGATAGGTTCGTCGCGGTTGGCATAGGGTGCTGAAATCCAAACAGCCGTTACCCCCATGTTCTTTAAGTAGGGAATTTTGTCGATGATGCCCTGAAAATCGCCGCCCTGATACAACTTCAGATCACTACCTGTACCATCAAAAATCTGAGAAGGTGAACCGGTTGGAATGTTATTGGTACTGTCACCATCGTAAAATCTGTCGGTTAGGATTTGATAAACTACATCCTTACCTGTTACCGGCCCGATGGCTTGTTGAGCCAGGGCCAATGTGGAAAAGCAGGTTAATGCCAGTAAGCTAAGTTTGCTGCGGATACTTGCGTATCTAAAATGACGGAACTCCATGCTATGCCTCCTATTCGTGATTGAAATCGCGAAGGTACCGCTCGACGTTTCATCCTTCGGGACCAAGTAAAAGGCAATTACATTTTATTAACAACAGACTGCATACGTATTCAGCAAAGAACTGTACAGACTATTCCTGAACTATCGACGGGCGTTATCAATCCGGTCTTTTAACATAGGGTGGGACGACAACCACCGTTCCATACTAGAAGCTGGGGCCAGACTGGCTAGCTTTTCCATTGCCAACGCAAAACTTTCGCCGTCTTGTCCAAGCTTGTCCAATTGTGCCAGCGCGTAGTTATCAGCCTCCCATTCCAGATCTTGGGAAAACTGGTTTTGCACTAAGGTAGTAGAAGCGCCCGCGAATAAATCAGCCATACCGGACATATCGCCAAACAGATAGCTGATGACAACAGAAGAGGCCAATGTCTGGGCAATAAGGCGCATAGAGTGACGATGCTCCACATGACCAATTTCATGCAGCAATACCGCCTGTAACACCTGTTTGTCTCCTTCCAGCAAGGCCACCATCTGATCGGTAATCACTATAGTACCGTTTGGCAAGGCAAAGGCATTTGGCCCAAGCTTTTCAGCGTGACGAAACTGGATATGATACCGACTTGGTGGCAGTCCCAAGCGACTTACGGTGTTCTGCCAGTAGGTCAGATATTCCTGTTGGGTTGCCTGGTTAAGCTGACTGGGTTCCAGAATAGATTCATCCAGCGCCAGCAAGGTATGTTCAGATGCCGTATTGATATACGCCTGCGGAACATAATGTGCGAAGCTGACCGCCATAGCCGGTATACCGAACTTAAACAGCCCAAACAGAAATAAAGGGGCCAGCACCAGGCTGGCTATCACGCCCCATCTGTTTGTTTCCAGCGCAGCTAGGCGGGCCGACAGCTTCTGACCATCCAACCAGCGATTAACCTCTGCGGACGCAGGAACATGCAGCAGGCCGCCATCCGGCAATTTAATATCCCTTGGCATACGGCCAAGTGCAGCCGGACTAGACACACTTTGTTTGGTATAACTGTGCCAACTGTCGCTGACCAGAACACGCAGCTCTCCCTCACAAAGGTGCACAAGCACCGGGCAGCTAGCGCTGCTGCCCGGTGGATACAGAGTTCCTTGCAACTCGTGACGCATTAAGTCAGGCCTATATCCATATCAAATATATCCGACACTTCTTCGGCGATGGCGTTAGGCTCGGCGCTATACTCAGCCAGCACCTGGTCAGCCTCGCTCAGCACTTTGATATGGGTGGCTTCGGCAAATAGCATTGCGGTTCTGACTTTAACCCAGGGATAAGCCAAACCAAGGCTGCAAACCAGCATCACCAGATTCACCAGACGCAACTTGGCAAGTGCCCAGAAACTAAGCGCCGATTCAAGTTCTGCCACATTATCGATTTGGGTGTTGTTATACAGATGGTTACGAATCTGTGCCTGGTAGTAACAGCTCGCCACCGTCAACACCAATACATAGACAAGCATGGTGGCAACAAGAAAGCCAGTAGCCGCCGCACCGCCAGGTTCTTGCATGGCACCACCTCCGGCGAGAAAAGCAATCAACATAGCGGCTGGGACAAAAATGACGGTAGCCACGATACAGGCAATAATGCTGGTACCTATGGCGGCAACATAGTATTCACCGGTGCGCAAATGAGTCCGGAACTGACGGTCCCCAAAACGCATCCCGCCATAAATAAACTCGTCGATCTTCTTCAACACCAGCGGCATGGTCAGATAGAAAGTAAAAATGCTCAGAATCGGATAGATCATGAACAATACATAGGCACGCCCAAAGCCGCCACGAAAGGCAAACCTGATATTTCTATAGGCTGTCATACGCATATTGAAGCGTAAGCTAAGACAGATCATCACCGGCATCAGGGCAAACAGCAGTAGCATAATAACAACCGCCACAAAGGGACTAAGGTAACTGGCCAGAAAATAACTACCGAACAGCAGTAAGCCAATAATGCGACCTTTTAGAATTTGTAATGGCTCAGCCAGATAACTGAATCTATGCCCATCTGCTTCCAGATTGCCATAAAAATATCTGTTGGTTCGCACCTTCGCCCAAGCAGAGTAAATACCCAGTGTTACTATGCTGAGTAGCAGATTGACAATCCAGATACCGAAAAACTCTTGTCCGTCACCATGAAAACGCACTGCTGAGCGGCGCGCCACGCCGGATGTATTGCCGGTTGAGGCGGTTTGCGGCTCTTGCTGGCGATGAGCTATCCAGGCATCCAGTATCTCGGCATGCTCAGGATGCATGCTGTCATCTAGTTGTTTACGAGCCTCATAAAGCTCGCTGAGGCTGTAAGTTGAATAATCGATGGGTTCCATTTTTTCCCCTGAAGTACGGTGATATTCCATTTTACTGCCCTATTCCAAGGGCTTAGGCGCAAGCATAAGCGAAGACACCGGCCAGGAAAAGCAAAGCGTAACAAAGTGTATCAGAAGCCCATTATTCGGCTCGCCAGGAGAGGTATTCGCGTTGAATACGTATGCAGGGTTTTTACAGTCGCAAGGCCGCTGACGTATCCTTCGGCAATCGTAATTAATCATCAAGCATTCCATGACAGAGCAGCCATGGTGGCGGGGCGCCGTCATCTACCAGATATATCCACGCAGTTTTTTTGATACCAATCAGGATGGCATTGGCGACTTGCCCGGCATCATAGAGAAACTGGATTATGTGGCCAGCTTAGGGGTAGACGCCATTTGGATTTCCCCTTTTTTTAAGTCCCCAATGAAGGACTTTGGCTACGACATCAGTGACTACCGTGATATCGACCCTATGTTTGGCGCCATGGCAGACTTTGAAAGGTTGGTGGAAAAAGCCAATCGGCTAGGTATCAAGCTGATGATTGATCAGGTGCTTAGCCACACCTCTGACCAACATGCTTGGTTTGAGGAGAGTCGTCAGAGCAAGGGTAACCCTAAGGCCGACTGGTACGTATGGGCTGACGCCAAAGCAGATGGCTCCCCCCCGAATAACTGGCTGTCGATTTTTGGTGGCAGCGCCTGGCAATGGGAGCCGAGACGCTGTCAGTATTATTTGCATAACTTCCTGGTCAGCCAACCGGATCTGAACTTCCATAATCCTGATGTTCGCCAGGCGGTGCTGGATAATGTCGAGTTCTGGCTGAAGAAAGGGGTACATGGCCTGCGTCTGGATGCCATTAACTTCTGTTACCACGACGCACAGCTGCGGGACAACCCTGCCAAACCAGCGCATGAACGCAAAGGGCGGGGTTTTCGAGAAGACAACCCGTACGCCTTTCAATATCACTACTTCAATAACACCCAGCCAGAAAACCTGGGCTTTATTGAAGCACTCAGAGCACTGCTGGACAGGTATCCCGGTACGGTTTCCCTTGGTGAGCTGTCATCGGAAGATTCGTTAGCCAGCATGGCCGAATACACCGAAGGCAACAAACGCCTGCATATGGGCTACAGTTTTGAGCTGCTCTGTGATGATTTCTCGGCAGCTTATATACGCCAAACAGTGCAAACACTGGAAAACAAAATGCTTGATGGCTGGCCGTGCTGGGCAATCAGTAACCATGATGTGGTCAGAGCCGCCAGTCGCTGGGGTAAAGGCGATGCATCCCCACAGTTGGCCAAATTACTGCTGGCCATGCTGTGCTCATTACGCGGTAGTATCTGTCTGTATCAGGGGGAAGAGCTTGGCCTACCGGAAGCCGAGTTGGCTTATGAGGATCTGCAAGATCCCTACGGCATTACCTTCTGGCCTAATTTTAAAGGGCGTGACGGATGTCGCACCCCGCATCCTTGGCTAAGGACACAAAATGGCGGTTTCAGCAGCCACAAACCCTGGTTGCCCGTACCTGATGCGCATCTGCCGCTAAGTGTAGAAGTGCAGGAAAAACAACCAGATTCGGTGCTGAATTGTTACCGCAAGCTGATGAAGTGGCGTAAAGCGCAACCCGCTCTGCTATTTGGTGATATTCAGTTTATCGACACAGACGAACCCATTTTGGCATTTGTCAGGGAATGGCAGGGTGAACAGCTACTGGCCTGTTTCAATTTGTCAGGTGAGGCAGCAACTATGGCAATTCAACAGTCACTCGGCGAGTTGATTGAGGGACATGGTGTGACAACTGGCACAATAGTGCAAAACACTATCCACCTGCCCCCTTACGCCTGTCTATTTGCCAGGCTCGGGTAGAGAGTCAAGGTGCAATTCCTCAAGCAGGCTTTCTAACGCCTGCTTGAGTTGTCGCATTTCTTCGACACAGGAGGGATCAGCCTCCAAACAATTATTAAATTCCCTGAGCTTATCTTTTAACTGCACAATGGATTTGGGCGTGGCAGCCATTTTTTATATTCCTTGCTTATGAGCAGGTTATTTTTTGCGCAACAAAGCCTAACAGATTTTTTGCTGAGCTGAAAAGCAACTTTTCAGCTCAGTTTTCTTATAGCTGTCCTGCTAGCTTGTCTGCTCGTTCCTGAGCCCCTTCTTGCTTGTATTCGCGCTGGGCTAATCTGCGTTTAGCAAGTTCCTTCTTACCCCTTTTAATCAGCAGATCAACATAGTTAAGGTAGACCTCATCTGTCACCGCCTCGCTGTTTACGGCCTGCTCCAGATAGGTCTCAGCCTGCGCCATATCTTTCTTAGCTATCAGGATTTGCGCGGCGGTATCCAATACCGAAGGCTCCGTTGGATTCAGTTCTATTGCGCGCTTGGCAAACTTCTCAGCTTCATCCAACTTGTTTTGTTCGAACAACAGATAAGCCAGGTTGTTTAGCACCAGATAATTGGCCTCATGTAAAGCCAAGGACTTTTTATATAACTCAATGGCTTTGCCTTTATCTCGCGATAACTCCTGCTCAGCCAGTAACATGATGGCAGGTAAATCTTTGTCATTTTGCCCAACATGCTGATTAAGCATCTGATAGGCCTGGTCTTTTTGACCCAAGCGGTTATAACAGAAAAGCGCCAATGTCAGGTTGCGCTGATTCTGTTTCGATCCATAGGCTTCTAGAATATTTGGCAAGGCATTCTGACAGTCACCTTCTCCGGCCAGCAGTCTGCCCAGCATCCCTTTGCCTGTAGGGGTGGATTTAAGCGCCGCGGGCAATGTATCAAACTGTTTGCGCCCTTCGGCATAATTGCCTTTCATTAACAAAAAGTGGGTATAAATCTGCAAAAAACGTACATCGTCAGGGTATGACTCCAGCATAGACTTAGCCAGCGTCAATCCTTGATCAAAGTTGCTACGTACATCCAGCAGGAAGAGTTTGCCAAGAATAGCGCGCGTGTTACCAGGTTGTGCTTTCAGCCATCTGTCATAATGGGCCTCTGCGTCCACCACCTTGTCACTTTGCAAGTAAGCTTTACCCAGCAAATCCCAGTATGCACCGGACAGAGCCTTATCATCCTCGTCCTTCACCGCTGCCAATAAAGCAATAGTGTCTTGTCTTTGACCCAAAATCATATAGGCGTTGGCTAATAGCAAACGCAATGACATGTTCTGAGGTTGCTTGTCAAAAGCCTGCTTTATCTTTGCCAGGCCCTTTTCACCTTGCTGCTGCACTTGCATCAGGTCAAAATAACGTGACAAGGCGGCAATATTGTCCGGGTAGTCCTGCAAAAACGCGGCAAGCTCCTTACCACCTTCCTCGTATTGTTTATCCACCAGTTGAATATCAATCAGCGCCAAGCGCACCTTAGGATTATCAGGGGAAAGCGCTTTGGCTTGCTGCAGCTCGGCCATGGCCTTGTCTTTTTCACCCTTGCGCTGATAAGCCGTTGCCGCCAGCAGGTAACCTTGTTCTGACTCGGGTTCTTGCTTCTTCCAATCCGCCGCTAAAGACAGGGCTTTGTCGTATTGTTTGGTTGCCAAATAGGCTGTGGCCAAGGTGGTACGAGTGACTTCCTGATCCGGTGCCTGCTCTAGTGCTTGTTCCAGATTCAAAATGCCATCTACGTCATTCATAGACAGTTGCAGTATGCCCAGGCGGGTTAAATCCAATGCAGAATGACTAACCTGCTCTGATTTCTCTATCATGGCCTGAGCTGCCTGTAAGTTTCCCTCTCTTAACAGGCCAAAGCCGGCGGCAGAAAACAGCGAAGCATCGTCTTCATTAGCGCCTTCCAGCTTGTTGAGGGTTTCCTCTGCCTGCTCATTCAAGCCTAGTTTTAATTGTGCAGCGGCCAGCAAACGCAAAGCAGGATGGTTAGGCGGAAGATCGCTTGCCACCAAGGACAAATGCGTGCGCGCCCCTTCATAATCTCCGCTCTGGTAAGCTGCAAAGCCTGCGGTTAGACGCATGGCGGGATCTGTGGTTTCTTTTAACAGGGCTTTCTCGGTATAGGCCAGGGCCCCTTCGAAATCACCGGCGTCGGCTCGGCTAAGCCCCTTGAGCTGGTTAAGACGTGGATTATCTTTACTCAGTTTCAGCAAGGCATCCACTAACGGCTCGGCTTCTTTAGCACGGCCGTTATCCGTGAGTAAACGCGCCAACATAAAAGTAATCTCATGGTCCTGAGGATTAGCCTCATGATAAGCCTGATAGGTAGCAATCGCCTCACTCATTTCGCCTTTCTGCAACTGCAGACGGGCCTTCAATTTCAAGGCATCTGGTTGTGCGGGAGTGGCACTGAGAATGTCATCCAACTGGATTCTCGCGGCTTCAATATTTTCTTCCAAGAGGAAGTCGTACACTAACGCCAATGACTTAAAAGGTGACTTGGTCTGATAGTTTTTAATCTCTTCGATCAAGCTTCTGGCTTTCTCTTTTTGATCTAACCTAACCATGGACTCCAATCGATAAAAACCAACCTCGGCGGCTTCGGCTTCACTTAAGCCTGCATAGCGATTCGCCAGTTTACTCAGTGCTACGTCGGCACCCGTTTTCTGATAGGAACGGGAAAGCAGTGGCACGACCTCTGCCGCTGGATGGCCATACTCCATAGCCCTGTTCAACTCTTTCTCTGCATCCTGATACTGACGTTGTTCCAAGTACAGTTTGCCCAATTCAAAACGCGCTTGTGCATTTTGTGGCGCAACCTGCACGGCATTTTTTAACTGCAGTACCGCGGCCTGTGTATCGCCTTTAGCCAGGGCATCTCTGGCGGCAGAAAGATAAGTGTCTGAATCTTTTGGAGAACAGGCCAGCAGGCTACCGAGCACCAGGGAAGCAATGAGAGTTCTACGCACTTGAAATCCTTATATCTGCGAAAGGGGTCACTAAGCTAGTTAACTCCCTAGGCTATTGCGCTTGAGACTTTATTGCAATGACCAAGACGTGCTTTTGCGAAGGATTATTGGCATAAATTTGTCCACAACATGGTGTAAGTTGCGCTGATCTAATATAATAGCGCTTTTGCAGTCGGCCCAAGCAGTTGTAATTGCCTTGCCACCCTTTCAGGATCCCAGATGACCAGCACCACAGACCTCAGCTTCAAAGACCTTAACCTGCCAGAGCATTTGCTCCAAGCCCTGGAAAAAGTGGGGTATGAAAAGCCTTCCCCTATCCAGGCGGAGAGTATTCCCCTGCTGTTGGCAGGCCACGACCTGCTGGGACAAGCACAAACCGGTACAGGTAAAACGGCGGCTTTCGCTCTGCCTATGCTGGCCAGACTGGATCCTGAAGATACCACCACGCAATTGCTGGTGTTAGCACCGACCCGCGAGCTAGCTATTCAGGTAGCTGAAGCTTTCCATACCTATGCCAGCTTCAATCGTGACATCAAAGTACTTCCGATTTACGGTGGTCAGTCTTATGACAACCAGATCCGCCCTCTTAAGCGTGGTGTGCAAGTGGTGGTGGGTACTCCTGGTCGTGTTATCGACCATATCAAGCGTGGCACGCTGAAACTGGACAAGCTAAGATTTCTGGTACTGGACGAAGCCGATGAAATGCTGCGCATGGGCTTTATAGACGATGTGGAATGGATCCTCAGCCACGCCCCAAAAGAGCGCCAGACTGCGCTGTTTTCAGCGACAATGCCAGATCGTATCCGCAACATTACCAACAATTACCTGAAAAATCCGAAGCTGGTAAAGATTGCTTCCAAGGTCAGCACTGCTAGCACTATTCGTCAGCGTTTTTGTCAGGTTGCAGGCCATCACAAACTGGAAGCTCTAACCCGTATTCTGGAAGTAGAAGAGTTTGACGGCGTTATCATATTCGTTCGTACTAAGACTGCTACGCTGGAACTGGCGGAAAAGCTGGCTGCCCGCGGCTATGCGGTGGAACCGCTAAATGGTGATATTCCGCAGAATTCCCGTGAGCGCACAGTTGAGCGTCTGAAAGAAGGCAAGATAGATATCCTGATTGCCACCGATGTTGTGGCCCGGGGTCTGGACGTAGAGCGCGTCAGCCATGTTATCAACTTTGACATTCCGTACGATACCGAATCCTACGTACACCGCATCGGTCGTACCGGTCGTGCTGGACGTCAGGGTGACGCTATTCTGTTTATCTCGCATCGCGAGAAGCGTTTGTTGTTTGCTATCGAAAAAGCCACCAACCAACGCATTGAGTCCATGCCGATTCCGTCTGTTTCTGAACTAAATGAACAGCGTCTGAAGCGCTTCAAGCAAGCCGTGGTTGAAGCCATGGAAGATGACAGCATTGAGTCGTTGATCCCTATTATTGAAGCCATTCAAGCCGAAACCGAAGCGACGCCGGAAGTATTGATGGCAGCGCTGGCGAAAATCGCACAAGGCGATGAACCTTTGCTGCTGAAAGAAACTGATCGCCCGGATCTGTCAGAGCGCGCCCCTCGTGGTGACCGTCCAGAGCGTGGTGAAAGATTCCGCGAACGCGGTGAGCGTGGCGAAGGTCGCGGTCGTGGTGACAGAGGTGGCGAACGTGGTGATAGAGGTGGAGAGCGCGGTGACCGTGGCCCTCGTCGCCGCAGTACACCAGATGAAGGCATGCAGCGTTACAAGTTGGAAGTCGGCCATGCCCACGGTGTTAAACCAGGCAATATCGTTGGCGCCATTGCCAACGAAGCCGGTATCGAAAGCAAGCACATCGGCGCTATCGAAATTTACGACAACTACAGCACGGTGGATTTACCTCAGGGTATGCCGGCTGAGATCCGTCAGATCCTGCAAAAAGCCAGAGTTGCCGGTCAGCGCATGAACTTGCGTGAATGGTCTGATGAGCCACCACGTCGCGACAACCGTGACAAGCCAAAGTTCGACAAACCCAGAGGCGACAAGCCCAGGGGTGACAGACCTCGTTCGGATCGCCCAAGACGCGACCGAGCAGACAAAGAGTAAATAGAAAAGGGGCCAGATAGGCCCCCTTTTTTATTCAGCTAAAAAAATACCTATTTCAATCAAATCAGCGGTTTAGCCAGGTTCGGTGTATCGCCTGCCAGACCAGCAGCCATAGCCATAGCTTGTTGCTTCAGCAACGGCAAATGATTGATGGCCGACATGCCAGCCCCACGCATGAGCTTTTTCAGTGGATGAGCACCGCTGAACAAGGTTTTAAAACCGCCCATCGCCGCAAGCATGCGCACCGCTTCCGCTTTACGCCAGCGCTCATAAGGGCGCAGATTAGCCAGTAGCCCGATATCTTTATTATCAGATTTAAGCTTTAGTAAACGCTCCGCCAAGGCTGCGGCATCCATCAACCCCAGATTAGCGCCCTGCCCCGCCAATGGATGAATAGTATGGGCCGCATCACCCACCAGCACCAAACGCTCATCCAGCCAGCGTCTGGCATAACGCATGGTTAAAGGGAACGCCAGTCTTTTGCTGTGCACCTGACATACCCCGAGTCTGGCATCAAAAGCACTGGTCAACGCATGAGAAAAGGCTTGCTCATCCAAAGTCATCAATCGGTCAGCTTCACAGGTGGTTGCTGACCAGACAATAGAGCACAGGTTCTCTTCATACAGGGGTAAAAACGCTAATGGTCCATCCGCTGTGAAGATCTGTCTGGCACAAGCGCCGTGCGGCAATTCAGTCTGTACCGTGGCAACGATGGCTTTATGTTGATAGTCGGCAAAGCTGATAGGCAGCCCGGCTTGCTGTCTTATTCTGGAGTTGGCACCGTCCGCACCAACCAACAAGCCGACCCGATAAGTGTTGCCATCCGCCAATTGCAACTCAACCCCATCATCCTGTCGTTGCCAGGATTGTACTGATACTGGCGCCAGTAATTGGACATTATCGGCATCCAGCAAAGACTCCCACAAGGCATTCACCACCACCTGATTCTCGATAATATGCCCGAGATGACCTTGATGCAGCATCTGATGGTCAAACTCAATCGCAGCAAAACTATCCTGCTCCCACACGTGCATATGACCATAGGCTTGCAAGCGAGCAGCTTGAATAGCCGGCCAAACGTGCAGGCGGCGCAACAAGTTCTCGCTGGCCTGATTGATGGCACTCACCCTGAGTTCAGGCTGTTCAGTCAAAGGCTTAAGAGGAAACTGTGCGTCTACCACCAATACCGACAACCTACTGTTCTTCAGGGCGCTGGCCAGGGCCAGCCCCACCATCCCGCCGCCGATAATGGCAATATCAACATGCTGCATCAGTTTTCTCCGTTATAGCCCATGGCTTGCCACGCCAGCAGATTCTTAACCCCCTGACAGCCTTGTAAAAACGACAATCCCAAATTACGTCCCATCACCAGTGGCGCATGCTGATTAGAGAAGATTCGCACCAGTCCATCGGTTAAACCAATCACTTTACGTTGATCCCAGTGGCGCTGCTGTTGATAGCGCTGTAGCAGGTCGAAACCACCAGGGTCAGCGCCATTAAGCTTATTTAACTGCGACGCCAGCTGCTGCACATCTCGAAGCCCGAGGTTAAATCCCTGCCCGGCAATGGGGTGTAAGGTATGAGCAGCGTTGCCCAGAATCACAGCTCTATGCGCGATGCCGCGCTCGGAGCGCACCAACCTTAGCGGATAAATAGCTCGTTGACTGACCCGGGTAAAACGCCCTAAATCGTAACCAAAGGCCTGTTGCAGGCGATGCAGAAACTGAGTATCCGATAGCTGACCAAATTCATTCTGACTCGCCGTATCCAGGCTCCAGACCAAACCAGCCTGACGTTCGTCGATAGGCAATAGGGCCAGTGGACCATTTGGGGTGAATCGTTCAAAAGCACGTTGATGATGGGGCTGCTCGGTTTCAACATTGGCCACCAATGCCACTTGACCATAATCATGGATGTCACTGCTAACCCCCAGCATTCTGGCCGTGCTGGAGTCACCGCCATCGGCCACCACCAACAATCGGGTTGTCAGTTGTTCACCCGAGGTAAGCGAAACCTGCACAGTGTCGGCTTGTTGTTGCACCGCTTCAACCTGCTCCGGACAAAACCATTGCATAGCTTGCGTGGCGAGCTGCGAATACAGCATATTGCCAAGGTGCTGCTGACTAATGACATAGCCCAGGGCTTCAATGCCCTGACTTTTGCTGTCCAGATAACACTGACCCAAATGTCCCTTGTCGGTAATCTTGATACTCAAAATAGGGGTGCTGGCGGCCTGCAGCGCGGACTTAAACCCGAGCTGCCAAAGGTAGTGGGCGGAATGACGTGCCAGTGCCAGCGTACGACTGTCAAAACCAGGATGGTTTTGTTGAGCTTCATACGGCCGGGCTTCCACTATGCCCAGTTTCAGCCCGGAATTTGCCAGGGCGCGCGCCAACAAACAACCGACGACACCGCCACCCACAATTAATACGTCCAGATTGATACGCTGTGCTTTCACTGCTTCGCCATTAATGCTTCTATCTCTGCAATCTGCTTGGGACAGGCGGCGGTCAGGTTTTCATGTCCGCCAACTGTTACCAACAGATTGTCTTCAATACGGATCCCAATGCCGCGCCACTTGGCGTCCACATCGGCCTCTTCACTGATATATAAACCCGGCTCTATGGTTAATACCATACCGACTTCAAGAGGCAAGTTTTCGCCGTCGCGCTTGTAATCACCCACATCATGCACATCCAGTCCCAACCAGTGACCTATGCCATGCATAAAGTAAGCGCGGTAGCTCTGCGAATTGATATTGTCTTCCAGTTCGCCGGATAAGATACCGAGCTGGATCAATCCTTGGGTTAAAACCCTGACGGCCGCATCCATCGCATCCGGTAAAGTACCGCCAGGACGGATATGCTCAAAAGCCGCCATTTGCGCATCCAATACAAGCTGATAGAGCTGAGCCTGTGCAGGATTGAACCGCCCATCAACCGGGAAAGTACGGGTTATATCAGCGGCATAGCCGTCCAACTCAGCACCGGCGTCAATCAACACCAGGTCGCCGACTTTCAGCTCATCAGCATTTTCCGTGTAATGCAAAATACAGCCATTCGCGCCACTGCCAACTATGGTGCCATAAGCGGGATATCGTGCGCCTTGCATGGCAAACTCATGGTGCAGTTCTGCTTCCAACTGGTATTCAAAGCGGCCGGGCTGACAAAACCTCATGGCCCGTATATGCGCCTGACAGGAAATATCTGCAGCGCGGCGCATTAAACTCAGTTCCGCCTCTGATTTGATATGCCGAAGAGCATGTAAGTTCGGACGAATATCCTGCATCAGGTTAGGCACATTAAAGCCGCGTTTAGGCGTATTGCGCAGGGCAGCTAGGGCGGCAAACAAGCGATTATCCAGCGCATTGTCTGCGCCCTGGGCGAAGACTAAACGTGTTTTACCGGTCAGCCTGGCGAACAACTCTTGATCAAACTCGGCTAAAGGAAAAGCCTTATCCACCCCCAGGACCTCAACCGCACGCTCGGGCCCAAGACGACGGCCTTGCCAGATCTCGGCAACAGGATCCCGCTCGCGACAAAACAACAAGGCTAAGCTGTTGCCCTGGTACTTTTCCAGCAGCAGTATGGCGTCAGGTTCGTTGAATCCGCACAAATAAAGAAAGTCGCTGTCCTGGCGAAATGGAAATTCAGTATCCCGACTGCGAGTGACTTCCCGCGCCGCCGGAATCACACAGACCACGTCGTTTTCCAGACTATCCAGTAACTTCTGTCGCCGCGCGGCAAACTCGCTCTTGTTTATCATGATTAGTGCAGGGTTTTATTGGTTTGTGCCGAAGGACCGCGATGTGCGCCTAACTCACTGAAACACAGCATGGCAGACATACGTACATATTCCATCACTTCAAACAGCGCCTGCTCGGACTCTTCGTTCTCCGGCATTTCTTCGTCCATGCGGGCAATTTCAGCGAAATCTTCCAGCGCTTCTTTCACGTCCTCTGAGCAGCGGGTTAAATCGGCCTGATGCAATCCGAACCCGAGCATAAACCCCTGCACCCAATTAACCAGTGCCTGACCACGGTCGTTAATCGGAGCCGCATCGTCGGGCATACACAAGAGCAGAGCAAAATCTCCGGCTTTCAACTGCTCACAAGTTAAATCAAACAAAGACTGTACTGCATTCTTTACCTCAAGTGGCAACGCTTCGCCCTGGTTAACAAAATCAGCCAGCGCGCCCATCCATTCTTTATTGTCCGTCGGCATGCCGCCAGCCAGCATACCAATCTGCATACCTTGCAACTCTGCGGCGTCACTGGCGATGCTATGACGGTCCAAAAGTGCGCTTAACTCATCAAAGGTGTTGTTCAGGCTGCTCAAACCTATTCCATCCCAATCAATTTCATAATCTGCATATTACCCCCAAACCCGCCCACACAACAGCGTTGCCGCAACGTGCAATGCGTTGGATAGATTATGCCTTGTGCAATACGCTGGTTTATTCGGCTATCGGTCAGTTAGCACTGGTTTTCCTGCCAGGCTAAGGCCTATAATGAGCAGGTCGAGATGCTACTGCTACAACAATCACAATAACGTCGGCGCCTATGCGCCCAGCCGCACTCTCTTTACACGGAAAATCCTGATACGGATATATATAAATTCGGCTCATCCGCCCTGGCGGGTTAGCCAACCGGTTTGTCTCCTGAAGTGTTCGCCAGTTCAGTAACGTCCCTGGCCGATGCTATCAACTCAGGGGGTTGATTCGGCTGCTTTTGTGCAGGCTCGGCTCGTACCGAGAAGCCTACGGTAGTGATGATACTCCCGCCCTGAACTTTTCGGTTCTAGGGCTAATTCTGGGCAGCGGCATTTTGGGAGACGCCCTCTTCTTTCTCTCTTTTACTTCGTCAAGCCAAATAATCTATCTATGTCCTACTCGGAATGATATTTGTTGTCTGAGGATGCATAGCTACGAAAACCTATCAAAATTCTAATTTTAAGAATATAAAGTTGAATTTTACCTAATTTTAATTCTTAAAATTCGGACTATCATTAATCTCGTCAACCACATTTAACGAGGCATATTGATGAAAACCGAAATCCTGACCATCACACCCGATTCTACCTTTTCTTCGCTAACTAACCTGTTGGCACGAGTACTATTAATCATTTTGTTTTTCCTGGCCGGCACCAGCAAAATCAGTGGTTATGAAGCCACAGCTGGCTGGATGGATGCTATGGGCGTACCCGGCAGCCTGCTGCCGTTGGTGATTTTGGCCGAGATTGGCGGCGCACTGGCACTGCTGGTCGGTTTTCAAACCAGACTGGTAGCCTTATTGTTGGCGCTCTTTACCCTAGCCTCTGCCTTTATCTTCCATATGAATCTGGCTGATCAAACCCAGTTCCTGATGTTCTTCAAGAACCTTTCTATCAGCGGTGGCTTCCTGGCCCTGATGCTATTAGGTGGCGGTAAATTCAGTCTGGATGCCAAGCTTAACAAAGCTTAAGGTAAACCCAAGGCCGTCTGCAGACGGCCTTGGTGCTTTTGCACTTCACAAGTTCAATCAACCATCTCTGAGCAATCGCAACCACGTCCCTTGACATTCGAGGCAATCCCAGAGAAAAGAAGGGGCATATAAACTTTCGGCTCACATAACTGATGTCTGTATCCAGCCCGAATTCACTACGCCAACATTATCGCGCTTGCCGCAACGCGCTTTCACTTCAGGAGCAACGACAGGCTGCCAATTGCCTGGTCGAACAATGCATGGAGCTTGCCGCCTTCCAGCAAGCCACTCGCGTGGCTTTATATCTGGCCAATGACGGAGAGCTTAACCCCTGCGAACTGATAAACCATTGCTGGCAACAAGGTAAAGCGGTGTACCTGCCGGTATTGCACCCATTTACCCCAGGAAATCTGGTATTTGTGCACTACCATCCTAGCTCCCCTATGGTTGCTAACAAGTACGGTATTGCCGAGCCGAGGGTAAGTAGCACCAGTATCTGTCCACTGCCGTGGCTGGATATTGTGTTTACCCCGCTGGTCGCTTTTGATAAATCAGGTAACCGTATGGGAATGGGAGGCGGCTATTACGACAGAACCTTAAGGCCCGTAGAGCGTGACGAGCTTAAGGTAGACGTTATCGGCCTGGCCCACAACTGCCAGCAATGCGATAACTTGCCGGTTCAGCCCTGGGATATTCCTATGCATAAAATTATAACCCCCGGCAAAATCTTTCATTTCCAAAGCCGCTAACATTGAGGGATGATATGCACCCAGCTTATTTCCTGGTGCAACCTCACATGAACCAAAACGAACTGAAGAAAGCCGCCGCTCTGGCAGCCTTGGATTTTATTGACGATGACAGCATTGTAGGTGTCGGCACAGGCTCTACGGTAGGCTATTTTATTGAAGGACTGGCCAGTATTAAGCACAAGCTGCAAGGTGCGGTATCCAGCTCCGAAGATTCATCGAACAAGCTGCGCGCCCTGGGTATTGAAGTATTTGACCTCAACTCAGTGGATAATCTGGATCTGTATGTCGACGGTGCGGACGAGATCACCGTACACAAGCATATGATTAAAGGCGGTGGCGCTGCACTTACCCGCGAGAAAATCGTTGCTGCTGTAGCAAAAACCTTTGTTTGTATAGTAGACGGCAGTAAGCAGGTAGATGTGCTGGGCAGCTTCCCATTACCCGTCGAGGTGATCCCTATGGCCCGCTCTTATGTGGCCCGCGAGTTGGTTAAACTCGGGGGGGATCCGGTCTGGCGCCAAGGCGTGGTGACAGACAACGGTAATGTGATCCTGGATGTGCATAATCTGGAGATTTTAAATCCAGTAGAACTCGAAGCAAAAATTAATCAGATCGTTGGGGTAGTCACCAACGGCTTATTTGCCAAGCGTGGCGCTGATATTGTGCTGGTCGCCAGTGAATCAGGTGTGAAACAACTCTGAAACAACTGATATACATCCTGGCCGCCAATTGAAATAGTCCTCAAATTGGCGGCAAATTCAGCAAAAATTCCCTTTTCGAATAACTTCAGTTCTGTTATTTTAGACGTCCAGACGCCTACATTTAGGAATAACTATTCCAATTAAGCGGATGGTTATTCATTCCCCAAGCATGCAAACCAAGTTGGAAATTTCGATGAGCAAAGTGTCACTGCCAAAAGACAAAATCCGTATTCTGTTATTGGAAGGATTGCACCAAAGTGCCCTGGAAACCTTGAAAGCCAATGGCTACACCAATATCGAGTACCTCAAGACCTCTCTGCCAGAGGCCGAACTCATTGAAAAAATTCAGGATGTACACTTTATCGGCATCCGTTCCCGTACCCAACTTACCGAAAATGTGATCGATGCAGCACAAAAGCTGGTTGCCATTGGTTGCTTCTGCATTGGTACCAACCAGGTGGATTTAGACGCCGCACAGCGTCGCGGTATCCCGGTATTTAACGCCCCATTCTCCAATACCCGCTCGGTTGCTGAGCTGGTACTAGGTGAGATTTTGTTGTTATTGCGTGGTATTCCGCAGAAGAACGCCCAGTGTCATCGTGGTGGTTGGGACAAGAGTGCAGTCGGCTCATTTGAAGCGCGCGGTAAAACCCTGGGTATTATCGGTTATGGTCATATAGGTACACAGCTGAGCATTATGGCTGAGCATATCGGAATGCGCGTGCAGTTTTACGATATCGAAGACAAACTGGTGCTGGGTAATGCTCGCCAGATTAAGAGCCTTAACCAGTTGCTGAAAACCTCTGATGTCATCAGCCTGCATGTCCCAGAAACGCCGCAGACCAAGAATATGATTGGCCCGGCCGAACTGGATGCCATGAAGCAAGGTGCTATCCTGATCAACGCATCACGTGGCACTGTGGTCGACATTGATGCCCTGGCTGATAGCATTAAAGATAAGAAGCTGTCCGGTGCTGCCATCGACGTATTTCCGGTTGAGCCAAAGTCTAATGATGAAGAATTCGTTTCTCCATTACGCGGCCTGGACAACGTATTGCTGACCCCACACGTAGGCGGCTCTACTCAGGAAGCCCAGGAAAACATCGGCATAGAAGTCGCGGGCAAGATGGCCAAATACAGTGACAACGGTTCGACCTTGTCGGCGGTAAATTTCCCCGAAGTATCGCTGCCTGAGCACCGCGGTCGTTCACGCCTTCTGCATATTCACCGCAATATTCCAGGGGTACTGACCAAGATCAACCAAGCCTTTGCTGAAATGAACATCAACATTGCCGCTCAATATCTTCAGACAAATCCAGAGATTGGTTACGTGGTAATAGATGTGGATTCTGACGATGCCGAGCAAGCCTTCCAGCGTCTGATCAGCATTGAAGGCACGATTAAGACTCGTATCCTGCACTAAGTTAAGTGCCTTAGAGAACAAAATTGCTCTAACAATGCCGTTCACCAAAAGTGAACGGCATTTTTTATATCAACAACAAGTGGCTATCTGTCATCACAAAGATCCTAAGGGCACGAAGTGCAGACGTGCCTGCATTCCTTGTCACTTTTTGTGCCCTTTATAGTAAGCGGCTCCTACGCTACTGCCCATGGGCCACCAGCCAATCAATGGCCTGCTTAATTGCTTCAGGCTTTTGAAACATCACCATATGGTCAGTCTGTTCCAGGCTGATATATTGCCCGCTGGAAAATTCGGCAACCTGTTTACTCCAGGCCGTGCCTTCTTGTTGCCACAGACGCAGCATCTCAGCATTATCTGGGTTATTTTGGATGTCCTTCTCCTCGAAATCCGAGTCAATCACAGACACCGGCACCGAGCTGGGTAAGGCAAGGACGGCGTAAGCATCAAGGTCATTAGCATAGAAAGCTATCTCCCTGGCCCGGGTTTGTTGCGGCCCGACCAACATGCGCTGCTGGCTGACTACGTCCAGGAAATTCCAGTCCATCAGGGGCGCCACCGCCTCTGGAATCAAAGCCGCAATCTCCTCTCGCTCCACTACCAGTTTGTTCCAGGTCCGGGCTGTCCACTTACCCTCGGCCAATATTGGCAGCAGCGCATCCAGGTTGGCCAGATACCAATCGGCAGGATAACCTTTGTACAAACTCAATGAGTGAGGCCCGGCAATATCCGGATCAATCCACAGCATGCCGGCCAGTTGAACGTCATCACTGCGATGCTGATAGAACTGGCTGGCTGTAATACTGGCGCTGGAAAAGGCCACAAGTAGCACATGTTTCTCATTGATTTCATTCAGAATACTATTTAGATCCTCAGCAAAGCGGGTGAGATTAACCTCTTCGCTCATATCACTAAAGCCATTACCCAGTCTGTCGATGCTGTGTACCCGGTAAGTTTGCGCCAGATAGGGCTGCAACAAAGAATACCAGGCGGAATCATTAAAGTAGTTATAGTTAAAGCCCGGCAGTAACAGGATAGCTGGACCAGTATTCTGCTCCCCCATACTACGCACATGAAATTTCTGCCCTTGCACTTCAACCAGTTGAGAGTGCTCCGGGAGCTCAGGTGCATCCAGACCGGCGAAGAACGTCAGGATCTGATTGGAAGTATCAAAGTTAGAAAATCGCCAGCTGTGACCTCCACCAATGATGCTATGTAGCTGCACCTTCTGGGCACCGTTAGTGTAATGGATTAAGCCGATATTCTGCTCCGAAGACTTGAGCAAAGGGTTAGGCAGGCTACCACTCAACTCTGCAAACCTGGCCACCGCTTCCTGACTAGACAATAGGCCCCAATTGGCATGATCACTGCCGTAGTAGGACAGCACATTGTCCGCGGTACCATGTACCATCATGACTGATACAGGGGTTTGCATTGGACAGCTCTGTGCCAGTTGTTTAGACATTGGCGCTGCGACTGTGGCAATGGCTTTAACCTGGTCGCCCATATTGCACGCGACGTTTTGTGCAAACAATGCGCCTTGGGAGAAGCCCGCCGCATATATTTCCCCTTCTTGCAGCGCATAGCGTTTGCCCACATCCTCAATAACTTGCTGGATAAACCCCAGATCATCGGCGCCCTTACGGTGAGCGATATTACAGTCACAGCCTTCATTCCACTCCACTTCCAACGACTTAGGGTAGGCAACGATGTAGTCAGAACTAAGCTGCTCAAAACGCGCTGAGCTGCGCATACCATCACTACTTCCGCCTGAACCATGAAAAACCAGCAGTAGTTTGTGTTCTTTGTTCTTATCAAAATTAGCGGGTAACCCCAGCAAATAACTGCGCTCACCTAGCTGAATATTCTCTGAGCTTTCAGCTGGCTCTGCCGCACGACCACTATTGCCGGAAGAACCGCAGGCTGTTAGGTTGGTTATTATCATCGTCAGGGCTAGTAGCCCCCCCAGTGACACAGATTTCATAGCAAACTCCTTTGTTAGGTATTCAGTAACCTAACGATCCGGGCTGTTTGGCGACATCACTGGTACTGATATTTTTGTGATGAAAAGCTTACGAATAATAAAATATAGTAAAATCAGGAAGATAAATTGAGCTTACTTGATCAGGAAGAAATCCGTCTGGGCAACTTAGTCCTATCCAGGCAAAGCCGCGAACTTCGCTCAGCAGAGCATAAAATCGCACTTGAACCCAGAGTCTACGAATTATTGCTGCAAATGCTCAGCAGCCCCAATCATCTGGTCAGCCGCGACCAACTGATAGATAGCGTCTGGCAAGGGCGTGTAGTCAGTGACAGCGCCATCAACCGGGCCATATCACAACTGCGGAAATGTCTGGCTGAGCTGGATCCAGAAATGGAGTATATAGAAACGCTGCCTAAACTGGGTTACAGGTTAAAAGTTGTGCCTGAAGCGGACTATCCCACGTCTTCAACTGCCTTAGCTAAATGGCCATTTTTTTTGCTGGCCGCAGTGGCCGCAATAATGATTATCTGGTGGCAAAACGGGGTTAATACTCCTCCTGTATCAGAACGTCTAACCATTCATAATAAAACCGTGCAGCCAATCAGTGGTGACGATGGCATCGAGTTCGACCTCAGTCTGTCAAAAGATGGAAAAGTCATCTTGTTTCATAAACCGGATGCAAATGGACGCATTCAACTATGGCTGCACCGTGATGCGCAGAGTTATAGATTTAGCCAGGGCGAAGCCGATCATCTGGATGCCAAATTAAGTCCTGACGGTAAGCAGGTCGTGTATGTACAGCAGACCGACAGCTGTAAAGTGATGCTGGCTGATATAGCCCAGAACCAAATGACCACCTCACCGCTATTTGATTGTCATCCGGATAACGCCTTGCGCTTTGTCTGGATGCCGGATAGCAAAGGTTTCTACTACCGTTCCAGACAGGATAAAACTCAGCCTTTTGCTATTTATGCCTACCGTTTAGATACGCGCATAGGTCGCCAGCTAACCTTACCCGTCAGTATCAGTAACGGTCTGGGGGACTTCGCCATGACACCAACCCATGAAGGCGAACAACTGGTGGTAGCAACTTATCAAAGCCAGCAAAAAACCGTGCTGACAACCTATCGCACTCAAGATATGTCGGTTCTCGGCCAAAAAGAAATGTCGCTCGGCATTAAAGACATACAGTGGCATCAGGCAACTAACAGTCTAATCGTCAGCCATGGCCCGTATTTGTATCAGTGGTACAACAATGAAGTGTCGCCTTTGTTCTATGCCGGACAACCTATTCAGTCTTTTGCGGTATCAGGGCAACAGTTAGTGTACAGCGATAGCCTGCAACGCACCTCCATTTGGCAAATGCACCTTTCCAATGCTTCACTTGAACAGCTCATCACCAGCTCAAAGCTGGATTTACAACCCAGGCTCAGCCACGACGGCAACCACATGGCATTTATCAGCACGCGCCAGGGTAAACACCAGATCTGGTTGCAAACTGGACTGTCTGAAGCAAAAGTTCTGGCAGACTTACCTGCTGGCTTTACCCGGTTAAGCTGGCAAGCCGATAATTCAGCCCTGCTCTATTCACATCAAGGCGGCATCTATCAGGTGCAAGTAGAAGACGGGGCGACCACACAGCTTCTGTCAGAACAAGCCCAGGCCTATGTGGTCAATCCTGGCCCGAATGGCGCACTGTTGTATAGCAGCATCAAAAGCGGCGACTGGCAGCTATGGCTGTGGCATCCGGATTCAGGACATCGTCAGTTGACCAAGCAAGGTGGCTACAGCGGTTGGATTTGGCAAGGCCAGCTATTTTACAGTAAATACCATCAAGCTGGTTTATGGCAGAAGGACCTCAAAAGTGGTAACGAGACCCTGCTAATAGATGATTTTGCTGTCACTAACTGGCTGAACTGGCAACTGATGGACGGTAACATTATTTACCATCGTCCAGGCGTTGGACTGTTCGACTTTAATCCTCATACCCAAGAAGACCGACAGATCCTGACACAAAGCGCCGACTTTGTTCATCAATACAGTCTTAGTGGCGACCAACTGGTTTTTGTTAGAGCAGACACTGCACAGGGGGATATCTACCGATTAACCTTAGCCTCGCCTTAAACCTTATGCAGCTGGTGAGCATTATCCACCAGAGTAACAATTGCGCAGTTACCGCTCACTGGGAACTACAATGTCCCAAAAACACAACATAGAATTAACAACTTAGCACAATTTTGCAGCGAACGAGCCAAAGTTAGTCGCTTAATTGCAGGAAAGTTACGACAAATCTCTTACTATCCCGCCTCCGAACTCCGTATGATCGGCCCCCTTACCCTCTAGCAGTATTAAAAGAGACAACATGCAACTGAACAAAACCCTGCTGGCAGCTAGTATTGCCCTGCTATCCTTAAACGCTCACGGCGCCGCCTTTCAACTAGGTGAACATAGTGCTGCTGGGTTAGGCCGCGCATTTGCCGGTGAAGCTGCCATTGCAGAAGATGCCTCGGTGCTGGCCAGAAACCCAGCCCTGATGTCTGAATTTACCCGTAACCAGGTCAGCCTGATAGCCAGCTATGTTAAGCCCGATGTCAGCCTTAAAGGAACCGGCGCACCTTCTTATGCTGATGCATCCAAACTTGACGACAGCAGCATTGCTCCCTCGGCCATCATTCCCGCCGGTTATATGGTGATGCCCATCAACGAGCAATTCGCCTTTGGCTTTGGCGCTTTCTCTAACTTCGGTTTATCCACCGAGTTTGCTGACGACTATACCGCCGGGCAGTTGGCTGGTCAGACCGAAATCGTTACGGTAAATATGAACGCCAGTCTGTCATATAAGATAAACGAGCAATTCGCCATTGGTGGTGGCCTTAACTATGTTTATGCCGACGCCAAGATTGTGCGCCACTTTGGCACTTCTCCCCTATCCATCCCCGCCCAAACCGAAGCCGCTCGCCTGGAAGGCGACGATTATGGTTTTGGCTGGAACCTGGGGGTAAGCTATGAGCCGTCCGAAGGTCACCGCTTTGGTCTGCATTACCGTAGCGAAACCGATATCAAGTTTGCCGGTGAATACAGCAACCAACTTCCCGCCCAGTTGGGTGGCTTGCAAGGGCAAAGCCTACCGGGTCGGGTAGAAATCAGCCTGCCAGCAATAACAGAGTTTTCAGCTACCCATCAATTGGATCAAACCATCGCCCTTCACTACAGCCTGATGTGGACTCAGTGGAGCAGCTTTGACAAGCTGCAAGCCTTTGTTCCGGGGCGTGAAACGCCGGTTTTCCACAAGCAAGAAAACTTCTCCAACTCCTGGCGCTATGCCATAGGTGCAGACTACCAGTTAAATGCAGAAACTAAGTTGCGCGCCGGTATTGCCTACGACAAAACGCCAGCGGATAAAAACCATATGTCCATTTCCATTCCGGATACCAATCGCTTGTGGTTGAGCGCTGGTGCCAACTATCAGTTTAGTGATGTTTCATCCCTGGATCTGGGCCTGAGTATATTGCGCGGCGTCAACCGCCGATTTAGCGAAACCGACAATCTGGGCCAGGTATGGCAGTTTGAATCTGAAGGTAACGCCTATCTGTTTGCCGCTCAGTACAATATGGCGTTCTAATGCTTGATAAAAAAGCCACCTTTCGGTGGCTTTTTACTATATGCAGATTGGGTTATTTACTCCCTGACACTTGCACCTGCATAAAATTGCCTTGGGCACTGATACTCTTAACCCGAATCTTGGTACCGGTATGCGGATTTATCACACCCGCAGTCGGCGTTTCGGGCTAATTCTTTCAAGATAATTAGCCTCCGACAAACCCGGGGAGATTCACTAATGTCCCGAGTTCCTTAAAACAGGAACCCACTGAACTGCCATTTTCAGCATTAAAGTATGAATCAGTTCCTCAACAAAACGCCTTCACAATATGCGGGACTGCGCGATGCTGCATGGATAAACGGACATAATCACGCACCTTGTCGGCCGGATAACCGAATAGCCCAAAGCGATTACCTTTGTGATGGCTGATGATGACAACATGCTCAGGAACGCTATCGATACAGCCCAAGAAGGGGTCGAGCACCGGGATCTGGTATTTTTCTAACTGGATAATGCCCATGCGCTTGCCGTCAATAAAGGAGTAACGGTCAAACACCGGCTTGTCTAGGATGGCATAGACGGCGAATTTGGGGATCTGGACGCAGCGGCCTTGCCACTCCAATTCCACTAGCTGCAAAGTATCGAATAATGACAGGATACTCTCGGGTAACTTGTTGGCGTACATAGCTTCCCCCCAATAAATTGTATGGTTAGTTTGTCGTGTCGCGTCTCTCTTCTTGCTCTGTGGGTATCATGTTGGAATAAACAATTACACTAAGACTATAGCTGGCATTTGTGCTTTGAGCGAGAACGGCGCCAACCGACCTCGCATACTTATTAAAAGTTCAGATAATAGTCACGGCATAAGCTTTTATATTGGTCGGTATAAGTATTGTCTAAGTCATAAATACTTAGCAGCTGCATTTCTGGCTGAGGTGCATGCTCATAGCCCATTTCAACCAAAATACGAACGGGCATTTTGTCTTCCCTGGTTTTTATCCAAAGCTGGCGCTGCACATACAAACCATGTGCTTTTGCCATGTCGACCAATTCGAGCCCTGGCGTTGTAGGTAGAACAAAGGCAAATCGCCCATCGCTGGACAACAACTGACAAACGATTTCAATCAATTCCTGATGACTCAGCTCACCTGTATGCCTGGCTTGCTGGCGCTGAGGGTCAAAGGTTTGACCTGGAGGAAAATAGGGAGGATTGCTGATTATCAGCTCATATTGTTGATGCGTCCCAAGCGCTTGCAGTGGTGTACAGCGAAAATCCAATTTTTGCGGCCAGGGGCTTGCTTGGCCATTATCCCTGGCCTGAGAAATGGCTGCATCGTCGATGTCTATACCCAGAATCTGGGCATCATCGGCACTTTTCTGCGCCATCATCACAGCCAACAGACCACTGCCCGTGCCAACATCCAATATATGCTGGGCATGCAGGGGATTAACCCAGCTACCCAGCAAAATACTGTCCGTACCGACCTTCATGGCACATTGGCTGTGCCCTATGAAAAACTGCTTAAAGGCGAAACCGCCCTGCCCCTTAGCCAAAATATTGTAGCCCTATCATTTGTTCTGCTACCTCTTCGGCCGCTATCGGCCGGTACTTGGCAAGTCGTCCGTGCAACAGGTGCGAATACAAGGGTGCGAACATAGTGCCTAAACGCTCAAAAAACCGAAACTCACGTCGCTCCCCAAGCAACAATGAGGGGCGAACCTGTGCAGGCCTTTTTAACCCTTGCATAGCAAAGATGGCCTCTTCTAACTCGCCTTTAGTTCGCAAATAAAAACTGCGACTACGTGCATCAGCACCTACCGACGAGATCCAAACAAAACTCAGGGCTTGCTGCATGGCAGCGAGCTGTGCAGCCTGGTAAACCAAATCAAAATCTACCGACCGAAAAGCGGCTTTACTGCCAGCCTGTTTAATGGTTGTCCCCAGACATACATAAATATGTGAGGCCTGAAAATAACTGGCATAGTCCTGCATACGCGAAAAGTCCGTTATGACTTCCTGACAGTTATTGCCTTCCAGCCCGGCAGAACTGCGTACTAAGCAGGTAATTTGCCGATAGCGTTGGTCATTTTTAAGTTGGGCCACTAGTGTGCGACCCACCAAGCCTGTAGCGCCTAACACTAATGCTGTGCAGAGATTTGCCTCCTGCATGTGTACCTACCGGTTGATAATCAATAATATAAGTGTCGAATTGCCCGCCCCACAAGGTGCGGTACTATTAAATCAGGATAACGAGACAAATGAAAAAACTAGCTACCTTGCTGGCCCTGGCGCTTACGGGCACCAGCCTCAGTCTGTCGGCCGATTCGCTCAGTATTGAACGCATTTTCTCATCCCCTTCCCTGGATGGGGATGCGCCAATCAAACTCAGAGTTTCACCAGACGGCAGCCGGGTTACTTTCCTCAAAGGCAAAGAAACCGATTACGAACGCTATGACCTGTGGGAATACCATATTGAAAGCGGTAAAACCCGCATGTTGTTTGATTCAGACAAACTGCATAGTGGCCCAGAACAATTATCGGATGAAGAAAAAGCCAGACGTGAACGATTGCGCCTGCACGGCAGTGGCATAGTCGACTATCAGTGGTCAGATGATGGAAAAGCCTTACTGTTCCCACTGGCCGGTGATGTTTTCTATTATCGTCTTGGTGATACTCAAGCCAAGCGTCTGCTGCAAACCCCTGAGTTTGAAACTGACATCCGCTTCTCCCCCAAGGCCAACTACATCAGCTTTGTACGTGAACAGAATCTGTATGTTTTGAACATCAAAAGCGGTGAAGAATCTGCCATCACCACAGATGGCAAAGGCCCGATCAAATACGCTATGGCCGAGTTTGTTGCTCAGGAAGAAATGGGCAGAATGACGGGCTACTGGTGGTCACCGGATGAAAGCCAAATTGCCTACACCCGAATTGATGAGTCGCCCGTTGAGGAAATTACTCGCAGTGAAATCTACGCCGACTCCATCAAGATGATCACCCAGCGTTACCCCAGCACAGGCACACCCAATGTAAAAGTCGCCCTGGCGGTGAGCAGTCTCAACGATAAACAACCCCATTGGGTAGATTTAGGTAAAGACGACGACATTTATCTGGCCCGGGTAAAATGGCAGCGTGATAGTCGGCATTTAACTTATCAATGGCAAAGCCGCGACCAGCAAAGATTGGAGCTACGCCGGGTAAATACCGACAATTGGCAGCAAAAGTTGTTACTGGAAGAAACGGCTTCAACTTGGGTCAATCTTCAGGATGACCTGACCTTCCTGCGCCACAGCCCTCAGTTTATCTGGTCATCAGAGCGAGACGGCTTCAAACATCTGTATTTGTATAAAAATGACGGCAGCTTGCTGCGTCAGCTTACCCAAGGCAAGTGGGTGGTAGATGATATCGCAGCAGTCGATGAAACTAACGCTTGGGTGTATTTCACTGGTCGCAAAGATACTCCGCTGGAGAAACACTTATACAAAGTCAGTCTGAATGGCGGCGAAATTACCAAAGTCAGCCAACGCAGCGGTTTCCACGGGATTAGTTTTGACCGCAAAGCTCAAGTTTATATAGATAGATTCTCCACTATCAATACACCGCCCCAGGTAAGTCTGCACAAAGCTGACGGCAACCGACTGGCCTGGTTGGCAGAGAACGCACTGGATGCAAGCCATCCCTTAAATCCTTACCAGCAGCAATGGGTCAAGCCCAGCTTTGGCAGCTTTACCACTGAGCAGGGTGTAGAGCTTTACTACCGATTGTATACACCACAAAACGTCAAAGGTAAGCGTCCAGCCATAGTGTACTTGTATGGCGGTCCTCATGCGCAGGTGGTTACCAACAGCTGGGCTGGCAGCCGTGGCTTGATGTTCCAATATTGGGTAAACCAGGGCTACGTGGTATTCAGCTTGGATAACCGCGGTTCCAACTATCGCGGCAAGGCTTTTGAAGATGCCATTTACCGCAATATGGGCGATGTAGAAGTTCAAGATCAGATTGAAGGGGTAAAATTCCTGCGACAATTACCCTATGTAGATGCACAGCGCATTGGTGTGCACGGCCACAGCTATGGTGGCTACATGACCCTGATGAGCATGTTTAAGGCCGGTGACTACTTCCAGGCCGGGGTATCCGGGGCGCCTGTCACTGACTGGTTACTGTATGACACCCATTACACCGAACGTTATATGGCGCATCCTGCCGAGAACGCCGAGGGATATGAAAAATCATCAGTCTTCCCCTATGCCAAAGATCTCACAGGGGATTTACTGATTTACCACGGTATGGCTGATGACAACGTGCTGTTTACGCATAGCACCAGGCTATACAAGACATTGCAGGATCTGGCCATTCCTTTCGAGGTCATGGATTATCCAGGCAAGAAACACGGTATTCGCGGTAAACAGACACAAATCCATCTGAATCGCACTATTACCAATTTCTTTGACCGTCACATTGGTAAGGAAAAATAAACAATAAATTTACGCCTGGGCTTTATCCTGGGCGTCTTTTTGTTTATCTAGAAAACTGGCCAGCTCATCAATTGCCATGGGCATGGCCAGTAAATAACCTTGCACTTCCTGGCAACCACAGGCGGTCAGACACTCTAGCTGCTCTCGGGTTTCCACGCCTTCCGCTACAACATTAATGCCAAAACCTCTGGCCATGGCCGTGATCGCTTCCACTATCGCAATAGTTCGGGGCTGTTTGAGTAGATCGCGAATAAAGGCACGGTCAATCTTCACCTCATCAATAGGTAATTCTTTCAACATCATTAACGAGGTGTAGCCGGTACCAAAGTCATCAATGGCAAAGCGCAGGCCTTTTTGCTTAAGACGGGATAGTTGCAGAACACTGGCATTAAGATCCGTTAGGGCTGCGGTTTCGGTAATTTCCAATTGCAAAAACGGCAATAACTGCGGTACGCCATTAAGCTCTTGCTGCAAGGTATCCATCAACGCCGGATTATTAAATTCCAGCGCTGATATATTCACAGATACTCTGGGCAACTGGTTACCGAGCAGCCCCTTTGAATCCAGCTCAGCAGCAGTTTGACTTACCACCAATGCCGATAATGCCGATATCAGATTGTGCTGCTCAGCCAGACCGACAAACTGCTCAGGGGGCACCCATCCAAGCATAGGGTGGCACCAACGGAGAAGTACCTCACAACCTGTTATCTGCCCTGACACTGCATTAAACTGAGGTTGATAAACCAACGACAAGGTTCTCTCTTCAATGGCCTGACGCAGATCTGCAACCAATATCTGACGTTTCTCCTCGGCTTCAGATAAGGCTCGGTTAAACAATCTGATACTGTCAGGGCCCTCTTCCCTGGCACTGGCCAGCGAGGCTGACGACGCCAGTAGTAAGGCTCTGGCATTGTCGCCATCATCCGGCCCCAACGCCACGCCAATACAGCAGCTCACTTTCAGATTGTGCGCTGCTGCAGTCTGAGAAAAGCATCGATTTAGGGCCAACGCTTGTTGCTCCCAGCTGCCCTGCTGCGTCCCAATAGTGCGGGCCACCACAAACTGGTCCGTCCCTAATCGGGCTAATAAGGTATCGGCCTGATAAAAAGTCCGAAATTTATCTGCCAGTGCACGCAAAAAGCTGTCTGCGCCACGGTACCCCAACTCTTGATTGAGCGACTTAAAATTATCAATATCCAGATGTAACAGCAGTACTTTTTCATTGCGACTGGCCGCTACATGCATCAATTCCTTGAGGTAGGTAATAAACTGGTGATGGCGGTACAAATTGGTCAACGGATCGCGCTGGTCTTGCCGCTCGAAGCGTTTTAAGGCTTCACGAATCAGCCAATAAAGTAACAAAGCATTGACCGCTACGTAAAACCAGCCCTTATAGGTCTGTAACTGGGTCATCAGAGCAAGATCAGTGATGGTACTTTGCAGCGCCTTATCTGAAAACAGAATCCAGGCGGCACCAAGTACCATATAAACAGCAGCGATCAGTGCTGCTATGCGAGAAGTTCGTTTCATATCAGAGAGCAGCTATAATCAGCCAAACATCCAGTTGGCCAAACTGCGCTGAATCCCCACCGCTGTGTTCTTTTTCAGTTCCTTTTTGATGGGCTCTGCACTACCTGATATCCAAATACGCAGTTCGGCATCCATGTCAAAATGCCCGGCCGTTTCCACTTTGAATTGTGTAATGGCACGATAAGGGATGGAGTGGTACTCGACTTTTCGCCCTGTTACCCCTTGCTTGTCAATCAACAACAAACGCTTGTTAGTGAACACGTACATATCACGAATTAGCTTATATACACGGTCAATATGTTCATTGTCGGCCAAAATAGGCGCAAGTTCTTCGGCAACCTCGCTTTTATCGACCTCAGAGGCATTACCTAGCAAAGCATCAAGAAATCCCATGGGGCACTCCTTTAATTCAACAGCCCCTACTAATAACAGAGATGACGTACGAGCGCCACAATCAAACAGCTGTCAGGTGTCGTATGATGACTTTCTGCTCGTTCAGCAAATTTTGCAGCGGTGCCGGCTTACCTAACGCAAAGCCCTGTGCAAAGCTGATGCCCAATTTGGTTAGTGCGATACGGGTTTCCTGATCTGACACGAATTCGGCAACAGTGAGTTTACCCATACTGCTGGCAATTTCATGAATGGCTTTAACCGTAGCGTAGTCACTGCGGTCCCGGCACATATTACGCACAAAGGAACCGTCAATCTTCACATAGTCGACCGCCATGTTCTTCAGGTAGGTAAAAGAGCTCATGCCTGCACCAAAGTCATCCAGTGCAAAACGACAGCCCAGTTCACGCAATGCATCAATAAAGCGCCCTGCTGCAGCCAGGTTGGTTACCGCTGCCGTTTCAGTAATTTCAAAACAAATCTTCTCAGGTGGCACAGTGGAATGGCGTAAACGGCGGATAATTTTATCCAGAAATTCCTCATTACCCAGTGTCATCCCGGATAAGTTAATGGCGCATTTGTCCAGCGCTTCCAAATGCTCGGGATGCGCTTCCAACGCACTGATGGTGCGTGTAAACACCCACTCATCCAGCTTATTCATCAAGCCATATCGCTCAGCAACAGGGATAAAAATCCCCGGATTCAGATATTCACCTTTAGGGCTGAGCATACGCAGCAGGATCTCGTAATGACGGCCCTTAGCAGGTTGATTTAGCGGTTCAATATTCTGATAAAAGAGCTCGAAGCGATCTTCAAGAAGGGCCTTTTGGATCTCATTCACCCACTCGAGTTCGCTTTGCTGATAGTTCAGTTGCTGATCGCTTTCGTCAAACACATGGTACCGGTTGCGGCCAAGATTCTTGGCGCTATAGCAGGCATGGTCAGCCGCCTTAATCAGTTCTGCACTATTGAGCGTTTTGGCATTAATCTCCGCCACGCCAATACTGGCACCTATATGAAAAACTTTATCTTCCCAGACAAAGCGAAAACTGCGAATGGCATCCAACATCACCGCCAGCTTTTCCAGCACCTGGCTAACTTGCAAATCTGCGTAGACAAGACAAAATTCATCGCCCCCTACCCTGGCCAAAATATCGCCCGACTTAAGTGAGGTGCCCAGCAGATTCGCCACCTGCCTCAACAATTCATCCCCCGCCTGGTGCCCACAGGAGTCATTAACCAGCTTAAACTGATCCATGTCGATATAGCACAAGGTTGAAACCGAACCCTGAGTTCTTATTACACTCAATCGCTCCTTGAGCATACGGTCAAAGGCATAGCGGTTATACAAACCCGTGAGTTGGTCATGATTGGCCTGATAGTAGACCTGCTGCTGCAAAGCCAAATCAGCCGTGACATCACGGCCAATTCCCTCTACGGCAATAAGTTTATGCTGCTCATCAAATACCGGAGAGTCGCGGTATTCGATTTGCCGGATTTCCCCAGCCTTAGTGAAATACTCCACCACATAAGGCTCTGGGCGCTCACCCGCCAACAATTGCTGGCGTATTTGTGCAGCATTTTCCGGCTGGCGCTTGACGCAATGGCGATAATTAAGCTTAAAGTGTTCAGGGCTGTACCCCAATATGTCCTGCACACTGCTGCTGACATAGCTGATACGCCCACCCAAGTCATGAGAATAAACAAAGTGACCGTTGAGGCCATCCACCAGACGGCGAAACTTTTCTTCGCTTTCCTTAAGTGCCTGCTGACTAAGCCGCCTCGCGGTAATATCTCGCACCGTAATTGCAATGCCACTCCCGGCTTTTACCACTTGAATTTTAATCCACTGCGCACTTATCAGGTCGCTGTTGGTTTCCAAATATTGTTCGTAGGCCTGACCACTTCGGCAAACTTCAATACAGATGGGGAGTAAAGCGGGATGATTCAGCTCTGCCAGCTGCTCCGACAGCAGTTTAGATTTTAAATGTTCTGCACCAGTGGCAAACATTTTCTGCGCCACTCGGTTTGACTCCGCGAGCTTGAAATCAACCACAAGATGCTGGCGGGTTAGCGCCTGCAAAACCAAAATGGCATCTAAGGAAGACTCGCTGGCGGCTTTATAGCGTTGCTGAGATTGCGTTAGCTTAAACGCACTGCGTAACTGTCGGCGCAGAAAAATGCTGATGATAAGTGACATCAACACACCGATAGCCATGACAATTCTGCCTATTTCAAAGCCACCGCGATTGCCCTGCAGCTTAAGCAGCCATTCGCGGCCAGCAAATTCGATGGTTTGCTCAACAACAGGCTCATGACTATTTAGTGTGCCATTGGCCATAAGCTGATGTTTACCGTCAGACAAGGTCAGGCTGAAATCCGAGCCAATCAATTCTCCCACCATGGCTGATAAGGTCATTTGCAAATCGAAGCTGGCTGCCACAAAACCGTAGCTTTCGTCGTAGGGGTTGATTGCCCTTCCCACTATAGCCAGGTAGTGGCCACGGGGATTTTGGATCAGCGCATTGGCAAAGCCGAGTTGTTCGCTATTTTGCAGGGCCAAACCAAAGTCCATTAACTGTCGGTGCAACAAAGCATCGCGATCCGCGCTTTTTATATTCCACTGAATTTGCTGATTCTCATCAGCCCAAACAATGTCATCAAAGCCGGGCAAAACATGCTGCATAGTGACTGCGTGAGCATTAAACCAGTCGGTAGGATTAGGGTGATATTCAGGCCAGGTAATCATCAGGTCATTCAGTGCGCGCTGCCGGTCGGCCGAAAACACTTCAATGGTATTGGCGACCTGCTGGGCCACTATAGCGGCCTTGGCCGCCAGTCGCCGCTGTTCCTGATCTTCCAGATACAGACTAAACAGGCCAAACACAAAACACAGGATAAAAAACAAGGCAACGGGCAACCCATTTCCCCTGTCCAAAGGCTTAAACTGCATAACCCCTGTTCGCTAGCAACGCATGAAGGGCCGCAGTGTAAGCCGCTTAGATGACAGAAGTGTGAAGCTGCTGGCGGTTATTTTTCACAGTGAAGACCGGCAATTAAGGCACGGTATAGCCCCGCGCCGCCTCCAGCAGACTAAACCATTGTTGGCGGGTCAACTGAATATCCACAGCGGCCGCTTGTTGACGCACGCGCTCAATATTACCACTACCTATTATCGGCAGAGCCTGACAGGGCAATGCCAGCACAAACGCCATCAGCACCTGATCCAAACTGGCATTATGCTGTTCACCGATGCTTGCCGCACAATCTCGCAGGGCTTTGTACTGAAAATCATGGAATACCCCGCCACCACCCAGGCATGACCAAGCCATAGGTACAACCCGATGCTGTTGCAAATAATCCAGATTACCGTCGAACAAATAATCACTATGTACGGCACTGATTTCTAATTGATTGGTTACCAGCGGAAAATCCAGACGAGACTGCAGTAAGGCAAACTTGGCAGCAGAAAAATTAGATACGCCAAAATGCTTTACCTTGCCCGCCTGCTGCAAACGGCTAAAGGCTTCAGCGACGGCATCGGCATCCATTAAAGGATCAGGGCGATGAATCAGCAAGACATCCAGATAGTCTGTATGTAGCTCCCGCAAAGAACGCTCAGCCGCGGATACTATGTAGTCGGTTTCATTGTTGTAATGCACCACATTCACATCCGGCAGTCTCTCACAAGGAAACAAAATGCCGCACTTAGAGACTATTTCTATCTTGTCCCTAAGCCCTGGCGCCAATTTCAGCGCCTGACCAAACATCCCTTCTTCGCTGAAAGCACCATAAACATCGGCATGATCTGTAGTGGTGATGCCTAACTCCAGGCCCTGTTCAACAAAACGGACAACATCCTGGGCTTGCATATTCCAATCTGTCAGGCGCCAGTACCCTTGCACCATTCGGGAAAAACTCAATTGCCCTGGAATTAAATTCACTCGTTGCATCTTCAACCTCTGACTTTAGATTTTTGCCGCATGGTATCAAAACCAAAGACCTGGCGGTCACTAATTATCCTTTCTCCCAGGCCCCAGGTTAAATTCCTGGAGCAACTCTACAGTGCTGAATAAGCGTGCTACATTGCCAGCTTAGGTTTCCAAGGAGAACTCATGCAGCTACCAACCTTTGATGATGTGCTCTTAGCAGCACAGCGGATTTCTTCACATGTGCACCGCACCCCGCTCCTCAATTCCAGCCTGCTGGACAGTTGGCTGGGACATAAAGTTTATTTTAAAGTCGAAGCGTTGCAGCGTATCGGGGCATTTAAGCTCAGGGGCGCCATCAATGTCCTTGCCTGGCTGGAAGAAAATGGCGCGTTGCCTCAACATATTGTCGCCAACAGCTCAGGCAATCACGCTCAGGCCGTCGCTTACGCAGCCAGTTTGTTCAATATCCCTGCCACTATCTATACCACCAAAACCGTATCCAGAGTAAAAGCGGCAGCGACTCTGTATTATGGTGCACAGCTGGCACAGTTCGATACCCGCAATGAGGCTGATGCCGCTGTTGCTACTGCCGCTCAGCAACCAGGTACTATGTGGATCCCCCCCTTTAATCACCCCCAAATCATTGCCGGGCAAGGTACTGCTGCGCTTGAAGCACTGCAAGATCTTAAACAGGTAGACGGGGTTTTCGCGCCCGTTGGCGGTGGTGGACTCATGGCCGGCACCTTACTGGCCAGCCGCGGGCTTTGCCCAACAGCTCAGGTAATAGGCGCCGAACCACTGGTTGCAAACGATGCAGCAAACTCACTACGTGAAGGTAGGATAGTTGCCTTGCCGGGGCCTGCTGACACACTAGCAGACGGCGCTGCCACCCCAGCGGTGGGCGACCTGACCTTTCCGTTTTTACAGCAGTTGGATGATTTCTACGAAGTCGAAGAAGCGCAGATAGCCTATTGGACACAGTGGTTGCAGCACTTACTAAAAATCCATGTAGAACCCACCAGTGCCATGGTGATGGCAGCGGTCGTCAGCTGGTTGCAGGAACAAGAGAAACCCAGCACGGCTTTGGTCATTTTATCCGGCGGTAATATCGATCAGACCCGCATGCAACAAATCTGGCAGACCGACTATCTGAATCAGCCGCCCATTTTGGTCGACTGACCGAAAAGCCCCAGCGCGGTCATTGGCCGCGCCATGGCTTCATGCTAAAAAGAATAAAAAAACACCAGTTAACTGGCCCACAACAGGATGTCCCCATGACAATACGTTCACTTATTTACAGTGCCCTGCTGATTCTTAGCCCTCAGGTGCTGGCGAACCCCACCGCCATTACCAATGTAAAGGGCTATCACATAATCCCTGATGGGGGTTTACAGCAGTTTGATACCTTGGTGTTTGAGCAAGGCAAAGTTCTGGCAAACGGCAACGCTGAACTCTTGAAACGCTACCCCAATGCAACAGTGGTCGACGGACAGGGGCAGACTCTGTTACCCGGTTTGACCGATGCTCATGGCCATCTTCTGGGGCTGGGTGAAAATCTAATGCAAGTTGACCTGCGAGGCCTGCCAAGTGAGAAAGCCGCCGTTGCCAAAGTCAAAAGCTATCAAGCCAGCAACCCCAGTCTAAACTGGATTGTTGGACGCGGCTGGAATCAGGTGCTGTGGCCGGGCAAAGCCTTTCCCACTGCCAGTCAGCTGGACGAATTTATTCCCGACAAACCAGTCTGGCTTGAGCGTGTTGACGGGCACGCCGCGTGGGTTAACAGCAAGGCACTGCAACTTGCGGGTATCGGCAAAGACACACTGGATCCGCCTGGCGGACAGATCATTCGTGATGACAAAGGAAATCCCACTGGCGTGTTAATAGATAACGCCATGTGGCTGGTAGCAGAACACCTGCCAAAATCCGATGCAGCTATGATGCAGGCATCCTTAAAGGCCGCTATAGAGCACCTGCTCAGTTTGGGCATCACCAGTATGCATGACGCCGGTGTCGACCAGAAAACCTACGATTTCTATCAGCAACAAGCCAAGGATGGTCAATTGCAAGTACGCATCTACGGTATGCTTTCCGCTGCCGACCCCAAGCTCAAGGAAATGCTGGAAGCCGGGCCATTTCAGGATACAGAAGACATGCTATGGGTACGCAGCGTGAAAGCCTTTGCTGACGGCGCCTTAGGTAGCCGAGGTGCAGCCATGCTGGAGGCCTATTCTGATGACACTCACAATCATGGCTTACTACTGACCTCGGAAGAAGACCTACCAGCCCTGTTTGAGTTGGTGTTAGGTAAGGGTTTTCAACTGAATGTGCATGCCATTGGCGATCGGGGTAACCGTTTGGTACTGGATAACTTCGCCCAAGCCTACGACAAGGTAGGAGGGCAATCTTTTCGCAACCGCATTGAACATGCCCAAGTTGTCAGCCTTGAAGATATACCGCGCTTTAAGGACCTGAATATCATTGCATCAATGCAGCCGGTGCATGCGACAAGCGATATGAATATGGCAGAAGACCGCATCGGGAAAGAAAGACTAAAAGGTGCTTATGCGTGGCAAACGTTCTTGAAGCAAGGCACGGTTTTGGCCGCAGGCTCGGATTTTCCGGTGGAGCTAGCCAATGCATTTCATGGTTTGCATGCGGCGGTTACCCGCCAGGATCACGAGGGAAAACCGCCCGGTGGCTGGATCCCCGCTGAACGCCTGAGTGTTGAACAGGCATTACGCGCCTTCACTCTGGACGCCGCCTATGCAGCCCATCAGGAAAAGGTTTTAGGTAATCTGGAGTCGGGTAAGTGGGCAGACTTCATCCTGATTGACAGGAATATCTTCGAAGTCCCGAATACAGAGATATGGCAAACCCAAGTACTACAGACTTGGATTGCAGGACAGCAGCAGTTTCAGCGCGCAGAGTAAAAAGCGCCCACAACACGCGGTTCAACTATTCGAGCAATGATTCGAGCTTGTGCTTGTTGCGCCGCGACAATGTCAGCTCATGACCACATTTAAGAATGACCTTATAGTCTCCCTTGTCTGTGGACTTCAGCTCACATATGTTGCTCTTTCTGACAATGGAAGATCGGTGGATCCTGACAAACACCTCGGGATCCAACTGTTTTTCCAGCGTCCCCATTGTTTCTCTATGCAAGATCGACTTACCGTCCTTTAAATGCACCTCGGCGTAATTCCCAGCACCAACGATAAAAAGGATATCTTCCACATCCAACAGCCGGATACGACCAGGATCTTTGACAATAAGCCTGCTCTTAAAGTCGCGATAGGGTTCCGCCAACATATGTTTAAATAGCCGTTGAACTTGTTGAGCATCACCAAAGCTATTCTCTCTGAGTCTTTCTTTAGCGCGTTGCAAAGAATGAAAAAAGCGTTCATCGTCAAAAGGCTTCAACAGATAATCTATAACATTCAGTTCAAAGGCAGCGATTGCATATTGATTGTAAGCTGTGACGAAAATCACCACACATCGATGTGCCAGCTTTTCTGCCAATTGAATTCCATTTAATCCTGGCATTTGAATATCAAGAAACAAGATGTCCGGCTGCTTGCTTTCAAACATGGCCAACGCTTGCATTCCATCAGATGCTTCGAGTATCTCATCTACATCGCAATCTTGAGCCACCAGTGTCCTGATTGATTGTCGGGCCAAATATTCATCATCAACAACCATCACTTTTAACATGCAATACTCCTCTTGGCACCCTCAGCAAGGTTTCAAAATACCGGTTATCAAGTTCCTTCAGTTCGAGCAAAAAATCCTTACCATATAATTTTTCCAGCCTTTCTCTTGTATTGCGAAGACCAATTCCAAGCCCATGGTGTTCATCATGTTCAGGCATCCTATTAATCATACAAATATTTAAGTATCCATTTTTCTGACTAATACGCAACTCAAGCCGATTTTTATCTGAATCAAGCTGAGACCCATGTGCGATTGCATTTTCCACTATAGGTTGCAATAACATAAATGGAATAGGAAAACTTAAACACTGAGGTTCAATATCCAGACAAACATCCAATTTTTCTTCAAAACGCATTTTCTGGATAGTTAAGTAGCTTTGGATGAAATCAATTTCTTCCGACAGCGGAAGAGTTTGCGCTTTTTGATTCTCCAAAACCTTGCGCAACATCAAACTCAATTCACTAATTGCCGTCACTGCTTTTCTCTTTTCATCGAGCCGAACTAGGCTGGCAATAGTATTCAAAGTATTAAACAAAAAATGAGGATTCAATTGTGACTTCAGCGAATCCAACTCTAACTGCATTAGTTGCCTCAAAAGGCTCTCGTTTCGGGCTTCTTCTGAGCGAGACTTCTCGTAATATTGTAGGAAGTAGCCGATACATACGACCGCAGTGAAGACAATAAAGTCTAAATGCCATGCTCCCCGTTTAAGCATTAAATTCATCGCTTCAGACAGGCTTTCACCATCCAGTCCCTGCATTTCGAGTTGTGCAACTAAAGGCACAGCCAACAACAAAAAGACCAAAAAAGTCATAAGAGTCAGTACAAGTAGTTTGCCGGGGGTACGCAACCAACGATGCTGTTCTAGCGAAATGAAACGAGTTGCAGCAATAACAAATGGAGAAATCACAGCCCAAGGTAACCACCAGGGAAGGTAGTAAATCCATACATCCAACCAGGCAACATCTTTACCTGCGTCTCGCATCCCCCTATAGCTGAGGTCTGCCGAAAATGAATTCATTAGTAACCAAAACATCAAGCCCGAGATAAAAAAACGCCATCCAGGGAGTAGGCGTAAATAATGCGCAAACATGGATTTCCCACTTTTTATCAATCTTCTATTTTTCATTTTATTAGTAAGCAAAAAAGAAACGTCTTAAGCAGCACATCACTACCGTATCCCTATTAAAAGAGAAGAATAGATTAAAACGAAGGTAATTATGAAAGAAAACAAAACTAAAAATATGAGTAAAAACCGATAATCACACAATTCATACAAGTAGACACTCAATTCAAACCTTTCACGTATTGCATCTACCGAATATGCAAATCTAGCTCTAGCGTAAATCTGATAACTTCATGTTATCAATGTAAAAAATAATACCTCAACAGGAGATGCACATGTTTAACAGAAATAGAATATCTGTAGCAGTAGCGACAACTCTGGCGTTAAGTTGTAACTCCGCTGCACTAATCTCTATACCAGCCATGGCACAAGAAACTGCAAAAGAAGAAGCCGCAGTAGAGAAAATTGCTATTACTGGTTCGCGAATTCGTAATCCCGACTTAATATCTAACAGTCCAATGCTGACAATTGATTCTGCGGAACTGAACAGTCGGTCTGACATCACTCTTGACACTTATTTAAATACCTTACCGCAGGTGAATCCTGCTGGTACAACCACATCCAACAACCCAGGGAACGGCGGTCAATCCAATATTAACCTACGTGGATTGGGCTCAAACCGAAACTTGGTATTAGTAGATGGTCGTCGCGTAATGGTATCGGCGTCTGATATGACAGTAGACTTAAATACTATTCCGGCCGCATTAATAGAGAGCATTGAAGTGATAACTGGTGGTGCTGGTGCAGCGTACGGTGCAGACGCTGTGTCAGGCGCAGTTAACCTTAAGCTGAAAGACGACTTTGAGGGATTTGATTTTCGGCTAAACCACTCTAACCATATAGAAGAGCGGGACGCGGAAGAATATAGCTTCACAGGCGTACTGGGCGCTAATTTTGAAGACGACAAGGGTAATGCCGTTATTGCCTTCGATTATTCTAAGCGTGAAGGCCTGATAAAGTCGCAACGAGCGTTTTCAGCTAATGCGACTTCTACCACCAGTTTCTTTCCTGAAGGACGCTACTTCAGTGCAGGAAACCACCCAACCCAAGCTGCAGTAGATGCTGTTTTTGCAGGTTATGGTGTGGCAGCCGGGGCTGTACCAGCAAACGGCAGTATCATGGGTTTTAATGACGATGGGACAATGTTCTCAGCGGGTGTATTCAATAGTCCTTTGGATGTACAAAACTGGCGTTATCCCGTTGATTTATCGGTAAATGGGCCACTGTTCCCTGACGTTTACAGTTATAATTTCGACGCTGTAAACATTCTCGTCCTGCCATTGGAAAGAAAGACATTTTCGACAAAATTTGATTATGCCATTAGCGATAGTGCTGAAATTTTCGCCAGTGCATCATGGACTAACTATCAGTCAGAAACAGCATTGGCACCGACCCCTTTCCCGACAGTGCAAATTCAGGGTTTAGACGGCACAGTCCCAACTAGGGCGACATCAGCATTAGTAGAGAATGGCAGTACGGTAGCAAATCAACTGATCATTCCGGTTACGAATCCCTTCATTCCAGATGATTTCAGAACTATTTTGAACTCTCGGAGCGGCGATAACCCGTCTTTGGTTGGCAGTGGGGCTGACGAACCCTTCTTGATGAGACAGCGCTCTTTATGGGGTGGATTACGCGGTTCTCAGCGAGACAATACGGTTGTTCAATACATGATGGGGCTGCGTGGAGAACTCAGTGATTCTTGGAGCTATGAAGTTTATGCCATGCAGGGCAAAACCAACATCAAGCAAACCCAGACAGGCAACCTGGATACCCAGCGGATTCAGAATCTACTGGAAGCAGCAGATGGTGGAAACAGCATATGTGAGGGTGGCTACAATCCTTTTGGTCGTCTATCAGTATCTGACCAATGCGTGAGCTATATTACGGTAGATGCCACGTTGGCCAGGGAGTTTAATCAACGCATCATACAGGGGTACGTAACTGGTGATTTGGTCGAATTACCCGCGGGTTACATGAGTGTGGTGGTGGGTGTTGAGAGTCGCAAATTCGACTACGAGTTAGATCCGGGCTCATTAAGCGGACCGATTTCTGGCTTCAACACGCAGAATCCGGCAGCTGGAGAAAACGAATTCAACGATGTTTTCTTGGAAGCCTTTATACCATTAGTTGATGACGCCAGCTTTGCTGAATCTGTAGACCTTAACTTAGGTTATCGGACGTCTAAATCTAAGTTTACCGATATAGCTAAAGAGATAGAGGGAGATGAAGACCGCAACAATGCATTCAAAGCAGAGCTGAGTTGGAATATTGGTGATGGCCTACCTCGCGTACGTGCATCTTATCAACGCGCGGTGAGAGCCCCCAACTTCACAGAATTGTTTGATGGTGGCGGCAGTGCTCCACAGTACTTTGACCCATGTTCACAGGGTACGACATTCCGTGATCAAAATGGCGCTGCTGGTGCTGCACTCTGTTCAGCGACGGGTGTGGGCTCACCGGATACCTATGTACAAACGCCAGGAACACAAGCTTCCATCAATACGTCAGGCAACGTTGATCTTAGACCAGAAACTGCTGACACCTTTACTTTGGGTCTGGTTCAGACCTTTGACAACGGTCTCGCTCTTTCCCTAGACTACTATAGCATTGACGTTAAAGACGCCATCATAAACCCGAACGTTAATCTGATCATCGCAGATTGCTACAATTACTATGGTAATAACTCAAATTTGAGTGCTGACTATGCATCTTGCCAATACATAGTTCGGGGCGGCGGTGATATTTTCTTCCTCGCCGACCCCAACACCAGTGACGGCAATATTCCGGGTATCAACTCAGGCTTTATCAAAACCTCAGGTTTGGATTTTCAGGCTGGTATGAGGTTTGATACTGACGTGCTTGGCGGTGCTTACATTAAAATGGATTTGTATGTGAACTATTTGCTTGAGTATGAAACACAAGAATTGGACTTCTTACCTTCCATTGATTACGCGGATACCGTTGCTTACTTTGGCGCTGGATTGGGACAGTCATTCCCCGAATGGAAAGCCAACCTTAACACTCTGGTGACATTTGGTGATTTCGATATTGCCTTAAAAGGCCGTTTTATAGATGGAATGCAAAACCGTCTTGCCGTTGAAATGCCGGGAGAAACGCGCCCCAGCGGAACAGGCACCACTATGTATTGGGATACATCAGTTACCTATAACATGTCTGAAAACCACTCTTTACGCTTAGGGGTGAATAATCTGTTCGATAAGGAGCCAGAACTCTATGCTCCTAATGTTCAGTCAGGTACTGATCCATCACTTTATGACGTAATAGGCAGAAGGATAACGCTTTCAGCCAATCTTAAGTTCTAAACTCAAAAAAAGGGAGGCTTAGCTTCCCTTTTTTTAATTGGTCGTAATTGGGGAATGACTCAAAGTGCTGTTGAGCTGCTTTCATTAGTGGAAACGCTGATGAGCTTAAAACGCGGGACTGAACATCCTTCTACCTCAACATTTTCAATAAACATGTCCAGAGGCCTCACCCAAAGTTCTCTTTCACCATACAAGGGCCGATAGACCACTAGTAGTGACTCATCTTCTGAGTGACGGGCAACGCCAATAACTTCGTAATCCTTACCTTTGTAATGCCTGTAAAGGCCGGGTTGCAACCCCATAATTCCTCCGAATTGCCATATAAAATGCTACTTAGCGCAGAGTGCCATTGCAGAGCTAACCTGCAATGGCAAAACAAATACTCAGCCCTTGGGCATGTAACGAGCAGCCAGTGCAGTCACTGGTGCGGCAGAAGGCTTGCTGTGCTGCCAGTCGCCACCTTCTACGCCACTACCGGCGATATCCACGTGCGTATAGGGTAAGGGTAATTCACTACTGAGTTCGTGCTTATCCAAGCCTGACGCTATACATAAAAACGCAGCCGGGAATTGATGACCTCGCGCGGTAACGGCTGACGGGCCGTTATTCGAGGAAAGAATGTCATCAGCTTTGCTGCGCGGACGAACAAAATCATAATCCTCGCGACGCAAACGTGACGTCTCACCGGGATCACCCCATAGATCACCCAGTTCGCACAACTTGTTACCACAATCCGCCTGACGTGCGGCGCCATTTTCCACATACGCGGTATAAGGGCCGTAAGCGCGGGCAGCATGTCCCGTCAGGGTCGCAACCGAGAACAAACTGGGTGACACCGCGTGCAAAGCATCTTCCCGCAGATGCGACAATAAATCCGCCAACACTAAGCGCCCTTCCGCATCTGTGTTACCAATTCGCACTCGAACGCCAGCATGACTAGGAATAATCTCATCTGCCACAAAGGCATCGGAGCCAATGCTGTTGCGCACTGCGCCAATTTCGGCGATGGCTTTCACACCCTTGGGTTGATACTTGGCCAAGCTCAGCATAAAGCCTGCAACCGCCGCCGCACCGCCCTTGTCGCGGCTCATGCCAGCCATATGGCCGTCGGTTTTCAAATCCGCCCCACCGGTATCAAAGGTAATGCCTTTACCTGCCAATAGCAGCGTGTTTTCAATAGCTCCCTGGCCGGTGTATTCAAGGCGAATAACGCGGGGTTGGTGACGCTCAACATGGGTCGACGCTCTGGCTACTGCATGTAAAAGTGGATAATCACGACGCAAGATCGCATCATCGCTAATCACTGCAACTTTTACAGCGCTATCGGCAAAAGCCAACTGACAGTATTCAGCAAATTGTGGCGGCGACATGCGCTCAGGTTCAGTACCACAAAGATCACGAGCCAGACGACGCCCGGCTTCCACCGCCATCAACCAGTCACAATCTACTGGGCTTGCGCTGTAAAGACCAATAGTCTTAATCGGCTCAATCTCACTTTCATTCAGGGCTTCTCTGGCTTCCAACGGCTGCCATAAGGCTTGGCAGGCAGCCAGATAGGCAACTTCCAATGCGTGAACAAAAGCCGAGCTGTCCGGCAACGCCCCCAGCACCAACAGCGGGTTCATCGCACCGGCTTCGCGGGCCATCAACACCGCTTGTTTGGCCGCATCCGCAATACGTCTTACATCATCCATATCACGCTGCAGACTGCCAACTGGAGCAAACACCAAGCGCCCGCCCGCTACATCAGGGCTCACCATTAATACGGTTTCACGGCCAATTCTGGCGTCTACTTTTTGATGCTGCATGATCTGCTGCACAAGCTTAGGGTTATCAATGCTGTTTACATCTGATGCAAGAACAATCACAGCATCCCAGGTGCTGTCAGGGGAAATTGCACAAAGAAGATCATGTTCAACTTTTGCTTGGGGAAATGCCATAACTAGCCTCATTGTTTACACCACCCATTATGCAGGGCTGATGCATTGAATATGGCCAGCTATTTTGCCTGTCTGTTTAATGACACTCAACAGAGGATAAGGGTAGCTCCAGTTGTAAACTGTCAGCTTCAGTTGGCAGGGCCACATGTAATCCAACCAGACGAATGCCCCGGCCAGCCTGACGATTCAATGCTTCAGACAACAAGGCACGAAAAAAATCCTGTTCTAAGCGCCCATGCTTAAGTTCGACAGTTGTCTGCTGAAAATCAGCAAATTTCAATTTGATACCCTGATTTTGGATGATCATATCAGGCTGGCACTGACCAAGACGTTTACGCAACCGCGGAAACAACTCCTCGATCACCCGCCAACATTGATTGAAGTCCTGTATATCCTGCGGCAAGGTGACTTCCACACCAACAGACTTACGCTGCCTGTCATGATGTACGTTTCGCTCATCCAACCCGTGAGCACGCTGCCACAATACAGGGCCAAACTTGCCGAACTGCTTAAGCAATTTGTCGAAGGGGTACTGGCGCACATCGGCACAGGTTTTCAGCCCCATGCTCTGCAACTTATCCCAGGTCACTTTGCCTACCCCTGGAATTTTCTTCAGCTCCAACTTTTGAACAAACTCATCTAATTGAGCAGGTGGGACAACACATAAACCGTCTGGCTTATTCACATCACTGGCAATTTTGGCCACAAACTTACAAGGCGCCACGCCAGCAGAGGCTGTCAAGCCGGTTTCGGCCAGGATACAACGGCGTATATCCTCGGCAATGAGCGTGGCGCTGCCGCCAAACAACATGGAATCACTAACATCCAGATACGCCTCGTCCAGTGATAAAGGTTCAATGTGTGGGGTGTAGCGAGCGAATATTTCACGGATCTGCCTGGAAACCTGCACATAGACATCCATTCGACCGCGGCGCAACACCAAATCCGGGCATAGCTTGAATGCAAGCGCCGTAGCCATCGCAGAGCGCACACCAAACTTGCGCGCCTGATAGTTGCAGGTAGAAATCACGCCTCGCCGGTCAGCACTGCCCCCTATGGCCAGCGGCACATGACGCAACGCTGGGTCATCACGCATTTCCACCGCAGCGAAAAAACAGTCCATATCAATGTGAATGATTTTACGCATCTCAAAATACTGTAAATATAAACAGTATCAGTTTGACAATTTAACCGAGCTTGTCAATCGCTTTCAATCAATAGTCAGGAGCCATTGAACGGGTATTAGGGCCGTCACGAAGAGGTCAGGCCCAATACAATCTGCGGTAACGAAAGATTATCCGCCCAGGTGCTTGCTTAAGTACTGGCTGACAGCCTGATAATAATCTGCGCGATTAGCCGCATTAGAAAACCCGTGTGCTTCGGTATCTTTAATAAACCATTCATAAGGCTTATCGGCTTGGTCAAGTGCATCACGTAATCGTTCGGCATGCTCGATGGGTACACGCCGGTCTTTTTTATTGTGAGCAATCATAATAGCCGCCTTAAGCTTGTCGGCGTTATATACCGGTGAAAAGGCGCGTAACTGCGCTTCATCCTTACCTAACACGTCGGACAGATAGCTCTCACCGTAAAGTCGCTCCGGAATATCTCCTTTTTCGAACATCAGCGGTAGATCATAAACCCCTACGGTGCCTATCACACAGCGGTATAAATCAGGTTCAACGATGGCTGCCTGCATAGCGGCGTAACCTCCGAAGCTGCCCCCCATTATGCAAATTTTGCTCGCATCAATCCGCTCTTGCCCAGCAGCCCAACGAGTTCCTTCGATAATATCCCGCATCATCAGGCCGCCCCATTGCCTATGGCCCGCTTCTCTAAATGCACGCCCATAGCCATCGGAGCCGCGGAAATTCACCCGTAATACGGCATACCCCTGAGATGCCAAAAGCTGTACCTCCCGGTCGAAAGACCAATAGTCCCGCACACCATGTGGTCCTCCGTGCACCAATACAACCAGCGGAACTTTCTGCTCATTAGAGTCAGATTGTGGATAAGTGAGATATCCAGAGATGGTTACCTTATCAGAAGTAACAAAACTAACAGGCTCGGACTGCGACAGGTGCTCGGCTTTAAGATGTGACAAATTGGCAAACATCGGCCGAAGAGCATGCATTTCTTTGTCATACAGGTGGTAAGTACCGGCATCAATATCATTACTTGCATACAACAACCACCAGCGGCCATCATCACTGCGGCTGGTAATAGAAATTTTGTACCCAGGAAAACTATGTAAGAACTGGCGATAAAGTTCCGCTTCGGGATTGCTGCTATTGAGCATCACATAAGTAGGATAATCTGGGTCAACACGAAGTGCATAAATGCTATTGCCGTCCGAGCTATAGGTGACAGAGGTGATATCGACCTGGTCATCTGTGTAGATTTCCCGCTTAGCGCCGCTTAGCATATCCAGCTCAAACAGCCCTTTCAGATCCTTTTTTGGATCATCAAGGTAATAGAGTTTGTCACCCGCCTCGTTTAGTGCAAGTGGGTAAAAACCTGGCCCGAACTCTGCGCTGATTTCCTTCCACTGGTCGTTCTCGTAGCGAAAGGTTCGCCTTTCACCCTCAGCATCCAGGCCGAAGGCAATCTTCAGGCTACCATTGCCGTCGGTAATAAAACGCGCATAAGAGACTGGAGAGCGAGTTAAGGCACTACTCATTTTGCCATCGTAGACATTTAGCTTGTGTATAGTGGCTCGACGTTCACCACCATCAGACATGGGAGTTGACGAGATAAGAATATGCTTAGGGTCGCCCGGCAAGATGCTAATCACATCCCCCCAGCCAAAGGTGTCTTCCTTTTTACGTAACCTACTGGCTTTGCTCTCCCCCGCGCCTACCCCATAGATTAATTCACCATTTTTACCGTTATAGTCCACGGCATAAAGCTGGCCATAAAACTTCGGTTGCTCATCCCAGGGTTCACTCTCAAGAAGCTTAATCACCAGACGCTCATTATTCACCCAGTACGCTTGCCCTGTTTCCTGACGACCAGGAAACTTAGCCCCTCCCACCATTTTCTTGTCTTGGGTTCGGAAAATTGCCAGTTGACGCTTACCCTCATGAACGATAGTCACAGCTAATAATTCGCCATTAGGTGAAAGTTCGGTATCCACAAAAGAATGGTCAGCGGCAAAGTCAGCGGGAGTAAGAAACGGCGCAGCCGCAATACATAAAGGTAGAAAGCAAACCAGTAGCAGTATACGTCTGCATAGATGTGAATAATGCATAAAGTCCCTTTTAATTATTCTGCTTATCAGTATGGGCGAGCAGACCGCCGAAACCTCCAATTTATCAGTATTTATCTACTGCTAAAACAAAAAAAGGCCTGGTTAAACAGGCCTTTTAAATCTCGAAATCACAATATTTGATTGCGCTGCCATTCCTTGAGCTTTTCCTGGCGGGCTTGCTCACGGGCTTCTCTGGCTTTACGCCTGTCACAGGGCTCAGGGCAATCACAGGCTTTTTCAATACCCAGTGCACCCAGGCCGCCGCAACTGCCGGAAATGGTTTTTCTCTGCAGTAAATAGCCGACAGACATCGCCACAACTACCACAAGAAAAAATCCAAAGGCTAGAAAAAAGGTACTCACGTTAAGTTCCTACTGCAAAAAGGGCTCAAATTCCGCGCTATTATACGCCTTAAATCCGTCCTTTTCTCGAGTGATCAACAAAACGGCTAAATTATGTTCCTCGGCAAAGGCTTTACCCTTTTCCGCTCCCATTATATTGATAGCTGTAGCCAAACCATCGGCTGTCATACTGGACGGGTGCACAACAGTAACTGACACCAAATTATGTTGGATTGGATAACCGGTGGTCGGGTCAATAAGGTGCGAATAGCGAATGCCGTTTTCTTCAAAGTAATTGCGGTAATCACCGGAAGTGGCCACTGCGTTATTACCTACACTGATAATCTGCTGCACTGCACGCTCCGAAGACAGAGGTTTCTCTATCGCGACACGCCAAGGTGAGCTATTGGCTTTTACGCCCGACAGGCGCATTTCGCCACCTATCTCCACCAGATAATCATGGAGTCCTTTCGCATCCAAGATGTCGGCCACCACATCAACGCCATAGCCCTTGGCAATAGTAGATAGGTCGACATACAAATCCGGCTGAGTCTTGGATGCAGAACGGTCTTGCAGCAGCAACTTGTGCAAGCCTGTCTGCGCCTTGGCGTCATCAATTATCTGTTGCGCCGGCACATGCTCTGGTCTCGCCTTAGGGCCAAAGCCCCACAAATTCACCAAGGGGCCAACAGTTACATCCAACTTGCCACCACTGATCTCACCTAAGCGTTTGGCCTCACGCATCACTTTAAGGGTTTGCGGCGAGAGCGAAAAAGGTTCCAGGCTTTGCCATTGGTTAAAGCGGGATAATTCAGAATCAGGGTCATAGGTAGACATTTGCTTATTGACCAGGGCCAGGGCGTCGTCAATCTCACTTTGCAGCGCCTGTTCATCCAGCTTGGCATGGTTAACAAACTTGATATGGTAAGTGGTGCCCATGGTCTTGCCGGCCAGCGCCACTTCGGTGGGTGCGGGCGAACAAGCCGCCAGTAACAGCCACAACAAGCCGAGACTAAAGAGTCGTTTCATTGAGGTTCCTGAAAATAAATAAATCGGATAGATCATGCATCTGTGCAGACAAACAAAAAAGGGGCGCGATGCCCCTTCTTTACTTTAGCCGCCGAAGTCATCCAGCAGGATATTTTCGTCTTCAACGCCCAAATCTTTGAGCATGTTGATAACAGCTGCGTTCATCATGGGTGGTCCACACATGTAGAATTCACAGTCTTCCGGCGCCGGGTGATCCTTCAGATAGTTTTGCAACAATACCTGGTGGATAAAACCGGTGTAACCTGTCCAGTTGTCCTCTGGTTGAGGATCAGACAGGGCCACATGCCATTTGAAGTTTTCGTTCTCGGCCTGCAGCGTGTCGAAATCTTCTACATAGAACATTTCGCGCAGTGAACGGGCACCGTACCAGAAAGAAATCTTACGCTTGCTATTCAAACGACGCAGTTGGTCGAAAATGTGCGAGCGCATGGGGGCCATACCTGCACCACCACCGATAAATACCATCTCGGCTTCGGTCTCTTTAGCGAAGAACTCACCAAAGGGACCAGAGATAGTCACCTTGTCACCTTCTTTCAGACTCCAGATGTACGAGGACATCTTACCGCAAGGCAGGCTCAGGTTATTTGGCGGCGGAGTCGCAATCCGTACGTTCAGCATGATAATGCCTTTCTCTTCCGGATAGTTAGCCATGGAGTAAGCACGGATTGTTTCATCATCAACCTTAGATTCCAGGTTGAAGAAGCCGAAGCGCTCCCAATCGCCACGATATTTCTCAGGAACATCGAAATCTTTGTACTTAACGTGATGAGGTGGCGCTTCAATCTGAATATAACCACCGGCACGGAAAGGTACGCTCTCACCAGCAGGAATCGCCAACTTCAGCTCTTTGATGAAGGTTGCTTTGTTATCGTTAGAGATAACAGTACAGTCCCACTTCTTGATACCGAAGATTTCTTCTTCCAGCTCGATCTTCATATCCTGCTTGATGGCTACCTGACAGGACAGACGGCAACCTTCGCGCGCTTCACGCTTGCTGATGTGATCCAATTCAGTAGGCAGAATCTCGCCACCACCATCGTGAATATGCACACGGCACTGACCACAAGAGCCACCACCACCACAGGCAGAAGATACGAAAATACCAGCATTAGCCAGGGCACCCAAGAGCTTGTCGCCGGGCTGCGCCTTAATGGCTTTGTTTGGGTCGTCGTTGATCAGAATGGTCACTTCACCGGCCGGTACCAGCTTAGACTTGGCGAACATGATAATGAACACCAAAGCCAGCACGATAGCGATGAACATGCCGACACCCAGATAAATTTCTATTTGATTCATTAGAACCTCCAAGTGCAGCGCGTTACAGAGAAATACCGGTGAAGGACTGGAAGCCCAGTGCCATCAAACCAGCAATCATAAACACCGAGCCCAGGCCACGCAGACCATCTGGGATATCGGCATACTTGAGTTTTTCACGTACCGCAGCCAGCAGGGTTATAGCCAAAGCCCAACCGATGCCGCTACCTACACCGTAAACAATGCTCTCAGTGAAGTTGTACTCACGCTGTACCGCAAAAGCTACACCACCGAAAATGGCGCAGTTAACGGTAATCAGCGGCAGGAAAATACCCAACGCGTTGTACAAAGCAGGGAAAAACTTATCCAGTGCCATTTCCAGAATCTGTACCAATGCGGCGATAACACCGATAAAGGTGAGGAAGTTCAGGAAGCTCAGGTCAGCATCAGGGAAACCGGCCCACGCCAGAGCACCTGGTGCCAGGATGCTGGTGTAGATAACCTGGTTAACAGGTACAGAAATACCCAGTACCACCACTACCGCAACTCCCAGACCCATGGCTGTTTTTACTTTCTTGGAAACGGCCAGGAAGGTACACATGCCCAGGAACAAAGACAGGGCCATGTTCTCGATAAAGATCGAACGAACAAACAAACTCAGATAATGTTCCATGCGTTACTCCTTGGGCTCAACTTGAGACGGCTTATAGGTACGAATGACCCAAATCAACCCGCCAATCAAAATAAAGGAGCTGAAAGGCAGAATCAGCAGACCATTGCCCTGATACCAGCCACCGTTTTGTACCAGTGGCAGAATCTCGAAGCCCAGAATAGTTCCGAAACCGAACAATTCTTTAATGGTACCGACAATAATAAGGATAAAGGAGTAACCTAAACCATTTCCGATGCCATCCATGAAACTCATCATAGGCGGATTCTTCATGGCATAAGCTTCAGCCCGACCCATTACAATACAGTTGGTAATTATCAGCCCGACAAAGACCGACAATTGTTTAGAGATCTCATAGGAGTATGCCTTGAGGATCTGGTCAACAACAATTACCAGTGAAGCGATGATAGTCATCTGGATGATGATTCGAACACTTGACGGAATCTGGTTACGAATCAAAGAGATGAATAAGTTGGAGAACGCAGTTACCGAGGTCAGGGCCAAGCCCATTACCAAAGCAGTTTCTAACTTGGTCGTAATTGCCAGCGCCGAGCAAATACCCAGAACCTGCAATGCGATAGGGTTGTTGTCCAGAATCGGACCAAACAATACCTTTTTGGTTTCTTTAGACATTGCCATTATGATTATCTCCTCAGGACTTCCAGGGTTGCTTGGCCAAAAACGGACCAAAACCTTGCTCACCCAACCAGAAATCCAACGTATGCTGCACACCGTTGCTGGTCAGGGTCGCACCGGACAGCGCATCGACCGCGAACTGATCATCAGGCGAAGCATTTTTCTTCACCGCAATGGCTACGTCACCGTCTTTGAACAACTGCTTACCGTCCCACTTAGCTTTCCAGCTTGGGTTCAGTACTTCGCCGCCCAATCCGGGAGTTTCTTTCTGCTGGTAGTAGACCATTTCACGGGCAGTTTTGCCGTCAGCATCGACAGCCAGAAAACCATACATAAGATCCCACAATCCGCTGCCGTGCACAGGCAACACGATACGGCTTACGGCACCCTGTTCATCTTTAACAAGATAAACAGAAGCAACATTAGGCTTACGCTGAAAACCGACATTGCTACCTTCCAGCTTAGTACTGGTGGCAGGATCTTTGGCGGCTTTATACATGTCATAATCAGCTGATGGCTTCTCAACATAATCGCCAGAGTTAAGGTCAACAAAACGCTCTTCAACACGCGCCTTATAAGTTCCGGCAATGTCACCTTTGGCATCAGCCAGTAAACCGGCCGCTTCCAAAATGTTAGTTTGCTTGTCCAACGCCGCATTTTGCTGTTGTAAAGACCGCAGGCCTACAGCAGCACCAGATACTACGATGGAACAAACCAGACAGACAGCGACAACAACGCCGACTGTTCTTCCTAAAGTTTCTTTCTTAGCTGACACGTGCCATCCTCCGTTTGATATTGCCTTGAACAACGAAGTAGTCGAACAGGGGTGCCCACAGGTTAGCGAACAGGATCGCCAGCATCATACCTTCAGGGAAGGCGGGATTGAGCACGCGAATCATCACACACATAAAGCCAATCAACAGGCCATATGCCCACTTACCCTTATTGGTAAAGGAAGCAGATACCGGGTCGGTAGCCATAAACAGCATACCGAAGGCAAAACCACCAGTAACCAGGTGCCAGTACCAGGGCATGGCAAACATGGCATTGGTGTCGCTACCAATCATATTCAGCAGGGTGCTGAACAGTGCCATACCGGCCATCACACCCAGCACGATACGCCAGGAGGCGATGCGCAGATACATAATGAACAAACCGCCAATCAGCAGTGCCAGCGTTGACGTCTCACCAACAGACCCCTGAATGCTACCGAAGAAAGCATTCCACCACTCAGCATTCATACTCCAATCAGTGATTTGACCAGACGCCGCTTGGCTCAAGTGCGTAGCACCAGAGAAACCGTCGGCCGCCGTCCAGATAGCATCACCGGAGATTTGCGCAGGATAGGCGAAGTACAGGAAGGCACGGCCAGACAAGGCCGGGTTTAAGAAGTTACGGCCAGTGCCGCCAAACACTTCTTTTGCGATAACCACACCGAAACTGATACCCAGGGCAACTTGCCATAGCGGGATAGTCGCAGGCAAGGTCAGGGCAAACAGCACCGAGGTTACGAAGAAACCTTCATTAACTTCATGCTTACGGATAGATGCAAACAGCACCTCCCAGAAGCCACCGACCGCAAAGGTCACAGCATAAATAGGCAGGAAGAAGCAGGCACCATAACCAAACATGGCCAGCCAGCCGGTACTTTGCGTACCTAATTCGCCGCCAAGGGCTGCAAACAAACCAGCCTGCCAGTAACCTTCAACTGTTGCCGCCCAAGTTATCGCATCACTGCCAAGAATAGCGTGGTGCGCTTGGTAACCAACGTTATACATACCGTAGAACATGGCCGGGAAGGTTGCCATCCACACCATAATCATGATGCGTTTGAGGTCAATACTGTCACGTACGTGAGTAACGGACTTGTTCACCAGACCAGGGGTATAGAAAATGGTCGCCGCAGCTTCATACAGGGCATACCATTTTTCGTATTTACCACCCGGCTCAAAATTGGGTTCGATTTTCTCGAGATATTCTTTCAAGCTCATGGATTAGCCCTCTTTCTCTATCTTGGTCAGGCAATCACGCAGTACAGGACCGTAGTTGTACTTGCCTGGGCAAACATAGGTACACAAACCAAGATCTTCTTCATCCAACTCAAGACAACCCAGTGTTTGGGCACTGTCTGTATCGCCTGCCAGCAAATCACGCAGCAACAGAGTAGGAAGAATATCCAAAGGCATCACACGCTCGTAGTTGCCAATTGGCACCATGGCACGGTCAGAACCATTGGTGGTAGTGGTCATATTGAACAGACGCTTAGGACTGAGGTGCCCCAAGTAGGCGCGCGTTACAGAATGCTTGTCGCTACCTGGACGCAGCCAACCAAACAGCTCTTTTTCACGACCTTCCGCCAGCAAACTAAGTTGCAGGTGGAAACGCCCCAAATACGCATGTACGCCGTGAGCGTGAGTACCACACAGTACCGAACCCGATACCACGCGAACTTCACCTGCTTGAGCTTCACCGGCAGTGAGTTGCTCAGTGCTGGCACCCACAAGGGTACGCACCAAACGAGGTGATTTAGCCGCTGGGCCAGCTAAGGCAACAACACGGCGGTTGTCAATTTCACCGGTAGTGAAAAGATGGCCTATCGCGATGACGTCCTGATAATTCAGGTGCCATACGACTTTTCCGGCACCGGCTGAATCGAGGAAATGGATATGGGTACCCACTAAACCAGCTGGGTGAGGACCAGCAAACTCGTTCACTTCAACCTGGGCCGAGCCGACGGCAATATCAGCACCTGGTGCCTTGCTTACGTAAAGCTTACCTTCAGTCAGGCGACGCAATACGTTCAAGCCGTTTGCAAAGTCATCTTTGCGCTCGGCAATGATAATGGCAGGATCCGCCGCCAAAGGATTGGTATCCATGGCATTGACGAAAATGGCACGGGGCGTAGTACCCAATGCTGGCGCCTTGCTATAAGGACGTGTACGCAATGCAGTCCACAATCCGGAATCCACCAGATTCTTTTCTACATCGTCACGGCTTAGTGAAGACAACTGACCTGCATCGTACTTAGCAAAGCTTTCCTGTTCATCACCGGCCAACTCAATGACCACTGATTGCAGAACACGCTTAGCGCCGCGGTTAACTTCCACGACGGTACCTGCAGCTGGAGCTGTAAATTTAACACCGGGATTTTTCTTGTCTTCGAAAAGCACCTGGCCTTTCTTGACAGTATCGCCTTGGGCGACGGCCATGGTAGGCCGCATTCCGACGTATTCCTCACCCAAAACAGCGACCCGGGTAATCCGGGGACCGTCATGGATCTGTTGTTGTGGCGCTCCCGTGATAGGGAGGTCCAACCCTTTGGTGATTTTTATCATACGCAATTGCACTACTTATTTACTGAATACTCATCAGGATTCATCCTGAAGTCTCACCAAGGCCAATCCTGATGAGTATTCGAAACTAACCCCACCTGTTGTCTGTCATCCAGTAACAAGCGCCTGCAATTCTCTTTACGATTTTCCCAGCCACTACTGCAATATCAATGCAAAAAAGCCTGTTTGCATTGACGAGCAACATCCTGTACTCAACATCTGCGAACCTTTACAGGTTCACAACACGCCTTACCAATGGGAGGGATCTTTGAAAAAGATAGACCTATCTCTCAAACCCGGCATTTTAGCATTAAACCCCGTCTCTTCGCCATGCAAATGTTTGTTTATGCCACTCATTTTCTGATACTTTGGTAGTAGCCCAGAGGAACATGTGGAACTTTTTAAGGCCCCTACCCCAAAACAATTCAGGCATAAAAAAACCGCCTCAAGGGCGGTCTTTTATCAACTTACCATTCAGCCAGAGGACTGACATCGGCGCCGTAATCGACATCTTCAAAGCCAAATCCGAACAAATGCAGGAATTCATTGTGATAGCCCACATAGTCGGTCATTTCATCAATAGTCTCTGTTTGCACGCTGTCCCAAACCTGCTGAACCCGTTGCTGCACAGAATCTTCCAGTTCTTTGTAGTTCTGGAACAAATGACCGCCTTCGTCAAAACGGCGCTCCTCAGCATACAAGTTATCGGTAAACAGGCCATAAATCTGTTCGATGGTTCCCTCATAGGTACCATCGCCTTTCATCACCTTGAAAAGGGCCGAAATATATAGCGGCATAATAGGAATGGCAGAGCTGGCCTGAGTTACCACTGCATTCAACGAAGAGACAAAAGCCTCACCGTTAAGGTCAGCCGTCATTTCACGGATCACTTGGGTAGCGCGATCCAGGTCTTCCTTAGCTTTACCTATAGTGGCATGACCATAGATAGGCCAGGTAAGTTCTTTACCAATATAAGTGTAGGACGTAGTAATAAAGTTCTCGGCCAGCACACCGGCATCTTTCAATGCTTTGATCCACAGTTCCCAGTCTTCACCACCCATGACTTTTACCGTGTTGGCGATTTCATCATCGCTTGCCGCCTCTACAGTTACTTCGTCAATGATACGCTTGGAGGTGTTAAGGTTTTTGGTCGTAATGCTACCGCCTATGGGTTTGAGCGTCGACGAATATACCTCACCGGTGTTGGGATCGGTACGACGCGGAGAGGCTAAGCTGTATACCACCAGATCGATTTTGCCCAAATCCGCCTTGATGATATCAATCACATCCTGCTTCATTTGGTTTGAAAAGGCATCACCATTTAAGGTTTTAGCATAGACTCCGGCATCCTTAGCCTTGTTATGAAAGGCAGCGGTATTGTACCAGCCAGCCGTCGCGGTTTTAGTTTCTGACGCTTCTTTTTCGAAACATACGCCCAGCGTATTGGCGCCGTAGCCAAAACCAGCAACGATGCGCGAGGCTAACCCGTATCCGGTAGAGCAGCCTAACACCAGAACATTTTTGGGGCCTTGCCCCTGTACGCCATGCTGCTTGACGTAATCGATCTGTTTTTGAACATTAACCGCACAGCCCACTGGATGCGCATTGGTACAGATAAAGCCACGTATTTTCGGCTGAATAACCATAGGGACCTTTCCTTTATAAGAAGTGCCGACATTGTAAAGACACCCGCGCCAGAAACAACTCTGAACACTTTATTTCCACTTTCATGCCTCACTCATCTGTGCAAGGGCAGCAAATTATAAATAAGTGATAGCGCCAAAAAACCAAGGGACGCCATCGCGTCCCCTTAACAATGAGACCTGAATTATCATTTTGCCTGACGGTTCTTGTAATACTCCATCTCTGACAATTCATGATAGGCGCTAACCTGCTGCTGAAACTTAGCATAAGAAGCGTAAACTTTAGCAAATTGCGCGTCTTGGGCGGCTTGCTCTTGTAAAACATCCAATGATGCAGCACGAAGGGCCAGCATCACATCCTCGGGAAGCGGTAACACTTTGATACCGTGTTTGTCCCTAAGTGCGGCCATGGCTTCATTATTGCGAGCCGTATACTCATCCAGCATGTCCTGATTAACTGCGCGAGTTGCCACTTCCACTATGCTCTGTAAATCGGCAGGCAAGCTGTTAAAGGCTTGCTCATTTACGGTAAATTCCAGCATGGCACCGGGTTCATGCCAGCCAGAATAATAGTAATAGTCCGCTGCCTTATGTAGTCCGAAGGCTAAATCATTGTATGGTCCAACCCATTCAGTGGCATCTATCGCACCGGTTTGCAAAGCAGTAAAAATCTCCCCTCCGGTCAGCGCAACCGGTATGGCACCGACTTTCTTCAATACTTCCGCCCCCAGACCGGGCATACGTATTTTTAGACCTGTAAAATCGTCAATGCTGTGAATTTCCTTTTTAAACCAGCCGGCCATCTGCACCCCGGTATTACCGCCAGCGAAAGGAATCACACCGAAGGGTTTATAGACCTCTCTCCACAACGCCAAACCGCCACCATAGTGCAACCAGCTATTCGTTTCCGTTACATTCATGCCGAACGGAATAGCAGTAAAAATCTGCGCGGCGGGGGCCTTGCCCTTCCAGTAATAACTGCCTGCATGGCCCATCTGTGCGGTACCGCTGGATACGGCATCAAACACCTCAAATCCTGGAACCAGTTCTCCAGCGCCGTACACTTTCACTTTCAGTCTACCGCCAGACATCTCATCTACCATTTTGGCAAAGGTCTCAGGTCCACGACCAAGTCCTGGAAAATTCTTCGGCCAGGACGTCACCAATTTCCACTCAAAGTGTTGCTGCTTGGCCCCGCTTTGGTCAGTGTTCGTCGGTTCTTTACCACACCCCAGCAGTGTTAGTGCTGCTGCGCCAGCCCAAAAGGCCGAATAAAACCACTTCATGTTCATATCTCCATGTTAGATAGGCTAGCTATATAAAGTGTCGGGAAGCCAAGTCACCAATTCAGGCCAGATTGCCAGCATGACTAGCAACATAAGTTGAATAACAATAAAGGGGATTACCCCTTTGTACATATCCGCGGTTCTTACCGACGACGGCGCTACACCGCGCAGATAGAAAAGCGCAAAACCAAAAGGAGGTGTTAAGAAAGATGTCTGCAAGTTCACCGCAATCATAATGCCCAGCCAAACCGGATCAACGCCCATGGCTAGGAGCACCGGACCAATGATAGGCACCACCACAAAAGTGATCTCAATAAAATCCAGAATAAAACCAAGTAAAAAGATCACCAGCATGACCAGCAACATCGCCCCTAGTATGCCGCCGGGCAGCCCGGTGAAGAAATCCTCAATCAAGGTTTCTCCACCCAGTCCCCGGAATACCAGTGAGAACACCGAAGCGCCGATCAAAATAAGAAACACCATAGAAGTCACTTTGGTGGTACCAAGCATCACGTCTTTGAGTCTATTAAGGCTAAGCTGACGCGAAAACAACGCCAGCACAATTGCCCCCATCGCCCCTACCCCTGCCGCTTCAGTAGGTGTAGCCAAACCAGCCAAGATGGAGCCTAAAACCAACAGCATTAATACCAGCGGCGGCAGCAGCGCCTTTAACAAAGGCTTTAGTTGCATAGATACGCCTTTCTCACTGGTACTCTCGAACCAGTGAGGGCGCAGTTTGGCACTCAGCAATACATAGGCGAGGTATAAGCCAACCAACATCAGCCCAGGGACTAAGGCGCCGACAAAAAGGTCTCCGACCGACACAGAGTCCGGGGAGAAAATACCCATATTAAGCTGCGCTTGCTGATACGCACTGGAAAGCACATCGCCCAGCAATACCAGCGCAATAGAGGGTGGGATAATTTGTCCCAGCGTGCCGGTTGCACAAATGCTACCTGTGGCAAATGCAGGGTGATAACCACGTTTTAGCATGCTGGGTAATGACAACAGCCCCATAGTCACCACAGTCGCCCCCACAATACCGGTGCTGGCAGCCATTAACATACCCACTAAAATCACAGATAGTGCCAGCCCCCCCCGAAAACGGCCAAATACCTGCGACATGGCAGCGAGTAAGTCTTCCGCCACTTTGGACTTTTCCAACATCATGCCCATAAATACAAAAAGCGGCACGGCCAGCAAGGTTTGATTGGTCATTATGCCGTACAGACGACTGGGCAAGGCATGCAGGTAGGCCATATCAAAGGCACCAAACAAGGCGCTGACAGACGCGAATAACAGGGCTGTACCTGCCAATGCATAGGCAACCGGGTAACCCAGCATTAACACCAGGCAAACCAGTACAAACAAAATCAGGGCAAGATATTCCATCAACCAGGCTCCTGGCTTGACGGCAAGCTCGAACCACCCAAGACCCGCCAATTAATCCAACTTTGCGCCAGGGCTTGCAGGCTCATGGTAAGGCAAAATAGCGGGATTAAGCTTTTAAGCAAAAACACCAATGGCAGCCCGCCGGCTTCAGGAGAGTCCTCTAACAACCGCCAGGAGGTGGCTACGTAGTCCCAACTCATAAAAAAGATAAAAATATTAACCGGTAACAGCAGAAACAACGCGCCAGCCAAGTCAATCATGGCGCGGGTTTTGGCAGACCAGTTACGATAGAAGATGTCTACCCGTACATGTTCATCGGCTTTTAAAGTATGTGCACAGCCAAGCATAAATACTGCCGCATGCAAATACATCGCCGACTCCTGCATGGCAATCCAGCCTAGATTGAAGCCATAGCGCAATAATACGATGGTGAACACAAGCACCACCATCAGCAGCGTGAGCCAGCTAATGACTTTGCACAAATACAGGTTTATTCGGTCTATAACCAGAGAAGATGACGTTACAGGTTGCACGAGTCGACAGTTTATTTTTTTAATTTGCAGCAAGCTTTTAACAAAATCTTTACCAGATTGGAACGGTGAGCCGTACAACGGGCATAAAAAAAGTGTCCTAAGACACTTTTCGTTTCAAACCACCGAGGCAGGCGGGTGAATCAGGGGCACCACCATACAATCCTTGCCATTCACTGTCTGTGTAGGTGTGCAATGCTAATGCATGAATATGATTTGCCAATTCATCTTTGAGCACGGCATTGACGGCCCTGTGTCGGTTAATCAGGCGCTCGCCACTAAACGAAGGCGAAACCAGCACCACTTTGAAATGCGTTTCTGAACCCATAGGCACATTATGTTGGTGGCTTTCATTGATCACTTCCAGATACGCCGGCTGAAAGTGGGACAACAATTTTTCTTCGATTACGCTTTGAATATTCATCTCTCAACCCTTTTTACTGCCATTTTCCGGCATGCATTGAAGCATTTTTACGCCGCCGCCGAATAACGCTCCGGCTATCATCCCTCTGGTTTAAATTTAGCTTTCGCCAGCAAGGTTACAACCCTCATTTACCTCATAAAGCCGGGTTTCAATGATAACCACCTGAGCCGTCGAGATATATTTTTTAAGCGAGGATATATACACATTTATAACCTTAGATTCGTCTAAATCAGGCAAGCTGTCCCTAAGCCTTGATATAACGAAAGGTCAGATTGATTCGTCCATCACTGACCCGGCGCGTCTTGGCAATGGCATGTTGCCAATATTGCTGGGTAGCGCCTTGCATTATCAGCAGACTGCCATGAGCCAAAGCAATTCGGTACTTTTCGTTGCTGTGAATATGGCGAAAATCCAGATTGCGGCAAGCCCCCAAACTGACTGACGCAATAACAGGGTTGTCACCCAATTCAGACTCGCTATCTGCATGCCAGCCCATACTGTCGTTGCCATCGCGGTACCAATTCGCCAGCACCGAATTAAATCTATGCCCGCAAGCTTGCTCACAGCGTTGCTTTAGCTCCCAAAGCTCCTCAGTCCAGGGCAAAGGCGTCATAGTTAAGCCAGAGTAACGATACGTACAGTCTGCATCGCCATACCAGGCTTGTAATCTGGGGATTTTCACCACTTTACCGTAGAGTTTGATAGAATCCTGCCGCCAATTTAATGACTGGCGAAAGCACAATAACAAGGCATCGGCTTTTGCCTGTGAGAGAAAATCTGTCCGGTAGTCCAACTCAGCCTGAGGGAGCGAAATTTTACCGGGATTGAACAAAGACGGCTGCATCTATTATCAACTGAGAGCGACGAATCCATGAAGGTCATTCTAACTGCAAATGAGCGCAGCCTTAAGCTGCAACGCTATCCCGCCCGTTTACAGGATAAAAGTGAGCAGGCCTGGGATGCAGCAGATGAGTTGCTATTAGAAGAGATCAAAGAGCTGCAAAGACCTGCCAACTTGCTGATTTTCAATGATGATTGCGGTGCATTAGGCTGTTTTCTGGCAGCGTGGTCTCCCGCCTGGATAAATGACTCACAGGTAAGTCGCCTGGCCTTGGCACAAAACCTCAATACCAATGGCATAGATGAGTCGCAAGTACGCTGGTTTGACAGTTTGAGTTTACCTGATGAGCCTGCCGATATGGTTTTGCTGAAGATCCCCAAAACCTTGGCCCTACTGGAACATCAGCTTATTCAATTACAGCCCAAAGTGAGCGAAAGCACCCGAATTATCGCTGCCGCCAAGGTCAATCAAATTCAAAAATCGACCCTGGCACTATTTGAAAAATATCTGGGGGCCACACGTACTTCACTGGCACGTAAAAAAGCCCGACTGATTTTTTGCCAGCCGGAGCCACGAACACCGGCTGTCAGTCCTTTTCCAACCATCTGGCAATTGGAGGGCAGCGGCCTGACCATACACAACCATGCCAATGTATTTGCCCGTGCTCAGTTGGATATAGGTGCACGTTTTCTGCTTAGCCATCTTCCAGATACCCGTCATAAACGTGTGATGGATTTGGGCTGTGGTAACGGTGTGCTGGGTTTGAGTCTGTTGCAACAAAGCCCACCGAGCAAATTACTTTTCGTCGATGAGTCTCATATGGCGGTGGCCTCAGCGCAGTTGAATGTCGCCAGTAATATGCCAGAGCACTTAGCGGTTTGTGAATTTATTGCCAGCAATTGTTTGGAGCAGGTGCCAGCCCAGTCAGTGGATCTTGTACTGTGCAATCCGCCCTTTCACCAGCAACAACGCATTACCGATCATATTGCCTGGCAAATGTTTAGCGATGCCCGGCATATATTGCGTAGCGGCGGAGAATTACGCATTGTCGGCAACCGTCATTTAGGCTACCAGGATAAACTGAAACGACTGTTTGGCGGCTGCCGACAGGTTGCAGTGAACAATAAATTCGTTATCTTATCGGCGTTCAAGAAATAAGGAGCATCACCATGCCACGCATTCTGGCCTTGCTGTTAATGTGTTTTTCCCCTTTGCTACAGGCTGCCGACGACGGTTCACAACTGCAAAAGGGTAACCTGTTCCCGAAGGTAAAACTGGAAACCAGTATGGGTGATATAGTTGTCGAACTTGACCGGGCTGCCGCTCCCATCACCACCAACAACTTTTTGCTGTACGTTGATAAGCGCAGCTACGAAGGCACCATTTTTCACCGGGTGATTCAGGACTTTGTGGTACAGGGCGGTGGCTACGACCAAGAGTTCAACACCAAACCTGTGATGAAAACTATTTTCAATGAATCCGGGAATGGTAACAAAAACGAGCTATACACTATTGCCATGGCCAGGGAGAACGATCCCCATTCGGCGGGCAGGCAGTTTTTCTTTAATATGAATGACAATCCCAGTCTGGATCCGGGCCGCAAATGGGGCTACGCAGTTTTTGGCCGGGTGGTAGAAGGAACAGAGGTACTGGACAAAATAGCCGCTGTGGAAACCCAGGTACATCCTACCTGGGGCTGGCCGGATGTACCGGTAGAACCGGTGATATTGTTAAAAGCGACGCTGTTGCCCCAAGAATTTTAACCTGCCAGGCTATTTTTCCCGCTGCTGACGAATTAGCTCGTACGCCGCCTGAATATCCTGCGCTTTGTTTTTAGCAATCTCCATGGCCTGTTTTGGCAGGCCCTTGGACACTAACTTGTCAGGATGGTGTTCCGCCATAAGCTTGCGATAGGCTTTTTTAATTTGTGCCATGTCGTCCTGCTTACTTACCCCTAGAATTTTGTAAGCATCATCTAAACTGTTGGCATCGGTGTAGGTCTGCCGACCTGCTTGCCCACTATATGTGCGTCTTTGGTGACTACGCGTTCGAAAACGCAGTTCAGCTTCGTACACTGACAACAAATACAGCAATTCATGCTTACGAAAGCCCAGATGACTGGCTGCGCTTTCCAACACCTTTTGTTCCGCAGCATCGAGGCTGCCATCGGCATAAGCCGCCTGAATCAGGATTTCCAGGAACACCTGCATAATATCCCGGCGCCCATGACAGGACTCACGAAACTCGAGCAGAATGTCTTTCAATGGAAAATCAGCCGCTTTGCCCTCACGAAAGGCCTGTTGTGCTTCTCGGCGGGTATCACCAGTCAAGCCCATCTGGTCCATCAGGCTGGTCGCCATCCTGATTTCTTCGTTGGTGACCTGGCCACTGGCTTTCGCTACATGCCCCATACAAGCAAACAGCGCATGGAAAAAAATAGCTTGGCGTTTGAAGTCATCGCCTTGTCCGAAGAAGCGCCCAAAACCGCCCATCTGGTCAAAATTCTGGCTATAACCTTTGTCAAACAGATGGCCGACAATAAAGCCGAGAATAGCGCCGGGGATCCTGCCAAACATAAAGCCAAAAAACGTACCTAGCAGTTTTCCCCATATGGGCATGAAGCGTATCCTTGTAGAAAGTAGTCAAGCTAATGGTTGCGCGGCTAAATATAACGAATCGGGACTAGCAAATGAAGACGGCAAGTACCTAAGTGAAACAATCCGCAAATAAAGATCGACATCCAATTGTCTCACCGTCGCAGAAAAAATCGCAATTTCACCCTGCTTTTCTGTAACTCTGCTGGTAAAACTGGTCGAAACCCTTAAAATCTGGCCATTAGCCAATAGTCACTGTTTATTCAATCAAAGGGACTTCCCACCACCTATGAGAATGAAGCGCCTGTCTTTTGCCATTTTCTGGCTGTTCAGCTCGGCTGCAGCGGCGCAACAAACTGAATGTCCAGTTCCTTTGATGCCACAACTGCCGCAAACCAACTTGAGCAACCCAGGCGACATCCATGTAAAAGCGGCAAAAACACAAATACAGCAGGATACTCTGGCACAGTTTAGCGGTAACGTCGAAATCGTCAGTGAACAAGGACATATTCAAGCCCAGCGCGCTGAAATCAATAAAGCGGACAAAACCTTGCATGCCGACGGCAATATCCGCTTTTTGGATCAGCAAATTCAGGTAAACAGTGAACAGATTGATTTGGATTTAGCATCAGGCCAATTGCGTCTGGACAGTACAGAATATCAAATGCTGGGCTTTGCAGGTCGTGGGCGAGCTGACAGTATTCAGCTAGACAACAAAGAAGGGTTAGCACTTAAAGACGTCAGCTTTACGACCTGTCCGGAAGGTAGTGAGGACTGGCAGATTCGTGCCAGTAGTTTGGAACTGAGCCCAAATGACAATTGGGGAACAGCACGCAATACCCGTTTTTATCTGGGCGGTGTGCCGGTTTTTTATCTGCCGTATTTTAAGTTTCCTGTAACAGACGAACGTCAAACGGGCTTATTGTTCCCAAAAATGTCTACCTCAGACAAAGTGGGGGTGAGCTATGAGCAACCCTTTTATTGGAACATTGCGCCTAATTATGACGCGACCTTCAGCCCCCGTGTGATGACCGACCGTGGTGTACAACTAAAAACAGAGTTTCGTTATCTGACCGAAGAACATCAGGGTCAGATTGATGTGGAATATCTGCCTGACGATCGACGCTATGATTTGGATAAGTCCCGCTACTTCTATCGTTTCCTGCACCAGGGCAAGCTGTCTGAGAACTGGCAAGTAAGCGCAGAGATAAACGGCCTGAGTGATGACAACTACTTTGTTGATTTAGGCTCTGATTACTTTAACCGGGGGGATACGCATATGTATCAAACCCTGGCGGTAAACTACTACTCCGAGCCGTTGGACTTTTCCGCTGAGGTGCGAGACTTTGAAATCATCGGTGACCACCCAAGTGCCTACCGGGCCGTGCCCGAACTTAAACTGAACTACCGCCAACCGTTATCAGAATATCTGAACTTCAGGGTGCGTTCAGAGCTGGCGCATTTTGAAGACGGGCGTGACGATACGCCTTCGGCGACGCGTTTACACATGATGCCGACTTTGAGCGTACCGCTGCAAAATGCCTGGGGCGAGTTGCTCACCGAAGCCAGCTTATTGCAAACCTGGTACAAGCAGGATTTACCAGAAGGTTCAGCATTGCAGGAAAATGTCAGTCGCACTCTGGGGCAAGGGCGGATTTATGGTGCCATCAATTTCGAACGCGAAACGGAACTCTTTGGCAGCAACATGACTCAGACACTGGAACCAAAGTTTCAGTATTTGTATACCAGCTACGAAAATCAGGATGGCATAGGGCTGTATGATAGTAACCGCTTACTCAATGACTATACAGGGTTGTTCAGAGGGCAGGAGTTTGTCGGCCTGGACCGCATCAGCGACTCCAACCACTTAACGGTTGGAGTAACTACCCGCCTGCTGGATAAAAACCATCAGGAGAGATTCAAACTCAGTCTGGGGCAGATATTTTACTTCAACAATACCAAGCTGAAGGAATACAGTCGGGAAGATGACCGTTCAGCCTTGGCCGCTGAATTGGATTGGCGTCTAAGTAGTAAATGGGTGGCGCGTTCAGCACTGCAATTGTCTTCTTCCAATCAAAAAGTGGAGCGTAGCAATCTGACGTTGGACTATCAGATGAGTGCTGACAAATTAGTACAAATTAGCCATCGCTACGTCAGGGACATTTCTGGAGAAGAAATTAACCAGTTGGGTGTTACTGCCAGTTGGCCACTCAGTCAGAATTGGCACTGGGTTGGCCGTTGGTACAAGGATCTACATGGCAAGCGTACCATCGAAAGCTTCACTGGCTTACAATATGAATCATGCTGTTGGGCCTTACAGTTCGGTAGTATGCGCTACTTGAGTAATCGCTTTGATACCGCTGGTGGTCAAAGTACTGAAGAGTTTGATACCACTATCTTGCTCGAATTCGTATTTAAAGGGGTTGGCAGTAAGAAGAGTTCGCGTACCCTGTTAGACGAAGGGCTGTTTGGCTACAGACAACCGTATTTTTTGAATAATTAATGATGAAAACTATGAAAATAAAAGCAGTATTGTGTTCCGCGCTGATGCTGGCAAGCATGGGCATTCATGCTAAACAGGTCGAACTGGATAAGGTTGCCGTGATTGTTGACCAGGGCGTGGTTCTTGAGAGTGAAATCCAGGAACTTGTTTCGTCGGTCAAAAAGAACGCCGTAACTTCAGGTCAGGAATTACCTTCCGATGCGGCACTTCGCACCCAGGCCACTGAACGTCTGATTCTGACCAATCTGCAAATGCAAATGGCTGAACGTATGGGGATCCAAATCAGTGACCCTCAGTTGGAGCAGACCATCGCCAATATCGCCCGCCAGGAAGGGGTCACTCTCGATACTCTGCGGGAAAAGCTGGCCGAGGAAGGGGTGAGCTACGACAGCTACCGCGAAGAAATTCGCCGCGAGTTGATCACTGGTGAAGTGCGCCGCGCCAACGTCCGCCGCCGCATCTACATCACCCCGCAGGAAATCGATAGCCTGGTGAAACTGATTGAACAACAAGGTCAGCAACAAGCCGAATATCACCTGGGACATATTTTAGTTGGTTTTCCACCTGAACCGACACCAGAAGATGTAGACGCGACTCGTGCCCGCGCTGAAAAGGTTTTGGAACTGCTCAACAATGGCTCAGATTTTGCCAAGATTGCCATCGCTTCCTCTTCCGGCGCAAAGGCACTTGATGGTGGTGACATGGGCTGGATGAATATCAACGCCATGCCAACGCTGTTCGCCGAGGCGGTACAAGGTAAAAAACAGAATGAACTGATCGGCCCCATCCGCAGCGGTGCCGGTTTCCACATTCTTAAGATCATTGATTTGCGCGGCGTTCAAACGGTAGAAATCACAGAAGTAAATGCACGTCACATCCTGATCAAACCCTCGGTGATTCTGAGCGAGGAAAAAGCCGAACAGATGCTGAAAGATTTCCGTGCCCAGGTACTGGCAGGTGAAGCTGATTTCGCCGCCTTAGCCAAGCAACACTCAGCCGATCCCGGTTCAGCCTTAAAAGGTGGCGAGTTGGGCTGGGCAGACCCCGAAATCTACGTACCAGAATTCCGCGACACCTTAAATGTGCTGGCTAAAGATGAGATCAGCCAACCATTCAGAACCGTTCACGGCTGGCACTTGGCGCAGTTACTGGATAAACGCACCGGTGATGCCACTGACAAAGTTCAGCAGGAAAAGGCCTACCAGTTGCTGTTTAACCGCAAGTTTGCCGAGGAAACAGATAACTGGCTAAGAGAGATGCGCGACGAAGCCTATATCGAGGTTTTGGAGTAAGTCCTTGAGTCAACGTTCAGTCAGAATAGCCATCACGCCGGGCGAACCTGCCGGTATCGGCCCGGATTTGGTCATAAATTTACTGCAGCAACAATGGGATGCGCAGTTAGTTTTATTTGCCAGCGGTGACATGCTGGAACAGCGTGCAGCATTGTTAGGGCTTCCCCTAGAGTTACAGCCCTATTCCACCGACAATCACAGAGTCTTAGGGCCAGGACAAGCTTACCTGGTCGATATTCCCGCTGAAGCCAAGGTGGTGCCCGGAGAGCTAAACAGTGCTAATGGCCACTACGTAGTTGAAACACTACGTCAGGCCAGTGAGAAGAATATCAGCGGTGAATTTGATGCCGTGGTGACTGGCCCAGTGCACAAAGGCATCATTAATCAAGCTGGGATTTCCTTCAGTGGCCATACGGAATACTTTGCGCAGCAGGCAAATACCCCGGATGTGGTTATGATGCTGGCCACCGAGGGATTGAGAGTGGTGTTAGCGACCACTCACATTCCCCTGGCTTATGTTTCAAAAGCCATTACCCGCGAACGACTGCATAAAGTCATTCATATAGTAAATACGGACCTGAAACTGAAGTTTGGCATCGCCAAGCCGAAAATTTTTGTTTGCGGCCTGAATCCGCATGCAGGGGAAGGCGGCCACATTGGCCGCGAAGAGCTGGACGTCATCATACCGGCCCTTGATGAGTTAAGAGCCGAAGGGCTTGATTTACAGGGGCCCTTGCCGGCCGATACGATTTTCCAGCCCAAATACCTACAGCAAGCAGATGCGGTACTTGCCATGTATCACGATCAAGGTTTACCCGTACTCAAGTATAAGGGCTTTGGCGCGTCCGTTAATATTACCTTAGGCCTGCCTTTTATCCGAACCTCGGTAGACCATGGCACAGCCTTGGATCTGGCTGGCACCTCACAAGCCGATGTTGGCAGCTTCTCTGTGGCATTGCACAGAGCCATAGAATTAGCAGGTATTCGCAAATGAGTAAGCAACATTTAGGGCACACCGCCCGCAAGCGTTTTGGTCAGAACTTCCTGCACGATCAATATATTATTTCTCAGATTGTCAGCGCCATTGCTCCAAAGTCGGGCCAAAATCTGGTGGAGATAGGTCCTGGCCTTGGTGCCATTACCGAACCTGTCTGTGAGTTGGTAGATAAACTAACTGTAGTTGAGCTTGACCGGGACTTGGCAGCCAGGCTGCGCACCCATCCTTTCATCGCCAGCAAATTGAATATCATTGAAAGTGATGCCCTGCGTTATGATTTTACGCAATTACTCGAGGACGGTAATCCACTGAGAATCTTTGGTAACTTGCCGTACAACATTTCCACCCCGCTGATGTTCCATTTATTCAGCTTCGCAGACAAAGTGCAGGACATGCACTTCATGTTACAAAAAGAAGTGGTGAAGCGCTTAGCTGCATCACCAGGTGGTAAAGATTATGGACGTCTGTCGGTTATGGCGCAGTATCATTGTCAGGTAATTCCAGTATTGGAAGTACCGCCAGGCGCGTTTAAACCGGCACCTAAGGTCGACTCTGCGGTTGTCAGACTGGTTCCGCACAAAGTAAAACCTGTGCAGGTTAATCGTCTGGAAGATTTGAACCGTGTCTGCGCGCTGGCTTTCAATCAACGTCGCAAAACTATCCGCAATAGCTTACGCGAACTGATTGACGAGCAAACCTTTGAGACACTTGGTCTCAACCCCGATTTACGCGCAGAGAATCTAAGTCTAAAAGATTTTGCAGCACTGGCGAATCACATCAAGCCAGAAGACCAAGCATGAAAACACCTATAGTTGTTGAAGTTCAAACCGAGTACCTGGTAGACAGTTCACATCCGGCAGGGAATAAGTTTGCTTTCGCCTACCATATCAGCATTACCAATCAGAGTAATGAACCCGTCCAGCTGCTCAACCGCTATTGGTTGATCACCGATGCCAATGGCAAGACTACGGAAGTATCAGGCGCTGGCGTGGTGGGTAAGCAACCCATTATTCAGGTTGGAGAGACTTACCAATACAGCAGTGGTGCCATGCTCGATACACCGGTAGGCAGTATGCAAGGCTATTATGAGATGCAGCGCCCCTGCGGGGAGTGCTTTCAGGCGCCAATAGCCGTCTTCCGGCTGGCGGTACTGAACCTGATCAATTGAATATGACTACTTTTGTTGTCGGCGACATTCAGGCTTGCCTTACCCCTCTTATCTCTCTGCTGGAAAAAGCCGGATTCAGCTCGAACACTGACCGGCTCTGGGCCGTTGGCGATCTTATCGGAAGAGGGCCACAAGCGCTGGAAACTATGCAATTTTTGTATGGCATGGGTGATAGCTTCGATACCGTCTTGGGTAATCATGATCTGCATTTCTTAGCGGTTTATGCCGGTATCAAACGAGATAAACCGTCAGATGGCTTCCAAGCACTACTCGCGTCACCCAACATCAAACAATTGGTAGACTGGTTACGCCAGCGCCCCTTGGCCGTATTACTGGATGAGCATACCTTGCTGTCGCATGCGGGTTTATATCCAGGATGGCAATTTGCCGACGCCTTGTATTGGGCAAACCAAGTATCCAATGCCCTTTGTTCCGATAAGTGGCAGGAGCTACTTAGGAACATGTACGGAAGCGAACCCAAAGCCTGGGATGAATGCACCAGTGACGAAGAAAGACTGATCTTCACTATCAATTGTCTGACGCGCATGCGTTTTGTCAGCAACAACGGTCAGTTGGATCTGCAAACTAAAAGCGGCGTAACCTCAGCATCTGCTAATCAGTATCCTTGGTTTACGCATCCCTCCTTGCAGCTTTTACCATCGCAGCAGGTGCTATTCGGCCACTGGGCTGCCTTAGAAGGTCACACAGGCAATAAGCAATGCCTGGCTCTTGATACCGGCTATATATGGGGAGGTCAATTGAGTTTATACGCCCTTGAAACAGAAATTTTTTATCGCGTAGATCAGCAATAGGGCGATTATCTGCTGCCCTTCAGGTTAAATCTTTTGCGTCGATACAATAAGTTGTCTTATTGTTAAGCCTTTCACAAAAAATAAAAACAAGCGTTCTGTCGGTTTTTGATGAAGTAATACTGCAAATTTGCAACAATCTTCTGATACCAAGCCGTTTGTATGGAGATCCGTATGAATCTTACCGTAGCCATGCGTGTTATAGGTGGTTTTGCCATCATTACCTTGCTGCTATTTGTCGTCAGCATTTCCTCTCTTGTTAATCTGAGTGATGTGGATAGTGCTACTGAGGAAGTAAACACCTTGGCGTTGCCTACGCTTCAAAGTAGTAGTGCGTTAAAAGTGTCTTTTGTCAATATGGGCAGAATTACTTTTGAGGCTTATTACGAAACAGACTTAGCCCGTTTGGACGATGCACTGCAACGTTTCTCATCCAGTCGAACTAACTTTGAGTCAGGTATGCAAAAGCTGAAGCAAATAGTAAGCGGTCAGGCTGAACTAAAAGCAACCTTGTCCAGAGTTGAAAAGGTCTATGCAGACTACAACACCAACGTTACCAGTATGTTCAATAATCGTCGCGCTGATTTAGAGCTCGCTCAGCGACTTGGTAGCCAGCTATCTGACCTGGAGGACTATACAGACGATACCTCAACGCTACTGCTGGATTTTTCAGATCTGGGTCAAGCAAGAGGTAACGGTGCACTCGCCGAGGCGGCTAAATTGGGACGTGAACTGGAAACCGGACTGATGTCGTTGGTAACAGTTGGCAATCAATATAGCCGTACCGAAGATCTAACTAAGGCTGAGACCATTGGTAACGAGCTGAAACTCTTATTAAGTAATGCCAAAGCTAGTGCCGACCAAATGGAAAAATCCGCTGCTGGTCGTGATAACAGCGGCATGCTGGAAGAAATACTGGAAATGGTGAACAGTATCAGTGACACCATTTCATCCGCGAAGGGTGTTTTAAACAATCAGGTAGAAAGACTTAACCATCAAAACGAAGCTGTCCGCGCTTTGCAGAATTCCGAAGCTAACATCCAATCAGGTATTGCCGATTTAGACCAACTACTTAAACAAGCCAACGATATTACCAGTCGTGTGAAAGAAGACGTAGCTGACTCAGTCGCCAATGGTACAACCAGCACCTATGTCATCATGCTGATTTCAGCAGTGGTGGCAGCCGCCATCGCATTTTTCAGCGTACGCGCTATCACCGTGCCGCTGACCAAAGTCAACGAAATGCTGCACGTGGTTTCTTCAGGTGACCTGACGCAAAAACTGGATGACAGCTCCAAAGACGAATTTGGTGAGCTGGCCAGAAACTGTAACAACCTGATTGATAGCCTGAAGGCGCTTATATCTGGCATCAGTTCCCGTGCAACCCAACTGGCGGCAGCCTCTGAAGAAACCTCAACGGTTACTTCACAAACCACCCGCTCCATTCAAGAGCAAAAATCTCAAATCGCTCAGGTGGCAACTGCTACAACGCAGATGAACAGTACCTCTCAGTTGGTATCACAAAGTGCTGACGACACCCTAAAACAAATTCGCCACGCTGACGCTGAGGCCGAGAAGGTCAAAGTCATTTCCAATGAAAATAAAAACACCATTATGGTGTTGGCGCGTGAGGTGGAAAAGGCTGCGGAAGTTATCAATAAACTGCATCAGGATAGCGCCAGTATAGGTGGTATTCTGGATGTTATTCGCGGCGTTGCCGATCAGACCAATCTGCTTGCGCTCAATGCAGCCATAGAAGCTGCCAGGGCCGGTGAACAAGGTCGAGGCTTTGCGGTGGTAGCAGACGAAGTTAGAACTCTTGCCAGCCGCACTCAGGAATCCACACAGGAAATCCACGCCATGATTGAAATGTTGCAGGTGGGTGCTGAGAAAGCAGTATCTGTAATGCAACAAGGTAAGCAGCAGGCGGAGCTATGCGTAACTCAGACAGAAAAAGCCACATCTGCACTGGATTTAATCACCAATGCAGTACACAAAGCACACGATGTCTCGAGTCAGATTGAACAATCAGCCCGCGAGCAGTATCAGGTATCGCAAGAAATAAGTGAGAAGCTGGAAAATATCGTCGCCATTGCCGAAGAAACCGCGACAGGGGCAGAACAAACCACAGACTCGAGCCACGAAGTAGCGCGTCTGGCCGATGAACTGCAAGGCTCCATCAGACAGTTCCGCGTCTGATTGACAGCCAACCATAAAAAACGCAGCCTAGGCTGCGTTTTTTATATTCAGGGATGGACGGTATGCCACGGTTACATGGATGTAAATGAGTGGCGATATCCAAGGATGAATGGTATGTCGGTGTTGTCAGGAACATTCATCGACGATATCCACGCTAGGCATGTGTGGTGGTCAGAATTAAACTCGCTCTAGCGTTCTGAATGTCATGGCATAGGCATTGGATTCATCAGGGGATACCTGCTGCACAGCCACTTCCTGCCAATCTGCCACCGCTTGGTAGTCTGGGAAGGTGGTATCACCGTCCACTACCAACTCAATATCTGTGATATAGAGTCTGTGGCATTGAGGAAGAAAATGCCGGTAAATAGCGCCGCCGCCGATGATCATCAGCTCATTTGTAGCAGAATCCTGTGCAGCAGCTATAGCTTGCTCGGGAGACGTCACCACTGTCACGCCCTCTGGCTTGAAATCTTCAGCGCGGCTAATCACAATATTTAATCGACCCGGTAAGGGGCGACCAATAGACTCAAAGGTTTTACGCCCCATAACCACAGGCTTACCCAAAGTCACCTGCTTAAAATGCTTCAGGTCCGCCGGCAAGTGCCAGGGCATCTGATTATCCTTGCCAATCACCCGCCCTTTAGCCATGGCTGCAATCATCGAGATCTGCATACTCGCTTTACCTTCTGTAGATGACTTCGGCACTGTCCTCGTCATCTTCATCCCAATCGTCGTCGTCATCCCAGTCATCATCATCAAAATCATGAGTCTGTTGGTTACTTGGGGTGTCCCACTTAAATTCGGCTCTGACGGCTTCGCCCGCGTTTTCGTCCTCGGCAGGCAGTGTCTCAATATAGTTCATCACTTCCTGAGTCAGAGGTGCTGTACCCGAGGCACTGATGGCAGATATGCAATATACAGGGCCGTCCCATTCCATATCAGCAACGATACGCTGCTTGATTTCTTCGAGTTCTTCTTCCAACAGCAAGTCGGTCTTATTCAACACCAGCCAGCGAGGCTTGGCCGCTAATTTAGGGCTGTACTTCTCAAGCTCGGCGATGATGGCCAGCGCATTCTGAGCAGGATCTGAGCCATCAATAGGCATGATATCCACCAAATGTAATAGCACCCGGCAACGCTCTAAGTGTTTAAGGAAGCGAATCCCCAGTCCAGCACCGTCAGCAGCGCCTTCGATTAATCCCGGGATATCGGCAATCACGAAGCTGCGATTGCTGTCGACCCGTACCACCCCCAGGTTAGGCACTAGCGTGGTAAAAGGATAATCAGCCACTTTAGGCTTAGCGGCTGAAACAGCACGGATAAAGGTCGATTTACCGGCATTCGGCAAGCCCAGCATGCCGACATCAGCCAGCAGCATCAACTCCAGCTTGAGGTTGCGAATGTCGCCAGGCGTACCATTGGTTTGCTGCCTTGGCGCGCGGTTGGTGCTACTTTTAAACCTGGCGTTGCCCAAACCATGGAAGCCACCTTTGGCCACCATCAAGCGTTTACCATTGCGGGTCAAATCCCCCAGCACTTCGCCAGTATCCACATCTGTCGCTCTGGTGCCGACCGGAACACGCAGTTCCAGATCCGAACCGCCACGACCGGTACAATTACCACCAGAACCATTTTGGCCGCGCTCCGCGCGGTGAATACGTTCAAAACGGTAGTCAATCAGGGTATTGAGGTTTTCATCAGCGACCAGATAGACACTGCCGCCGTCGCCGCCGTCACCGCCATCCGGACCACCGAAAGGAATATATTTTTCCCGGCGGAAACCGACCACGCCATTGCCACCGTCTCCGGCTTCAACTCGAATCTCGGCTTCATCTACGAATTTCATTATCAAACCTCATGAGGACCATATGAATACTTTAGCAGAAAGGTGCCATCCTGAATGAGAAGACACCTGAAGTGCATAAGGCCGGTGTCTATGTGCAGAAAATGCACAACACCGCCCCTTTTTGCCATATAAAAAAGCCCCGCATGGCGGGGCTTTTAGTACATAAGAATAGGTGCTTACTCAGCAACGATGCTCACATACTTGCGGTTCTGAGGACCTTTCACTTCGAACTGAACTTTACCGTCAGACAAAGCGAACAAGGTGTGGTCCTTGCCCAAACCTACATTGTTACCAGCGTGGAATTTAGTGCCACGCTGACGAACGATAATGCTGCCAGCTAATACTGACTCACCGCCAAAGCGCTTTACACCCAGGCGTTTGCTTTCTGAATCACGACCGTTACGGGTACTACCACCCGCCTTCTTGTGTGCCATCTTTCAGTACTCCTCTTAGGCGCTGATGCTGGTGATTTTCACTTCAGTGAACCACTGACGGTGGCCCATCTGCTTGCGTGAATGCTTACGGCGACGGAACTTAACAATCTTAATCTTTTCGCCACGACCGTGGGTTACCACTTCTGCTGTTACTTTGCCACCGTCAACGAAAGGCGTGCCGATCTTAACATCGTCACCGTTGCTAACCATCAGGACACTGTCGAATTCAACAGATTCACCTGGTGCAACTTCAATCTTTTCGAGACGAACGGTTTGGCCTTCAGCCACACGGTGTTGTTTACCACCACTTTGGAAAACCGCGTACATACTTAACTCCGCTCTTTGCGCCCGCAGGACGCCAACAATTCTAAAACAGGGCGCGAATTGTACGTGAAGTGTGCAGGCATCGCAAGAGCAAATTCCCAGAAATTTAGCCCCCTTAGTGGGTTATATTTCTGATTGTATAGCAATAACCTGAACTCACTGGAACCAGGGGGCAATTTCTGCAAAAATGCCGCCAGTCTCCAGTCGACGTACCCTAGAGAAAATGAACAACCAGCAAATTCGCACACTTGCAGAACAAGACATGCAAGCGGTCAACCAACTGATTCAGCAGCAGGTAAGCTCAGATGTGGCTCTGATCAACCAGTTGGGTTTTTACATTGTAAACAGCGGCGGCAAGCGTATTCGCCCACTGATTACTGTGCTGGCTGCGCGTGCGCTGGGTATTCAAAGCCAGGATCATCATACCTTGGCTGCCATCATCGAATTCATTCATACCGCCACCTTGCTACACGATGACGTGGTGGACGAGTCTACCATGCGCAGAGGTCGCGAAACAGCCAATGAGCTGTTTGGCAACCAAGCCAGCGTACTGGTGGGTGATTTTCTTTACACCCGGTCATTCCAAATGATGGTCAGCCTCAAGCGTATGCGGGTGATGGAAATACTCTCGGATGCCACTAACGTTATAGCTGAAGGTGAAGTTTTGCAGTTGATGAATTGCAATGATCCTGACACCACAGAACACAGCTATATGCAGGTTATTTACAGTAAAACTGCACGCTTGTTTGAAGCCGCAACGCAATTAGCCGCGGTACTAACTGACCAGTCGGCAGCCATTGAGCAGGCGATGCAGGACTATGGAAAATACCTAGGCACGGCCTTCCAGCTGATCGACGATGTAATGGACTACAGTGCGGACAGCGAGGCCATGGGTAAAAATGTCGGAGACGATCTGGCAGAAGGCAAACCTACACTGCCCTTGCTTTATGCTATGTGGCACGGCACACCACAGCAGGCGGAGCTGATTCGAGGCGCAATTGAGAATGCCAACGGCCTGCCCCACTTAGCCGAAATACAACAAGCTATGCAGCAAACCGGTGCCCTGACATACACCAAAGACAAAGCAAGACAGGCAGCTCAGCAGGCAATACAGGCCATCTCTTGCATCCCGGAGTCAGAGTTCAAACAGGCCTTAATCGCACTCGCCAATCAGTCTGTTGAACGACTGGCATAGACTTAGGCGTGTTGACTTTAATGACGCGATTAAAAGCACCATAACCAGGTTAAAAAACAGGCAACAATTAAACATCACTGCTAACGTTTTACTTCCGCATCTGAACAAACAGGATGTCGAAGATGAAACACGCCTTAGCATTACCGATTAAATTAGACAGCACCTCAAATGGTGAGTTTTGTCCCCCAATATTGAGTGAGCGTGAGGCACAGATTAATCACCTGGCTGACCAGCGCATTGAAGCTCACAGTAACAAGCTAGGTCTAAGTCGTCGGGATTTTATGCTATCAAGCAGTGCCGCGGCCCTGACGTTGCTTTGCGCCAATGAAGTGAATGCAAAGGAGAACCTGCAGGGAGGTTTCTATGCGCTGGAAAGTGATAGTGCTTATGAAGCACAACTTGCTGACTCAGTGCTTAGTGGCAACGAATTTATCTTTGATATTCAGGGACATTTCGTTGACCCCAATGGTCGTTGGTTAAATCAGTTACCACAAGGCAGCCAGCCTTTTTCCAGCATGCCAAATGCAGACTGCCCCCTGGCATCACAGCCTGGAGACCGAAGCTATTTACAGTGCCTGGGCCCCAAGCAATTCATCAAAGACGTATTTATGGATAGCGACACCGACATGATGGTGTTGTCTTTTGTACCTTCTTTGCGTCAAAGCGAGCCGTTAACTATTGAAGAAGCCGATGCGACCCGGCGTATTGTAGATGAGCTGGAAGGACACCACCGACTACTGCTACATGGCAGAGTCAACCCCAATCAGGATGGCGACCTGCAAGGGATGGATGAGTTAGCAGAAAAATGGCAGGTAAGCGCCTGGAAAACCTATACCCAATGGGGTCCGGACGGTAACGGTTTTTTCCTGCACGATGAAGTAGGTACTGCATTTATTGAAAAAGCTCGCGCATTGGGCATTAAAAATATCTGCATTCATAAAGGTATCCCTTTTGGCTCTCAGTCTTACCAACACAGCCTGTGCACTGACATTGGCATAGTGGCAAAGCGCTATCCCGATGTTAACTTCATTATCTACCATTCGGGGTTTGACCCGGCGGTAGAAGAACGCGCTTATGTCAGCGGCAGTCATAGAGCCGGTGTGGATAGCCTGATACGTTCCCTGCAAGAAAACCAGGTCGACCCCAATTCCAATGTGTATGCCGAGCTTGGCTCCACCTGGCGCTTTGTTATGCGCCATCCTGAACAAGCCGCGCATTTGCTTGGCAAACTACTTCGCTATGTTGGTGAAAACAACGTGCTGTGGGGTACCGATTCCATTTGGTATGGTTCACCTCAGGATCAAATCCAGGCCTTTCGAGCCTTCCAAATCAGCGAGCTGTTCCAGCAGCAATATGGTTACCCAGCCCTAACGCAGGCATTGAAAACTAAGGTGCTGGGTTTAAATGCTTGTAAGCCTTACCAGATCTCGGCTGAAGAAATCGCTAAGGTAACCCGCCGCGATAAACTCGCGACTGCCAAAGAAAATTACCGTAATCACCCGAACCCGCATTTTCAGACCTATGGTCCAAAGAACCGCAGGGAATTTCTTAATTTGATGCGTTGGCAAAGTGTATAGAAAACCTTGTCGCCAAACTTGGGGAAGAGCAAGAAATCCACGAATCCATGGGTTGAGGAAGCTGAACTATCAAGGAGATAAAGGCGCAGAGCAGCGTAGCGTACGAAACACTATATAAGCGCTTTAACCAGACTGCTTAGCGGGTAAGCTAAACACGAGTAGCTTACAGTTTATCTACCCATTCAGACTAAACATCACCACTCCTTGGCATCCCTGCAATCGCGGCATACCGTCCATCCTTGGACATAAAAAAACCGCCATTCGGCGGTTTTTTAGAATCACTAGCGATTAGGCTTTGTTAACAAAGTCTTCGCCTAACTGGATATCACCACGCAGGCCACCCAACATATCGTCTTTGGCTTTCTGTTCAAATGCACTCAACTTGCCGTAAGACAGGATCTCTTCCACGCCGTTGGGACCTAAGCGAACAGGGTGAGCGAAGAAACGCGCATCGTCGCTGTTAGTTTCAACATAGGTGTACTCCACCACATTTTCACCGCGCATCGCAGCAACCAAAGACAAGCAGAAACGTGCCGCTGCCTGGCCCATAGACAAGGTTGCACTACCGCCACCCGCTTTAGCTTCTACCACTTCGGTACCTGCATTCTGAATACGGTGCGTGAGGCTAGCCACTTCTTCATCACTAAACTCTACGCCTTCAACCTGAGACAGCAGAGGCAGAATAGTGGTACCTGAGTGTCCGCCAATCACAGGAACGTGTACATTAGCTGGGTTCAAGCCTCTTAATTCAGCAACGAAGGTTTCCGCACGAATCACATCCAGGGTAGTGACACCAAACAATTTGGTCTTGTCGTACACGCCTTTGGCTTTCAGCGCTTCAGCAGCGATGGCTACCGTGGTGTTAACCGGGTTAGTGATAATTCCAATACAGGCTTTAGGACATGTGTCGGCGATAGCATCAACCAGATTACGCACGATGCCAGCGTTGATATTGAACAGGTCAGAACGGTCCATACCAGGTTTACGTGGCACACCGGCCGGGATCAACACGATGTCACAACCCTCTAGTGCTGTGTTCAAATCGTCCTTACCAAAACCTTTTACTTTCACATCGGTGGGGATATGGCTCAAATCAACAGCTACACCAGGGACTACTGGCGCAACGTCATACAAGGATAATTCAGAGCCTGCTGGCAACTGAGTCTTGAGCAACAGTGACAATGCCTGGCCGATACCGCCGGCTGCACCTAATACGGCTACTTTCATGTTTATCTCCTGTGAATGTGAGTTATTTCATCGACTGACGCCAAGGTCAGTGAACAATATCGATTAATTCAGCCCACCGGCAATCCCGGACACCGTCAGAGCTGACACCCAGGCTGAACGACGGAAAACATTGGGGGCAGAGTCTACTTTGTGGCCGGAGGCTTAGCAAGTGAACTGCGGACACTGATTGATAGGTAGCAATGCCTGATAACACAGCATATGCCACAGCCTTCTCTGACGCCAACCAAGCAGTTGATAACGCAACACCAACTGCAACAAACTAACTCACCGGACGTTTTACACAGGCTTAACGGCAGCTTAGCCATTTTGCGTACTCGAATTTCAAGCCACTAAGAATTGCATGGAGGATCTTTAATCTTCCAATAACTCAATAATTCTCCCGCTTGTCGAGCAACTAGAATAAGACCAAAGTATAAAAACATTGATTCATGTGGACTGGAAGGTAAAGTAACGGCTAATTTGATAGCCGAGCATCGAAGAGCGGAGCCCATGGCAGGAAAACAAGACGAACTAATCAAGTCATTCAAAGACATTCTGAAAACGGAAAACTTTGGCTCGCAAGGTGAAATTGTCGACGCATTAAAAGACCAGGGATTTGACAATATTAGTCAGTCCAAAGTCTCTCGTATGTTAAGCAAGTTTGGTGCAGTGCGGACCCGCAATGCGCTGGGAGAAATGGTCTACTGCTTACCGCCTGAACTGGGTATGCCAACAGCAAAAAGTCCGTTGAAGCAGTTGGTGTTAGACATCGTACACAACAATGTGATGGTGATTATTCGCACCAGCCCTGGCGCAGCACAGTTAATTGCCAGACTGCTGGACTCTTTAAGCCAGGCTGATGGTGTATTGGGTACCATCGCCGGTGACGACACCATTTTCATTGCGCCAGCTGATGTCAGCCGAATCGATGAAACCCTAAAACGGGTGGAAGCGCTGTTTGAAAATGTCTAACTGACACCACAAAGGTATATTGCCTGATTAGGTTGCAGACAAAAAGGCCGGTTTCTACCGGCCTTTTTTATAAATTTTTATTTAAATTGCAGTGCTAACCAAACCATTCGATGGTCGGATGAACTTTTTCTATCTTTTACCAGACGGAATAGCTCATCGGCTGGAGCCGGCCAGAACACACCACCATCAGTCACATCCCAACCATTAACGGATGGCAGTACATAGTCAGCTCGCATACGCCAGCCTGCGGTATGGGTATCGCCTAGTGGATTATCCGGGCTATGCTGTTTACCGCCCTCGCTGCGCGGCACAAAACCAGCGTTAACCTTGTCGTGGGTAATTAACCCAACGATGGCATCGCGTAGCGAGTCACCTTCCACCATGGATGAATTAAGGTCCCCCACTACCACGAAGGTATTACCGCGAAAGCCTCCCTTGCGGCCTTGATCATCGTACAAATAAGCAGATTGGCTGCCTCCAGACAGGTAATCCACCCAAAACCTGACTTCATCATGATTGCGTTTACCGTTTCTGTCTTCCGGGCCGTCGAACACAGGCGGCGTAGGGTGGCTAGCAAGCACATGAACCGTTTTTCCGTTTACCAGCACAGGGATGTCCCAGTGAGACTTAGACGATAGCCTCAGCACTTGCTGAGCGGCCTCTGAGTACCAAGCCTGTCCATCTTCCTTCATTACCTGGGTCATCAAGTTACCCGGCATATCTTTCCACAAGAAACGCTGAAAAGTGCGAACATTGTTATTGTCGATAGGATAACGACTAAGCAGCACCATGCCGTATTGTCCTGGATATTTGCCAAAGCCAAAGGCATCACCTTTTGTGCCAGAGGCAACCCCATCACCATCCAAATCCACGCCAGAGTCCACCCCAGTGTTCACTGGCGCCAGATAATAATAGGGATAATCAATAGGCTCAGCGCCACCCTGAGATTTACTCAGATAATGTTGAATAAAGGCTTCAACCCCTTTTTTCGGATCAGCATCATAATCAAATTCATTGAGAAGAATGATATCCGGTCTGACCCGCTGAATAATCTCAGCAGTATTTTTAATCTGCGGATGCAGACCGCCTTTTAGGTGCTCGAAAAGCTCCTGACCACTGACGGGTTGACCGCGCTCAACATAGTTGTCAGCTTCCATACTGACGTTGAACGTTGCTACACGTATATCGGCCGAAACCAAAGAAGTTGTTGTCATGGCGAAAAGTAACGCTATCTGTTTAATCATATGGTTATTTCCATCGGTATTGTCAGCCTACATTCCAATACTCTTGATGTATTGATACTGAAAAAGCCGGCACAAGGCCGGCTTTGTATTTTGCGATGATTTTACATCTTCTTAGAAGCTGTATTTCACACCGATACGTACTTCCCACAGAGAACCTGGGTTGAACACTGACTCGCTGGCTGGTTCAGGGTTTACGCCGTTGATAGTGTAAGAACCATCATCGTTCATCTCTGCATCAACAACAGACGCAGCGTTAAATGGTCCGCGACGCTGAATACCCCAATCACTGTTCAGCAAATTACCTACGTTTTTAATAACCAGGAATGCATTTGCACGATGATCAGCGGTAAAAGCAGGTAACTCTTGGTCGAAACGCAAGTCGAATCTGGTATACCAGCTAGATTCGCCAGCGTTACGTGGAACAATTTGTCCACGGTACTTCTCTAGACCTTCCTGTGCGATAAATGCATCAAATTCAGCTTGTACTTCCGCAGAGGCAAATGTCACATCATTTCCGTACTGGTCCATAGTTGGGATGTACAGAAGTGAGCGATAATCTGCCAGGTCAGAACCCGCCTCGAAGTTATCAAAGGTATAAGAGAAGTTACGACCCGCCTTTCTGTTGCCAAACAACGAGATTGTCGTGTTATAGCCATCGATGAATTCGGCGGTATAACGCAAACTTAAGGTAAAGTTGTGCGGAATCTCGTAGTTAGATGTAGCAATACCAGGGTTGTTCTGGTCTGAAACAGCGATGTTTGTGTAGTTAGAATACGCCACAGAGCTAGTCATTGGGTTATAGTCTTCGGACTTGTTATAGGCATAACCTAATTGCACGTCCAGACCGAAATCGTATTCTTTCTTCATCGCCAACGAGATGGTTGTTGAACTACCGTCCTCAGGGGCGTTAGTCAACAGCAAGTCACTGTAACGCGTGTTACGGGTTACATCACGACCATTATTCTGACCTAAAACCAATTTGTCATAAATGGGGCGGCCATCTATGGTGTCGCGGCCTGTATCAAAACTACTCAAATCGACGACAGTTGCTGAGTCACGCTTCTTGGTATATAGGAAATCAGCAGAGAAGATGTAATCATCCTCTGTCGCGTAGGTAACACCAACGTTGTACTTCCATTCTGACGGCATATCAAAGTCAGGATCTACTGCATTGGTAGAAGGCTCTTCACCCAACGGCGGATTATTAGCCGTTACCTGGTCGTACATGGCTTTGATTGGGTCAAACACCGGACGCCCTGCACCAAGCTTCTCGGCATCAAAAATATTGATGTCAGGACGATAGGTATCGATATTGGTTATACCATCGTTGGAGTAGCTGTTGGACAACCAAACATTAGGGTTACCACCAGAATACAGACCGATGCCACCTCGTACTTCAAGGTTGTCGTCAATGGCCCAGTTGAAACCAAAGCGAGGCTGCAGCAGGTCTTTGCCATCAAAGGTGGCTTGGTTAGTTACACCATAACGTTGCTCAAACAAGGCGTTGTGCTTGGGCTTATCACTGCTGGAAATCCAGTCATAACGCAGACCAAAGATCAGCGTCAGGTCATCCAGCGTCCACTTGTCCTGGATGTAAGCAGCATGTGTGGAGTATGAGAAGAATGCCGCAGCGTCAGCGGGATTATTGGTAACGGCGGAGTTGTTGTAGTAAACATCATCCGCTATGCCCAGCTCATAATCATCCAAACCGCTGGCACCACCGTTAGTATTGCGGTTTCTGTCACCACCGAAGCGATATTCACCAATGGTGTGCTGCATGAACAGGTTATAGATATCCAGGTTTTCTTGCTCGTAACCACCAGTGATGGTGTGCTCATCCAAGTAATAAGTACCGGCAATCTTTAAGGTGGTATTTTCCCAATCCATTTCATTCGACTGACGTGAGTCATCTGGACCAAGGAAGATAGTACCCCCATTTTCCAGAGAGCTGATTTGGATCTCACCAAAACCGCTGTCGGCATCGGTAGAACGCTGCTCATTAACCAGCTTAGTATGACCAATTCTTACTTCTGTCGAGAAATTGTCAGTCCAATCGGAATATACAGACATTACCACTGCATCAAGGGTTGCGCCTTTCTTGTAGAAGTGGTTAGACAAAGTCAGGTTCTGGCTGCTGTCATCTGACTGGTCAATTTCATAGCCGTCGTTGTAGTTATACACCAACGATGCCCGGTGACTGTCATTGATATTCCAGTCCATTTTCACCAGGAACTTTTCATCTTCTACTGGCGCAGAACCAGGTAAGCCACCTGCATCATAGCCATATACATCTTTAGAGATTTGAATTGCACGGTTCACTTCATCCATTGTTACCGCACCGGTTTGCAGCGCTTCGTAACTGAATATCTGTGCACCTTCTAACTTTTCGTAAGAAGCAAAAATGAACAAGGTATCTTCAATCAGCGGGGCGCCAACATTAAAGCCGTAACGTTTAATGGTGTAGTCACCCAGATCAACTTTTTCATCTTCGATCTTATCCCCGGAAAGGGAATCACTGGTGAAATCGAAGAAAACGCCGCCATGAATTTCGTTAGTACCTGACTTAGTTACGGCGTTAACATTACAGCCGGTAAATCCACCGTACTGAACGTCAAAAGGCGCAATCTCAACGGCAACCTGGTCAATCGCATCGAAAGAGAAAGGCATACGCACGGTAGGATAGCCGTTGTAGTTCAGGCCAAAGCTGTCATTCATTCTGACGCCATCAATGGTCAGACTGCTGAAGCGAGGGTGGCTACCGCCACAGATAATTGACTCCGAACCATTGTCCTCGGAAATACTGATACGCGGGTCGATTCGTACCAAATCTTTAATATCACGGTCAGCAGAGGCCGCCTGTTCCAAGTCGGATAAACTGAACGTTGAACCTGGACTGGTATTGCCAAACTCAATGCTGCTAAGTTTTGCGCCCGTCACTGCGATGCGCTCCACAGATTGTTCTTGTTCTAAGGTCACATTAAGGGGCAGCGCTTCACCAAGCGTCAGATAAACATCACTGATTGCAGTATCCTGAAAGGTGTCAGAATCTACAGTAATGGTGTAAGGCCCGCCAACACGTAAACCTTTTGCGGTAAACTGACCAGCCTCGTTAACAACAGCCGTCTTCACCGTACCAGAAGGGACATGGGTAATTTTAATAACAGTGCCTGGGGCAGGGTTACCTTGGGGTCCGACGACCTTTCCCGTAATACCGGATGAGGTTTCCTGAGCCATAACTCCGGCAGACATTCCCACTGACAGAGCCACAGCTAACGCAACGCGATTGAGCTTGGATTTCGTGAACATTGTGTTTTCCTAAGGTTTGTTGTGTGCAATTCACAGTTTAAGAGGCGATTATGACAACTTTGTTGTAGTAGACCTTAATGCAGAAAAGTCAAATTTCCCGCAGCACAGTCCGTACAAAAAACGCCCTACGCTTCAAATTCTCAGATGAAATTGTCCTTTCTCTGGTGAAAATAGGAAGGCCTCATAAAGATTCATAACTTCTTGTTCATATTTATTATAAAACAATAGGTTACGATGATTAAATAATTTTACCCGTTGAAACAAGTAAGATTAACTGGTGAAATGCATAGCATTACTCATCGGAGTTCTCTGAATACATGATGCTATCGGGCTTTAAGCTGTCAAAAACCAGCCTGGCGACTATCGCCACATTGCTGCTTGTACTTATGTGGTTGATTGGGAACGGAAATGTAAATACAGCCAAAGTTGAGTTTACACCTGTTATTGAACAGTTCTCGGAATGCCCAACCCAGGGCGGTAACCTAGGTGCCACGCTAATAGTTTTTGTCAATGCAGAGCCACTGGCTAAAAACCTGGCCCAGACGCTTTGTCAGGATCCTGTTGTAATTAAACAGTTTGGCCAGGTCAGGGCCGTATGGAACCATAGTGAAGACCAGGTATTACAGTATGTCGGCAAAGGTATTGCAGATCTGACACTAGTGAAGGAAAACCTGATGGCCGCCATCAGAGGCGAGTCAACCTATGGCTATCGCGTGGTTGCCGCTTATCCTGACTACTCCGCTTACCTCATATCCATGCGGGAAAAACCGCAGATTGACAAAGCATATTTACTAGGAAAACGCATCGGATTACTGGATTACCCTACCAGTCGCTCAGGCCATATTATTCCCATCGGAATGTTTAAAGAGCTGAATCTGAGCCTGGACAGCCTGCAGATAACCTATGCCAATTCTCATACAGAGCTTCGAAATCTCCTGATTTCCGGAAAAGTGGATATCATCTCGTCCTATTGGCAACAAGACAGAGATGAAGCCATTTTGTCCAGAAACTACATTACCCCAATCGAGCAGCAAGTCAGCGGCAGTAAGTGGTATTTAAAGATGGAAACCAACAACATAGACTTGTTTTGTGCGGTACAACGTACCCTGATTCAAATGGCTAAAGACGAAAATTCTGGTTACTTTAGTCGCTTAACACCAGAGCCAGATTGCCAGGTGAGTCCATGAGTAAACAAGCCGATGTGCGTTTGGCCAACAGCCTGCTGCTGTTTTTGATCAGTTTAATCATCCTCCAGATTATCTATTTTGTGGCGGCAAATCAGGCCCATCAACGTCAGGCCCAAACTTTGTCGCTGGCCTTGGAAAAGCGCATAGCCCTGGATTTACCCTGGTTAAGATTACCGAATGATGTGATGAACAGTGTCGCTGACGAACAGTCTGTACGGCGTTATCTGGATCAGCTTAACCAACAAGCAGCTGAAAATGGCTATGCAATAAGAGCCTTAGCGCTTCAGGGTATTTCGGCAACAGAACCGGATGGCGATTTTGCCAGCCAGGAACAAGCCAGAGAATTACATGTGCCAGGCCAAACACTGTCACTTAAGTTGGGATTTAAGACCTTTACCCTGCTGGATGGTTTATCCGCTTATCCTCTGTTGGCAGCGTTGTTGTTTACACTTTTAGTGACCCGTCCACATGAACAAAACGGCCAGCAGGACAACACAGATAGGGAACCTGAAGCGTTGCCAGCCGTTCCCAAACTGGTTGTCAATCTGCGGGAGCGCACCTTATGCAACAGTCTGGATGACAGGCAGGTGCAATTGTCCAACAAACCTTTCTGTTTTTATGTCGCCCTGCTGGAGTATTGCCTGCAACATGAAAACGCCGCACTGAACCATAACAAGAACATTCCTGACGAGTTGTTGGACCTTGCCAATCGTTATTTCTATCGCTTAATTGAATTGGGGCATACCATTCGCAAGCGTCCGGATTTCAGTACCAACCTGGATAAAATGCTCAGCGAAATTCGCGCTGCACTTGATGATGTGTTTCGTGATTGCCCTGAAGTAAAGGCCCCTTTTTATCCCCCAAAAGCGCAGGGTGAGGGCTCACGGTCAAAATTACACAACTATGCGCTGGAACAACTAAGGACAGAAGATTTGGAAATTATCGGCAAGTAAAGCGACATTTTGTCTGCCAAAACCTCAATATTCTTTTACGTAAAGATAATTCTGTCCATTAATTGAGCAGTCTCTAGCTTTTTCCGCCATCGCTGGTACTCTTTGCCACACCTGTCGTTGCTCAAAATCCCTAAACATGTCAAATACGCGAATTATCGCCATTTCCGGTGGCTCAGGCTCTGGGAAATCTCTGTTCACCCAAACCCTGATAGCAGAAATACTTGATGAAGGAATGGATATCCGCGTGCTGTGTGAAGATCACTATTATCGTGACCAGACACACTTAAGCATGGAAGAACGGCTGCAGACTAACTATGACCATCCGCACGCCTTTGAGCATGAGTTATTGGAAAAACACCTGGCGGAACTAAAAGCCGGGAACAGTATTGACTACCCTCAGTATTGCTTTAAAACCCATACTCGCCTGCCACAGACACAAACCATTACACCGGCCTCTGTAATTATCGTTGAAGGCATTATGCTGCTGGCAAGTCCGGAGCTGTTCCCTTACTTCGACATTAAAGTATTTATCGACACGCCGCTGGATATCTGCCTGTTGCGCCGTATTAACAGAGATGTCAACGAGCGCGGACGCTCCCTGCAATGCATCAGTGAACAATACGAATCAACGGTGAAGCCCATGTACCACAAGTTCGTCGCCCCCAGTCGTTTTACTGCGGATGTGGTCGTCACCCAAGGTGGCAAAAACAGAATTGCATTGGATGTTCTTAAATCTCACATCCAGCAGGTTCTTAAATAACAACAATAAAGGAAATGCTAACTGATGATTAGTCTGCTCGGTATCCTGCTACTCTTCGGTCTGGGTTATCTGGTATCCACCAACCGAAAGGCCGTTAACTGGCGCACAGTGTTAGGCGCATTTGCTCTGCAATTGGGCCTTGGTGCACTGGTTTTGTATGTCCCCTTTGGTAAAGATGTATTGCTATCCGTATCCAATACCGTATCGCAAATCATTGGTTACGCCAGTCAGGGCATAGAGTTTTTGTTTGGCGATTTGGGCAAAATGAAGCTTGGCTTCATTTTCGTTGTGCATGTGCTCCCCGTCATCGTGTTCTTCTCAGCATTTATCGCGGTGCTTTATTACCTGGGCATTATGGGGTGGGTGATCCGCTTAATCGGCGGTGGTATCCAACGTCTACTGAAAGTCAGTCGCCCAGAAGCCATGTCGGCTACGGCGAATATTTTTGTTGGCCAAACCGAAGCTCCATTAGTAGTAAAACCCTTTATTCCCACTATGACCCGCTCCGAGTTATTCGCTGTAATGGTGGGTGGCTTGGCCTCTGTCGCTGGCTCCATCCTGGCAGGTTATGCCGGGCTGGGTGTGGACCTGAAATACCTGATCGCGGCCTGTTTTATGGCTGCCCCCGGCGGTTTGATGATGGCAAAGCTGATCCTGCCCGAAACCGAAACACCTAAGAATGATCTGGCCGATCTCAGTCAACCCGAAGAAAAAAACGTCAATGTTATTGATGCCGCCGCGGCGGGTGCTGCCAGTGGTTTGCAGCTAGCTCTGAATGTGGGTGCAATGTTGTTGGCCTTTGTCGCGCTGATTGCACTTTTGAATGGCCTTATAGGTTGGGTAGGCAGCTTCTTCGGCGCCGGAGATCTCACTCTGCAGGTAATGCTGGGCTATTTGCTACAGCCTCTGGCGTTCGTGATTGGGGTTCCCTGGCAAGAGGCCCAGTTGGCTGGCAGCTTTATCGGTCAGAAAGTGGTTATCAACGAATTCTACGCTTACGCCGACTTCATCAATCACAGAGAGCAACTGTCCGAGCACAGCCAGGCTATTGTGACGTTCGCCTTATGTGGTTTTGCCAATTTCAGCTCCATCGCCATACTTTTGGGTGGGTTGGGTGGCATGGCACCATGCCGTCGTCATGACATTGCTCAGCTTGGCTTGCGTGCCGTAATGGCTGCAACTCTGGCGAACCTGATGAGTGCGGCCATTGCGGGTTTCTTCCTGTTCCTCTAGGACAGGCTCTATAGTTATTTTGTATTGCTAAACGGGTATTAAGATGAAATTGGTCGCCGTTGATTTTCAGGCTGAAAATGCCGACAAACTGTTTGTAGAATCTCTGCATCAAACCGGCTTTGGGGTATTGAAGAATCACCCCATTCAACAATCCATGGTGGATGCCATATATAAAAATTGGCAGCACTTCTTTGATTCCGAAGAAAAGCAGCAGTTTTTATTCAGTAAAGACACCCAGGACGGTTATTTCCCACCTTCGGTTTCTGAGACGGCTAAGGGTCATCAGGTCAAAGACATCAAGGAATACTTCCACTATTATCCCTGGGGTCGTTGTCCTGACGCACTGCGTCAGCAATTGGCCGATTACTATCTGGCAGCAAACCAATTGGCTGTTACCCTGCTGTCCTGGGTGGAGAAGCACTCTCCAGACGCTGTGTCATCGCGTTATTCTCAGCCGCTTTCAGGCATGATTGAAAACAGCGATAAAACACTGCTTCGTGTATTGCATTATCCACCGCTGACAGGTGGCGAAGAGCCAAATGCGATTCGCGCAGCGGCCCATGAGGACATCAATTTATTGACCATCCTCCCGGCAGCCAATGAACCTGGTCTGCAGGTTAAAAGTAAAGAAGATACGTGGCTGGATGTACCCTGTGATTTCGGCAACCTGATAGTGAATATCGGTGACATGTTACAGGAAGCCTCAGGGGGATATTTTCCATCCACCACACACAGGGTAATTAACCCCCAAGGCGCAGATCAGTCGAAATCGCGGATTTCCCTGCCCTTATTCTTGCACCCCAGACCAGACGTAGTGTTGTCTGAGCGCCATACTGCCGACAGCTACCTGAGCGAACGTTTGCGCGAGTTAGGCGTAATCTGAAAATTGACCGGCGTAGATACGCCGGCGTTACCAATGACGAGGACAGTATGAATAATGCAATACGCTTACTGGCGCTTTGCGCCTGTTTTAGCGCACCAGCATTTGCAGATAGCCCCAAACTGATTGTGCAGATCACAGTCGATCAGTTACGTGGCGATCTGCTGCATAAATATCAGCGTAACTTTTTGGACAAGCGTAACCAGAAAGGCTTCAAACGCTTTTTGAATGACGGCACGCTCTATATCAACGCTCACTATCGCAATGCCACCACGATGACAGCGGTAGGTCATGCCACACTGGCTACCGGTGCATTGCCTACCGAGCATGGTATTTTGTCTAATGGCTGGATAGATCGATACAGCGGCGAAAAAGTCTATTGCGTAGCCGATAAAAACACCCAATTACTAGGGGCAGATGGGTATAGCGCATCCCCAGCCAACCTGATGGCTTCCACTTTCTCCGATGAGCTATATCAGGCCAGCAATGGCAAAGCCAAAATCTACGCTGTATCAACCAAAGACAGGGGCGCAGTGCTGACAGGCGGTCACTTTGGCAAAGCGTTTTGGTTTGATAAGAACAACGGCAATGTCGTCAGCAGTAGTTACTACTTTGACACTCTGCCTGACTACGCGGTTAAGTTTAATGAGTCAGGCCTGAAAGACAGTTTTGCAGGTACGTCCTGGACACTTTCCCAGGAAGAAGCAAATTACCACAACGATGCAAGTAACCGTCCTTTCCAAATCCCCCCTAAGGGTTTTCGTTCGGGCTTTCCTCACCAGATGCCTGAAACTGCAGATAAAGCCTACTATGGCATGCTCGCCTACACACCTTTTGGCGACAAGCTGACCGCGGAGTTTGCCAAGCAGTTAGTAACACAAGCGGACATGGGTAAGGATGATATTACCGATTACCTGTCTGTCAGTTTCTCAACCAATGACTATATAGGTCATATGTTCGGCCCAAATAGTCTGGAGGCAGAAGATAATCTGATGAATCTGGACCGTACTTTGGCGGATTTCTTCAGCTTCCTGGATAAGCAGGTTGGCCTGGACAATGTACTGATTGCCCTGTCTGCGGATCATGGCGTGGACGCCATTCCTGAGTACAAGAAAAGCATTGGCTTTGCGGGTTTCAGAGGCAACACAGGTAAGCAGTTTGAGGCAATCAACCAAGAGTTAGCCGAACAATTTGGTATTGAAGGCAAGCTGGTAAGCAGAACCTCTATGCCATTTTTGTATCTGGACCTGGCATTGATTGAACAAAATAAACTGGATATCCACGCTGTGCAGTTGGCTGTGGCTAAACATGCCGCTACCTTGCCAGGTATCGCCCGCGTGTTTACCCGCAAGCAACTGATGACCGAAGATCTGTCTTTTGATCCTATTGGCAGTAAAGTTCAGCGGGCTTACGTACCCTCCAGGGCAGGTGACGTGGTCTTAGTTCAGTCACCTTCCAGCATGTTTGAAGGATACTCAGCTGCCACACACGGCTCACCGTATAAGTATGACACCCATGTACCAGTATTCTTCACCGGCTGGAAAGTCAAACCTCGCAGTATCAGTCGTCAGGTTTCACCTGAAGATGTGGCAGTCACCTTATCTGCGCTGATGAAGATTACCTACCCGGATAAGTCCACCGGACAGCCGCTGGACGAAGTGGTGTCACTGGCTAAATAATTGAAAAAGGGCATTTTGAATGCCCTTTTTTATGTTCCATCATTGCACTATTAACTTAGCTTAGCGTCTAGCCTCTTTTTTAATGAACTGAACAGAGGGTGCAAAAAATGCCGCACCGGTTTCAGGCACACTGTAGTCCAGTAAGCGGTCATAGTTACCTTGCCTGTCACCGACTATTCGACTGTGTAATATCTGCATAAAAGGCTTAGGGCTCTTGCAGCATGAGACGAAAAACAGTCCCTGATTCTGCATATCGCCATATGGCATGCTTTGCCGCAAGATCTCTATAGGGCGTCCGGTCGTAGCAACCAGATTGGTCCGGGTGCTATGGCTGTATAACACCCTATCTTCCAGTGGAAATTCCACATCATCCTCTTTGGTACGCCCGATGATCACTTCCTGTTCGGCAATATTGACCCTGTTCCACCTGTCCATGTCGTGACGGTAGCGTTGTACGTGCACATAACTGCCACCGGCAAAGTCAGGATCGTCATCCCCTACTATCGCCACCGACAGTTTCTTCATACCTTTTGGATTGTTACCGCCTTCGACAAAGCCAAGTAAGTCACGCCCATCCAGATAGCGGAATCCTTTGGTTTGCTCGACAAGTTCGGCCTGATCTTTCAGTAGCTCATAGACTTCCACGCCCACGGCGTGACAGATATCCGCTCGATCTGCGCGAATCTGGATAAACAAATCACAGGGCACCACCGGCGCCTGGCGATCTTCGCAGGCCAGATTCGGAAAAGGTGAGAGTTCCTTGGGGTTAAGGCCGGGATATAAATCCATCCAGTAGCTGCTGCCCACGGCAACCACTCCCGACACCATGGCTTCATAGTGTTCTTCATCATAATGTTCGAAAACATCGAGAATCTTAGCCAATTTGCGGCGTATCAAACCAGTATCGTCGTCGGTGACGTTAAATAGCAGATATAGCGCATGCAGGTTGGGCTCTGCACAGATACCCTTTTGCGGTTGCGACATGTGGTTCCTCTTCATTCCCCGAATAAAGGTCAGATGGTTGAGAATCTGCTGTTCTCTTTCCCGCCAACCTCATACTGTCAGATATGTATCAACAGCCTGATAAATGAATGCAACTTGTTGAAAATAATGTCATTGCACTGCTTTTCAGATAATTCGACATAATATACGCCAGAATCCACATAAAAAAAGCCCCGACAAACGCCGGGGCAAAGGACACAGTGGAAAAGTCAGCCAGCATGACTGGCAAATGTTCCCCTAAGAGAACGCAGTGAGGGTCAGAGCTTAATGTTGTTTTTATCCGGCTCTACCCCAAATCCCTTACTTACGTGAGCCAGTGAAATCCGGATAGGCTTCCAATCCGCAGTCCACCATATCCAGCCCTTGATACTCATCTTCTTCACTGACACGGATCCCCATCAGTGCTTTGAGTACGCCCCATACCACCAGACTGGCACCAAATACCCAGATGAAGATAGTAGCAGCGCCCATAATCTGACCGACAAAAGTCGAGCCATCGTTGGTCAGCGGAACTATCAGCAATCCAAATAATCCTGCCGTGCCATGCACAGAGATGGCGCCTACCGGGTCATCGATTTTCAGTTTATCCAGGGCAATAATGGAGAACACCACCAACACACCGCCAATTGCACCAAACAGGCTGGCCTGTAAGGCAGTTGGTGTGGAGGGCTCGGCCGTAATGGCAACCAATCCTGCCAGCGCACCGTTTAACACCATGGTCAGATCTGCTTTTTTGAACAATACCTTAGCCAGAATCAATGCGGCCACCGCGCCTGCTGCTGCCGCCGCATTGGTATTCAGAAACACCATAGCCACAGAGTTGGCATTGGCAATATCGCCCAGTTTCAAAACCGAACCACCGTTAAAACCAAACCAGCCCATCCACAGGATAAAGGTACCCAGAGTTGCCAATGGCAGGTTTGAACCGGGGATAGCATTAATTTTGCCGTCCTTGGTGTACTTGCCCTTACGCGCACCGAGTAGCAGCACACCGGCAAGCGCAGCAGCAGCACCGGCTAAGTGAACGATGCCCGAGCCAGCAAAGTCTGAGAAGCCCATGTCGCCCAGAACGTACATACCAAACACCGCCTGACCACCCCAGGTCCAGCTACCTTCCAATGGATAGATGAAGCCCGTCATTGCCACCGCAAACAACAAGAAAGCCCACAGCTTCATGCGTTCAGCGACCGCACCGGAGACTATGCTCATGGCAGTGGCGACAAATACCACCTGGAAGAAGAAATCAGAGGCTTTTGCATAGATTGCGCCGCCTTCGAAGCCATCCTCACGTCCGGCAAACTCACCTAAGGTTGAGGTCACATCCACACTGCCGATACCGGCCAGAAACAGCTCACCGTCGTACATGATGGCGTAACCGCAAACCAAATACATAATGCAGGCGATGGCATACAAAGCGACATTCTTGGTTAAAATTTCAGTGGTGTTTTTGGCACGAACCAAACCCGCTTCCAACATGGCAAAGCCGGCCGCCATCCACATAACCAAGGCACCACAGACCAGGAAGTAAAAAGTGTCTAGCGCATACTGAAGGTGAAATGATTGTTCCACGTTTATCGTCTCCTACTTCGGTTAAATGGCGTCGTTGTCAGTTTCACCAGTACGGATCCTGACGGCATGCTCAAGGTCAAAGACAAATACCTTACCGTCACCAATCTTGCCGGTTTTCGCCGCACCAACAATGGCTTCCACCAGTCGGTCAACGTGGTCATCCTGTACAGCGATATCCAGTTTGACCTTAGGCAGAAAATCCACCTGATACTCTGCACCACGATACAGTTCGGTATGTCCTTTTTGCCGCCCGAAGCCTTTAACTTCTGTCACGGTCAGGCCATCAATGCCGATTTCTGAAATCGCTTCTCGAACATCATCAAGCTTAAATGGCTTGATGATGGCACTGACTAATTTCATCTTGTTGCTCCTGAGATAATTGTTATGTGTCGACTCAGTTAGCTAAACAAATGCCGTGCCATCTGATTTATCCACATGAAATCAATTGGTTACAAAAATAAGACTGAGTAAAGTGAAGAGAAATTGCACCATCAGGGTGCTGGAGTATAAAAATGCACCAACGGAGTGCATGAGAGAATCAGGTTCATCGCGCCAGTCCGTTGGGGTAAACTGGAGCAGCACGCAGTCTATAAACAAGGAAATCGTCGTGAAGCGTAGCTGTTTACTGATACTTGGTTTTTTTCACACTATGGTATTTAGCCAGACAGAGTCGATAGAGCCCTCCGCCCCAGATGAAGACCAGCAAACACTGGTAACAGAGCGACTGGTGTCAGACAAAGCAGCCTTGGTCAACCCATACGCGATTACCCAGCATAAGCCTAACTTTTTGTTACCTGTCAGTTATCAAAAGAATCCCAATCAACTGGGCGATGATGGCTTTAGCCAGGGCAATATCGATCATATGGAAGCTAAATTCCAAATCAGTGTAAAAATGCCGGTCTATCGCCCTGATGAACAGCAGAGCCTTGAAGGGGTCTATTTTGGTTTCACTGCCAAATCGCATTGGCAAGTATATAACAGTGAAATTTCTAAGCCTTTCAGGGAAACCAATTATCAGCCAGAAGTGTTTTATAACTTTGATACTGATTTAAAACTGCTGGGCTACCGCTTTAATCTCGCCCAAGTTGGTATTGAACACCAGTCAAATGGCCAGAATCAGCTGCGCTCACGCAGTTGGAACCGTATTTATGGCTCGCTGTTATTTTCCGATGAAGACTCGTTTTACTACCTGCGGGCCTGGTATAGGATAAAAGAGGATGAAAAAGACGACCCGCTGGATCCAAGAGGAGATGATAATCCCGATATCACCCATTTCCTGGGTCATATGGAGGTAGGTTATGGCACCCAAATGGGCAACTTCAAGTTGATGACAATGATCCGCAATAACCTAAAAACCAGCGACAACAAAGGCAGCATAGAACTGAACCTGACCTATCCGCTGAACAATAGGTACGAAGTCCTGTTGCAATACTTTAATGGTTATGGGGACTCACTTATTGACTACAATCGCCACCAGCAACGCATCAGTTTAGGGATTCAACTGGCGTACTTTTAACAAGTAGCTGGTCAAGCTGTCTAAGCACAATCAAGGCGGTTTCGGCCGCCTTGCTAAAATAGTCCCTATCGATACGTTCAATCTCGTCTTCTTCGGTATGATAAAAACGATGTTCCCCCACCCCCAGATACAAATAGGGAATACCAGCCTGACCGAAAACTGCGTGATCACTAGCTCGATCGTAGTTAATCCAAGCCCTGCTGCGATAGCCCCTGGCAATGCCTTCCACTCCGGTTTTCAGCCTTAGCGGCGCTAACCCTATACTCGCATTCACGGCAGGGAGCAGCTGAGGATGTTTTTTGCTTCCTCCTACCCACAGCTTATTACCACTGCCGCCATAACCCAGCATATCCAGATTCAGGTTAACCACCATTGACGAAAGCGTTACCGGTGGGGCATCAACAAAAGCACGGGCACCGTACAAACCTCTCTCTTCTGCATCTGTGGCAAGAAATATAACAGAATGTTCAGCAGGATGAGTCTTCAGTGCCGCAGCCAGATAGAGCAATACCGAGACTCCGGAGGCATTGTCATCCGCCCCATTGAAAATACGATGGCCTTGTTTACCTAGATGATCATAGTGAGCACTGACCACAATAAAACATTCGGAATAGCCTTTGCCTGGCAACCAACCGACCAGGTTGACACCAGATAACTGGCCTATCACAAAATGATGTGTGAACGGCATCTCATAGCTGTTATGAAAAGTACGTAATCCGAGGTCGGTAAATACCTGTTTAATGTAAGAGCGCGCCAGCTCTGCGCCATGGCTGCCAGTTCGTCGCCCTTCCATCTCATCACTGCTTAACACCTGCAAATGACGCCATAGCAGTTCATCAGCAAAAGTAGGTAAAACCAGTCCAAACAACAGTAAGGTAAAGCCGGACCAGCGCATCAAAGTTTCGTTAGCAAATTCAGCTTACTTTGGTAACGATGCTCGTCATGATCATTAACGGAGCGCCGTTTAGCCAGCTTGAGATAACGTTCTGTCAGGGCCAAATCTCCCATTTCGTAATAGGCTTTAGCTAAACCAAAATAAAACTCATGCTGCTGACGATTAAGCTCTATGGCCCGACGATAGTGGCCAATGGCTGCACGCCAATGGGCCAGCTCATACTCCTGTTCACCCAGCAAAAAATGATAGTAAGGGTTATTAGTGCGTTGTTGCTCCAACTCCTGCATAATCAGAGCGGCCTGTTTCTCTCTACCGGTCAGGTTATAAATCACCGCCAAATTCTCCTTGGCACTGCGGCTTCCTTCCAGTTGTATAGCCCGTTGATAACTCCGTTCTGCTTCATCGAGCAATCCGTTCTGACGATACAGTACCCCCAAATTAACCCATGCCTCGGCCAACGAAGGATCTTGCAGCACAGAAGCACGAGAGTAGGCATAAGCGCGTTTAGCATCATTGTTCACCAATGCATCAGCCGCTTTGTTGTTATAAAACATGGCCAGTACTCTTTGTTTGGTCACTGTTCTGGTCGGAAGCTTGGCGCTTGCCACCTGCGGATCAAAATCCACTTCAACCGTTTGCGGATTGAAATAAATGGAATTAGGCGACAATTTTGGGGAAATACGCAGATTGACATGGCCATTGAGCATGCTGTAGCCATCCCGTCGAGTCCAAAACTCGGGCACATCAACTTCCTGAAACTCAATTTGCATCCCAGCCTGCTCAGCCAGTGCAAAAGTCATAATAGACATCGACAGGCAGTTAGCTGCACGATTGTGGAAGGTATCTCTGGCAATGGTATTGGCGTCATTGGCATAAAGCAGATTCAAATCTGCTCTTCCAAACACTGCGCGAACTAATTGTCTGGCGGCAACCTTAGGTTCTGCGGCCCCGGCACTGACCTTCTCGGCAAAATGCATCATCTCATCATCTAGCGCGAATACCTCATGCTCACTCTCAACCTTGAACTTTTCAAAGCCAGCAAAGTTTTCATCCATCAATAAAGACTGCGGTGAGTAGACAGCAGTAGATTTTGGGGTATTGGTACAAGCCATCATGCCTGCACTGAACAGGAAGACTAAAATTAGACGAAATAACTTCATCAGACCACTCCACACATAGCGCTTGTTTTACCTTAGTTGGCGATTAACCTCCTCTCAACATCTTTTGTTCCGTGAAACTGTAAGCTACCGTTTCAGCCCATTAATTCTCGGTTGTTCAATACGAAATAACAGTGGCTTAAGAGTCTTTTAGCATTCGTTTAATCATCTCTTACCAGCGTATTTTGACCACTGTCTTTAGCATGCAATGACTCATTTCATTGGAACAACAACATGTATTGCAATCGCTACAACATCTACACCTTAATTCATAAGGCGCTCAGGGCTAGCATGTGTGACACCCTTGTCATTCTTGGCAGCCTGGACGATACCGATCCTCAGGAGATTAAAGACCATCTGGAACTGGTGTCAGACCTTCTGACGCTCTGCCAGCACCATCTTGAACATGAAAATCACTTTATCCACGAAGCCATTCAACGGCAAAACCCACACTTACACATAGCAACAGTGCAGGAACATCAAGAGCATGAATACTGCATCAGAAAACTGAGCACACTGATTGCCCAGTGCCAGCTAAGCAATGCGACGCAGCAGCAGTCGGCACTACTTACTCTTTACCGCGAATTGGCACTCTTTATTGCCGACAATTTTGAACACATGCATGTAGAAGAAACCCACAACACGCAAATGCTCTGGGATTTGTTTAGTGATGAAGAAATTCACCAGATAGAACAACAGATTGTGGGTGCCATGGAGCCAATTGAACAACAGCGGGTGTTGATAATGATACTCACGCATATCAGCCATACGGAACGTCTTTATTTGTTACTTGGTATGCGTCAACACGCACCAGCGGACGTATTTAATGACGTGCTCAGCATTTTGCAACTGCAACTCCCGGCATCACACTGGCAGAAGTTGTCCAGTGAGTTAATTCAGGCCGCCTGACTTCACGACTAAGGAACAAAGATGCGCGCAATTGGCTTATTTTCGTTTTTACTACTTTGGTTTTTCAGCAAGGGGCTATCGGCGCTTGAATTACCTGTCCCCCAAGTTGAATACAGTGCTATTCGCGAAGTGCAGTCGGCACAAGGTAGCTTTCAGCAAAAATTATTCTTCGCCAGCGGTAAAGAGCGGCTGGAAATGGCGTTTGAGAACATGAAGATGATCCTGATCCAGCGCCCTGATAAAAAACTGGCTTGGCAACTTATGCCCATGGTGAATATGTATTCCACTATTAGCATGGATAAAGGACGGGAAATATCAGGTACGCCGCCAGACAACGTCAGTATTGAGCTACTCGGTGAGGAGAATATAAATGGGCAGATCTGCAAAAAATACAAATTGTTGATGAAAGACAAAAGTGCTGGCGGCTATATCTGGTTCAACGAACAGAATATTGCCGTGAAGATGGACTTTGTCGCTGTCATGGGGAAAGGCCGCGAACGCGTCAATATGCAGTTAAAAGACCTGCAAGTTGGAAAACAGGATCCTACTCTGTTCGAAATCCCCTCAGGCTATCTAGCCATGCCAGGCATCCCAGGATTTTAATTTTCAAAAGGAACTAACCCAATGCTCCTCAAACCACGCTTACTGATGGTGGGCTTGCTATACCTGGCTAGCCATACTTCGCTTGCAGATTGTGTAGGCGGCAGTTTTAAAGACAGAAAGAATGCGTTTCAGAATGCCGAGTCTTTTAGACAACTAAACCAGCCCTGGTTGGCTATTCAGAGCTATAAAGAAGCACAAGGATATATCTGTGACAAAGACAGCGAAAATATCTTTCAGCAAGCCATCCGTTACGCAGCACAAATTGGCAGAATGCATGGCGATATAGCCAAACAACAAGGCAACTTATTGGGTGGTCAAGGGCATCCACCAGGCGCCTTTGAATGGTATGAATTAGGTGGTCACTTTAAAGACGCGGATAATGCCCTGATAGCGGCAGTTAAAGCCAATCCTGGTGAATTGAGCACTGTGGATGCCGCATTGCAGCATTTTTCTCAACGTGCATTGCCGTCTTTTATTACAAATAACCAAGCGCAGATAAAAGTGACAGGTGCCTATCAGGTAAATCCTGATGATTTACATCTGGTAAGAAGCGTACCTATCACTCAGCTACAAGCTCTATTAAAGCAGACACAAGAAGCCGTGCCTGAGACCTATCTGGAGCAACGCCTGGAACTCGAAATAAAGCGGGACAGCCTAGGTAGAAATATTGCCAGTGCGATGCAGCTCAACCAGCAAGCAGCCAGCTTCGAGAAGAAGTGGCGTCCAGACCCGCTGGAACAGGTCGACAGCCTGCTATCTCAAGGCAGAGACTGGCTCAGATTGGTGAACCCCATTGCGACACAGGAGCAATACACTCAGCAACTACAACAACAGCATATCGCACTGGCAAAACGCCTGTTGCGATTTGCTCAAAGCCATGAATTATTGGCTGCGGCAGTAAGTCACATGCATATGGCAGATGCACAGAACATGCTCGAAAGCGCTAAAGCTATTGCGTCTGCACAGGGCGATAAGGCCATGACGCAAGGAATGCCGCAAAAGGCTATGCAGTTCTATCAGATATCAGAGGAATACGACAAAGAGAATCAAGCCAGTGCATTGCTTGAACAGCAAGCTGAGCAAGACGCACAGCAGGTAGAAGCTGACATGCCAGACTTTGCTGCCATGCAGGAGTTACTCAATGATCCTCAAGCTATCCAACGTCTGCAACAGCAAACATTGGAGATGCAAAAGCAGGCTTTGGAATTACAGAAAAGCCTTGAATCGCAGCAACAACAAGATACCGATTCGCTAGCTAAAGAACTGGGGTTGTAATGGCACAAAAACAGCTATCCTCTGTCCCGGCGCTGCAGCTCATTTTGTTAGCTTGCTGCAACACTCTACAGGCAACTGAAGACCAGGATTGGCTGTATGTCAGTTTACATATGTCGGGAAGCAGCGTGCCTGGCTGTTCAGGGGGCGACTGGAAACTACAGTGGAAGGACAAAGTCGCCATGGAGCAGGGGCCTTTGCTGGATTTGCTGGATAGCTACTCAGCCTTTGACAACAGCCATGAACATCAGGGCGCTCGGGTGAGTGCTCAGTTAGATGCCAATCCCGTGACATGCAGAGACGATGAGGGCAAGGTGGTGCTAAAAGCACAGATTGAGCCACTTAGCTCGGAACCGTCGTTCACGCTTAGTCTGGCGAACAACTCAGCTATCGCGTCCCCTTTTGTTACATTTGGCAGTGAAGCCGGCACCTGCTATTTAACTATGATGCCAGGTGGTCAGCAGCAACTGCCCGTGATGGTCGCCTTGGATAGTAGAATGCTCACGCCACTGTCGCCTATGCTTTCCTTTGACGAGCAAGCGATACTCGAGGGGTTTTCCAGGCGCTATCAGTTTACCGGTATAGTCGCTGGCGCACCTGCAATGTGTATGGGTGGCGAAATACTCACAGGCACATTGCAAATGCGTTTTCGCGCAGGTCCAGAAGATCCAGAGGTCAGTATGGAGGCCTGCCTGCACCTGGCAAAAGATGAAATACGCGCCGTCATCGCCGAGGGCACTCCTCCAGGCGGGAGCTACGATTTTGAATCAAGTGATTACCAGGTGCTGGACCCCAGCGTACAATTAGGCAATCAAACCATGGTTGTAGGCCAACACCCCGGTAACGCGGAGCTAACCGTTACCTATCAAAGGGACGGCAAAACTGCCCAGGCCAGCGTTGCGGGAAGTGTTGTCGAACTTGTCAGCATCAATAGCGGACAACCTCTACCGGAACTCACATTATTTGACGATGAGGCCGAACCTCGCAGCGACATTTATGTCTTTGATCTCAACGTTCGCCCCTCAGACGGCTATGTGCAGCTTTATTTAGACAACAATATCCTGGCCAGTGTGGCCAACACCGCCACCAGCGTGCAGATTCAGCCAATACAACCCGGTACGACACAACTCAAAGCGCGCACGCTGTGCGGGACCGAACTGGGGCAACCGCAGCCCATCAACATAGTGAAATGTAACAAGCAGACCCGCGATAAGCTTAAACAGCAAGCCAAACAGCTACGCATTCGTATCGACAATATCAGTAAACGTATTACTGATTTATTGTCAGATAGCGAGTTCAACCGCGCTGCTGACGAAATCAAGCAGACGACCATCGACATGGCGACCAAAACAGCTGAGTCTATTATTTCCACCTTGAGTCTGGCCCAATCCCAGAAAATTAACGTTGCCGCCAAAACCGGCGTGCAATTAAGCCGTACGATTCACATAAATAATCAGGCCATTGAAATCACCTCTCAGGCCTGGGATATCGGCAATTGGGGTAACGATGCCCAGTCAGCAATGGCCAACAGCACCGATTTGCAGGGTTACGTAAAACCTGCCATTGGAGCACTTTTCTTGCTGGCCGGAAGCGCCAGACTCTCACTTGCCAAGACCTATTTTGAAGCTTACCAGGTAGCAGAAAAATTTGGCCGGGATTTGGGGTTATTACAGGGCGTGGCCAATGAATTGGCCCCCCTGATAACCCTGTTGGATCAGCTAGCTGATGAACACGAAAAAATCATGCAAAAGCTAAAACGATGTGGCGAGGAAGAGTCGCAATCAGGCGAGCCGGATCAGGATATGCCACCGCCCCCCAAAAAACGTAAACCCAAAAAGCAGCCAGAAGAGCCTGAACTGCCGCCAGAAAACGAGCCAACGCCCCCGACTGCGCCCGAGGGTGATGACAGCGACTCGGATGATCCTATTATCGATGAACAGCCCACCAAGCGTTCATTTGGGCTGGCTTGTCAGGCCGACAGTCAAGATCCCGCCAAGCTGGCCAGGCAGTGGCAACATATGCATAAACTTGTCATAGCACAGCAGGCAAATATCACTGAAGGCCAGCAGAATCTGAATAAGATGCAGCAGCAATTAGACAATATTGAACAGTTACTCAACCAGGATGACCTGAGCTCGGAGCAACTCGGCAGTGCCATCGCCAGCTACCAAAGCCAGGCCGACGAGTTTCTGTTCCATCATGCCCAAATAGGCAGTGCCAGTCTGAACTACCTAGAAAATACAGAGAGCTGCGATGAAAAGTTCCGCGTAGATATCGACGATCTGCGTACCCAATATTAAATATGTGTAACAAATTGGTAATTCGTGCAATCTGCCATTTTCCCTTCTATAAAGTTGGTGGATAATTCGCCTCCTTTTTTTAGGGTTATTGGCCATGTCACAGAACAATGCAGCACAGATACTCGACCCGCAAATGGTTGAGCTACTCACCAGCCACATATCAATCCATGTGGCGTCCAGTACTGATCAGAATCAGGTTAGTCTGGTGCGGGGAGTAGGCTGTCGTGTCAACGCCCGACATGACCGGATTACCATTCTAGTACCGCGCTCTCAGGCCGAGCCGGTACTTCGCTCAATTGCTAAAAATGGCAGGATTGCTGCGGTATTCAATCAACCAGAAACCTATCGCACTGTTCAGTTTAAAGGCGTAGATGCACAGGTCGAAAATGCCACAGCAGAAGATATTGCAGCCCTGCCCGCTTACTTGCGCAGTTTCAGCGAACGCTTACTGAAATACGGTGTTAAAGAAATCTACGTACACACTTTATGTGGCTGCGAAGCAGATGACATGGCAGCCATTAGTTTTTCACCTTTAGCGGCTTATCTGCAAACACCAGGTGCCGAAGCGGGCTGCAAGTTGCCTTTAGGACGGCCATTACCATGATGCAAATGATTAGCCTTGAGTCCATTCGCAACTGTTTGGAAGGACTAGTTCCTTCCGGTGTGGCGACCTGTGGTGCCGATGGGATGCCCAATGTCACCTTGGTTTCTCAGACCATGTATGTGGATTCACACCATATCGCCCTATCCTTTCAGTTCTTCAATAAAACCCGCGAGAACATACTAGTCAACCCCATAGCTTCAGTGCTGATGATGGATCCAGACACCGCCGCACGCTACCGATTGATGGTGCATTATCTCAGAACTGAAACCAGCGGCCCGCTATTCGAAAGAATGCGCGCCAAGCTGGCGGGCATCGCTACTCATGAAGGCGTTGAAGATGTATTTAAACTGAAAGGAGCGGATGTCTACCGGGTGTTGAATATCGAGCATGTGCCTGGCAGGGAGCTGCCTTCCACGCAATATGGCGCTCCCATCCTACCAAGCATGCGACGCTGTATAGACAGTTTAGGCCAATACGGTTCGCTCGATGCATTAGTAGATAAATTACTCGACTCCTTGGACCGCTATTTTGACATTCGCCATAGCATGTTTTTGATGGCTGATGTGCCGGAAAATAAACTTTATACCCTGTGTAGTCGCGGCTACCCCACTTCCGGCATAGGCGCGGAGATCCCTTTTGGCGTTGGTGTCATTGGCGTAGCCGCCCGAGAGTGTGTGCCAATCCGTATCTTGTTTGCAGCCTCCGAATATCAGTACACCCGGGCGATGCATTCAGAAGCCATAAAGCAAGGTCTGAGCTCCGGTCTTGAGGCTGAAATCCCCTTTCCAGGTCTAACCTCGCCGGGCAGCCAGATGGCCGTGCCAATCATGAGTAATGGCCGCTTACTAGCCGTGCTCTATGTTGAAAGTCCACTCCCCAATCAGTTTGGCTACGATATGGAAGACGCTCTGGTCGCCTTATGTGCCAAAATGGGCGAATCCATACAGCTTTTGCAACTTCAAGCACAACAAGGTTACTCAACTAAGACTAACCCGACAGCGGCACAGCCTTGCTCCAACCGGGCCGAAGGTCCAAGTCTGAAAGTAAAATATTTCTCGCGCGATCACAGCTTGTTTCTCGATGAAGAGTACCTAATTAAAGGGGTGGCAGGTGCCATCCTTTGGTATTTGCTTAATACTATTCAAAAAGAAGGGCGCTGCGAATTCAGCAATCGCGAACTGCGCCTGGAAGGACAGCTTCCACTGCCGGATATTGCCGACAACTTGGACGCGCGCCTGCTGCTGCTATCACGCCGACTGCAGGAGCGCTCTGATTGCCTGGCCATTGAGAAAAGCGGCCGTGGCAGATTTAAACTCCTGTTGCAACGGCCGCTTGAATTAGTGAAAGATTAGTTAGCCTTCGTAGTCGTCGCATCCGGCATTTGTGGGACAAATAAGATGTAGGGTGTCTCTATGGGCTGACCTGGAATACGGTTTGCTGGCATCTCCTCGCCAGCGGGACCCAGTTCCCGTAAGTAAGCGTAAATGGCTTGTTGGTCTTGACTGGTCATCGCTTGCACTGAAGGCCAGGGCATAGGCGGTAAACCACCAGCCTGAATTCTTGCCTGCCACTGTGGCCAATCCATAGTCGCGGCTCTCAGTCTGAGATTGCCCGCATAACTAACCCCCCAGGGACCAGCAAAACCAACCTGGTCGCCAAGCAGCCATTGAGCCTCAGCGACCTTGCCGCCTAAAGGCGCATAATCTTTGGTATGGCAATCATTACAACCGGAAATTTTAATCAGATAACGGCCGCGCTCAACCACAGATTCGGCGACAGCACTTTGGTTGACCAACGCCAGCATCATGCTCACTATTAAGGATTTCATTTGAGTCTCCAGATTATCAAACAGGACAAGTCTAGTTGTTATTCTGAAATCAGACTCTTAGCCATTTATTACGCCATTCTTAATTAAACCTTAATCTGGACTGTGGGTTGGCGCGGTCCACATCCCTAACCGATTTAAACTCTGCGCTGTCTTACCATCTTGGACAAACATAACTATTGGCAAACAGCAGGAGAACACAGCTGGTCGGCCTATTCGCTCGCACTAAGAGTTAGCTTTCTCTATCTGTTGCAAAAGCCAGGTACGCGCTGAACCGATATCTGCAAAAAAGGCATGAGGCATGTCGGCTGCCACATAAATTTGATGCCACAATTGCTCCCCTAATCCAGGGTACTTAGTATCAGTGAGCACCACTGCCGCAGCGACCATACCACTATCACGCGAACGACCAATTGACAGATTCATCAACTGCACCGCATCGTGTGTCAGCAAAGACTCGCCATGCAACACCACCAGATTGCCCCAGGGCTCACCAGCTAACGCTTGCCTATGCTGCTGAACTGCCAACTGATATTGCTCAATCAACTCCGCATTGCCTGGCCCTTCGCCATGCAATAATAGAATCCGCCCTTCCACCTGCAAACTAAAACTGCCATGGGCTAAAAATTTATCCATACCCCTTATCGGCTCTCCTGAAGTAATTAGGCTGCATTGTAGCCAACCTTACTGGCATACCAGTAAACAATTATTCACTCGCCGGTTTGTTTTTTACCCTCAAATATGTCGGCTTCTTTTACAACAAAGAACTGGGGCATAATGTTACTCATTGAAATATAAAGAGTAAAAACAGGCGCAGAATATGCTTACTTCTAAAGAGATACTGAGACCTGTAGTTTAGGCCCCGGCAAAATATCGAATCTCACCATGGATGGCCGATTCACCATCTATGTTGGAGTCGAAAATGAATAGAAAGCTACTAGGTGCAGCCTTACTAGGCTGCGCTGTACAGACACAAGCCGCCATGATAGATCTCACCGGAATTGGTTATGCTACCTATGGCGACTTTAATTCTTATTCGCTTCCCATTGGCCAGTTGCAACAAGGCTGTGTCGGCCCTGGATGCCCGCTTCATATACCCTCTTCTCCTGGACAAATCAGCGATTTAATCGTGGTTGCGACAGGCTCCTCCGGTGTCCCCGTGAACACAAACTTCGCCGGTATGGATAATGCTTATGCAACTCCCTCTGGCGAGAGTGGTTCAAACTTTTTCAGTACAGGTACCACAACAGACGCCGACCAAGTATCTGACTTTTTTGGCGACCAGAGTAATACCTGGGATTCATCACTATTGGCTCTGAAAACCTTTCTGGCCGGCGACCAAATGGTGATGTTTTTTAATAATAACAACCTGAACGGCGGAAACTTGCAAAGTTTGGCTGCCTGGGCACAACTGGAGATCACTGACGACAATGGTGACCGGGTAGCAATATACGACTTCACCAATAACAATAACTCCTATGCATTGGTGTCTGAAGGCGGTGGCGGTGAGTTTCTCGGCGACCCAACGGCTTACACATCAACCGGCGCAGGCCCCACCATCGGTGACAATAATACGACAGACTACGTGCTGTCCGGTGGCCCCATTTGTATTGATTATGATTTGATACCTGGCGTGCCAAGCCCCGTTTCTTGTTCATCAGCTGACGCCGATGAAGGGCCGATAAACCACAACCTGGGAGCGGATGAAGCAGCCTATGCCATTGTAGCTCCAGAGTTAAATATGCTACTTGCAGGCTTATTCGGCCTTGATGATGCCACCTTGGCCAATTACACCATGCACATTGATTTAAGACTGGGTTGTGACCCTATATTCGGAACCGCAACAGATGAAATCTGCACCGGTGCAATTTCTGGCTATGGCAAAAATATCAATAACGGTTATGAACAGCTGTTTATTGGCACCGCCACCTTTGATCAACCGCCTCCCCCAGAATTCCTGAGCCACAAATGCTAATGCTGTTCGCATTGGGTTTGTTGTCACTTGGCGTCAGCAGATTTAGAAAAGTAGCAGCTTAACGCTGCTACTTTTTATTCCAAACCTAAAAACCCACCGGTCTGATGTGCCCATAACTTGGCGTAAATACCATTTTTTGCTAACAGTTCAGCATGAGTACCAGACTCCACCACCCGGCCTTGATCAAGCACCAATAGCCTGTCCATTGCTGCGATAGTGGACAGGCGGTGGGCAATGGCCAACACGGTTTTATTCTCCATCACTTTATTCAGGCATTCCTGAATGGCCACTTCCACTTCCGAATCCAGTGCAGAAGTGGCTTCATCCAGAATCAGAATCGGCGCATCTTTTAGCATTACACGAGCAATGGCGATGCGTTGGCGCTGGCCACCTGAGAGTGTCACACCACGCTCCCCGACATGGGCATCGTAGCCGGTGCGACCATGTAAGTCGGATAGGTTTTGAATAAATTCATGGGCCTCAGCCTGCTTTGCAGCATTAATCATATCCGCTTCGCTGGCATCCAGTCGCCCATACAAAATATTTTCCCGCACCGATCTATGTAACAAGGAGGTATCTTGCGTCACCATACTGATGTGCTCACGCAAGCTTTCCTGACTCACCTCTCGAATGTCCTGACCATCAATCAGGATCTGCCCGGAGTTAAGATCGTAGAAACGCAGCAACAAATTTACCAGTGTCGATTTACCTGCACCTGAGCGTCCTACTAATCCCACTTTTTCACCGGGTTTGATGTGAATATCCAGGTCATCAAATACCTTATTACGATTGTCGTAGGCAAAAGAGGCACGACGAAACTCAATGCCTCCACCGCGCATCGCAAGAGGAGAGGCGTTGCTCACGTCCTTCACCGCAACAGGTTTGGATAAGGTGTTCATGCCATCCTGCACCGTACCTATGTTCTCAAACAGCCCAGCGACTTCCCACATAATCCATTGCGACATGCCATTCAAACGCAGGGCCAGACTTACCGCCACCGCAATATCTCCAGGTGTCGCCAGTTCATGCAACCACAGGTACACGGCCAGCGCACTGGTCGAGAAAATCAATAGCGCATTGCTAAACCACACACAGGCATTGAGTACGGTCACCAGACGCATTTGAGGGTAGACGGTGGCAAGAAAGGTATCCATGCTGTCTTTGGCATACTGCGTTTCGCGATTGGTATGAGAAAACAACTTAACCGTAGTTATATTGGTATAACTATCAACCACCCGACCGGTCATGATGGAGCGCGCATCCGCCTGTTGCTCTGAGACCTTCTTCAAACGTGGCAGCAATACTTTAAGAATGCCCACATAAACCAAAAACCAAAGCGCCAAGGGCAAGCTCAACCGCCAATCAACGGCAAACACCACCACAAAAGCACTAATAAAGTAAACGCTCACATACACCATGAGATCCAGTAACTTAAGTACCGTTTCTCTTACCGACAGCGCGGTCTGCATCACTTTGGTGGCCACTCTCCCGGCGAATTCATGCTGGAAAAAGCCAAGGCTTTGAGACAATAGATAGCGATGCGCCTGCCAGCGAATTCGCATCGGGAAGTTCCCCAGCAAGCCTTGGTGATTGACCAGCGAATGCAGAAGTATCGCTCCCGGTAATAACACCAGGATCACCACTGTCATCCACAGCAAACTTTGCCCTTCTTCTTGCAAAAAGGTGGCTCGTTCGCGTGTGGCAAACCAATCAACCAGTTGGCCCAGGTAGCCAAACAGACTCACTTCTAGAATGGCAATCAGAGCGCTGAGCAACGACAGACTAATAAGTATCCCCGCCATACCGCGGCAGTAGTACAGGCAAAATGCCAACAGACTCGCTGGCGGCTGCTGTGGCGCATGGGCAGGAAAAGCCTTTACCAGGCGTTCAAACAATCCAAACATCGATCTACCTTTTCAAGCGGGCTTGTGTTGTAAGACAACAAGCACACTGATATTTCCAGTCAGATGAAACGGCCAACACTGCCTCTTTGCTTATCAACTGAGCGATAAGGCACTATCAGCACTATAGAGAGGTTATTTAGGCTCAGAGCTTTTTCGCGCGATACCGTCGACCTTTGATTTTCCCTTCTCGAAGATAAGCCAAGCACCGTTTAACGCTGCGCGCTTTGATTGCCACGTAGGTTTGATTATCTAACAGGTTAATCTGCCCAACATCCGCTCCTTCAATGCCGCCATCTTTGGTGAGGGCACCCAGGATATCTCCCGCTCGCAGCTTATCCTTGCGACCACCGTCTATACAAATAGTACGGAATGCCGGTTCCTTAATAGCACGGCCATTGTATCGAACTCGTTCGATATCCGCCCAGGTGATAGCCTGCTGCTGAGACTCTTCAACCATAGCGGCGCGCGGCGCTTCCTGAGGAGAGCAAAGGGTCAGCGCCAGTCCTTTATTCTCAGCACGGCCGGTACGGCCAATGCGATGAATGTGCGTATCAGCATCACTGGCCAGGTGATAATTAATCACTGCATCCACATCTTTAATATCCAGTCCCCGAGCCGCAACGTCGGTTGCGACCAGAACATTTAAACTGCGCTGGGCAAATTGCAGCAGCACTTCCTGGCGTTGCCGCTGCTCGAGATCACCATGCAGTGCCAATGCGCTAAAGCCTTTTTCCTGCAAATCATCAGCAACTAGCTGACACTCGGCTTTGGTATTGCAGAAAACAATAGTGGCTTCAGGTTCAAAATGCGTAAGTAAACAGCGCAATGCATGCAAACGCTTATCTTCGCTGACTTCATAGAAAAACTGGGTAATCTTGTCCTGACTATGCAGCGTTTCTACCTGAATACGCTGCGGCTGTTTCTGCAAGCTACGGCTAATTCGCTCTATCCCTTCGGGGTAAGTGGCAGAAAACAGTAAAGTCTGGCGGCTTGATGGCGTTGAACGCACCAACGCATCCAGGTCGTCAGCAAAGCCCATATCCAACATACGGTCGGCTTCATCCAATACCAGGGTATTCACCTTGCTCAGATTCAGATTACCCCGACGTACATGGTCGAGCACCCGTCCGGGCGTGCCTACTACAATCTGTGCGCCATGTTGCAATGATGCAATTTGACCGGCCATAGGTACGCCGCCATACAAAGGCAGCACTTTGATATTGTCTAAAAACTTGGCTAACTTGCGGATTTCACCACAAACCTGCTCGGCCAGCTCCCGGGTGGGACAAAGCACTAAGGCCTGGGTCGAGGATGAACCAGGTTCGAGTCGGCAAAGCAAGCCGATACTGAATGCCACGGTTTTTCCACTGCCGGTACTGGCCTGGGCAGTTACATCTTGCCCGGTAAGTATGCAAGGCAGACTGGCTGCCTGAATAGCCGTCATATTGGCATATCCCAAAGCCAGCAGAGTGTCCTGCATGGCGGCGGGTAATGATAATGTGGAAAACGCGTTACTCATTTACTCTAACCAAAGCAATCAAAACGACCGCTAGTTTACCTTATCCTGCTGATACAAATTGGATTAATTCCACCGACCGTCTTGTAATTCAGTACGCCGCCCTCACTTTAGGCTCGTCCATCGGTAACCAGATAAAATTCATGCATTCCCAGCCATCAACACAAACAAGCTCCCCCTCTACCTCCGCCGTGCAGCGTTTGCTTGAGCAGCCATGGTTTAGCAACAGCATTATTGCTTTGATTTTACTCAATGCAGTAACCCTGGGATTGGAAACGACTGCATTTGGACAGGCCAATATCCGCACCTTACATTGGCTGGACGGCATTATTCTATGTGTATTTACTCTGGAGCTGAGTCTCAAACTCTTCGCCTACAGGCAGCAATTTTTCCGTTCAGGCTGGAACTGGTTTGACTTAATTATCGTGCTGGTTTCCTGGTTGCCAACCAGCGGACCGCTGGCCGTATTGCGGGCGTTCAGAATATTAAGGGTGCTGCGTTTATTCTCAGTGGTACCGCAAATGCGTCGCGTGATAGGCGCACTAGGTCATTCTTTACCAGGTATGGCCTCTGTGGTTGGTGTACTAGGGATTATTTTCTATGTTTCAGCGGTGTTGGTTACCAAGCTGTTTGGTACGCATCCTGATGCCAATATGCAGGAATGGTTTGGTAGTATCGGCGCATCGGCCTATACCCTGTTCCAGGTTATGACGCTGGAGAGCTGGTCTATGGGCATTGTGCGCCCCACTATGGAGCTTTTCCCCTGGTCATGGTTATTCTTTGTGCCATTTATCATCATCACCAGTTTTGCGGTGCTGAATTTATTTATCGGTATTATTGTGGATGCCATGCAGGTTATGCACGAGGAGGATGTCAGCCGTCATCCAGAATCGGCCCCTGCCAGCAAAGAAGACATTAAAATGCTGCAGCAGCAGTTGCAGGCATTGACCGAAAAATTGGACGCAGCGAACAAAACGGATAAAAAAAGCGGCATCTAATGCCGTTTTTTTTATCCTGCAGTCTCACAGCACATTCCGCTTAACGCCATAGGATGGCTTCCCTGAACTGTGCAAAATACATAGTGTCGGCCTGCAGCTCCAGAGTAAATCCAAACTCCTGGCGATAACGATTAAGCCAGTAGTCCGCTAAAAGTCTGAATGCCTGACTTTCCTTGTAACGTTGCGCTGCCGCTTGCCATTGCCGAACATCTTCCAGACTGGTGCCATGCTTTGACATAGCAAGATAGGTGGTTTCTACCTGATGCTGATAAATATTCACAATTTCACTGCAGTCTTCTTGCAGCTGCATACAGAAATAACTGATACCAGCAGCGGAGAAAAACAGGGCATTGACTCTATCTTTAAGAAGCGCCCCCATTGCCTGTTCCCAACTGGTGTAAGACACAATATTTTCCAACCCGGCATCGATCATAAGTTGTTCACGAAAATCACCTCGCTGCACACCAACAGCAGGCAAGGCAGCCAGATCGGTTAGGGAATGGATTGTTTTCTTGGTTGATTTTTTAGCAAACAAACCATGAGGATTGCGGGTGATGGGGGTTATCCAATGGAAATTCTCCTCACGGTCTGCATTACGCACCATGGAGAACACCATCAGATTGGGTTCGGTACTGGCGCGTAAATATACCCGCGCCCAGGGATGTAATAAAATAGGCGCATGACTATTCGCTTGCTCCTGAATTGCCCGCACCAATTGTACGGCGTAGCCGTCCAGCTCTCCTTGCGTGTTAGTAAAAACAAATGGTGGTTCGGGGTGGGTTAAAATCGCCAGGGACTCATCCCTTGCCCACCCCAGGTTGTAGACCATTAATCCTAGCGCTAATAACCATCCCTGTTTCAAAGCCATGCTCCGCCTGCGTTCACTGACTAAGCTACTTTTAACTTCCAATTGACCAACTGCCCGGCGTGGAAAGGCACAATAGGATTCCCATTAGGTAAAGTAATCTGTTCGGGAATCTGCCAAGGCTCCCTTACCAGCTTGATAGTGCCGTTATTGCGCGGCAGACCATAAAAATCTGCACCGTAATGGCTGGCGAAACCTTCCAGCTTGTCCAGGCAGCCGAGCTCTTCAAATACCTGAGCATACAATTCAATGGCGCTCCAGGCACTGTAGCAACCGGCACAACCACAAGCGGATTCCTTACGATGCTTCTCGTGAGGCGCAGAATCTGTTCCCAGGAAGAATTTTTCTGATCCAGAAGCGACAACATCACGCAAGGCCTGCTGATGCGTGCTGCGTTTCAAAACCGGTAAACAATAGTTATGTGGGCGAATACCGCCAACCAGCAGATGATTGCGGTTAAGCATCAGGTGCTGAGGGGTAATAGTAGCGGCAACATTATCCGATGCGCCACTAACGAACTGCGCCGCATCAGCTGTTGTAATATGCTCCAACACCACTTTCAATTGGGGGAAGTTGGCGACAATTCGCTGCAGATGACGGTCAATAAATACTTTTTCACGGTCAAAAATATCAATTTCCGCATCAGTTACTTCACCATGTACCAATAGCAACATGCCCTGTTCTGCCATCTCAGCAAAAATAGGAAATAATGCATCTAAGGCCGAAACGGCGGCGTCTGAGTTGGTCGTGGCACCTGCGGGATAAAGCTTGGCAGCAACCGCGCCAGCGGCCTTGGCCGCTCGAATATCCTCGGCGCTGGTTTGATTGGTTAAATAAAGGGTCATCAACGGTTCAAAACTACTCTCAGCAGGTCTGGCGGCCAAAATACGCTGACGATAGGCCACCAGCATTTCGGCATTGGTCACAGGCGGCACCAGGTTGGGCATGACAATAGCCCGATGGAAGCAGCGTGCGGTAGCAGGAACAGTTTCTTTTAAAAAATCGCCATCGCGAAAATGCAAATGCCAATCGTCTGGCGTAGTGATGCTCAATTCTGTCATGAAATCCTCTGTTTTATCCTGTTACGTGAACCTAATGTACCCGACCATTATGCCAGAGCTGGTTGTGCTGGTGTTGAGCAAAATCACATAATTTTAATGCATGCCGTGACAGCACATCCGCGTAAATAGTAGACTGCGCAGAACTTTTTTTGTGCATCCTGACGCAAAAGTAACAAACTCAAGTGACTACCGGACCAAACCGGCCGGCTTATGACCGACTCATAATCAGTGGCTAAAACTGAATTGATAAGGTTCGCGCGATACAACAAGGAGTAATGTTGATGTGTTTACGTCCGCTACTGGCGCTGCTAGCTATGCTGACGGCGATGGGTGCCGCTCAGCTTGCCTGTGCTGAGCCACTGCGTGATTATTTTGTCGAAACCTGGACCACCCAAGATGGCTTGCCACATAATAGTGTAAATAGCATTACCCAAACTCCAGACGGTTACATCTGGTTTGCCACCTGGGAAGGGGTTGTTCGCTACAACGGTCGGCAATTCAAACATTTCGGTTGGGGGAAAGACACCCACTTGCGCGATTCAGGCATTCGTACACTGGCCGTCAATAGTCAGGGCGAACTGTTAGTTGCAGGTTCCAGAGGCAGTTTTGCCCGTTACGCCGAACGTGACTGGCACGCCATGCCGCAATTGGATGCGCGTATCAATCAGGTCTTGGTCGATCACAAGCAAAATTTATGGATTGCCACTAACAATCAAGGCTTGTTTGTCCAAGATGTCCATGGCGAGATCACCCACTTTGGCATCCCCGCTGGCTTACCCTCATTGAGCATTAAGGCATTGCTTGAGGATACGGACGGGCAACTTTGGATAGGTACTACTGCAGGTTTGGCTTATTTTGACGGCCACGCCTTCCAACTGCAACAAGATATCCCCCAGCTCCCTGTGGTCAGCCTTGCCAAGGATAAAGAGGCACGACTGCTGGTGGCATCAGAAACCGGTATTTATCGCCAGACACCAAATGGCTTCGCCGCCTTTCATCATGACTCAATCTCACATGGTGTAAGTCAGATCCTCATCGACAACCAGGATGCCTTATGGATTGGTACCATCAATCATGGCTTATACCGACTGTACAACGGGCGTCTTGATCACAAAGGCGTGTATGAAGGTCTACCTGACAGCCGCATCAAGGCCTTGTTTCAGGACAGAGAAGGCAGCATTTGGATTGGCACAAATGGGGGCTTAGTCAGGCTCAGAAAAGCCAACTTCACCACCATCAGCACTAAAAGTGGATTAGTCGGCGACTATGTTCGTACAGTACTGGCTACTAAAGATAAGGCCTTGTTGGTTGGCACAAGCAATGGGCTCTCCCGTATATCTGAGGGAGATGTCAACACAGTATCATTGCCACTGCCTAATAACGATGTACCTTCCGTTCTGAGTCTGGCAGAAAATGCAGATAGTTATCTAATTGGCACTTACAGCCATGGTCTGCTGATGCTGAGTAAAATCACAGGCAAGATTCAACAAATGGGTACCGAGCAAGGCCTGCTGGCGAACCACATACGTTCATTATTTGTGGCCTCAGATAACAGCATCTGGATTGGTACTACCCGAGGATTAAGTCATTTGGTAGACGGCCAGCTAAGCCATTTTGATAAACAAAAAGGCCTGACCGATGAATACACTATGGCTATCAACGAAGGGCCCGGCGGCGAGATCTGGATAGGCACCGAAATGAGCGCCCAGGTTATCCGGGGGGGGCAAATCGTCAATATTGACATTACCCAACATGATCAGGCTCGTTCTGTTTACGGCTTCTACCCTGGTAAAGAAGGTCGTTATATGTGGATGGCCACCGACAGGGGGCTGATTCGTTATCGTTATGAAGATGGTCAAACCCGATTAATTGGTCGCCAACAAGGTCTGCCCATCGACAAATTCTGGCAAGTTGCCGAAGACAATCAGGACTATCTTTGGTTGACGTCAAATCTTGGTATTGTCAGGCTGCCACTTGAATCTGCCAACTCAGTAGCAGATGGTAAAACGGAGAAAGTGGCATACCGGGTATTTGCAGACGGTGATGGAATGCAGAGTTTCCAAGCTAACGGCACCACCAGCCCGGCCATTGCCAAAGACCCAGCCGGTGATATTTGGGTTGCCACTGCAAAAGGTATTGTCAGAACCCGTCCTGCCAATATCAGACGCATGAATCCCTCAAACCTGCCCATGCAAATGGAGCGGGTGGAAGTGGACGGTGTGAATATGACATCGAACCTGCCGAGCCAGTTACCTGCCCACACCAACAGAATCAGTTTTGAATTTGTAGCATTGGGCTACATTATGCCGCAGACCATTCAATACAAAACGCGGTTGATGGGGTTTGATAAAACCTGGGTGGAGCGAAATAACAACAATATTGCCGAATACACTAATTTGCCACCCGGCGATTACGTATTTGAAGTCGAAGCGACCTACCCCACTTCCGAGGAAGGAAAAGGTGTAGGTAAACTTCGTAAAGCATTCAGTATTGCGCCGGCATTCTGGCAGCGAAAAGATGTCTTTGCCATCACCCTGATATTGGCCATAGCCCTCCTGTTTATCGTCATCCGCACCAGAGAGCATATCCTGAAGCATCAATCCGAGCAGCTTAAACGACGCGTTCAGGAACAAACGCAGGCACTGCAAGAACAAGCGCAGCGTTTTGAGCGGCTCTCATTACAAGATCAATTAACCGGGCTGGAAAACCGTCGTTCCTTTGATAGCTTTCTGAAAAACCTCGACCGACATAACAACCGCAATGTGCTGGCCTATGTAGCGATTCTGGATATCGATCACTTCAAACGCATTAATGACATGTGGTCCCACGACACTGGCGACCAGGTACTGCGTGAAGTAGGACGAATTATCACCCGTAATACACGACCAGGGGATCACGCTGCTCGCTGGGGGGGAGAAGAGTTTTCACTGATCATCAAAGATGTGGACGAGTCAACTGCGGTAAGCATCTGCGAACGTATCCGTCAGCAGGTAGAAGCCACCGACTTCAACCATATCGCGCCAGGCTTGAATGTGACTATCAGCGCCGGACTAAAGCGCTGCGATGATACCGGCAACCATCATCGCACTTTGGTACTGGCAGATCAGGCGTTGTATCACGCTAAAGAAAACGGCCGTAACCAGGTTCAACTGTGGCAGGCCGATTTACCGGCTCGCAATAGCCATACCAGCAGTGTAGAAAGTTAGGATTCTGTGGTGAGCAATTGCAGGATATTCTGTTCTGTCGGATATTCCTGCTTGCTCCAGCCCAACCGCACAAAAACCATATCCAGCGACGGAATGATCATCACCACCTGTTTGCGGTTGCCTAACATCGCATAGGCATCAGCCGGCAGTTGCGGCCATCGCCAGCTTGACTTGTCTTCTCTATCAGCCGCATTTAACCAAAATTGATAACCATATCTGCGATCGTTGTCACTGCGATTGGGCTGCTGCGTGCGCTGTACCCAATCGGCAGACAGCAGGGTCTTGCCCTGCCAAACCCCCTCAGCCAGCATCAAGTTCCCCAGTCCCGCCCAGTCACGCCCGCTGGCATAAATGTAAGAGCTGCCGACCAGCACCCCGCTGGGATCCGGCTCAATCACTAAGGTTGTCAGCCCCAGCGGTGCGGCTAACTGCTGATAAAGCATGTCCAGTAACGCTTGCTCACTGCCAAGTTGGTCACGCATATAGCGCATCAGCAGGTTAGTGGTACCGGATGAATAATCGAAGTAAGAACCGGCTTTGTAAGCTGCCGAGCTAAGCAGCGGTAGCTGCGCCGCCGCATGAGCACCAAACAACATTTTTGTGGCATCCGTGCCGGGGGCGTATGTTTCATCAAATCCCAGACCGCTGGTCATCTGCAGCATATTTTCAAGGCGAATACCCGCACGCGCATCGTTTTGCCAATCACTAAACAAGGCATTCTGATTGATTTTTACTGCGCCCAGAGTCTGCATTCTACCCAATAGTATCGCTGTGACACTTTTGCCCATAGACCAGCCAAGTAAAGGTGTGGAATCCGACACACCGGGCCCATAACTCTCAGCGATTATCTGCCCATCCTTCACCACCAGCAGCGCTCTGGTATCCAACCCCTGTTGATTGTCCTGGGCTAGCAGCGAATCCAAACTGGCCTGCCAGGCAGGACGAATGCTAACAGGTATCGCCGCATTGTTGTTCGCCAGATCAGTGGGTTTGCCCTGTAACCCTTCCAGTCCATGCGTGTTGCCAATATCCAGTGTACAACCCAAGCCGGGTCGATAAGTTGCACTGGCCTGACTTATTCCCAGCAAGTCCGCCGTTGCGGTGTTGGCAGTGTAAGTTAAGGTCAACAGACTATTGGCCGGCGAGTAGGAAGCCAAATCGGATAAAATACGCTGATCCTCAAATCCACTAATGAAATGGCCGGAACACCCCAACTTGGCCCCCATACTGACCGCCACATCCACAGCGTCGGGCAAACGCCATAAGCCAAATCCCAACCATGCAGGTGAAGAGGCAACTAATCCGCCTAACAGCAATAATGCCACGCCTGTTTTTTTCATAAAATGCTCCAGCTTAATGACCTCTAATCCTGTATTTTCTCGTTATCTTAATGCATTGACCCAAACCCAACTAACGTGCTTAGAATGACTGCCAGCAGTGGGAGGGAATGAATGAAAGCACATATTTTGGTTGGGATCCTGACGATTTTCGCAGCCGTGGCATGCCGTCAGGCACCGGAACCTCAGCCCTTGCCGCTCCCAATTCCTCAAAGCGTTTCATTTGAACAGGATATTAAACCCATTCTGGATAGTCGTTGCCTGGCTTGTCACGGGTGTTTTGATGCGCCTTGCCAGCTCAAATTCGAGTCTGCACAAGGATTACAGCGAGGTGCTCATCATCTGGAAGTATATAACGGTACACGTAGTGAAGCGCAAAGACCGACGCGGCTAGGCATTGATGCACATACGGAGCAACAGTGGCGCGAGTTAGGTTTTCATTCGGTGCTGAATGAAGATGAACAAGGCCAGTCACTCTTATACAAAATGCTACAGCTAGGCAAAAAACACCCCTTTCCTCCCAACAGCAAGCTACCGGATAACATTGAACTTGGCATCACGCGGCAAAATCAGTGCCCGACTGACGACCAGTTTGACACCTATGCCAAGCAGCATCCGCAAGAAGGGATGCCACTGGGCATGGCCGCACTGAGCGATCAGGAGTATGCCAAATTGGCAGCCTGGCTTGAGCAAGGCGCACCTTTAGATACTAAGCCAAGGTCAATCAGTCAGGCTGACGCCGAGCAAATTCAGCAATGGGAAAGCTACCTCAACCAAAGCAGTAAAGAGCGGCAACTCGTTGCACGCTGGCTTTATGAACATCTGTTCCTGGCGCATCTATATTTTGCCGACCAAGGGCAGAAAACGCGTTTTTTTACCCTGCTGCGCTCCAGCACACCGCCAGGACAACCTGTTCAACCTATTGCAACGGCACAGCCTAACGGGCCCTACGAAGGGGCTATTTATTACCGCTTACAGGCGATAGATGACACCTTAGTACACAAACGCCATATAGCCTTGTTGCTCGATGAGGCGAAGCGCGAACGCATTGAATCACTGTTTTTTGCTAATGACTGGCATGCTGAGCAATTACCGGACTACGATTATCACGCCAGAGCCAACCCTTTTATTACTTTTGCCGCTATACCAGCCGACGCCCGTTATCAGTTTATGCTGGATAACGCAGAGTACTTTGTTCGTACCTTTATCCGTGGCCCGGTATGCCGTGGCCAAATCGCCACCGACGTGATACGCGATCACTTCTGGACACTTTTCCAATCCCCCGAGCACGATCTGTTTATCACACATCCAGACTATGCAGAAAAAGCGGCCCCTTTGCTGGGTTTGCCGGGTCAGGACGACGACTTACTGGAAGCAGGAACAAACTGGTTTACCTATCAAGAGAAACGCAATCGTTATGCTGAGCTTCGCACTGAAGCTTATCGCCAATATGCGCCAAAGGGAGCGGCACTTGAGCACATCTGGGATGGAGAGGGCGTTAACAGCAACGCACTACTGACTATATTCCGGCATCATGACAATGCATCGGTGCAGCGTGGCCTGTTCGGCAAATTACCGCAGACCATCTGGTGGATGGACTATCCTCTGCTTGAACGTACTTACTACGAATTGGTAGTGAATTTTGATGTATTTGGCAACCTCGCCCATCAGTTACAAACCCGTTTGTATTTTGACTTGATTCGTAATGGCTCAGAACAAAACCTATTGCGGCTGCTGCCGCCGCAACATCGTCAGCACTATCTTGAACAGTGGTACCAAGGTACCGGATTGCTCAAACGCAAGTTCAGCTATGTGCCCATGGACAGCCAAAGCCCAGCAGCTGTTCAATATCAGACCGATAAACCCTATACAGAACTGGGTCAGATGTTGTTAGACCAATTTGCCGACATCAATACCTTTGAGCAAGACCCGCTCAACCGCTGTCAGCAAAAAGTCTGCGCGCGTTCGGGTCAGTCGCCCTGGATCCAACAAGCGGATCAGCAACTGGCTGAACTCAGTAACTGGCGTCTGAAAACCACACCAGCGCTGCATTGGCTGCCAGAAGTGACCCTACTGCGAGTTCACCAGGATCAGGAGCAGACTCTTTACAGCCTATTGCGAAACCGTGCACATTCCAACGTTGCCTTTATGCTCGGCGAATCGCTGCGTCATCAGGAAGAACGCGACAGTCTGACGCTTTACCCTGGTCTGCTTGGCAGCTACCCAAACTTTATTTTCGATTTACCGGCTAAGAGCCTGCCGTTATGGTTGGAGACAATGAAAGGGGTAAAAACAGATAAGGACTTTGAGCAGGTTGTGCATGCGTTTGGCATACGACGCACCCACCCCAAATTCTGGCAGGTGCTAGAGGCCGTTCAAGCCTGGCATTTGCAGCAACAACCGTTGGAAGCGGGTGTATTGGACATTAATAGGTATAAAAATCTGTAGACCGCAGCGTGGCTGCGGTTTGGCATAAGGGATGAAGCAATTCAGTAACTGCGCAGCAAAAATACAATGCCCACAACACAACCAAGCAAAATCATCGCCCAGCCGGCTGACAGTAAAAAATAAGGTTCAACATGATAGGGAGCCGGAACGGCATCTATTTCACCACCCCACACTTCCAATGTGAGCAGACAGCTACTACCGAGCAACAGAAACAAACCACAAAGCCCGGGGAAAGAAAAAACTTTTCGTACCACAATAACCTCCTTGCTTTACACGAAAAATATTCACGGGGAGTTCCTGCCCCGCAGCCTTACCTGGCTGGCGCTGATAATACCTCTTTCAGGCACAATTTGAAAAGCCCAATAGCCTGACTCATCTGTCGTTCATCGCGTTGAGAATAGCCAAGAATAAAGCCGTTAACCCGACTTCCAGTAAAATAGTGTGAAGACAAACAGTTAAGTTTTAACCCCAATTGCTCGGCTCGCTGCGCCACCAACTTATCCCAGGCCAAACCACTAGCATGTTTGCCCTGCCAGGGTTCACGCAGGTAAGCCACCAAATGCATGCCCCCGGTGTTCTTCTCCCACTGCAACCAGGTCGACAGCCCATCCAGGGCATGTAAAAGATGATCTCTTTGGGCCAGATAAAAACGTCGCATTTTACGCAGGTGACTGGCAAAACCGCCCGTCGCCATAAACTCCGCCAACGCCGGCTGCATACCCAACGCGGATGATGAGCCCAGAAAATATTGGCTATCCATCAGCCGTCTAACCTGTTGCGGCGGCGCAACGATAAAGCCCAAACGCAGACCGCGAAATAACACCTTGGAGAAACTACCGACAAAAAAGGTCCCTTGCTGCCGGTCAAGTTGCATTAAAGGTACATGGGTACGACCCTGGTAGACAAATTCGCTGTCGTAGTCATCCTCAATTAACCATAATCGCTTACCTTGCTCGCGCATGGCCTGTTGTTGATCAAGCCAGGCCTGACGACGCTGCGGACTCATCACTATGCCCAAAGGATATTGCCGATTAGGGGTGATCACCGCCATCCCATGACAGGTCTGTGGCACTGTCGCTCCCTCGTCATCCAGTGGTAATGCATGCAAGGGCTTCCCCAGCAAAGTAAACAGAGAAGCCATTTGTGCATAACAGGGGTTTTCCAGCCAAATAGCGTTGTTCGGCATCATCAAAGCCTGCACCAGAATGGTCAGGGCATCTCTGTTGCCAGCAGTAATCAACACCTGCTCGGCCAGACAGTCCAGTCCTCGCAAGTCTCTTAAGTAGTCTGCCACCCGCTGTTTAAGCAAAGGCCAGCCACTGGGATACTCGCCCATCATCAAGCCGGCATCCGGCTTAAGCCAACTGCGCCGTAAGCAAGAAGCCCACTGCCTGGCCGGGAAGGTTTCCACATTGGCCACCGAGTCAAACCCCAGCATTGGCTTCTCTGGCTTTGGAAAAACCGACACGGGCAAAGATTGCAGCTCGATCACCGGCAGGTTCTGTGCCACAAACACGCCCCGTTTGGCGGCACTGAGCAGAAAACCTTCAGCAATCAGATTATCGTAAGCCTTTAAGCTACTGGTGCGGGATATTCCCAGCGCCTGCGCCAGCTCCCGGGATGACGGCAAACGCTCACCTTTCTGCAAGCGCCCCTGTTGAATCAAGCTGCGCAGCGCATCTTGCAGTTGCAAATAAATGGGCTGCCGGGCGTGGTGATCCAGGCTAATAGATAAAGTAGCGGCTGACATCTGGTATCTAAAAATTTTATCAATCTGGATATTTTTAACACATCCAGAAAAGATAACCTAGCATCCTAACGAAATCAGCAGGACGCCTATATGCAAGCTCCCAGTCAAAGAACCCAGGTAAAACGTGGCCGTAAACGGGCTGACTATGATCCACAATTGGTTAAACAGATAATTGACCAGTCTTTGCTCTGCCACGTGGCACAGATCCACGAAGGCTACCCTGTGGTCACTCCAACTTGTCACTGGCGCGATGGTGATATGCTGTATTGGCACGGCCATGCCAGAGCCAGAAATGTGTACGCCAGTCAGGGCCAAAGTGTGTGCGTTAACATCAGCCAGTTGGATGGCCTGGTTTTGGCCAGGAGCGCTTTCCATCATTCGGTTAACTATCGCTCAGTTACCCTTTTCGGTGTTCCACAACTTATTGAAGACGAAGTAGAAAAGCGTCGGCAATTGGAATTGTTTGTCGAACGTTTATCCCCAGGTCGCTGGCAACAGCTCAGGCCCATAAACGAACAGGAAATGATGCTCACCGCCGTGGTCGCCATACCGATTAATGAAGCCTCGGTTAAGGTGCGTAGTGCCCCTCCCTCAGACGATGATGAAGATTACGGTTGGCCGGTATGGGCAGGGGTTATGCCTATCCAACGTCAGTGGGGCGTTTTGCAGCAAGACCCACTGCAAACAGAAAATATGGCCTACCCTTTACCCCTTAGTCCGGCCAATGGAGCCATTTAATGCAAGCCAAGCAAAGCATGACGTTGGCCCAGGCTCGAGATTTGATGGAGCACTATCCCTTTGCCAGTATGATCAGCGAAAGTTGGCAGGTCAGCCAGCTTCCCTTTCTGCTGGACGAACAGGGGATGGTGCTTTACGGACATCTGGCGGGCAATAACCCGCATTGCGAGACGTTAGACGGCGGCCGCCAATTGGTGTTGTTTCGCGGTCCGCATGCATATATTTCGCCGACCTGGTATCACCGCAAGCCCGCGGTGCCTACCTGGAACTATGTGAGTTTGCAGGTATCCGGTAAGACAACCTTACTTAGTGAACCAGAAGCAGATGCCTGTATGAACAGACTGCTGGATAAGTTTGAGCAAGGATTGGCAGCATCTACTCAGGCTCAGGCCGGTGAACTGCGTGCTTATATGCAAAGGTTAGCAACTTTCGAATACTGATATTTGTCCTCACTAAGGAGATTTTATGTTTGCGGTTATTTTTCGTGCAGAGATCGGCGAGCTGGATCAAGAATACTCTGAATTAGCTGGCAAGTTACGGCAATTGGCTATGGATAAATATGGCTGCGTGGAGTTTTTTGCCTTATGCGAAGGCAATCAGGAAGTGGCCATCTCTTATTGGCCGGATATGACTTCCATTCAGGCATGGAAGGCGGATCCTCTGCATGCCCAGGCGCAGAAAAAAGGCCGGGCGGGATGGTACAACCGCTACCTGGTCCAGGTCGCCGAGATTCATCGTCAGTACCAGGTACCGGCTGAATAACAGAACTTCCCGTTGCCCGAGCAGTAAATGCAGGGCATTTTTTGTTGCGCTATTGACCATTTCATTACCACCCCATAACATCCCAAAAAAGAAACATTATTTCATATTCGAAATGAACACCGAGAAACGTCTAGCCGCGTATTTACTTAAACTGCGTCAACAGCACAAGATGTCACTGGACACGCTGGCAACAAACAGTGGGATCAGCAAAGCCACCCTGTCACGCATGGAAAATGCCAGCACCAGCCCAACCGCTAGCCAGTTAAACAGCCTGTGCAATATCTATGGCATCACCTTGTCACAATTGATGTATGACGCTGAGTCCGGCGGTATTAGCTTGTTTCGGGCCGCGCAGATGCCGGAGTGGACCGACCCACAAAGCGGCTATCAGCGCCGTTTGCTGTCTCCGCCGGCCAACGGCTTCAATATTGAACTGCTGGAGATCAAATTACCGGCTGGGGCCCTTGTCCAATTTGCTAAGCCGCCGCTTCCGGGACTGGAACAACACCTGGTGATGCAGCAAGGTTGCCTGCAACTGACACTAGATACGCAACATTTTGAATTACACAGTGGCGATGCCATACGTTTTAAATTGTTCGGCACCAGTCAGTTCCATAATCCGGGTAAGCACACCGCCCAGTATTTGTTAGCTGTAGGAAATCCCTGATGAAAATAACTAACGCCGACCTTAGCCATCCCCAGGTTATCGGGCTGTTGCAAATACACCTGGCTGGCATGTATGAAAACTCGCCGCCCGAACAGGTATTCGCCCTGGATTTATCCGCGTTTAAGCAGCCCGGGATCCAACTTTATTGCGCCTGGCTTGAGGATATCGCTTGCGGCATCGGTGCACTGAAAACCCTGAATACTGACGAAGGTGAAATTAAATCCATGCGTACCCACCCCGATTGCCTTAAACAAGGGGTAGCAAGCAGGTTGCTGGAACATATCATCCAGCAGGCCAAAATAAGAGGTATAGGTCGACTAATGCTGGAAACCGGCTCAGGCGAGGCATTTGACCCCGCTATCCGCCTATACCAGCGCTACGGCTTTATAAGTGGCCCAGCCTTTGGTGATTACGAGAAAAGTCCGTTCAATCAGTTTTTCCATCTGAATCTGGACTAGAGCCTGTTTTGCCAACACCAATGAGATCCCACAAAAAAATCACCTAAAAACCTTGCGCCAGATCAATAAACATTTATAATTTTCAGAAATTACTGAAACTTCAGAAAAACCATGAATCTGACTCCAAACCTCACCAGCTTTGTGATGCACTTCGGCGAAATGGGCAGCCGCTGGGGCTTTAACCGCACCGTCGGGCAGATGTACGCCCTGCTGGTGATCAGTGCAGAGCCGCTGACCGCCAATGATATCGCTGAAACCCTGAATATCTCCCGCGGCAACGTCAGTATGGGCCTGAAAGAATTGCAGTCCTGGCAGTTGGTACAACTGTCTCACCTGCCAGGGGACCGCAAGGACTATTTCCGCGCTATCGGCAGTATCTGGGATATGGCTAAGCGGGTGATGGAAGAGCGCCGTAAACGCGAAATTGATCCTACCCTGTCGCTGCTGCGCGATATGCTGCTAGACAAGCCTTCCAACTCACAAGAGCAGCACGCCCAACAACGTTTGCAGGAAATCCACGACCTGCTTGAATCTGTGACCAAATGGACCAACGAGTTGCAGCGCTTAAGCCCGGATAACCTCAATACCCTGCTTAAACTCAGTTCCGGTGTCGGCAAAGTGCTGGATATGAAAGATAAGTTTATCGGCAAGGAAGAGCGCAAAGAAAACCGCTAACCTGCGGGCCGCTGCGCCGACTTAAAGTCCGGCCGGGTTGGCCGGACAGTTCTAACCCCAATCGGAGAAACCGGATGGAAGACGTACTGTTGCTGTCCCGGCTGCAATTTGCCGCCAATATCAGTTTCCACATTTTATTCCCGACTATTACCATCGCCCTGTGCTGGCTGCTGTGCTATTTCAAAATTCGTTTTGATCTGTCCCGCGATCCGGTCTGGATGCGCGCCTACCGGTTTTGGGTAAAAGTCTTCGCCTTGAGCTTTGCGCTGGGCGTGGTTTCAGGTATTACCATGTCTTTCCAGTTTGGCACCAATTGGCCGGGCTTTATGGAGAAGGTTGGCAATATTGCCGGTCCGCTGCTTGGCTATGAAGTGCTGACCGCGTTTTTTCTGGAAGCCACCTTCCTTGGCGTGATGCTGTTTGGCCAGGGCCGGGTACCTAACTGGGTACACACCCTGGCGACCTGCATGGTGGCGATTGGCACCTCCTTATCGGCATTTTGGATCCTGGCACTCAACTCCTGGATGCAGACCCCGCAGGGTTTTGAAATGCGCGATGGAGTGGCACATGTGCTGGACTGGTGGGCGGTAATCTTTAATCCATCCTTCCCCTATCGTTTAGCCCATATGTTGCTGGCTTCCGGCCTGACCGCCAGTTTCCTGATGGCAGGTCTATCGGCCTATCGCATCTACCGGGGCGACAGTAAACGCGCTCCCCGTCTGGCCCTGAAAACTGCGCTGACCTTTGCCGCCATACTGATGCCACTGCAGATTCTGGTGGGCGACCTGCACGGCCTGAACACCTTTAAGCACCAGCCACAAAAAGTCGCTGCTATGGAAGGGGTTTGGGAAACCGAACAAGGCGCCCCGCTGCTACTGTTCGCCATTCCTGACGAGGCGCAGCGCACCAACCATTTCGCCATCGGCATTCCCAATATGGCCAGTCTGATTCTGACCCATGAAATGGACGGTGAAATTCGTGGCCTCAACGAATTTATCGGCGAGCACCCGCCGGTAAAACCGGTGTTCTATGGCTTTCGCATTATGGTCGGTATTGGCATGCTGATGCTGTTGGTAGCCTGGGTTGGTAGTTATCAACTGTGGCGTAAAGGCCAACTATCGCCCTGGATGCTGAAGACCACGATGGCCATGACATTCTCTGGCTGGCTGGCGACCCTGGCGGGTTGGTATGTGACAGAGATTGGCCGTCAGCCTTATCTGGTCAGCGGTGTGCTGCGTACCGCCGATGCGGTTACCGATATTGCCTCAGGCAATGTGTTGCTGACCTTTATTCTGTATATCAGCCTGTATGCCTTTTTACTGGTGGCTTATATCCGTACCCTGATGCTGATGGCTCGCAAAGCAGTGGAAATAGAAGAAATTCAACCCGAAGAGCACCCCAATTACAAAGACAACGCGCCTCTGGCCCAAGGAGCAAACTGATGATTTTGGACGCACATCTGCCCTATATCTTTGTTGGCCTAATGGGATTAGCCATCCTGGTTTACGCTATTCTCGACGGTTACGATTTGGGTGTTGGCATGTTACTGCCCTTGAAGCATGAGCAAAAAGCCGACCAGATGATCGCCTCAATCGGCCCGTTCTGGGACGCCAATGAAACCTGGCTGGTACTGGCCGTCGGCTTGCTCTTTATCGCCTTCCCCAGTGCCCACAGCCTAGTGCTTAAAGAGCTGTACCTGCCCGCCACCTTTATGTTATTTGGCCTGATATTACGGGGGGTAGCCTTTGATTTTCGCGCCAAGGTCAAGCAAACCCGCAAGCCAAACTGGGATAAGGCCTTTAAGTTTGGCTCCCTGCTGGCGTCCTTTATGCAGGGTTACATGCTGGGCATGTATATCATGGGCTTTGAACATAGTCTGCAAGCCGAAGTATTTGCCCTGCTTAGTGGTTTCGGCGTTACCGCCGCCTACTGCTTTATTGGTGCCTGCTGGCTGATTATGAAAACCGAAGGTGAACTGCAACTTAAAGCCATTCACTGGGCGCGTAAAACCGGCTGGATCTGCTTTGTTGGGGTGCTGGCGGTGTGCCTGGTCAATCCGCTCATCAATGCCGCGGTGTTGGAACGTTGGACCAGCCTGCCCTTTGCCCTGTTTATCTGGCCGATTCCCTTTGTCAGCCTCTGTTTGTTTGTTATCTGCCATCAGGTGCTCAAGCGCATGCCGCTGGCTGACGACTCAGGTTGCTGGGTGCCCTTTATAATTGCCCTGTTTATCTTTTTGTTCTGCTTCCAGGGTCTGGCATTCAGTTTCTTCCCCGATATTGTACCGGGCAAAATGACCATCTTTGAGGCAGCCAGTGCGCCGGCCTCTCTGCGCTTTATTCTGGTGGGCGCCCTGATTGTGGTACCCTGCATCCTGGCCTATACCCTCTGGTCGTACCGGGTATTTTGGGGCAAGGTACGCGAACTGCGATACTACTGACGCCATAAGAATCACAGTCACCCGCCATTTTTGCATGATACTGTTATGAATAATGGAGAATTAAATATGGACAACCGCGTTTTAATCACAGGCGCCACAGGCAGTATAGGCTCTGCCGTTGTAGCCGAGTTATTAGTCCACCAGTATCGGCTGACCGCACTTTGTCGAAGTGCAAAAAGTGCATCCTCACTACCCGACAATGTCAGCACATTGATAGGTGACATTAACGCACCGGAAAACTGGGTTGATGCGCTTAGCGAAGTTGATGTGCTGATTCATACCGCCTGTGGGTTTGGTGATGACATGGGGGACGTCGACCTACGCTTAATGAAGGCTGTAGGGAATGCCGCCGCAACACGCACCGAGCCCCTGCTGATTGTCTATACCACAGGTTGCTGGACCTTTGGTAGCCAGCCAAGCCAGATCAACGAACAAAGCCAGCCCCAGTCAATTCGTGACTTTCAATGGATGCTGGATAACAGCACTTGGTTAGCTACACAGCCAAATATTCGTTTGCGCAGGATCAGTCCGGCCAATGTGGTTAGCGAGGCGCAGCAATTTGCCATGCCAATCCTGCATTGGGAACTGGAACGTCACGGCCAGCCCACTATTCCTGATATCGAGAATCTCAGTTGGCCTATTGTGGAACGGCGGGATTTAGCCAGGCTTTATCGCTTGGTAATTGAACGGGGCCAAGATGGCGAGGAGTATATTGGTTGTGCGTTGCATATACCGGCAGTAACACTCGCCGGGCGACTTGCCGACAAAGCGGTAAAACGCGTCCCTATCAGCGACTGGCTTGCTACCTACGGCACCTGGACTGAAGGCTATGGACTGCATCAACAACTGTGCAGTGAAAAAGCCAGAACGAATCTTGGCTGGCAGCCGGAATTTTTAGGCACATAAAAAAAGACCGTACCAAAGTGGTACGGCCAAAACACCTTCAGGGAATGGCACTCTTAAGGGCGAATGCCGGCCCGTTTGGAGCTCGTCGAGTCGGAGGAGTGGCACCAACTCGTCGAGTTACTAAATACATATCAAGATGCGGGCCAACTTTTATTTCTCTTTATTTTCAAAAGGTTATCCATATTTCAATAAAAATATCGGGATATGGTTGTTGCCAATTCCCGACACCCTTATTGTTTACTAAACAACCAACAGGGTGACAACCCTGTCGGCACTAGCGATCAGGGGAAATCAAGCACTGTTGTTTGCCCAGCAGACACTGCGGCTTCCTTAGCCTGCATCAGTACAAAGCCATCATCCAGCCCCTCATCAGTCTCAGGCATATCCAGATCCGCGCGGCAAGTAAAGGCCAGGGTATAATCACCTGCGGCGACATAACCAACCTGATAACGATAAGTTGACGTGGCTTCATCAAAGTTTACGGCTGCCATGCTGTACGGTGACACTTCATTGGTATCAGTCGGGCTGTCGGCATCATCACCTAGGTTATCAAATGCTATGTCCTTACCGGCATACAGATAAACCGCGTTACCCACCAGAGGGTCAACCTTATCGGCACAGCTGGCATCCTCAATCAGGCTTGATGCTACAGTGCCTTCCAGTACGCCCACCTCGCTGTTAGCAACCAGCCTGACACCACGGGGCTTAAGGAAAATAACCTGTTGACCAACGGGATCGACAAGGGACTTACGTAAATCAAATTCCAGGGTGTAAGCAGCCTGCACATTAGGCAGGGCGGTAAAGCCATCCAGCTTCAGTTCACCGCTGGGAACTTTTAATGGAAAGGTGCCTTCATTCATTTCGATGTAGGACGCATCGGTAACGGATACGCGCAGTTGCGAATAGGTTCCTAGCGGGATTTCCGTCGCAGATACAATGGACTCAAAAGCACTCCCTTGCACAGACAACAAATCTACTTTTCTGGGATTTCCACTTTCATCCGTGACAGAAAAACGCTGATTACCTTCACTACTTATCAGCTCCACCTCATCAAAATACACAACCACCGCCTGCGCCTCATCAACCGGCGCATCGGAAACGGCCAGAGAAAAGAAAGTTGAGGTAGAGGTAAGTGTTGGTGGAACCGGTTCGCTATCACTGCCAGAGCCTCCACAAGCGCTTAACAGCAGGGCTAATGGAAAAACGGATAACATGGGTTTCATAGGGTGCTCCTATATTTCAGTTACTACTCGGCGGGTAGCCAATCAAGAACTGAACCAGTTATATATTCACTAGCCAAAACATAAAGTTAATCAAACATACATGCCCTACTCCGTGCATAACTGTCTCAAATTGCCGACAGCCATTGTGCAAAGCAGGTGGTTTCCCAAGAGATCCCTTTATCAATAGGAACACAAGGATGTCCCCAAATTGAGACACCCAAGATTAGGCATTAATAATCAATGAGTTAAAAGAAAGGTGGTGCAGATCGATATTGCACCGATCTGCTGAAATATCAGGCTGGTACGACTTCAAAGGTTAAAAATAGTGAGGCCCGCTCAGTATCTATCCCCTGAGTATCAGATTCGCGGTTTACCCCAGCTTCCAGCAAGTACATACCGGCATGCTCCAACGACACTTGAATAAAACCTTGCGCATCGGCTTTAAGCTGGATGTCCCCTCGCTCGTTACGATAGCGGGTACCGGCACGCATTAATGTCACTTCGGTGCCTTCAGCTACCGGCTTGCCGTCCTGCAATAACTGCCAGCGAATGGTTTCACCGGTGAACAGATCATTGGGATGGGTGCCGCCACCCAGTTCCAGTCCCTGGCCGGTGGGCTTGATGTCGGTAGTTTGGTTGCGACTGACAAAGGTTTCCACTCTGGCCTGCATTCGTGTGGTAGACAAAGCGGTGGCGCCTGAGGGTATCTCCTGGCTGTCCTTACCACCGAAAACCCGGCCGCGCTCACCCTTAGCATCCTTAAAAAAAGTAAACAAGGTAGCGGGTTGTTCCAAACCAATACGATAAGTGCCGGACTGGCTCAGCGTTACACCAGCCGCGCTTTTTCGAAGTAAGTCCACATACGCGATTGCGTCACTGCGGCTGCCGTCTGGCGCAGTGGCGATAAGCTGAGGTTTACTGCGCCCGCCTGGCCCCTTATCAGTGGAATTGCCATAGCTTTTGTCGGCATGAAAAATATCATTGGAAATACTCAAGTCCAGCGCAATGGCATGGGCTTCCTGGCCAGACAGATTAGTATGACTGGGCACCAACCAACGGGCGTGAGCCAGCGCCGCTTGGCTGCTTAACATCAGACCGGCAAGGCCAGCCGCTTTAATCCATAGCGCTATGGGTTTTATACGCATTGCAACATTCCTTCCTATTTCACACTGATTTGAATTGGGCCCAGTTCAATTTTGGCCGGTAAGTTAATTTGCCCTTGTTTGCCAAGCTCAAAGGCCACCCTGTGGTAGTCTCTGCCGCCTTCTTCCCGTGACGCTTCGACGTTCAGTAAATATTCTCCGGCAGGCAGCGGCTTACCTTGGCTGTCCTTACCATCCCAGTGCAACAGATGGTCGCCAGGGCGACGTGTGGCACCGGTGACCGCATCGATCTCACTACCAGCATTACGCCCCACCTTACGCCAGTACTGGCGCAGGTCTTTGAGCCATTTGTCGCCTTCTTCCAACTGCTTCCACAGCGCAATAGTGGCAACCGCATTGCGCTGACTATCTTCCACCCATACGGCAATGTAAGGGCGGTGATAAGGCTGAACATCGAGTGCTGGCTGATTCAGGGTTATTTCAAGCTGTGCAGCATCGGCATAGCCGCCAATCAGAGTGGCGGCAAGCACCAGAGCAGCATATTTCATCCTTAAACTCCCAAAAGTGTTGGTACAAACAGAACATAAATCAGTACCGGTGTGATCACGCCTAAGGCTGCTGCTATCAGCCCGGAGCGACGTTTGGTACGGTTTTGCAACAGGATCACCATGCCAGTGAGGGCAAACAGCAGCATCAGAACCGCTGACACATCAATCACCCAGGACCATGCCTGGCCACTGTGCCGGCCTTTATGCAGATCCCCCCATACCGACAACCAGTTGCCTTTATGGAACTCAAGCAGCAATTCTCTGCCCTGGAGGTCCAACGTGACTAAGGCAAAGCCCGCTGGTAAGGCGTAGTCCATTACCAGCTCCTGGTCATCGGCTGACCACTCCACTGCGCGAGGAGCGCGCAGGTTATGCTGGTTTTGCAGGTATGCTCCTACCTCAGCGATTAGTTGCTCAGGAGCGGCTTCCAGCGTGTACCACGAAACCGGAAGCTCAAGACGTTGATCGCCGGCCTCGCCCGTGTCATCCAGCCAACTGATATGATTGAGCACAACGCCGCTGATACAAAAAAACACCAGCAATGCAAATAAGGCGGTAGACAGGTAAATATGCAGCCAGCGGCTGCTGCTGTAAAAGGAGCGAAGCGCACCTCTGGACATAACAAAACATCTCGGCTGACAACCCCGTTAACGGGTCAATGTCGCAGACTTTAAACGGATACAATTAAATATGCAAATCATTCCTATTTGCGAACTTAATAATTTGGCGCAACCTTATCAGCGTTTGTCGTAATAATCCTGGGCGGGGTCATCTGGCATCAAAGGGGAGGCATCGGCTCGCGGGTCTAACTCTGCCATCACCGGGGTGTTAGGCGTACTGGTGGAGAATGCCACATGATCTTCCAGTGGCACGGGTTCTCGTACCAAGCGCCGCCAGATAAGGAAAAGCAAACAAATTGCCGATGCACAGGCAAAGTAAATAAAGATGCCTTGCGGGCCAAATTGGTGAATAAACACAGGTGCCAACAGTGGACCACTCATGGCCCCTATGCTGTAACACAGTAATAAACCCTGATTAGCCGCCACGACCTGAGAGGGGTTGAGTTCATCACAGGCCTGGCTGAGACTGATGGGGTAAACCGCGAAAATCACGCCACCCAGCATCAGGGTTAATATGGCGGCTTGCGTGCTGTTGCCACTTGGATGCAGTAATACAAATGCCAATCCCACCAGCAAGATGCCACTGAACAGACAGATCAATACCAAACGCCGGTCAAAACGGTCAGACAAGCGTCCAAGAGGGTATTGCAGGCAGAGTCCGCCAAGTATCAGGTAGGCCATCATATCGGCGATGTCTTTGATCTGCATACCGGATTTAGCATAGAAAAACGGCAACAGGCCATATGCCACACTGAGGATAAGGCCGGAGATAAAGCAACTGAATACGGCTGTAGGTGTGAGGCGAATCAGACTGAAAAAGGGCAATTTTTCATGGCGCTCCAGATGCTGCACACTGACTTTAGAGAGCACCAGCGGCAATACAGACAAAGAACAGGCCAGTGCTGCAAAAACAAAAGGCAACAATGTCATAATATCGAGCTGCTTCAAAGCCATTTGCCCCAAGATCATGGCCGCGTAAAACAGCACCATATACAGCGCCATAATGCGCCCCCGGTGCGCTACAGGGCTACTGACAATGATCCAGGATTCAATCACCACCAGTAATCCCCCGGTCGCAAACCCACCGATAAGACGCAGCAGCATCCATGATTCCGGGGCGACAAAAATGCCGAACAATAAGGCCAGACTGCAAAGGATTGAAGCATAAGCCGCATAGGCACGGATATGCCCTACCCGCATAATCACTTTACTGTTGATAAAAGAGCCCATCATCAAACCGGCAAAATAGGCCGTTGAAATCATACCAATCAGGGTTGGCGAGACATCTTCCGCAGTCATTCTAAGGGTCAGTAAGGTCGTCAGCAGTCCATGACCAATGGAGTACACCAGTAGACTGAGAAGAGGAGATGCCAGTGTGGTAAGGGTTGCTCTGGGCATGAGGAGGTCTTGAATTTACAAGAGAAACTAAGGCTATTGGATAGCAATAATCTGCGCGAAATGACAATGAAATTTTACTTAATCGACCATTTAGCTAAAAAAAACCCCGCAAAGCGGGGATTTTCAATTCGAAGATGATGAATCTAGTTGCTCGGCGACTCAGAACAGATAATTGGCCGACACCCAGAAGCTACGGGCTTTTTCCGTAGTGTTGTAGTCAGACGCGCATTCATATCCCAGTTCATCTGCCGACAACAAGCAAGTACGGGTAGACAGGTTTTCATCTAACAGGTTGTTAATACGACCATGAATGGTCAGCTTGTCGTTGACCTGATAACGCGCTGCCAAATGCAGCAACTCATAAGCCTTATAGTAAAGCTCGACAGTTTCTGACCCCTGTGGCCCCTGCACATCTGCGGTGCCGCGGAAGCGTTTACTGCGTACCTCAGCAATTAACGACAGGCTCAGGTCCTCCAGTACTTGCCAGTTAAGGGTAGCGTTCAACATATTTTTGGGTGTGCTGACCAGCGGTAAACCCGCGTCACGGCCGCTTTTCACTTCGCTGTCGGTATAGGTGTAGTTGGCATTCAGGCTCAGGTTGTCGGTAAAGCTTAGCTTACCAGCCAATTCCACTCCGCGGGTTTCAGCCTTATCCACATTATCCGCCTGAGAGAAACTGGTATAGCCTAAACCAGCCCAACCTGGACCAATATCAACACAAGCCTGTCCATTTGCCGCCACTTCACAATTTGGCAGATTATCCTGATTAATTATCTTGTCTTTAAAGTCGTTATAAAACAGTGTGATGTTACCGCTTAACCAGGCGTTGCCCTGATAGTAGGCAGCCACTTCGTAGTTCACACTGGTTTCAGGCTGCAGATCCGGGGTGCCGACAAAAGGGCTAACACCTTGGCCGCCAAAACCGACGATACCGGGGAACAACTGATTGGGCTTAGGGGTTTTATACCCCGTGCTGATGCCACCTTTAACCGTCCAGTCTTCGTTCAGACTCACATTGAGATAAGCACGAGGACTAAACTGACCACCAAAGATGTTGTGATCATCATAACGACCACCAAATACTGCAGTGAGTGCGTCGCTCAGATCCCAGCTGTCTTCAGCAAAAACAGCCCACTGTTGGTGTTTCTGGCTGGTACCCTGCCGGAAACCGTCGCCATACATGCCGAAGACGCCGTCTTCCATTTCCGCGTTGAAGTACTGACCACCAACGACGAAATAGTGATTTTGCCACTGAGATTCTAGCTTGGTATCCAGGATCAGATTGTCGATTTTCAGATTGCGTAAGGGCCTGGGCAAGAACTGCTGTTCCAGTTTGTTGTACAACGTCTCGGTCAACTTAGGATTGTTGCTGCCCTGATCAAGCACAGCCTGATCCCAGATAGCTTGTAAATCACTGCGCTCCTGCACTGTCAGAGGTAATGAACGACCGAAGTTTTCGCTGCGACTACGCGTTAAACTGCTAGTCAGGGTACCCTGCTCCCAACGGCCGATATGCGACAAGACAAATTGTTCACGCTCTACACGTTGGTAAGGGGTGTAACCTACCCTTGGCTGAATGATACCGCCACGGCTACGCCACAGGCTGACGGGACTATCCAGGGTGCCAGTCTGCCCTTGCGTATTGTCATAACGCTGCTTGGCAATGTCATAATCAAAGGCCAGTTCCTGGGTGTCACTAAGGGCATAGTTCAGACTAAACCCCGCATTCCAGTTTTTTGCCGCGACAATTTTCTTGTCACCAAAACTGCCTTCATCCGTCCAGGTACCACCTCCTGGTAAAGGCAAGCTATCAGCATAAGTCGGTTCGCTTTGCTCACGGTCATAGATACTGGCCCTCAGGGTATAGGCCAGATTATCGATACCGCTGGGGCCAGTCAGATAGAAGTCCGCTTTTTGGTCATCACCATATTGGTCATCTTGCTGGAACGTGGAGCCGAGACTCAGGCTGCCAACGGTTTCTTCCATCTGTTTGCGGGTAATAATGTTAATGACACCACCTATGGCATCGGCACCGTACAAGGTAGACATAGGCCCGCGCACCACTTCGATTCGCTCAATGGCCTCCAGTGGCGGCATATACATAAACTGGCTATTGCCAAAGTTGTTGGGACCAATGTCACCAATGTCTGATTGGCGGCGACCGTTGATCAGGACCAAGGTGTAGTCAGAGGGTAAACCGCGCATAGTGATGCTGATGTTACCGTTTTTATCCTGACCACTACCCACATCAATGCCTTCAATGTCACGAAGCGCATCTGCAAGGCTGGTAAAAGGTTTATTTTGTAGTTCAACACGGCTGATCACAGAAACACTGGCAGGGGCATCTACCAGCTTCTGCTCAAATCCCGACGCTGTTACCACTATGGTTTCTACATCCTGAGAAGGAACCGGGTTGGCAATAACGGGTAAAGATAAACCTAGGGCAACAGCAGTAGACAGATATTGCAGAGAAAACTGTGACATGAACCACTCCATACAAAAATAACCAGACGGAATTTCCACACCCCGCCAAACAACACAAATGATAACGACTTGCATTTGTGTTAGCAATTTATATTTATGCGAAAATAATTCTTATTACTGCCGCGTGTAGTTTGAATCCAGGCAGGATAATCTCAAAAAGTCTTGTTCGCTTTATGGAATCTTCCATAAAGCGAACAAGACACAGAGGAACTGCATCATGACAAAGAGTTTCAGACTTTCTGCCCTCTCAATCGCGCTGACGACGCTGACTGGACAATACCTTAATCACTATCAGCGCAGTGACCAAACTGCGTGAATGTATGGGTAACGGCTTATACTGTGACTCGGTTAACCCTGTACGCAGCAGCAAGTGTGCCGGTGTGATTGCCGGGGTAGATGTGTTTAATGGAAACCTCGGCGGTATTAACCGTCGTGGCTTGGATGCTGAATTTGTCTATGACATTGGCAGCACCGCTATCGGTGACTTTCAAAGCATGCTGAACTGGTCTTATGTGGGTCTGCATGATGGCTTAGCAGGCTGGGCGCAGCAGTTGCAATAATCTTGGCATTTGCGCCGCATCCAAAGGTGCCGACCAATGAAACCCTTGCCCCTTGTCACAGCCCAGGCTAGTCAGAAAATCGGCCGTCGGTTTATCTTCTATACCTTCAGCAATAGTCGTCAGGCCCAGACTATGAGACATATTAACGATAGCCGTGACAATCGCCTGGTTCTCGGCGCTATCCAGCAAATTGGTCACAAAGGAGCGATCAATCTTCAGCTGTGCAACCCTGAATTTTTTCAGATAAGCCAGGTTGGAGTAGCCAGTACCAAAGTCATCAATAGCCAGATTCACCCCCAGCCCCTGCACGGTGGACAAACACTGCTGCAATTCCTGTTTGGCTTCGATGAAAACCGACTCGGTCAGCTCCAGCAACAGAAAGCGCCCTTCCAGCCCATACTTTTCTAATAAACTCGCGAGCGTGCGGGCAAAACGCCCACTGAGTAACTGCATGGGGGAAACGTTCACTGCCACAGACAACTCCGGCAAGCCGGCCTTATGCCATTCCACACATTGAGAAATCGCATTTTCCAACACCCACTCACCCAATACACCAATTTGTCCACAGCGTTCAGCCAGGGGAATAAATACATCGGGGCTGATCCGGCCAATCTGCGGATGGTCCCAACGTAGCAAGGCTTCAACCGACTCAATTTTGCCGCTGCGAAGACAGACTTTAGGCTGATAATGAATGGACAATTGCTTAAGCTCGATGGCATTTCTAAGGCCACGTTCCAGGCCTAACTGCTTGGAGAGTTGCTCACTCATATTGGGCTGGAAGTAACGGTACTGATTACGACCACTTTCCTTCGCCGTATACATGGCTAAATCGGCTTGCTGGCAAATGTTGTCAAAATCATTGCCGTCTTGCGGCACCATTGAGATGCCCATGGAACAGGTCAGGGTCAGCTCATGGCCGTCAATTTCCAGTGGCATGGCACTGCATTGCAAAATACGCATGGCCAGAGCGTCGACTTGCTTGCTGTGCGTGAGGTTAGTACTGATGATGACAAACTCGTCTCCACCAAAGCGACACAAATGGTCGGACTCACGCAAGGTCGATTTGAACTTGTTGGCAACTTGCTGAAGATAGATATCTCCTAATCTATGACCTAATGAATCGTTAATAGACTTGAAGTTATCCAGATCCAGAAAGGTCAACGCCACCATAGTTTGGTTGGCTTTCGCCGCGTGCACGGAAGTTTCGAATATTTCTCGGGCTTTTAGCCGGTTGGCTAAACCGGTGAGGGGATCATGATGAATAAGCTGCGCCACTTGTACCTGAGAGTCTCTATACCTGGCATTTTCCAGACGTAATTCATCCAGGGTGGTGCGCAGTTGAGAAACCACTGTCCAGATACCGTAAGCGGTCATGCCCAGCAGCAGTAACATTAAAAAGGCACTATTGAGGTCTTGTTCTGGGATGACACGATGCCACTGGGAAAAATGCCCCACACTACCAAGCAGCAGCAAGTTAATGGCATTCAAAGCGAAACTCCACAGCATAAGCCGCATACCGCTTAGCATGGCGGCAAAGAACATGACTGCTGGCAACAGCATCACCACTTCATCTCGCAGCCCGTAAAACACCCACATAAACAGCAAAGCACTAAAATTCACTATCCCCAGGAATAGGGCAATACCCAGCTCCATCCGGCCGCAAGAGGCTATGCGATAGCTGATGTACAGGAGTACCGAGACACAGGGTACATATGCGGTAACAACCCATTCGCCAATCCAGGTCCAGTGTAAAAACACAACGACCAAACAAAGCTGGGTTAAAAATTGTAGTTCCCTAAGTCTTTTCAGCCTGAAGGTATTAGTTGGCTGCATATTTTATTTTTATTTTTCATCTGCTTTGGTCGACAGCTATTTTGACTGTTCTACATCCGCAGATTGTTGATTATGCGAACAATTTGAACGGATATATGCTCGTATTACAAGCATTAAAAACGAAAAACAGCCACTTTTAGCGGCCAAACAAGAGAGATTCTTTGTTTTACTATGTTTTTACTAGTTGATTCTTTTTTCCGATATCAAACTAGTTGATTTAGCGCATAAACATTTACCCACATATTTTTAAATAATGTCAGTAGGGTAAAGACAATTGGTATTCCTACCATAGGCTATTAATAGGCTTAACAATGATGGATTGAATGGCCTTTTCAAAGCTCCAGCCCTCGAATGTAAGTGCCGACAGATTATACTTGTAGACCAAATCCGGCTCATAAGTATCCGCCAGATAGCTGAGGAAAAAGCCGGGCTTGGTATGAGCAACACCCACCATGGACTGGATCAGCAAGTCACCAAAGTCTGAGCGGCCGATTCCTGAAAAATGGGTGTGTGAAAAACCCAGCATAGTGGTATCGTCTTGATGATAACCGGCACAGCCTTTGTAGATTTAAGGTTGCGGGTCAACACCGCGGAACACGGCCTCAGTATCCAGACTTAGCAGCATCATGCCGAAAGACACCACAGCACCGGGGAAACTATGACCGTCACCACCTGTACCGATGAAAGGGTCAACAAACTGACTGTTAGCGATTTTAGGAGGAGTACTTGCTATGGCAGGTAAATGTATCAGGCCGCTCAGCAACCCCGCCAGACAAAGCTTAAGCCATTTTCCTGTTGTCGGTAGATGGGACATCGCCAAAGCCTTCTTAGTTAATAAAGCCACAATCAGGATTGTTCATCGTAATTCAATAAATCAAGGAACCTTCCAAAATTGTTAACAAGTTAAAATAAGCCTATCGTATTGTTCAAGGCATTTCGGATCGATGCCGGACGATAAAACCACGATTTATTCCAATGACAATAAATAGCAACAAAAACATAACAGTTTTCGACGTCGCCAGACAGGCAGGCGTTTCCAAATCCACCGTCTCTTTGGTGTTAACGGAAAGCGACAAAGTCAGTGACCGCTCCAGAGAAAAAGTCTTAAAAGCCATTGATGAACTGGGCTACGTGTATAACCGTGATGCTGCAGCCCTGCGCAGTCGCCGCTCCAATCTGGTCGGTATCGTCATCAATGACCTGACTAACCCCTATTCGGCCCAGCTGGCAGTGGGTTTGGAGAGGCATATCCGTGCCATGGACTATATGTCCGTACTGGTAAACAGCGGTGAGGACTTTGCCACCCAGAAACAACTCGTGCAGAAGCTCAAAGAATACCGCTTGGCTGCGCTGATCATTTGTCCGGCTCCCGGAACTGATGCCGCCTGGGTTAACCAGCAAATAGATGCCGGTATCCCAGTTATCCATATCATGCGGGATGTTGCCGGTGCCCGTGCTCCCGTGGTGATCCCGGATAACATCAGAGGAACCCGTTTGGCCACTCAGCATTTGCTCAACCGAGGCTTTAAACACATTGCCTTTATCGGTGGTAACGAAAGTATTTCTGACTTCCATGAGCGCTTGTGTGGTTTCAATCAGGCTGTCGACGGTGCAGGCTTAAATAAGCAACATATCACCCGTATCCAGGCTCAAACCAACCGTCATGGTGGACGACAAGCCGTAATTCAGGCGCTGGAAGCCGACCCTTTGCTGCAAGCCTTGGTATGCTTTAACGATGTGATTGCCTACGGCGCCATTGAACAGCTGCGCGCCTTAGGCCGGATTCCCGGACAGGATATTGCGGTGGTGGGCTTTGATGATCTGGAAGACTCCTGCCGCATGTCTCCGGCGTTATCCACCGTGCATATCGATGCCGACAAAATTGGTCGCGCGGTATGCAGACTACTAGGCAATAAAAAGGATGCGGTCGCCTCTGAGGGACGTATTTTGGTAGATGTGGAGTTTATTCCACGCAGCTCTGGTTAAGGTTGGCTGCACGTTTGCCCGGGTGGTTGTTCCATTCGGTTAGCCAGACGGGTTATCTTCTTGATAAAACACGATGATCTGCAAGCGGTGAATAGCCCAGATGTGAACCAAACTGGTTAAGATAGCGCATCCAAAATGCTCACTTAGTCCTTTGTGATGGAATGGATTGCGGTACTACTGGCTGGATTTTTCGGCGGGCTGTTAAATGCCGTTGCGGGCGGGGGGAGTTTTTTCACCCTGCCAGTTCTGGTCTTTGCTGGTCTACCTGGCATTTCAGCCAATGCCACAGGCACGGCGGCATTACTGCCTGGCTATATTGCCAGCGCCTGGCGATTTCGACGTGATATCCAGTGGCCAGCCAATATGGGCCTTTTTACCTTAAGCATCTTAGCTATAGCCGGCGGAAGCCTCGGTGCGGCGGTGCTACTGGTGTCCAGTGAACAGTTGTTTGCCACGCTCATTCCCTGGCTGATCCTGTTTGCCACCTTAGCATTTTTGTTCGCCCCCCGGCTGTTGCAAAGGCTGCAAGCCAAGACCAATCAAGTTCCTGTAACCACGAGAAAGTCTCAGTTACTGAATATCAGCATATTATTTGCGGTCTGTGTGTATGGCGGCTATTTCAACGGGGGTCTGGGCATTATCCTGCTGGCTGCGCTAGGGTTGATGGGGCAAACCAATTTGCACGGAATGAACGGGGTTAAAAACCTTATCTCCGCGCTCTTAACTAGCATAGCCGTCGCCGTTTATGCAGTAGGGGGCGCCATCTCTCTTCAGCATCTGCTGGTTACGGGTGTCGCTGCCCTCGCAGGCGGCTACGCAGGGGCCGCATTTGCCTACCGAATTCCTCAGACCTACTTGCGCTATTTTATCGTCGCCGTGGGCCTGGGTATGGCATTCGTCTTTTTCATTACCTCGGCATAACCTCTTTACTGGTTTCATTAAGCTGTCATGGTTTTGGGCTGGAATAGCCTGTCCTCCCCCTCAATGAGTCTTGTGCCTTGAAGTTATCTTGCCTCACTGCCTGTATATTTTTGTCTATGCAGCTCCCAAACATTGCCCAAGCTCACCCACAGGGCTGGCAAGCCAAGTTGGCCGGTCAACTGCGCTTGGATCAACGTTCGGGTACAGACCTGCGCTACCAGTATCGCCTGAGGTTTTATCCCGCCTATCAGATGAACCAGGACTGGAGCCTGCAGGCCTTTATCGCTACAGGTCAGGGGTTTGCTTCCAGCCACAACACCCTAGATGATGGTAAGGCCGATCACCTGTATCTGCGCCGTTTGTATGTGCGCCACGAGACCAGCGAGGGTAAAACCGAGATTGGCGTTATCCCTACCTACAAGGGGGACGTAGCCTCGACCGGGCTTGCAAAAGACGGCTGGATTAGCGGTCTGCGCCGGGTGCAAAAATTTAATGCTGACTCACGCCTGGAACTGGTAGTAGGTGAACTGGCCCATCTCGATAACGCCAATGCCTGGCAAAAGTGGCATAGCCTGAACTATGCCGAACTGGAGCTGAGCAGTCGTCTCAGCCAGGCCATAAGCTATGAACTGAGCCTGGAGCATATGCTGGGCGATAATTTCCTGCGTGGCGAGCTGCGCTATCACGCCAAGTCAGGACAAACTTATGCGCTGGAACTGATAGACCGACTGGACAGCAACAGAGTAAAGCTGGTGCTAAGTTTCGCTGCGTCCCTGCCCTGGCTGGGCACTGATACCGAACTGTTCAGCCATTACAGCTACGCCGACAAAAGCTTTGGCCAGCGCGCGGAACTTACCGAAGACTTTCTGGATTATGGTCATGCTATTGCCCTGGAGCTGGATGGCAAATTAGCTACACAGTCCTGGGGATGGTTCGCCAAATTTGAGCACTACGCCGCGCACAGCACCAACCGGGCGCAGATGGGAATTAAGTTTTCATTCTAACCGGGCAAGCCCAGTGGCAATACGGCCAGACAGCCCGGCGTATTGCCCTGCACATAAAAACGGCGCAGCTGCGCCGTTTTTCTTATCTATCAGGCCGGTGTTTTTCGCTGCACTAAGGTCATCAGTACAATCAACACTATTACCGCCGCCTGAGAAGCCAGGGTGACGCCATCGGCATAAATGCCCAGCCAGGTAGCTTCTGGCAGGTTCAACGGAATACTGACGATACTGCCGGTTTCCTGCAACGCCGCAATTCCGCGCCCGGCAAAGATCACCGCCAGAGCAAACATAATGGCAGCGTTGACTTTGAAGAACATGGCCACCGGCACACGCATGGCCAGCTTAAAGATCACAATACTCAGCACCACCAACAGCACGGTAGCCGCCAACATGCCAAACAGCACAGCCTGTTGCCCTTCCACACCAGCCTGTAACCACAAGGCTTGATAGAACAGAATTATTTCAAAGATTTCACGATACACGGCAACAAATGCCAGTACCGCAAAGCCGATGTTTTGTCCGGAACTGAGGCTGGCACTTAACTTCTCTTTGATATATTGCTGCCAGTTACTGGCATGGGCTTTGGAATGCATCCAAATGCCTACCCACAGCAAAATGGCAGTGGCCAGCAAGGCTGTCATACCCTCGGTCAACTCACGGCTGGCACCTGAAATATCAAACAAGTAATTGGCGACCGCCCAGGTTGCCACACCGCAGATCAGCGCGGCTATCCAGCCTCCATGCACATATTTCAGGCTGCCAGAGGCACCAGAGCGGCTCATAAAGGCATAGATAGCCGCCAGTACCAGAATGGCTTCCAGCCCTTCACGCAACAGGATAATCAACGACGCCACAAAGCTCAGCAAAGGTGACAAGCCGCCTTCGGATAACAGAATCTGTGCTTTGTCGAGGCTTGACTGGGCAAGCTGATAACGTTGTGCTAACACAGCTTCTGGCAGTCCATCACGCAGTCCGTCCCGATAGGCAAACATGGCCAACTCGATGTCCTTACGCAGGGTTTTGTCCAGATTGTCGAGACTGGCTTCCACCAGCTCAAAACCTTCCAGATAAGCGCCGATAGACAATTGATAAGCTTTGTCCAGGTTACCCGACTCTACCGCCAGCCAGGAATCAGCCAATGTTTGTTTAGCGTATGCCAAAGGAGATGGTTTATCCGATTCGATACTGTCCGGGTGGGCGCGCAGCTGCACAAACTTAGCAACATCCTGGCCACGAGCTGCAACCTGGGCGGGGGTCAGGGTAGCCAGCTCATCCAGACTAAAGGGCGATTTTACTTTCTGTTCTGGTGCTTCGGTCACATACCCTGCCACAAAAGCGGCCAGCGACCAGCGCTCGGCTTCTGACAGATTGGTATAACTAGCCATTCCTGTCCCTTCCACCCCCAAAGTAATAGTGTTGTACAACCCGAATAAGGTCAGCTCATTCATACGCTCGTTATCATGGAAGTTGGCGGGTGCAGGTTCCATTCCGGCCCCGGCGACACCATCTCCAAGACCGGTTGCACCATGACAAGCCGAACACATTTGCTGGTAGAGATTACTGACGCTGGCAGGTACAGGGGTACCCCGTGGTGCCAGTTTAATATCATAGGCCAGGGTCACAGCTTCACTCAGCGCCTCCGTCATGGCCTTGATCTCTGCACCGGGTCTCTTTTGTTCAATAAGCTGCTGCAGGGTGCGACTGTCCGCCAGCAATTGTGGCGTTTTTTCTGTAGCAGGCAGGCTTTGCAATATGGCCTCAACCGCCTCGGCAAACTCCACCTGCTCGACATATTCACCTTGATCGACCACCTGACCGTCAGCCACCGTCATGGGATAATCCACACCAACATAGGACAACAGATGCAAAATACGCTCTGGGCCTGGGCCGGAGGCAAACGCAAGCTGGCTTATCAAGCAGAATAACAACACCAGCGGTTGGATTATCCTCTTCATTAAATGCACCCTCTATTAATAACAATTCTCGTTTATTATTTCATCCCGCCTCAATGAGAACAACTCTCCTTTACAGATGAATTTTCACCACTGGCCGTTTTTCTTCACAAGTTAATTTGTCACCAATTATTGAAAGTAAAATGTTAATTAGTTGCAGAGCAACACGGAATTGAGTAGCTTCTGTTCACCCTTTCCAACATGGACTTGTGATGTCTACTTTGACTTCTGGAAGAATACTTTCCATCGATCTGTTCCGTGGCCTGACGATTCTGGTCATGGTGTTTGTTAACGAACTAGCAGGCATTGCCGACATCCCCGCCTGGATGAAGCACGTTGCTGCCGATGCCGACACTATGACCTTTGTCGACTTAGTGTTTCCGGCTTTTCTGTTGATTGTCGGTATGTCCATTCCCTTCGCAGTGCAAGCCAGAGTCAGCAAGGGGGATAACAGCTGGGAAGTATTCAAGCATGGCCTGGTCAGGGCTTTGGGTCTGATTATTATCGGTTTTTACATGGTCAACAGTATCGGCGGCTACGACGCGTCGGCTATGGCTATCAGCATTCCACTTTGGACCTTCTGTATGTACATCTCTGTGCTGCTGGTGTGGTGCAGTCTGCCCAAAGACTGGAGCAATGCATTACAACTCAGTATCAGAGCTGTTGGCATTGCCGGTCTGGCCATATTGTGGTGGTTGTTTGAAGGGCCGGACAATACCTGGATGACCTACCAGTGGTGGGGCATATTAGGCCTTATCGGCTGGGCATATCTGTTTGCCTTGATTGCTTATTTGCTGGTTGGTCAGCGCCCTTTGCTGATTGGTCTGGTCGCCCTGGGTTTTATTGGTCTATTCCCACTCTTTGCCCAATTCGAAGGCCAGTCGGGTTTACTGGGCTGGTTTGCCCAGGAAAATCGCAACCATACGCATACTGCCATGGTATTGGCTGGAACCCTGATGTCGTTGCTGTGTTTTGATAACCGTTATCCAAAGCGTCACCTGAATCTTGGACTGTATATTCTGGTCAGCGGTATTCTGGCTTATGTCAGCTGCCAGCTGTGGCCAATTTCTAAAATATGGGCCACGCCAAGCTGGGCGTTACTGAGCATCTTCTTTTGTAGTGTGCTGTTTGCACTCTTCTATCAGCTGTTGGAAGTACAAAAATACACCGGCATAGTTAAAGTATTTGAGCCTGCGGCCAATAACCCGTTGCTGATCTATATTCTGCCTTACATTCTTGCCGCTGGCTTGGGCAGTCTGGGTCTGACTTTGCGCCCAGAAGCGCTGTCTTCCGGTGTCCCGGGCATGCTGTGGAGTGTGGCTTTTGCCCTGGCGATGATGGTATTGGTCACCCTGCTCAACCGGGTAGGTGTGAGGCTGAAGCTATAACTGTCAGAAGCGATGAACCTTGGGCGCGCTGAGCAAATTAGCGCGCCTTTTGCTTAGCCTGCAAATAAAGCGACACAAATACTAAAACTCAGCCAGGCAGGAAAAAGCTGACTTTAAGCCCCCCACCCGCGCGATTGGATAAACTGATCCGCCCGTCATGGGCTTCAACAATTTCCCGGCAAAGCGCCAATCCAAGGCCAGTCCCTTCTCCCTTGGTGGAATAGAATGGCAATAAAGCTTGGGTTAATACCGCCTCAGACATACCACTGCCGCGGTCGCAAACCTCCACCAGCACGCCATTCTCCAGCGTCTTCACCTGTAAGCTGATATCGTCCCCGATAGAGCCTGACTCCGCAGCATTCTTGAGCAAATTGATCAGCACCTGTTGCATTTGGGCCGGGTCGAAAAAGCCTGGGGTGTCAGGCAAACTGCCTTCTACTTTAAATGCCCATTGGCCTGCCAGGCTGTCGACAAAGCCCTGCCAGTCAACCCGACTGCGATTAGGCTGCGGTAATTTGGCAAATTTGGCGTAACCCAGAATGAAGCTGTTAAGATGGCTTGCCCGCTCACCTATAGTTTCAAAAACTTTAACCAGCCTGGTATCCCCGTGCTGCTCCGCCAGCAAACGCCCGGAATGGACCATGGATGAAATAGGTGCCAGGGAATTATTCAACTCATGGCTGATAACCCGGATGACCTTTTTCCAGGTTTGCACTTCCTGGCGACTAAGCTCTCGGGTCAGTTGCTTAAACAGCAATAATTTATGCTGGTTACCGTTCATCAGAAAGCTGCCATGGGACAGATGCCAGGCCTCGCTACCTTGCTCGTCATCATCCTTCTGGACACTGAACAAACCGTCCCGCCCGGAGCGTATCGCCTCGACCATGGTCTGTGGCAGCGTCTCGAGCAAGCTTTCCAACGCCGCGCCTTCTATACGGCTCCCTTGCGCCAACAGCTCTCTGGCACTGGCGTTGGCGAAGATCACCCGTTCACTGTTGTCCAACAACATGACGGCCAGCGGCGAACTTTGCAGCACCTTATCCAGCATCAGTTCGCGCTGATAGATCCATTGCTTCTCCTGGCGCAGCTTATTCGAGGTTTCGTTATATAAGGCAGCCAGATGACTAATTTCATCCTTACCATCCACCGCCAGGCTGACACCAAATTCATTGTCACGGAAATTCAGCAATCCGGTTTCGAGCGCCACAAAGCGCTTGGCGACCCCATCAAACACATAATGGCAAAGCACGATGGCAACTAACGAAGCAAACCCCGTCACCAGCAATAACTGTGCAAAAGACACATCCAACACCAAGGCATACAGCGCAGCACTGGCCCAAACCGCAATCAGAGTGCAAACAATAAGTTGGTACTTAAGCTTAAACGTCATAGCAGCTCAAATTTCTCAAGCCGGCGATACAAAGCCTGGCGGCTTAGTCCCAGTTCACGGGCCGCTTTTGCAACTACGCCTTTGTGTTTGTCCATGGCCTGTTGAATCTCCTCAGGGCCAGGTTCAAGGCTTTGCTGTAGCGGCACATTTTTCCCTTGAATGGCAAAGTGCTCGGCTTCCAGAACGCCCACAGGATGCAGCACATTGGCCCGCTTGCAGGCATTTTCCAATTCACGCACATTACCTGGCCAGCTATAAGCCAACAATGCCCGTTCTGCTGACAAAGAGCATTCCCGCCCCGGCAAAAAATGCTCAACTAAGGGTAAAATATCGTCAGGACGCTGAGCCAGAGGCGGTAAACTGAGCTCAACGACATTCAGCCGGTAATACAAATCCTCTCGGAAACGACCGGCTTGAATATCGTCCTGTAAATCGGCATTGGTGGCCGAAATTAAACGCACCTTCACCTTTTGTGTAGTGGTAGAGCCCAGACGCTCAAATTCGCCAGTTTGCAGCACACGCAGTAGTTTAATCTGTCCAGATAAAGGCAAATTACCGATTTCATCCAAAAACAAAGTGCCACCATCGGCCGCTTCAAAGCGCCCGGCCCGACGCGCATTGTTGCCGGTGTATGCGCCTGCTTCAGCGCCAAATAACTCTGCCTCAATCAGCTCTTGGGGTAATGCCCCGGCGTTAACCTTGATAAAGGGTTTATCTTTTAACGGGGAATTGGCCTGAATAATATCGGCAATCCTATCTTTACCAGCACCATTGGGGCCGGTAATCAACACCGACACATCGGATTTAGCCAGTTGTAATGCCATATCCACCAAACGTTGCATGGTATGACTGCCATAGACCAAACCACAGAGGTCTTTTTCACTCAGCTCAGCCTGCTGCTGACGCTGACGCTGGCGAAAATGCTGATTTTCCTTTAACGCATTACCCAGTTCCAGCAAGTTGCTGATACTGGTTAACAGCTTGGTGTCATCCCAGGGCTTGGCCAGATAATCGGCCGCACCGTCTTTTACCAGTGATACTGCACTTTCCAGTTCGGTCCAGGCAGTAATCAGAATAATCGGCAGGTTGGGATTAAGCTCCCTCAGTTGGTAAAACAGTGCTTTGCCCTCCTCACCGGAGGTAGTGTCGGCGGTAAAGTTCATATCCTGGATAACCAGGGCAATGCGTTGATACATAACCGCTTGTACAGCCTCGGCAGGGTTACTGGCAAGCACAGGTTGATAACCATGAATTTCCAGCAACAAACTGAGGGCCTGCAACACCGCCTGGTTATCATCCACTATGAGGATTTTTTCCATTATCTCTTAACTTTCTCTATTCATTAGCAGGTAGCCGGGCGTACCCGGCTACTCTTATGACTGTTCAACACTTTGCCGTTATACGCTACGGGTAGCAATACTGGGTGAAATCAACGTGGCACGCTGAGCTGGCCAATACACTGCCAATACTCCCATCACGTAGATGCCAGCCAGGCTGTACAGGATAAACCAATTATCCAGACGGGGCAGAGAGTAATGACGCATCAATACATCACTCATGGCCAGCGCCAGTCCAACCCCCAGCACAATCCCAATCAAACTCACCAGAGTGTTTTCCAGCAGGAAGTAGCGCACGATGTCCGACTTTTTCGCGCCAAGGGCACGGCGGGTGCCAATCTGACGGGTGCGACGGCCAACATTAAACAACGCCAGACCACAAATACCCAATGCCGTAACCAGCAGTAGCACAGTGATTAATACCAACAGCATGTTCTTCATCAGGCGGTCCTGACTGGTCTGTTCTAGTAACAGCTTATCAACACCAGTGATACGGCTAACCACACGCTCCGACTCAGAAGCCAACAGCACCTTTTCCACTTGTTGCATTACTTCACCACGACGACCTGGTTCGGTTCTAATCAAAACCCGCTTAAAGGGTGCCGCCATCACTTGTGGAATCAAAGCCACATTATCGGCCTGTTCATCGTCCAGCCAAGGTCCCTTCATTGGCGCAATAATGCCGATGATTTTAAAAGGATTATCGCCAAGGTAGATGGTCTGCCCCAATCCATCACCGTCCGGAAACAGTTCATTCACGTAACTACGGGTTGCCAAAAGAACATTGGCGGTTTTATCGAAACCTTGGGAGTAAACCACATCAGCAGCCTCAAAATTACGCCCGTCTTCCAGCTTTACATCCAATGTATTCAGCAGGTTTTCGTCGGCCATAAAGAAGGCTGCACGGGCACCTCTGCTCTGTTGTGGTGTTGGCTTAAGATGGAAGTTGGTTGAGTCACCGCTGCCTGACAAAGGCACCTGATTGATGACCACCGCATCTGCCACACCGGGAATGGCACGCAGTAAGGTTTCATCTATTTCTTGCTGTTTAGCAATATCGACATTCTTGCCAAAGGTGTAGAGATTAAACCTGAACAGGTCTTCGGCCTTAAGACCGGTATCCTGATTCAGAAAGCTTACCCTGTCATGGATGATAAAAGCAGCATTACTAACGATAGCCAGGGTGACAGCAATCTGTACTATCAGTAACAGTGCACCGGTTTTACTGCGCCACAAGGCGTTAAATATGGGTTTAAGTTCAGACATAGCGGCGCTCCTATTGGGTTTTCAGATACAAGGCTGGGGTAGTGCGGCAGACTTTCCAAGCCGGGTAGCAGCCAGCCAGTAAGCAGGCCAGAATAGAAATAGTCGGCGCCGCCAGCCACATCGTGAGATCCATCTGGGCTACCGCTTCGTAACGACTGAAACCGCTGCGCAGCAAGTACAGACCAAGCTGCGCTATCAGCAACCCCAGCGCCCCTCCCGCCAGACCTAACATACCCACTTCCACCAGGTGCTGAGCAAACACCTGGGTTTTACTCGCCCCCAGGGCACGGCGTACACCAATTTCAGGAGCGCGCTTGAGAAACTTAGCCAACAGCAAGCTTAAAATGTTGGCCAGACACACGAACAGGAACATAAAGCTCAAGCCCACCAGAATCTTGTTGTCAGCACTGACAATCTGGCGATAGTCCAACCACTGGCTAATATTCTTAATATCCCCCTCCGCATCATCTCGCTTGAAACGCCCCAGTTTCTGCTGCTCCTTAATATAGCCGGCCATATAATCTCGAAAGTCCTGTTGTGCCTGCTTATCTTTTAATTCCACTTTGTATTGCAGCCAAACTACCTCCGAATTCAGCTTATCCTGATAGGTATTCTCCTCTTCGTATTTCCAGCCGTTGTTATTGCCCCAGCTTTTCAGCTCCTGAATAGGGAGCAGAGAGAAAGGAATAAACAGCTGTTCATTCTGCCCCCAGGCGCCATTGTTCAGGTCGTAGATCTGCGGCTCCAGCTTCCACGCTTTGAGAATACCCACGATCCGATACGACACTGAGTCCAGCACTATGTCCTTGCCCACATTATTGCCACCACCAAATAACTTTTGGTTAAGCTCATCACCAATCACCGCAACAGCTTCGCCTTGCAGATCCACCGCTTTGTCCCAAGCGGCCCCATAAGCAAAGGGGACCTCGTACATGGCGAAAAAGTCACTGTCAGCCGCTCTGGCCGTTTCAATAAAAGGCGGAATATCCGGATTGGCCGGTTTGACACCAAAACCGGTTTTCAGCATCGCAGTCTGGCGAAAAGGCACCGAGCCTTTACGCAAATTCATCGCATCCTGGTAAGTTAGCTGGAATGGCAGATTATCCGAAGTCCACCAGTCGGCTCCCTGGTCCATAGTGCGCAGTTGGACAGCAAACAGTTGGTCGTTTTTATGCGGCATGGGGTTAACCGACATCATGTGGTAAACCGACAAACTGGTCATAGTGACACCAATACCAATCGCAATAGCCAGCAGCATCAGTAAACTCACCACCGGAGTACGTCTCAAACTGCGCCAGCCTAAGTCAATATAGTGCAAGAACATCTCAGACCTCCGCACCGGCGCGCTGCTTTTCCAGCCCACCCTGATAAAGTTTGAAGTCACAAATCTGACCGTCCACTACCTGAATATTACGCTGGGCACGACGGGCCAGCTCGGGATCGTGGGTGACCATAATAATAGTGGCGCCGTCTTTGTTGATGTTCTCAAGCAGTTCCATCACCTGGCGGGCCATCAAGCTGTCCAGGTTACCGGTCGGTTCATCTGCCAGCAGAAAGCGAGGCTCGCCAGCCAGCGCCCGGGCTATGGCCACCCGTTGTTGCTGACCACCAGAAAGCTGCGCGGGTACATGTTTAGCGCGAGCGCCCAGACCAACCTGCTCAAGACAACGCTCAATACGACGCTTACGTTCGGCCGCTTTGATACCACGGTAGCGCAACGGTACTTCAACGTTTTCATACAGGTTCAGATCCGGGATCAAATTGAAGCCCTGAAAAATGAAGCCGATTTTCTGATTTCTCAGTTCAGCGCGGCCATTGTCAGACAGGCGCCCCACGTCAATGCCGTCCAGTTGATAGGTACCGCCGGTGTAGGTTTCAAGCATGCCAGCGATATTCAGAAAAGTGGTTTTTCCTGAACCGGAGGGACCAGTCACGGCGATAAACTCGCCTTCGTTGACTTGAAAATTAAAATCCCGCAGGGCATTGGTTTGTACCATTTCACTGCGATATACCTTGCTGATATTAGTCATAGATAGCATGATTTTTCCTTCTTAACTTTGTTGTTCGTTGCTGTCATGCCGCTTAACGCAGCATGACTTTATCTTGATTTTCAAAGGGATCCAGACTGGAGATAATCAGGGTGTCACCTTCTTTCGCACCGCTTAGTAATTCCACGTGGCTGATGCTGCTGACGCCGGTTCGAATGGCAGTACGATAGGCGGTCTCGCCATCCACCCGATAACTCAAACTACCGCCACTTTGTAAAAAGGCACCGCGTTTAACCATCAGCGTATTGGGACGATTCTCCAGCAGAATGCGCGCTGACAGGCGCTGGTTCTGGCGTAATCCCTGAGGTTGATCCAGTAACTTGACCCTGGTGGTCACCTGGCGGTCACGAACCTCAGGAGAAATGGCTTTTAACTGCCCAATCAGATTCACGCCAGCCAGTTGCAGCTCAACGTCCATACCCAAGCCAAGTTCGTCTGCATAGCTCTCTGGCACCTGCAATTCCGCTTCAAAGGCACTTAAGTCTACCAAGGTGATCAGGGGCTGGCTTTGACTCACGGCGGCCATTTGTTCAACCAAATGATTACCAACAATGCCGCTCACCGGCGCTCTAATTGCCAGGCTATCCACCTGACGCACAAGTTCTTGCACGACCAACTGCTGACGTTCGATAGCAATACCTGCACTTCTTAATTCAAACGCCAGAGTGTCTTTGGCAATTTGCACTTCCTGTCCGGCCAATCTGTAGTTGAGTTTGGCCCTGGCAAGTTCATCAATAGCCTGATCAAAATCACGTTGGCTTATCAGCTGTTTTTGCATGGATTGCTGAGCGCGGCGCTCTTCGCGCTGGGCCGCATCCAGGTCCACTTTGGCCAGTTCCAAAGTCCGGGTCAGCGCAAGTTCCTGCGCTCTGGCGTCCAAACGACGTCCTTCCAACTCGCCTTGTAAGGAAGCCAACACGGCTTGTTGTTGCTGAAGACTGTTGGCCAGTTCAGGGCTATTCACCTCTGCGACCACCTGATTCACTTCCACTTGATCTCCTGGCTGTGCTAACAGGCGCACATGACCGGACTGTGGGCTGTAGAGTATCGGCGCATTAGCCGCCACGATGTGGCCGGTCGCCGCGACATCCCTTATCAAGGTTCCACGTTCCACTTTCGCCGTAACCAAACGTGAAGCATCAACTGACTGGCTGGCATCCCGGCCGCCCAGCCATACCACGGTACCGGCTGCAGCCAACATCACAGCTGCTAGTGTAAAAGGTTTGCGCCAGCGTTGCGTGATAGAGCTACTGATCAGGGTATCCTGGCCACTGGTATCGCGAATCATTGTTGCCCCCTGCCGGTTAACTCAATACACAGATCGATAACCGGGGCGATAAGGCAAAGCATCAAAGGGACAGTGAGATAAATGGCTAACAGTTGCATAGCTTTCTCCAATTTCATTTCCGTTCTGAAATACTTAAAGCCAAGCTTGTGCCAACTTCACAGAAAAAGATAACCAATTGTTAAATATGAACATTTCTAATTTTCCAAGTTAATTAATGCTGTCCGCGGACAGAAAAACTGTCCGGCGCGGACACATTTGTACGGACACTTACAAACTCACATGGACCATTAACAACTATTTCACCAATTGCAGCGACACTATATGTGGGCAATGTGCCCGTATATTTGAGGAGTTAGATATGTCGCCCCTGCAAAAACTCACTTGCACTGTATTATTACTTTCACCTTTGTGTGTATCCGCTAAGAATGTCTATGTCGCCGCAGATGACATGGTAACCACTAAGCTATGCGTTAGCGCTGCAATGGACACGCCGATTCGCTTTCACATTCTTCAACAGCACTCAGGCCTGAGTGCCCGCCACATTGCTAACGATGTCCAATGTAATGGTAAGAATATCGGTGATTTTGCTTATCAAGCTGGCAATACTAAAATCGCGAAGCGGTTGAACCGTCTGAACCCCAGCGCCACCTATACGGAAATCCAGGATATCGCCAAGCAAGGAGAAGCAAAGGGAGATAAGATTATTCACGTCAGTGGCAGTTAACATACTGCTATCACTGCCCGTTTCAGGGGACGGGCTAGCTGAAGGACAGACGCAGCTAAATAGCATCTCTAGTTAGTGTGCGTCTGTCATCAATCGCTCAAAGCCTTGTTTTACCAGCGGCAGAAAATCCTCAACCAAATCAGATTGAGCAGCGGGATAAGCAGCATATAAAGGACGTACCTGACCTTTTTCCCCAACTCTCTGCAAGTCAGGTTTAACTGAGTCAGTTCATCCTCCGGTTAGCAGCCTGGCTGCCGCAGCAAAAACTTGTCGAACCCATGCCATAATTCTCCATGTTCTATGCCCGTAGTCTGCTATGATAGCCGCAACAATCAAAAGCCAGCACGCGGTCAAGGTTTGCAAACCAGCAAACACAAATATGCGCCGAGCCGGCAGGCAGGTCTGCTGCCACCTATTCCCTGGTGCAACACAACGACTTAACCTGGTTAACTCTGTGTGTTAAAACCGATCTCGAAAGTAGAACAATGTCAGGAGCCTTAAGAAATATGTCAGCATTTGGCACAGTATTTACCCCGGAGATGATTATCTCCCGTTTTGAGAATAACAGCTGGAGCACACCTCAGACTGTCAAATCAGACAGTATCAATCTGCACCCTGGAGCCCACGTGCTTCATTACTCCAGCACCTGTTTTGAAGGCTTGAAAGCCTTTCGTCATGCTGATGGCGGCATCTATGTTTTCCGTATGGACAAAAACGTCGCTCGCATGGCGCAGAGTAGTGAATTGTTATCTTTGCCAAAAATTGATCAGGCTATGCTGAGCAACATGATCACTGACATAGTTCGTCGATATGCTGCTGATGTGCCTAATCCTCCGGGCTCTATGTATATTCGCCCGACTCATATTGGCACAGAACCATCCATCGGAAAGGCTGCAGCCCCCAGCATGCAGTCATTAATGTACGTGCTGCTTTCTCCTGTGGGCGATTATTTTGCCGGCGGCGCCAAGCCACTGCGACTGTTGCTGGAAGATAATGCCCGCTGTGCCTCGCATATGGGGATGGTGAAAAGCGGTGGTAACTATGCCAGTGCATTACAACCTATCATGAGAGCCCGCGCGGCTGTGCAAGCCGATCAAGTTCTGTTTTGCCCCAACGGTGATGTACAGGAAACGGGCGCGGCGAATTTCCTGCTTATCGATGGCAACGAAATTATCACCAAAGCACTGGATGCCAGCTTCCTGCATGGTGTCACCCGTGATTCTATCCTGACCTTGGCTCGCGATCGCGGTATGACAGTATCAGAGCGCCAGCTAACAGTAGACGAATTGCTGGAACGTGCAGCCAAACCCGGTGCGGAAGCCGCCCTGTCTGGTACTGCCGCAGTACTGACCCCAGTGGGTACCTTAATTCATAATGGAAAAGAGCATACTGTGGGTAACGGCCTTGGCGGCCCCACCACTAATGCTTTGCGTCAGGCGCTGAATGAGGTTCAATGGGGTCAGGCTGAAGACAAGCATGGTTGGCTAACCAAAGTCTGCTAACACTCAGACACTAAAAATCTGCACTTCATAAGTAAGCCGGACACTTGTCCGGCTTTTATTTCCCCCCAGGAAAGAGACACCAACATTCAGCAACAGCGCCTGTCTATCATCCCGCATCAATCTGAAACCGACCCAAAGCGTATCTCAGCCTGCTAGCCATATTGCTGACAGCCGATGAAAAATCATAAATATCAATAAATTGACACTTTCTTAAAAATTATTATTGCGAATCATTCTCATTTATTGCAATATAAACCTGCACTACACACCCAAGTCTACTGGTCTTTCTTGGGATTCTTACCGGGCGAGTTCTCCATGGCCCGCCCGGGTTTTTCTCTTCGTTATTATTGAGACCAGAACATACTCAAGAAAGTACTTACAGATTGCTCCCCCGTATTTCGCCCTCAGTAGAAAGTAAGCTTGTCATCAGGTTTTACAATTTCACTACAATTTAGACGGAACCTAACGCTCCCCTGCAAACACAGCTTTGATACAATCCGGCGCAATTACAGATAGATAGGGATCACAGCATTGAGAAGGATAACTGCGGCAGCATGCTTGCTGGCTTGTCTCGCCTTGCCAGTGCTGGCCGAAGAACAGCCCAAGGAACCAAGTGACTGGAGCTGGCAGATATCCCTGGGCTTATCTGCCTGGGATGAAAAATCGTTACTCAAAGGCTCACCAGGGAATAGTGAACTGCCAGTTTTACCTACCTTACAAATTGACGTCAGTTATAAGGATTTCTTTGTCGAAACACCCAGCAGGCGTTTAACCAGCTTAAGCAATTACGCCTTGTGGGGTTACCACATCTACCAGGATGAACATTGGCAAATCGACGCTATCAATGGTTCATACATGCCAATTCTGAGCGAAACCGGCTATTCGCAACACGGTTTGGAGGTGATAGAGGAACTCAGAGGCATTGAAGAAAGAGACTCCGACGGCAGTCTCGGCATTCGGATCCAGCGCTTTGACGCCAACAGGCATTACTCCATTGAAATCGCGCGGGATTTCAGTGGTAGCTATAACGACTTCTTACTGCAGGCTTACTACAACTATATTATTCAGGCACGTAACTGGGATATTCAACTAACTTTAGGGCTTAATCTTTATAGCCGTGACTTGGTTGACTACTATTTTGGCATTCGCCCTTCTGAAGCCACGTCAACCCGGCCAGTCTATCAAGGAAAAGCCGCTTATCGACTGCATTTTGGTGTATCCAGTCTTTACCCCATAAACGAGAAATGGTTACTTGAATTGGGCTTTGGTGTAAGTCAATACAGTCGGGGCGTGTCCGATAGTCCAATTGTGGCGAGTGATATGGAAACCCTCGGCATGGTCAATGTGCGTTATGTATTCTAAGGGATTAGTACTATTAGTACTGGCCTTCGGGCTACACGCTGAAACGTCGCAATCCCCGTTGCCGGAACAGATGCAAGTTTCGCCAGATACTTGTGTTGCCATCAACAAAGGACGCACTTGCTATACCCATGTCAGTGTTGTCTGGCAGTTACCGTATCAGGGTGACTACTGCCTATTTTTGGAAGGCTCAACAGATCCTTTGGCCTGCTGGCAAAACCGCCGGCAAGGGGAATGGCAATTTGAATTCTCTTCATCCACCAGCACGACATTGCTGCTTAAGCAGGGTAACGACACGTTACTGAGACGGGAAATTCAAGTTAACTGGGTGTATGAATCTCAGCGCAGAAAGCGCAACTGGCGTTTGTTTTAAGAGGGCTAACGATGCAGCTTTATGGAAAAATCTTGCTAGTGGAAGACGACGCATCACTGGCACAATGGGTATTAGAGTACCTACAAAATCAGGGCTTTGATGTGTACCTTGAAGCCCGTGGCGATCAGGCAATCGCAGCTTATCGTCAATGTCAGCCAGATCTTATTCTGCTGGATCTTATGCTACCGGGTTTAGATGGTATTTCCGTGTGCAAGGAAATCCGCCGTATTAGCCAGGTACCTATCATCATGCTGACCGCCCAGGGGGAAGAGCTTGATGAAGTGATTGGCCTGGAAGTCGGTGCCAATGACTACTTGGTCAAGCCTGTCAGACCCAGGGCCTTGCTGGCCCGTATTAAAGGTCAGTTGCAGCGCAGTGAAAGTGGCGACAAAGATAACCAGAGTCACATTCTGCAATTTGGTACCTTGAGCCTGAACCGGGATGCAAACCGTACCCTACTCGACGGCCAGGAAATTGAGTTATCCAGCAACGAATTCGCCATGCTCTGGTATTTGGCCAGCCACGCCGGACGAATTATCAATCGCGAAGAAGCGTTCCGGGAGCTCAAGGGCCGCGAATATGACGGTTTAGATCGCTGGTTTGATGTCATGATTTCCGTGTTACGCAAGAAGTTGGGGGACGATACCGATCCTCCCAAGCGCATAAAAACAGCCTGGGGAAAAGGTTATCTGTTTGTCGCCGATGCGTGGGATGTGGCAGGTTGAGCCACATATCCCTGCAAGTTCTTCGCAATTATTTACAACATGGTGAATCACAACTCGCTAAGATCAGCTCATCTACGCCGTTTAATTTAGCCTATCGGCAGATCTGTCAATGAGCCGTATTTATATCAGTTTGCTGTTTACTGCCCTGCTCACCTTGTTCTTACTGGGCTGGGGTATTGATAACTGGGTTGAACAACACCGGGAAAGCCAGCACCCGCAAGACTACCCTCACCTCAGTCAAATGTTTGCCGCACTAACAGAAAAAATTGCGCAAAGTGACACCGATCTGAAGCAACAGGTGGAACAACTGAACCAGTTCCTTCCTGTGCCTTTGACCTTGGAGTCTTCATCAAACCTGGCCGTTCCAAAAGATTTGCGCGAAGCACTGCGCCAGCCAGGCGGCTTGCTGCTGGATTCAACCAATGGTCCCTATCTGTTAGCCGAACTCCCCTCTCACCCCGACTATTTATTGCGAATGGCGCTACCGCCGGTCGAACAGGGAGATATGGACCGCGATCTTATGCTAACCCTGGCGGTATATTTGGGCCTGGCACTGATGATGGGCATTTGGCTACTACCTTTAACCAGACGCTTATCCTTATTAACCCGCACCGCCCATCAGTTTGGTCAGGGAGATTTACATGCCAGAGTCCCGGCCAGCTCACTGTCCTATATTCAGGATCTGGAGTTCAGCTTTAACCAAATGGCTCAGCGCATCGAACAACTGATAGCTGAAAACCGACTGTTGGCCAGCAGTCTGTCCCATGATTTGCGCACCCCGCTGGCTTGTTTCCGCTTTGGTTTGGAAGCCGCACTGGATAGCCAGGAGAATGAAGAAAAAAATGCCTATTTGCACAGATTAGAAAACGATCTGGAGCGGATGGAAAACTTGGTTGCGGCTTTTCTTGATTTCGCCAGCCTTGAGCGCCAGGCCGCCAAAATACAGCCCAAGGTTTTAAACCTGACAACACTGCTTACCGATGCCACGGAGCAAAACACCCCGCTAGCGCTTAAAAACAAGCTGACGCTCAATGCTGACATTGGTGAAGAGCCCCGTTGGGTGATGGGTGATGCCATATGGCTGCATCGTGCCATCAGCAATATCATTAGTAACGCCACTCGCTATGCAAATAGCTGCGTCACCATGAGCCTGCATAGCTTTAAAGAAAGGTTAGAAATTCATATTGAAGATGACGGCCCAGGTATCGCTGATGAGAAACTACAGGATGTGTTTAAGCCTTTTGTCAGCCTAGAGCAAAATCGACAGCGCAATAATGACAATTATGGACTGGGTCTGGCTATTGTAGAGCGAGTCGTGACCTGGCATGGCGGTAGTATCCGAGCGGATCGCAGTACAATGCGGGGCGCCCGCTTTGTGCTTAGCCTGCCCCGCCATTCAAAATAGTTACCCCTCGGGCGTTAATCTGACCTTAGTGGGGTAATAACAGATGTCCAGGTTGCCGTTGCCTTTGAAATGAAAGAACGCATTGTCCATATCCCGGCCTCTTTTCAACCGGGCTTGCATAGCGGGAGAGTCCTGTTCTTGCACTTGCAAGGCCAGCCGCTGCTCAGCAGGTATATCGCTGGCGATTCTGGCTCGTACAATTTTGCCCTTTGGCTGATCCTTTGCAATAACGCCCATGTCTACTTCCGGGTTGCCTCTGGGCAAGCTCTGAATTAGTGGCATGCCCCATAGCACGCGGCCAAACACACTCATGTTACGATCCAGATGACGGGGTGCCTGACCAATAACGATATAAAAATCGGTACTGCCGCTATCCGCGTCGGTACTGCGGGCCATCGCCAGTGTACCGGGACAATGCACCAGCCACTCCTGTTTATCCTGGTGGTCTCGCGCGGCGGCAAACCCCTTTAAGTAGCCGGTTTGCTCAGCAAACAAGTCCGGCGCCTGAACCAGGCTGAAATCACTGTCTTGGCTTATAGGCCGGGTAAATTCGGCTTGCAGGTTTTGCTTATGCTCAGACGCTCTGGTTTCACTGACATCGCCGGCCTGGGCCACAAAACCCTCCACCACCCGATAGAAATCCAGTCCGTCGTAGTAACCTTCCTTTACCAGCGCTTTAAATTGTTTAACATGCTGGGGAGCCATAAAGGGGGCCAGCTCCAATACAACCGGCCCTTGTTCTAACTCTAAGTAAACCAGGTTATGCGCCTCTGGGGTGCGCCATTCATCGGCAGTGGCAGTGGCGGCTAGCAGAAACAAACCAGCTAAAGCGTACTTCATTCCATTTCCTTATTATTAGGGGATATGGAGCTATCATCTTCTTTGTCTGCAAAAGCTGCAAGTACAGTAAGCCGTGAGTGGTTGTGTTAACCTTGTCGGCAATTCTCATCCGTTCTTCCCTTGTATGCTGCGTCATTTTGCGATTATTTCTGTGTTCCCCCTGTGCCTGTCTGCCAACGAACTGGAGCGTATCAGCGTCACTGCAAAGCCAGCACAGTCGCTGCCACTTAGCCATAGCCGCATTGATGCAGAACAGCTGTCCCTGCTTGGGGCGACACACATCGCCGAATCTCTGGCCAGCCAGCCAGGCGTATGGATCAGCCGTGGCAATGGTCAGGAGCATCTCACTGCCATTCGCTCACCAGTCTTAACCGGCGCCGGCGCTTGTGGAGCATTTCTGGTAAGCGAAGACGGTATTCCCATCAGAGCCAGTGGCTTTTGCAACGCCAATCAGCTATTTGAGCTGAATAGCGAGCAGGCTTATGCTGTTGATGTATACCGTGGACCAGGCAGTAGTTGGTACGGTTCCAACGCCGTACATGGGATTATCAATCTAACCAGCCGCCCTTTGCCTGAGTATGCCACCTCAGAAGTGAAGATAGAGGCAGGCCCACATCAATACCAGCGAGGCAGTTTCGCACTTGGCAATCCGGATTTTCTGGCGTACGGAAATCTCGTCCATGATGGTGGCTATCAAGCATCATCGGGGTATGAACAGCAAAAAATCAACCTGGCTTACCAACAGACGCTGGGCGAATGGCATGTAGTCCATCGCCTGGCTGCTACCCACCTGAATCAGCAAACCGCTGGCTATATCAGTGGCTATGATGCCTATCGGGACAAAGATTTACGTCGCACTAATGACAATCCTGATGCCTACCGACACGCCTCCTCCCTGCGCTTTGTTAGTAGCTTCAGCCATCAGCTTGATGAGCAGCAAAGCTGGCAGATTCGCCCTTATGCGCGCTGGCAGCAAATGGACTTTCTGCAACACTATGTGCCGTGGCAGGCCCGTGAAGACAATAGCCAGCAATGTGTTGGCTTGCAGACCCGGTATTTATTCGAAAGCGAAAAGCTTAACTGGCAAGCTGGTATGGATGCCGAAGTCAGTGAAGGTGAATTGCAGGAATTTCAGGATAAGCCTTTCAGCCCAAACATCCCTCAGGGAATGCACTACGATTATCAGGTAATCGCTCGTAACCTGTCCCCTTTTGCCAGCCTGACATGGCAAACCGATACGCAATGGCAGCTTACCGCCAGTCTGCGTTTTGACCTGCAACAATACGATTATCGCAATCACTTGAGTGAAGGCAGCGCCTGCGCCGAGTCGGTCAGCGTTTGCCGCTTTTACCGTCCTGATAGCCAGACTCTGACTTACCAGCAATGGTCACCGTCATTGGCAGCACAATACGCATTGAGTGCCTCAAGTCATGTTTATGCGCGGGTCAGCCGTGGCTACCGCGCTCCGCAAGCAACTGAGCTGTTCCGCTTACAGGATGGCCAGGAAGCTGCCAATCTGGATGCCGAGCAGTTAACCAGCATTGAAAGTGGCCTGCGCGGCAACTGGGGAACCCTGGATTACGACCTGGCGTTGTATTGGATGGATAAGCAGCACCTGATCTTTCAGGACACTGAACGTCAAAATGTCAGTAATGGACACACCCGCCATCAGGGCATTGAAATCGCACTGGCGGGCCAATTAGGTACTCAGTGGTACTGGCATGCTACCGGCAATCTAGCCAAGCATACTTACCAAAGCGCGGTAAAACTGGCCAACGAAAATATCGCAGGAAACGACATGGATACTGCGCCTCGCCAACAATTCTCTGCACGAGTGGGCCGACGCGGTGTTGATGATTCGGTGCTGGAACTGGAATGGTTGCATATGGGCCGCTATTACCTGGATCCACAGAATAGCGCCAGCTATCCAGGCCATAGCTTACTGCATCTGCGCGCCCAATATCCACTCAGTCAAAACTGGCAAATCGGCTTAAGGCTTATCAACCTGACCAACCGTGACTACGCTGAACGCGCAGATATAGGTTTCGGACAATATAGGTACTTTGTTGGCCAGCCCCGTTCGCTTTATCTGTCAGTAAGTGCTAACTGGTCATCGTGAAATTCGCTGATACACAGATGATTCCGGCCATTGCCCTTAGCCCTGTACATGGCTTGGTCAGCCCGACCTAGCCATTGATAGCCAGTCTCACCATCCTGATACTGAGCAACCCCCAGTGAAATCGTCACCTGACAATCACTGATGGTGGCGCCGGCTATATCGCTGCGTAACTCTTCGGCCAGCAGGCAGGCTTCCCGCAGACCTGTGTTGTCCGTGATCACAACAAACTCTTCGCCACCAAACCGATACAAGTGGTCACTACGACGTATTCGGCGTTGGATTATATCGGTCACCGCGATCAGAATGCGATCGCCTTCATCATGACCATAACTGTCGTTAAAGTGCTTGAAATTATCCAGATCCAACAAGATCAGCGACATGGGCAAATGCACGCGCTGAAAATGGTGCACTGCCTCCAATAATTTTTCCTCCAACGCCCGGCGATTACCGGCACCGGTGAGAGGATCTTTAATTGCTAACCTGAGTAATCTGAGCTGTTGCTCTTTGGTTCGCCAGGCAAAAATAAACGCGAACCCCATAGTCGCGAGGGCAGATAACACAAAGCCAAACAGATGTAGCATGGTTATCTGAGACCACAGCAAAGTGCTCAAGACCAAAATACTCAGACTTACAATAGCCAATGCTAACCAGGGACGTAAAAGGAAAAACACCACAAGAGCGGCAGGATAGAACCAGAACAGCTGATCTGCGCCTTTGAGCATCACTGTCATGACCAACACCAGTTGACAAAGACCGACAAATACATGGCTCATCAATACCGTATTACCGCTGAAGTAGACACGTATAAAAATGCCAAACATGGCTACAACAGCAAAACCGTCGAGTGCGGCCAACAACCAATCTCCACGCAGCAAACGCAACAAGGCAAAAGTCAGAATAATCAACGCACCCAGCAGGCTGATGCTGATTAAGATCCACTCTTCGGTGCTGCGCTGCATCTTTTGCATATAGTTTTTACTGACCTCTTGTTCAAAAAACAGTACCAGCAGATGCAGCAATGCCTGATACGGCCTTTACTTAGTGACCACCTGAATCTGTTCATCCAAATGCTCAAGGTTATCCAAGCGGATATCGGTGTTGAATCCCAACAGATTACCGCTCCAAATAAACACCTGCCATACCAATACGCCGAATGGAATATAACCAAAATAGCCCAGCAGCGGCATCTCTGAGAACAGATGGATAACATTCACATAGGGAATGTTGTAAACCCAATAATTTGGATTAGTCAAAGTGGCATGAAACGCATGGCTGCCAAAGTTCCAAAACTCCCAAAATAAACCATTACACAACGAGGCAACACCAATCAGTACGCCAGCGCTCCAGTCCCCTTTAGCGATATCAGTAAAGGGATTCCAGATATTCAGGCGCATCAAGATGCCGGTCATTACGGCAAAGGGACCAATCCAGACAACCCAGAAAAACGGGTAAGGCCACATCACCATCAGTCCAATAAGAACCGTACCAATACCTATCATGGTATTGCCATTAAGTGGCATTTTGGGGCCGTTCTTATAGCGGGCCGGCAAAGCAGGAAAGGTTTGGAACAGGCTGTACCATTGAAACAATACCGGCGTGACCGTGCTGTAAGTCACCAGAAACTCCAACGCCAGAACAGGATAGGGCCAGGGAGCCTGATGAGCATCGGGGTAATACCAATTGCCCAGTACAAAATAGTCGTAATATTCAAAGTAAGCCCAACCGCCAATGGACACCAGCGCCGCAATAAACAATGTGGTTGGTCGGCTGGCGAATAACGACTTACCGTTATTGCGGTGATAAACCAGCCCGTCTAACACCAGGATAAATCCCCACCATAAGGGTGTGAATGACCAGTAAACCAGATCGCCAAACGCCGTAGAGTGGGACCACATCAACCACCAGAAAAATAAATTAAGTACCAACCCCAGCCAGAACCACCAAGGTAACGGCTGCTTGGCGGGTTGTGGCAATGGCGTGGCGCCTTTAAAGCCATATAGTTTAGGAAATAGAATTAAACCGCTGATATAGACTGCACCGGCCCCAACAGCCAGAAAAACCCATAGATTAAAACCTGCAGCCTGCTCAACAAACTGCGGAGGAAATACACCAAATCCAGGTGGTAGGTGAGTTGGGTAAACAAACCACGCTACAGCAAGTGGTACGATCAAAGTCAGCAAAACCGGCCAGATCAATTGAAATCGCATCTAGTTGCTCCAGTAACATCCTTTTAACATTGAATTTCAGTCTGCCACAGGTATTCTTTTTTCGTCAAAGACTTGTAGGAAATTTAAGCAATTGACTAGCAAAAATCTTCTGCCTTCATGGCAACCTGGGTTGGCACGTGATGCCATTTTGGAATTTATCGAACGAGTTACCCATCCAGAATCATTGGATTTTGTGCCCCAGGAGCAACGCATAGCAACCTTCGATAATGATGGCACCTTGTGGCCGGAAAAGCCGGATATTACCGAGCTGGTATTTCTCAAGGATCTGATGCGTTTTGATGAGCCTTGCTCCCTGCCAATAGGTGCGGGGCTCAGGCAAAAAATCAAACACTGGTTACACCACATTCATGATGAATTGATTGAACACACGGATGACATCCGCGAATATCGCTATTCCCCGGGAGACGACACCCTGGCAGCAGCCATTGCCCATGGCTGGACTAGAGTAGACATGCGGCGAGACTGGCAACAGGTGTTCAGTTGAACACCTGGTTAAGGCTAAAAGTGGTAGGTTACTTCAACCCCAAGCTGACGAGCTTCGCCACGTAGTTCAGTTACGGCTGACAAAGCTGCAATAGAATCAAAACGCAGTTCATGATATTCACGATTGAACAGGTTTTTTCCCCACAACGCGAGTTCCCAAGCTTCGTTTGGCTGATACGCCAAACGTCCGTGCCAAATACTGTAACCCGGTTGCTCAAGGTAGGGGTTTTCATTCTGATCAAAGAAAAACGACGATTGGTAATCAAAGCCCAATTGCGCCAGCATCCGGCCGCCTGCCAGGTTCATTTCATATTGCATCAGGCCGCTGAAATTCCACTTAGACGTAAAAGGTAACTGGGTGCCTGCAACATAAATGTCGCCTTCTCGGTATTCACCCAACTCAGCTTTGGGTAAGTAGCCCAGATTAAAATCCAGCATGAGTTGGCTGAAAGGAGTATATGCCAGGCTTAGCTCAACGCCATGAATCCTGGAATCACCGGCATTCTTAAGTACGTGATATGGACTCAAGCCAGTGGTCTGGTTAACAAACACCTGCTGATCCTGATAGCGGTACCAAAACGCTGCCATATCCAGATTCATGTTCCAGTCAGGCAGGTAAAATCTGGCCCCCACTTCCCAGGCATTCAGCCTTTCTGGGGCATACTCTGAATCTGCAGCCTGCTCAGCACTGGTGGAGTAGCCACCGTTATAACCGCCGCTTTTATATCCTCGAGAGTAACTATAATAAAGGCTGGTTTGCGCTGACATTTTCTGTACCAGAGCTAGCTTCCCAGACCATTCGGCATCTTCCACCTCGCCTTTGATATCCCACAAAGAGGGGATAAATGCCCCTTCTACATCCAGATCACTTACCGCGTGGTACTCGGTACTCTCATCGGTAAAACGTAAACCTGCTGTCAGGATCCATTGCGGGTTTAGGTAGTAGTCCACCTGGCTGTAGGCTGATAGAGAGCGATTATCCAGCTTGTTGTGATAGAAAAACTGCGCGGCATTGGCAGCTAGACTAGGTATAGCCCTGAAATCGCGGAACAAATCGAGATCGCTGTCCTGTAAGAGCTGTTCTTGCAAGTAAAACAGTCCCATTTGCCAGAAGCTATACTCCCCCTCCCGACTTAAACTTAACTCCTGACTAAAGAACTCACTGTCAGATCCCAATGACCCTTCAATAAAATTACCTGGCCCATCTGAATCAAAGGAATGAAAGCGTTGCAAGTCTTTATAGGCAGTGATGGACTTCAGACTCCAGATTTGATTTAGCTGCCACTGCCATTGCAAGCTGGTCCCCCAACTGTCTGTATCGTGACGTTTGTCCGCCGTATCCGCTTCAGTTTGCCAGAAGTCATCTGTAGCAGGGGCAAAACCGAAGCTGTCGACACACCGCCGACTACCTACATCAGCCGGTAAGCAGCGTTCTCCACTTACCGGGTTCTTCAGAATACCAGCGCTATATATTGGCTTAGGAGCACCGCGCCAATCTTCGGAATACAGTTTGAGTAAAACGGAAAAATTGTCCCATTCACTGCTAACGAGCAAGCGCAAACTATCCTGGCGCATGCCCCCATCCTGTCCATTCGGAGCAAGATTTTGCATAGAATAGTCATAGTCCAGATGGTTGATTGCCAGACGAGCCGCAGTTTGCTCCCCCAACGGCAGATTAACGGCTGCCTGGGCTCGCTGATAGTCATGTTCCGCCAGCGACAGACCTGCGTATCCATCGAACTCCATTTCAGGCAGCCTTGAGGAAATAAGAATGGCACCACCTGTGGTATTGCGACCAAACAGGCTTCCTTGAGGCCCACGAAGTATCTCTACTCGCTGAATATCAAACAGGTTGCTATCGAGAAAATTCGCACCTCCGCTCACCACATCGTCTGCATAAATAGCGATTGGTGAAATCGTCGAGGTGTTGTAATCAAACATCCCGATACCACGTATATTAAACGAGGGCGTCGTACCTTCTCCGGCAACCTTAGAGGACTTAACGTTGGGAGCCAGCGCGGCCAACTGTGTCGTATCTTTAATCTGTTGGCGCTCGATTTGCTCGCCGTCCACTAGGGTAACGGCCACCGACACATCACGAATATCCTGCAGGCGTTTTTGCGCCTTCACTTGAATGACTTCGATGTTTTGTTCTTCAGGCACGGATGCCGCATTCCCTATAGAAGGACTGGAAATGAAAACAGCGGCAGAGCCATAAAGGAGTTTAACTAATGACATGCAGGATCCAGCAAACGAAAACTTAGAATAATGCGCTTTTAACTAGTCAACCTGACACTAGCGCCGAATTTCGCTTCCCTTTGAACAGACCACAGGCGAATGGCTGGTAAATCCCTAAAAATCCACTGATGGAAGCCTAGCAGATTTCCATGACACTTTGTTGCTACAGGATAAAACTATTTAAAAAAACGTTAATTTCCTGTCGAAAAAAGCGTTAAGTGAGTATCTTAACAAGACACCTAATCTCCATTAAGCTCTTCATTTTGCAACAGTCCGTTTTGGTATAGGCATGGAAAAATTCAACGAGTATACAAGCCTCAGCGAACTGCCAGCTTTAAACTTTCACCTTAAGCTGTTCAAAGCGGTGGCACCTAGCGGTGAAAAAGTATTTATTAAACAGCGGATAAATGGGGCGTCCTCTTCTCAAGTACCAGAAACCAAGCTTCCCCAGTTTAGCTTCAGCCCCACAAAACTGACGAGTTTCGTTGAAGCAGGCCACTATATTGAAGTGTTAGCCATGTCTGATAACAGACTGGATCTTTGGCAATTCAGTGCCCGTATAGACGCACAGGATGTCGGCACGCGACTGCAAGCAATGGTCAGCATAGCCAGCGCATTAGAAGAAATTCACAAGCATAAACTTATTTGCGGCTACCTTAATCCCCGCGCAATTTACTGGTCAGAGAACGGTGAAAACCTTAGTGTGATTGATCTCGGTTATCCGAGCGTTGTCAGTCAGATCAGCCGTCAGGATCCTAAAACACAAATCGATATCAATCAGTTGCGTGCCATGGCGCCAGAATCTACCGGTCGGGTAAATTGTCCCATGGACAACCGCTCCGATCTTTATTCTCTCGGCACCCTCTGTTATTTCCTGGCTTCGGGCCACTTTCCTTTTGAAACGGACGATGGCATTGAATTAATTCATGCTCATATTGCGTCTGCACCACCTTCTTTAAGAGAGCTTAACCCTTCGCTTCCTGTACAGCTATGTAAGATAGTTTCGCGTCTGCTCAGCAAGAATCCAAATGATCGTTATGGCGATATCAGGGGGGTAGTTGAAGATCTCGCTAGATGCCTCAGTTGTTGGCAACAAACGGCCAGTATTCCCAGCTTTCCTTTATCAGTAGCGACGGGCAGCCAACGATTGCATTTTTCCAACAAACTTTATGGTCGGGACGAACAAGTCAATCATTTGCTAAGTGCTTTTCAGCAAATGCAACTACAAGGTCTAAGTCGTCTGGTATGCGTTAAAGGATATTCTGGAATAGGCAAATCAGCCATCATCGATCAACTTGATCATCCCAAAACGTTGAAGAAGGCTTATTTCATAAGAGGAAAATGCGAGCAATATCAGAGAGATGGATTGTTTGGTGCGGTCATGGAAGCACTCTCTGATTTGGCCGAGCAATTGCTGCTCGAAGATGTTCAACAACTCACACATTGGCAGAATACCCTTAAGGCAGCAGCGGGAGATGATGCCTACCTACTCAGTGCCTTTATGCCTCAGTGGCAACCTATAACTGGCTCCGCCAGCAATAGCCTGAGTAACGATTACCAGGATGCCAGGTTTAGCAAGCTATTAGTGCGTATTTTTAAGGCATTTGCGCAGCAGAATAGGCCTGTAGTGATCTTTCTTGACGATATGCAATGGACAGACACTGCCAGCCTGAAGCTGCTAGAGGAATTATTTAAAGACAAGCAAATTAGTAACTTACTGGTGATATTGGCCTACCGTGATAATGAGGTCGTCGAACCACACCCGCTGCTCCACAGTATTAAACAGATCAGCGACCAAGGTGGTCAGATAGAGTATATCCAAGTCAGCCCATTACCGCCTGAGAGCATTACCGAATTGCTGGCAGATACTCTGGATCAGTCGCCGGAAACACTTGCTCCCCTCGCGACATTGCTGATGCGCAAAACCAACGGCAACCCGTTTTTTGTTCGTCAGTTTTTATTAGCACTCCACGATCAGTCATTGCTGACGCGTAACGATAGTGGCCACTGGTGCTGGAATATCAAGGATATTGAGCAGCAGAAAATTACCGACAACTTGGTCGAACTCACCACCCAGCGCTTTGCCAGATTAACTCGCACCAGCAAGGCACTGTTAGGTGTCGCCGCGCTACTAGGCGGCAACATTCAATGCGATTTACTTGCCGCACTGCTGAATTTATCCACTATCGAATTAGAAAACCATATAGCCGAAATTGTTGACGAAGGCATTATGACCGCCTTCACCGACAGCAAAGGAACTCGTATTGTCAGCCTGCGCTTCAACCATGACAGGCTGCAGCAGACAGCTTTCAAGCTCAATGACGCTAATGCCAGGCGGCATATCCATCTCGCCATAGGAAATTACTACTTAGAACATTATTCTGAAACACAACAAGCGGAACTGGTGCTGGATTTTGTTGGTCATCTGAATGCCGCCGCCGATCTTTATCTGGTTGATAGAGACAAATTCCCCCTGGCCGAATTCAATTTACTGGCAGGTGAAAAGGCATTGGCCGCTAACGCTTATGCCGCTGCACGAGCCTATTTAGAGCTAGCGGCCAGCTTTCTGGAAGATAGCGATTGGTCTTTGCATTATGCACTTTGTTTCAGGATCTGTCAGGCGCTTGCCAGCAGTTTTTACCTAACCCAAGCTTATGAAGAAGCTAACCATCTTTGTCAGTTCTTAATTGAACAAGTACAGACGCTCAAAGACAAACTGCGGGTCACAAAATTACAATTGCTGATTTTATTCGGACAAAACCAGTTAGCTGAAGTTTATCAGTTGGGTGCTCAGGTATTAATGGAAGCCGGCTTTGATATTCGCGATCCAAGCGGCATCGGGGCTCTCTATCTGGATCTGGAGCACCTTTACGATAAACACAATATACACGCTCTGCTGGCTAAACCCGCCTTAACTGACGAAACCCTTCAGCTTGCCATTGAAGTGCTGAATGTTTTATCTACCGCCGCTTTTATATTGGGTCCCGAGCACTATCTGATGGTAACCCATGCCATGGTTGAATTAAGCGTCACACAAGGTAACTCTGCACCAGCCAGCCGGGCCTTTGGATCCCATGCCATCATTCTGTGCGGTGCATTCGGTCAATATCAGCAAGCACTGCAATTTGCTAACCTGGCCATTGAGGTTGATCAACAGTATCAACACCGCTACACCCCTGAAGTACAGTTCCAAAAGGCCGCAGCCGTACTACCTTGGGTTGCACCATTAAGTGATAGTCTGGAGAGATTAGAGAGCAATATATATGTAGCAATGGACGATGCTAACATAGAGTTTGCCGTGCATTCTGCCTTGTTTTATAGCTTCTATCTGTGCCTGAGCGGCACCCCCTTGGACAGGGTGATTTCGCAAATGGATAAATATGCGCGTTTCATCGCAGACAAACGCATTCCCTACAATCTGGAATTTATTAACCTGTGGCGTCAATGCGTAATAAATTTACGCAGTGACGAGGGACAACCACTGCTTTTGTGCGGCAGTGCATTTGATGAAACTCACCAGCTTGAAGCACTGGAGCAAACAGAGAACCTGACCATCCTGTTTTGTTATCACTGTGCTAAGTTAATCCTGGCTTATTTGCATGATGATTTAGAACTGGCGACCAAGCATTACAGATTAGCCGAACCTCTGGCAGCGGTTGCATTTTCACTTTATCACCAAACTGAGTTTCATTTATTTGCCGCCTTGTTGGCAGCCAGACTTAGCCAAAGCAAAGAGGATGAGTGGCACCAAATACTCATTAGCAAGCGTGCCTTAATAAACAACTGGGCGAACAGCACACCAGATAATCATCTGCACAAGGTCATGTTATTAGATGCAGAGTTAGCCCGATTAGGCAGACAAGCTGATGGTTGGCAAAAGTACGAAACCGCTATTGTTGCAGCCCAGCAAGCTGGTTTTTTACAGCACAAGGCCATAGCGGAAGAACGCTACGCCGACTTTTGGACGCAGATGGGCAATCCCGACTTTGCCAGACATCAACAATCCAAAGCGTATCAGAGTTATCAACTTTGGGGAGCTAACAGTAAAGCCCGCCATATGCGTGTGCGTTTAGGTAACGTGCTAACAACAGAGATAAGTAACTTACAGCATAACGATGATGTGGACTTGGCTTCGATACTCAAGGCCTCAGAAACCCTGAGTGGAAAAGTCAATCTGCGAGCCTATTTGGACAGAATGATCCATATCATTGTTGAGAATGCTGGTGCACAGTCAGGAAGCCTGCTGTTCGTTGACGATGAAAACCTGTTGAAGAACCGTGCCGGATACCCCGAGCTTAGGCATCAGGATGATTTACCTCAGAGCTTGCTGACTTTAGTTAGCCGGACACTTAAACCCAAATTAGTTAATGATCTTAGTCAAGCTGGCAGCCTTTCAAAAGATCCTTACCTGCAACGAAAACGTCCGCAGTCTCTGTTATGCATACCAATTATCGTTGCTGGCAATTACCGGGGAATTTTGTATCTGGAACATTTCAGTATGACAGGTGCATTTCCCTTTGATCGAGTCAATGTATTGCAGTTGCTGGCGAATCAAACGGCTGTAATGTTCGACAACACTCGCCTTTACCATAAAGTTAGTGAAGCCAATCGTAACCTTGAAAGAAAAGTCCAGCAGCGCACTGCAGAACTCGCCGCATCCAAACTGAAGGCCGAAGAAGCCACACAGGCAAAGTCTTCCTTCCTGGCCAAAATGAGCCACGAGATACGTACCCCGATCAATGCTGTTATCGGTTTGAGCCGCTTAGCAATGAAGACCGAGCTGGATAAAGAACAACTGGATTACATCAATAATATCCAGGAATCCGGTGAGACCTTACTGAGTCTGGTGAACGACATTCTCGACTTCTCGAAAATCGAAGCCGGCAAGATGATCATTGAACATTGCAGTTTCTCGCTGAATAAGTTGCTGCAACGCAGTATTAATCTCAATGCATTTCGTGCACATAGCAAAGGACTGGAACTACTGTGCGATGTGGATAGGGACCTCCCTGATAGCCTTTTGGGTGACCCACTGAGAATCCAGCAAATATTGGTAAATTTGCTCAGTAATGCCATCAAGTTTACTGAACATGGGTTAGTCCATCTTCGCATCACAGGGCAAATAGGAGATGACGCTAATTTGCTGCTGCGTATCAGCGTAAGGGATACTGGCATAGGTATGACAGAAGAGCAGCAAAGCCGGCTATTTCAGTCATTTACTCAGGCCGACGATTCTGTCACCCGGAAATACGGTGGAAGCGGTCTGGGATTAACCATCAGCAAGCAACTATGTGAGTTAATGCATGGGCAAATATGGCTCGAAAGCGAACTGGGTATAGGCTCAACCTTTCACGTCAGCCTTCCCCTTCAGCGTGCAAATCAGTCAGAAATCCAGCCAAGCTGCTGCAGCGCCAAGCACATAGCACAGATGCGGGTACTGGTGGTTGACGATGTGCCTCTGGCCAGGAAACTTCTGTTAGGACTACTAGATGAACTAGGCATAAAAGCAGACCAGGCTGACAGTGGCACCCAAGCCATCGAAATGGTGCGCCAGGCGGCCATGGAGAAGCGTCACTACCATACTATTCTAATGGACTGGCGCATGCCAAATATGGACGGTATTGAAGCATCCAGGCGTATACAACAACTTGGGCTGACAAATTCTCCCCGGGTCCTCATGGTTACGGCTTACGATAAGCAGGATGCACGTAAACAGCTAGGCGATACCCAAATAATTCAGTTTTTAGAGAAACCGGTAAACCACTCGACCTTAGTGGATGCTCTCACCAACGTACTTGCAGGGCAACATCAATTATCCCCCCCTGAATCCACTAAGGAATTCGTTGGAATACCAGATCTAAGCCGTTACAGAATTTTATTGGTCGAAGATAATGCCATTAACCGGCAGGTCGCCGTGGGGCTACTTAAAGACACCGGCGTAAAAATAGATACAGCGGAGAACGGTTTAGTTGCACTTGAGAAATTGCAGAAGCACGACTTTGATCTGGTATTAATGGATATCCAAATGCCACATATGGATGGCCTGACAGCCACCAATCTAATCCGCCACCAGTTAAAGCTCACAGAGCTACCAGTTATCGCCATGACCGCGCATGTTATGGAAGCCGACAGGCAGAAAAGTCTGGAGGTAGGAATGAATGAGCATATCTGCAAGCCTCTTGATCCTGACAGTCTCTTCCAAGTATTAGTCGCTCAATTACAAGCTTCGCCGTCTTTGCAGCCCCTTGAGACTGTGGCAGCAAAGCTAATCGCTGACACACCTGAGCTAACGCAAATTTCACGCATTAAGCAATTGAATTGCAAGAAAGCCATAGACAATATGAGTGGTAAATCTCAGCTGTACCTAAGCTTATTGCATGATTTCTATCACGAGCAGCAGGAAACTGCGGTGCAACTGCAACAACTTATGTTGGCCGGAAAGTTGGATGAACTTCTACATTTAGTTCATTCATTAAAGTCTACCTCCGCTTATATTGGCGCCTTTGAAATATCTAAACTTTGTGGCGAATTGGAAAGCTTGCTGTTGAAAAAGAGTTGTGATGAGAGAGCACTCACGACAATTTGTCAGATGTTGGAGCAATTACTTGATGATCTCAGCCCGTATTATGCGCTTAACCAAGGTGAGCAATCTGTACAAAGATTCAATACAGAACAATTTAGGCAAGAGTTAAACCTTTTGCTGCCACTATTGCAGCAGTCTGACTTCGCCGCTGAACAATATCTCGCCAACCTAATAAATCTGGCGCAGGATACCCCTTTTGCAGAGCAACTGGCCGGTATCAGCCAAAAAGTGGGAGAGATTGAATATGAGAAGGCTGCCAGGATGGCGGGGCAACTAATTGAACAACTGAACAGAAGCTAACCTATGAAGAGCGTACTATGTTTCGAGGTCGTAGCCTCGAGAATGGTGTGAACTCTGGCTTCGCCTATTGCGCAAGGCATGATTGTTTTTTATGCTTGCCTGATAAGGATAACAATAAATAAAAACACAAAGGGAACGTCTATGACAAAGGGTCGTCTTACAATTGCAGGTTGCGGCCTGCATCCAGGCCATATGACCTTAGAAACACAAAGCCTAATTCAGACGGCAGAAGTGGTTCTTTTAGTTGCCCCTAATCCGCTCTCCATTCAGCACATTCTGCAACTTAATCCCAATACCGAACATTTGGGTCGTTTTTATACTATGGGCTACTCCAGACCTGAGATTTATCGGCAGATGGCCAAACGGATTATTGAACTGGTCACCGAAGGTAAGGACGTCTGCACCGTATTTTACGGTCACCCAGGGGTTTTTGTTTCTTCTACCCGCATGGCCAGCAGGGTCCTTAAACCTCTGGGCCACCAAGTACGAATGCTACCAGGAATTTCAGCCGACGCCTGTTTATACGCTGATTTAGATCTGGACCCTGCCGATACAGGTTGCCAATCTTATGAATCTACGCGTTTTTTATTAACCCGTCGCCAAGTGGATACCAGCGCTGCACTGATATTGTGGCAAATCGGTCTGACCGGTGAACATAGCATGGACCACTTCAAACCTGGCGAGAAAGGGCTAGATGCGCTGACCCAATTATTGCTGCAAAGCTATCCGACCGATCACCAGGTATGTCTATACGAGGCACCGATATTTGCAGGTTTCGAACCAAAAAGGGATTGGGTTACTTTGGCTGAACTGCCCAAAGCGGAAGTAAATACAGTAACCACCCTATATGTGCCGGCTTGTAAAACTCCAGAGTTTGCCGAAGACCGCCTTACCTGGCTAGGTCTGACTGAACAGGATATTCATCATTGGGATGAGTATGAAGAAGTAGAAAGTGAAAGCTAAACCATAACAACAAAAGGAAAACATTATGGATAATCTAAGTCGTTTCTACATTGAGTTGGCAACAGACGCCAATAAACTTAACATCTTCAACACGGGTAACACAGCCGAAGAACTTGCATCTAATCGTCGACGTCTGCTATCAGAAGCCGGGGTGGAAAATGCGGAGCAGTTGCTGGCGATGGATAGTGAGACACTCCGCCAACGCATGGCAAGCGCACTCATAGCCTCCACGGGCGACTGGAAAGGGTTAGAAAATAGCTCTGCCAATAGTGACAATAAAGACAATATAGGTCGCATTGGCTTAACCACACATTAAAAACGTGATTAAGTTAACTAAGACCTTATTACTTTTACTCTTTCTTCTGCCAGCAATGGCAGAAGAAAAGAGCGTCATTTCTGAAAGACCAGATATATCAGAGATAAATTTAGACTTTGTTGAAGATCTCGAAAAGCAAGCACGCAAAAATCCCTCCACAGCATTAACAGTTTCAGATTTAATACTGTCAAAATATCGAGAGCAAATTTCGCCAGATTTGTTAGGCAGAATAATTAACAGCAAGTCATACGCACTTTACTTCCTTGGTGACTATGAAGATTCAATGAAGAATGCACGTGATGCAGAAGTGTTAGCCAAAAGAAATGAACTTTTTAAGGTGAAGGCACGTGCAAAAATGTTGCAAGGCAATGTATTACAGGTATTAGGCGAATACCCTAAAGCAATTAGCTTATACAATGATGCCGCAGAGATATACAAGGAAATTGGAGACAACAAATACCTAGGTTATTGTTACAACAACATTGCGAATTCTTTTGAGCGCTCTGGAAAATACCAAGCTGCACTCTCGTATTATGAGAAGTACAAGTCGCTAAACAAGGAAAACACAGAGGCCGGTGTTGAACTGGGTATTGCTACTGTTGAATTAGCGATGGGAAACATTGAAAAATCAATAACCCATTTTAATTTATCAATGCAGCAGTATATGAATGATGGCGATGAGCTTGGAATTGCATTGGCTTCCAACGGCCTAGGTGATGCGCTTTCCAATCAAGGAAAACATGCTACTGCACTTGAACGCTATAATGATGCTATCAATATTTCCCAAAGAAAAAACATTAAGTATTTAGAAGCATCGACGCTGAGAAAAAAATCAGTAGCACTGCTAAAGATCGCGAATTTAGACGAAGCACTCCAATCAGCTAACTTAGCCATCTCAATATCAAAAAAAGTAAATGAGAAATTAGAATTAGCGGAAAGCTACCGAGTTCAAGCAGAAATTCAAGAAAGATTGGGAAATTTAACTGAAGCCTTACTCAGTTTAAAAAATGCGGAAAAAACAGACAAAAGCTTTAGGAACGAGAGGGCGGCTACGCAGTTGGCTGTCATGCAAGCCTTATTTGATAGTGAGGCAAAAGAAGCACAAATTGCAGATTTGGAAGAGCAGAATAGACTACTAGGTCTTGAGCGGGAAATCAGTCAGAAACGCAGCGAAAATGCCTGGTTAACTGCCACCTTATTGTTTGGATTACTGGGCTTCTTAGCCTTATGGTCCATGTACATGCATAGAGAGAAGACGCGTTTAGCCAGGCTCAGCAAACAACTAGCTGTTGCCCGACATGACGCAGAAGCTGCGACTGAGGCCAAATCTGCATTTTTGGCCAGAATGAGCCATGAACTCCGCACCCCTATTAATGCTATCACCGGCCTTAGTCGACTGGCATTAGAGACTCGCTCAACGAACGAGCAACGTAGCCATCTGTTGAACGTGCTGGATGCCGGGGAAATCCTGTTGCGTTTGGTGAATGATATTTTGGATTTCTCACGCATAGAAGCAGGAAAGCTAACCATAGATATGGTTCCTTTCGCGCCCCGCGAGGTGGTCAAATGTGCACTAAATATGCACATGCTTCAGGCTCGAGCTAAGAACCTGCAATTAATTGAAAAGATTTCCCCAGACATGCCTACGCAACTTTTAGGCGATCCTTGGCGCATAAAGCAGATCTTGAACAACCTAGTGAGTAATGCCGTTAAATTTACCGACAGTGGTGACGTTACTATAGAGTTGACTGCGCGTCAGTTACCTGACAATCAGAACCTTGTATTACTTGAGGGTGCTGTCCGTGACACGGGGATTGGCCTGAGCCAGGACCAGCAAGATGCACTATTCCAAAGCTTTAGTCAGGCAGATGACTCGATCACCCGAAAGTATGGAGGAACGGGTCTGGGACTGGCAATTTGCAAACAACTCTGTGATTTGATGGATGGTCGAATTTGGATTGAGAGTACCCCAGGTGAAGGTGCTTGCTTCAGATTTTCCTTGCCTCTGGCACAAGTCAATAAAGCGAGTATGCAAACTGTCGTTCTGGCCAAAGAAACATTGATTCCCGATTGGTCGCAATACCGATTGTTGTTGGTAGAAGACAATGAAGTCAATCGGCGGGTGGCACTGGGCATTTTACAAAAGACTAAGGTTGAAGTGGTGGTAGCTGAAAATGGCCAACAAGCGATCAGCAAATTGCAGGACGAGTTTTTTGATGCCGTCTTGATGGATATTCAAATGCCGGTCATGGACGGACTCACAGCAGCAGTTATTATTCGCCAGGATATGGAACTGCAAATTCCCATTATTGCTATGACAGCACATGCTATGGAAACGGACCGCCAGAAAAGTTTGAAGGCTGGTATGAACGGGCATCTAGCAAAACCGTTCGACAATAGCAGTTTATTTTCTATTTTGGCTGAACACCTTCCCACAGAGCGCACCATTACAGCATCAGATACACCTAACAGTGATTCTCTAACCTGGCAAAATGAGCAATTAGCGGGACTCGAGGTGCAACAGTCGATAACCAGATTAGGAGGCAACCCCGAACTTTATCGAACCTTGCTCTGTTCTTTCTATCGTGACCAGCAGGACACGCCTACACAATTAAGACAACAACTTGCAGAAGCACAATTTACTGTATTGTTCAGGTTGATACATTCGCTCAAATCTTCCAGCGCCTATATTGGTGCCCTTGGCTTATCCTCGCAATGCAGCGCATTAGAGCCAATACTTGAACATGGACCCTGCGACCCGAAAGCGATATTGATGATTGCCGAAGAGTTGGAGCATTTGCTGCAAGGTCTGGCACCAATGGTGAAAGAACAACAAATGGCTCATTCAATGTCATTGTCTGAATCAGACTTAGTTGAGGCGCTGCGGCAGATTTTAGATTTACTCAAGCACTCAGACTTTCAGGTAGAAGACAAACTGTTCGCCTTAAGAGACATAACAGAGGATTCCCTTATCAGTGAACGTTTGGCAGAAATAATTAAAAAAGTAGAAGATGTCGAGTACGAACGAGCTGCAAAATTGACAGTATCCCTGCTAAACGAAATAGAGAGACACGAACAAAAAAGCCCCCACAAAGTGATTAACTCTTAATTTGGACCTGAAATCATGTTGGCGAAACAGCGGGTACTTATCATCGACGATGAAAAGACCAATCTAAAAATACTTAGCGATATACTTCGTGATGAAGTCGAAATCGTGTTGGCCAAAAATGGAGCCCAGGGAATTCGCAAAGCCGGAGAGTTTGCGCCAGATTTAATTTTACTGGACGTCGTTATGCAGGATATGGATGGCTTTGAAGTCATCAACCACCTCAAACATGATGCCGCAACCTGTGCAATTCCAGTTATATTTATTACATCGCTGGGCGATGTTAGTCACGAAGAAAAAGGACTTTTGCTGGGTGCCTGCGACTATATCCAAAAACCGTTTCACGCCGCGGTAGTATTAGCCAGGATTAAACTGCATCTTCAACTTGCTCGGCAGAGGGTGATGTTGGAAAAACTGGCTAATATTGATCCATTAACCTCAGTAGCAAATCGCCGTCGCTATGATGAAGTCATGCATCGTGAATGGCGTGTCGCTATGCGAAATAAGTCAGAGTTATCGCTAGTGATGGTAGATATCGATAATTTTAAACAGTTCAATGACCGTCACGGACATGCCATCGGCGACAAGATTCTGCAGGAAGTCGCTATGCAACTCCTGGCGCAGCTAAAGCGCCCCAGAGATCTCGTCGCCCGATATGGGGGCGAAGAATTCGTGATTCTGCTGCCTGAAATCAACAAAAAAGGCAGCATAGATGTAATGGAAAGTTGTCGCCGAGCCATAGAGGCTCTGCAGTTGGAAAAACCATACAGCGAATCCAGGCATAAGGTTACCGTCAGTATTGGTGGTGTAACCTGTCAGCCTAGTATGAACACAAGACCAGAGGATGCCTTAAAACTGGCTGACGATATGCTCTACCTGGCCAAGCACCAGGGGAAAAACAGAGTCTTGTGGTTTGGTGAAGAACAGGGAGTGATCCAGCATGACAGCAGCTCGCCCAACGGTACTGTTGGTTGATGATGAAAAAGCCAATCTAAGATTATTGAGTGACTTTCTTCGCCAGGATACCGGCATCATCCTGGCGCAAAACGGTAATCAGGCTGTCGAAAAAGCCGTAGCCATGCAACCTGACTTAATTCTTCTCGATATTCTGATGCCAGGAATGGATGGCTTCGATACCCTACGCACGCTTAAGTCCATCCCTGCCACCAGTGACATTCCCATTATATTCATAACTGGCTTAGACAACCCCGAAAAAGAACAGGAAGGGCTGCGTTTGGGTGCGCAAGACTATATCCACAAACCCTTCAATATTGACGTGGTGAAGGCCAGGATTGCCACCCAATTAGAGATAGTGCGACAGCGTCGGGCTTTACAACAATTATCCCGGGATTTAAGCCGAGCCAGTGAAGCCAAAAGTCGATTTCTGGCCAATATGAGTCATGAAATTCGCACCCCATTGACCAGCATCATTGGCTATGCAGAAGCGCTGCTGGCTGATGAATTTAAAGGCGAAGAGAAACAAGCCATCAAAGCCATCAGCATAAGTGGTAAACATCTATTAACTTTGCTCAATGACGTACTGGATCTATCCAAAATTGAAGCCGGAAAGCTGGAAATTGAATTGCTGCCGGTTAACCTGCCAGAGCTAATTGAAGAAGTACGATCTCTGGTTGAAGATAGTGCCAGGAAAAAGCAGCTTATCTTTGCCGTCAATATCGGCGAGGCGTTGCCCCGACACATTTATACTGACCCTGTTCGTCTTAAACAAATTTTGGTCAATCTGCTTTCCAATGCTATTAAATTTACCAAGCAAGGGAAGGTTACCCTGGATGTTGGCATCGAAACTGAGCAACTGTTTTTTAAGATTAGTGACACCGGCCTAGGGATTGACAAAAAACGCCAGGCAGAACTTTTCGCCCCTTTTACCCAAGGCGATTCAACAGTTACTCGTGAATTTGGTGGGACAGGTCTGGGTTTGAGTATTTCCGCACAATTGGCTAACAAGCTTTCCGGCCAAATAAGCCTTGAGAGTGAACTTGGAGTCGGTAGTTGCTTCACCTTGACCATGCAACCAAAACTATGCGAAGTCCCAAGAATGGAAGAGGAAAAACCAGACAACCAAAGCAAACTGAGCGGCAAGATATTACTGGCGGAAGACTCCAATGAAAGTCGTAAACTACTGACTCGCATGTTGCAAAGTCAGGGGTTGGATGTCAGAGCAGTTGAGAATGGCCAGCAGTTGATGGAAGCGGCTATGGCTGAGGAATTTGACCTGATTTTCACCGATATTAATATGCCCGTCATGGATGGTCTGCAAGCACTTAAGTTGCTGCGTGCTGTTGGTGTAGAAACACCGGTGGTCGCACTAACAGCCAATGTCATGAGCGATGATATTAAGATGTATATGCACGCGGGATTTTCCGAGCACTTATCAAAACCCATTGACCGTCAGAAGTTTGCCAGGCTGTTACAACAGCATTTGCCTGGTATTTCAGAGCAAAATGATCTGACCATGCCAAACGACGAAATGCGCCAGTTGATGTCACAATTTGTCAACGGTTTGCCAGCCCACTTGTGCGCTATAAAGTTAGCCTATCAGCAGAACAACCTCTCGCAACTTGAACAATTGGCACATAAACTGAGAGGCACAGCAGCTTTGTTCCAGTTTAAACAAATCAGCGAGATGGCCAGACAGCTTGAACACCATATGCCCATAGAAAAACTGCCATTGGCCCTCAAGGCTCTCAGTTTTGAAGTCGAGAAACTTATCGCCAACAAGGACAATTTACCCATTGATTGATGCAAGGAGTGTCTTATGTCATATCAGGATATGACGGCCCTGATTGTCGATGATGATGCCGATGTCAGAGCCTTTCTGCGCACGGCCTTAAGGAGTATGTTTGAATGTAATCTGTTCGAGGCTTCCTGCGGTGATACAGCCATAGGTATTTACGAAAAAAGTCCCACTGATATTGTCTTTTTAGATATTCAGATGCCAGGAAAAGATGGCTTAGCCATTCTGGCAGAGCTTAAGCAATTAGACGCCAATGCCAAAGTTGTAATAGTCAGCGCACATGGCAGTATGGATTACGTCACTGAAGCAATTAAACTGGGTGCATCCGGGTTTATTCTCAAACCCTTTCATTTGCAGAAAATCAAAGCCATTGTTGATAAGCTTCTTGGTACGATGGCCTGAACCAGACTAACACGCTGCAGCAGGACAACGAGATATTGACCAGAGATAACGGAGTTGTAGCGTGCGTAGTTTATTTAACGCCAGCATTGTGGCATTACTATTGATAGCAGGGCTGGCGTCAGCTACCCCGGCCCCAGGATTGACGCAGTTAGACGCCCCATTTGATAAATGGCAAAGCTTGATTAAATCAGATCCTGACCAATTGCTTGAGATTTTGGACGCTCAATCGCCAATGTCAGGGTTGGCACTTGTGCAATATCACCTGCTAAAGAGCCAGGCATACGCCGCATTAGTCTTAGCGGAGCGGTCCATCGCAGAAGCACAAAATGGGCTCGCTTTGCTCTCCCCCTATCAACAACCCTGGCTTTATCACAAATTGCATTTGAGTATGGCATTTGCTCAGGACTTACATGGAACACCAGCTAAAGGATTAGATGACGTCAATGACGCTATAGCATGGGCTGAATCTTATGACCACCTTGATCTTACCCTCGAAGCCCTGATGACAAGAGGCCTTCTGCTCACCAGCCTGAGTGACTATATCGCGGCGATGACAGACCTGCAGCGCGCGTATAATCTGGCCCCACAGCGCGATGCATGGGTTGTCAAAGCAGATTTAGCCGGCGCTATCGCCTTAGTGTACGAATACCGCAGGGAGGACGCGCTGGCCCTGCCTTACTTTGCTGAAGCTGTGGAATACTACCGGCAACAACAAAGCTGGATAAGTTTAAGCATCTACCTATATGGCTTGGGGCGCGCCAATAAAAATACCGGTAACCTCGAGCTGGCCAAGGCACAACTGCAAGAGTCTGCCGACCTGTCCCAACGCATAAATGACAGCCAGGGCGTCGCCTATGCCCTCAAGGAGTTGGCAGGGTTAGACTGGCAAAGTGGTAAGCATGAGCTGGCCAAACAATCAGCGTTGCAGGCGATGGCGTTGTTCGAGCAAGGCAACAATGCCTATATGATACTTGACAGCGCCTTGTTGCTTTCCAGCATTTATCTAGCGCAGCAACAAACGGAGTTAGCTAACCAGTATTTGAAAAAGGCCCGCGAGAGTCTTAATCCAGATAGTATGCCGCTGCAGAAGATAGCCCTACAAGAGCAAGCTGCGCGGATTATGGCTGCCACAGGTCAATACCAGCAGGCTTATGAAACGTTAGACATCACCAATGCTGAGCACCAAACTCTTCTTTCAAAGCAAAGTACTAAACAACTTCATCAGTTGCGTAGTCGTTACGAGCTCGAGGCGCAAGCCCAACAGAATGAATTATTAGAAGCTCAAAATCAGTTACAGCTTGCCCAACTGGCAAATCAGCAACGCAGTAACAGGCTATTACAAGTTCTGTTTGTCAGTTTGAGTTTAATCCTATGCCTGTTGCTGGTTTTGTTTCACCGCCAACGGCTGCATAAAAAAGCACTACAACAACTGGCGGATACCGATACTCTGACTGGACTATTAAACAGGCGAAAAACTCTGGAATTACTGCAGCTACAGGCAGATTTAGCCAAACGCCACCAGATTGATTTCTGTGTAGCATTGGTGGATCTGGACCACTTCAAGAAGATCAATGACAGTCTGGGCCATCAGGGCGGTGACCAAGTTCTCAAGCACTTTGCCAGGCTTTGTTCTCAGACCTTAAGACATACCGACATTGTGGGCCGTATCGGTGGGGAGGAGTTTCTTATTGCTTTGCCTCATACCAATGCACAGGAAGCTGCTTTGCTGTTAGAAAGACTGAGAAAACGTTGTGAAGGAATCGCTGAAACCATGCAACTTGATGAACTTAAAGTGTCAATATCCATTGGATTGGTAAGCAACACTCCTCCTCGCAGCGCCATAGAGCTGCTGGCCAGAGCCGATAAAATCCTTTACTCAGCCAAAGACGCCGGGCGCAACAGACTGGTCATTGATAGAGCTGCCTAACGCACCAAACATTGCTTTTTCGCCAATCAACCCAGGGAAAAGATACTTTTATAAGCCGCTAATTTATCGCCCACTGCGTCGTTCTTTCTTTCCTCGCGAGCAGCACGCTCAGCGGCCTCACGAATTAATTCTTCGAGCATTTTCTTGAGATCGTCGAGCTTTTGCTCCATGACATTCAAATCATCCTGTTGTTTAGCACTGAGAGGCCCCTTTGCTTTCATTCCCTCAATGGCGTCCTCAAGATCCTGAATTTTCTCTTTAAGCTCATCAATTTTTTCTTTATCAATTCCCAGCCTTTTGGCCAGCATATTTTCCAGCATGGATTGCATAAATGCTTGTTGCTTGGATTGCTCTGATAATGACACCTGATCTTCATTGTTTGGCGTATTAGTTGAAACATCTTGCCGCTGGCTGGCGGCAACCTGGCCGGAAGTTGCCGCTCTAGTATCGGATTGAAGCGGCGCGGTGTGAGGGGTGATGTGCATGTTGGCGTCCTGCATGTTGTCTTACTCATCAAAGAGCAAATCCAATGCCAGACTGATCAATTTATTTGGTAAGAGCTTTTCAACTTATCCAGCAGCCCCTGTTCCTTTAGTTGCTCGATTCGCCGATTTAATCTTCTGACCAAGTGCTCGTCAGTATTAATATTAAATGCCAAATGGTTACCGATAGAACGCTTGGGTAAAGTTAAGGCTGGGCTCAATAACTCAGCACCATAACCGGCTTCCTGTGCCATAAAAGGCATCGTAATGTCTGAGCCGGGTATCAGCTCCACCCGGCCCATAAACAACATATTGTAGGTGTCAGAAATATGCGTAACAGGAAATAATAATTCACCTTCGTTCATCCCCAGCGCAAGCAAACGCTGGTGCCATTCACCGTTCCTGACAACAGCGATACGCAGTTTCACAGCATCATTAAGCGTGGTTAATTGGATCTCGTCATTTTGTTTAAGACGATAAAAATAGGGCTGAGATGATAGTAGCGGTCCCACCCACTTAAACTGGGTTTCGCGATGAATATTACGCGGTAAGGTAAGTAAAGCCGTGTTGGGAGTTTCCTGCACCAGTTTGACAGCCCGGGCCCAGTTAATTCGCTCTATACGGTAGCGAATCCCCTCTTCGTCAAGCGCTCGGCGCACCAGTTCATAGTTAATACCCCGTGGCTTACCGTCGTCCATGAAGTGGTAGGGCTTTAAATTCTGAGTATAAATAACCAGCTCGGGAGTAGCCTGTGCTTGACCACACAAGAGTATCAATAGCAGGCCCCATAAACACTTCATACGTCCACTGTGATTGAAGAATGAGTTCACAAACACAGTAGCACAGTCATCTGACACTGTGCCACTGTTACGCCCTATTGTTTAGAATGTGCGTCTGCCCGTTGTTTACGTTCATCTGCATCGGATACCTGCCAACCTTCCAGGTTCTTACTGATCAGCGTTGCCAGCGCCTGGATATGTCCGGGTTCGGCATTTAGCGCAGAAATATATTGATAGCTCTCACCACCGGCTTCGAGAAAATAGTCTCGGTTCTCAACACCAATCTCCTCAATGGTTTCCAGGCAGTCGGCCGAAAATCCTGGGCAAATAACCTGAACAGACTTAACCCCTTCGGCCGGTAATGCCTTCAAGGTTTCATCGGTGTAGGGTTTTAACCATTCTTCACGCCCAAACCTTGATTGAAAGGTGGTGAGATACTGGCCTTTGTCTAACCCCAAACTTTCCGCCACTAACCTGGATGTTTTCAGACACTGGCAATGATAAGGGTCGCCATTATCCAGATAGCGTTGAGGGATACCATGATAGGAAAACAGTAAACGCTCTGCACGGCCATGAGCCTGCCAATGTGCCTGAACAGAATCGGCTAGCGCCTGAATGTAGCCTTTATCATCATGATATTGAGTGACAAAACGGACTTCCGGCATCCAGCGGCGTTGCTGCAAACAGCGACTCAATGCATCAAAAGTAGAAGCGGTGGTTGAAGCGCAGTACTGAGGATACAAAGGCAAAACCAATATCTTTCGTACACCTTGGTCCAGCATGCGATTCACAACACTGTCGATGGAAGGATTACCATAACGCATGGCAAAATCCACCACCAGATCATCCCCCCACTGTGCAGCCAAAGCTTGGCGTAAGCCTTTAACCTGATCTTCAGTGTGGAACAACAGCGGTGAGCCCCGCTCCGTCCACACAGTTTTATAAGCATGGGCGCTGCGCGCCGGGCGAAAATTGAGGATGACCATATTCAGTACCAGCCACCATAACCAACGGGGCGCTTCAACCACGCGAGGGTCTGATAAAAACTCCCGCAGATAGCGCTTTAACGCCGGTTTGGTCGGCGCATCCGGGGTACCTAAATTGGTAACCAACACACCGATTTTGTCGGCTTGCTCATGGCGAAAGCTGTCACTGTTGCGATAACGCATACAACATCCTCAGTCACATAGTTTAGGGAGTGTAATAAGTCGGGGCACCTGGTCCAACCGGCATGCCCAGCACAAATACCCACAAATAAAACAGTAGTGTCCAACCCACAAAAAAGATCATTGAGTACGGCAGCATAGTAGCAACCAGCGTACCAATACCCAGATTTTTCTGATAACGACTGGCCACCGCCAGGATCAGACCAAAGTAGCTCATCATGGGGGTAATCAGGTTAGTCACGGAATCACCTATGCGGTAAGCCGCCTGGATAACCTCAGGTGCAAAGCCCACTAGCATCAGCATAGGCACAAAAATAGGTGCGGTTACTGCCCACTGTGCAGACGAACTGCCCAGAGACAGGTTAACCATGGCGCACATCAGAATAAAGAACACAAAGACTTCCGGGCCATCCAACCCTAGTGCCGTCAGCAGTGCGGCGCCTTTAACCGCCAGTACGGTACCTAAATTGGTCCAATTAAAGAAGGCGACAAACTGGGAAGCGAAAAACACCAGAACAATATACATACCCAGGGTGCTCATGCCCTGAGACATGGCATTGATCACGTCTTTGTCGTTTTTCATGCAGCCCACAGTTTTGCCGTAAACAAAGCCCGGAATAGCAAAGCTGACGAAAATAAAGGCCACAATACCTTTTAGAAACGGCGAGCCTTTTAATCCCCCGGTTTCCGGGTGCAACAACACGCCACCAAACTGCGGAATAATGGTGATACACAGCACCAGACCAACCGCCAATAGCGCCAAACCGGCATTGCGCAAGCCACGTCGCTCTGTGGAAGTTAGAGCCTGCATTTGGGTTTTCTCCAAATTAGACTCCGCTTGAGAGGGGTCGAATTTGCCCAAACGTGGCTCAACAATTTTTTCGGTAATCACAGCCCCTAAAATGGCAATCAGAAACACACTGACAAACATAAAGAAGTAGTTTGCCTCAGGCCCCACCGCATACTCAGGATCAATCATTTTCGCCGCTTCAGTGGTCAAACCCGCCAGCAGAGGGTCGATAGTGCCCAAAAATAAGTTAGCACTATAACCGCCGGATACGCCGGCAAAGGCAGCGGCAAGCCCAGCCAATGGATGGCGCCCTAGTGAGTGGAAAATCATCGCAGCCATAGGAATCAGTACCACATAGCCAAGTTCGGCAGCCGTGTTCGATAAGATACCGGCGAACACCAGGGTAAAAGTGACCAAACGTGCAGGCGCCTTTAACACCAATCCACGCATCGCAGCAGATAACAAGCCTGAGTGCTCAGCCACTGCCACACCAAGTAAAGCCACCAATACCGTACCCAGAGGCGCAAAACCAGTGAAGTTGGTCACCAGGCCGCCAACGATGCGCTGCAAACCTTCAGCGCTAAACAGCGAGATAACTTCAATCATACCGTCAGGATCGCGCCCGGCAGCATCAAGTGGCCGGGGGTCGGGCACACTGACCTCAAAATAGCCGAGAATGCCGCTTAACAGTATGATAAACAGAGAAAAACAGGCAAATAGGGTGATAGGGTGCGGAAGCAGGTTACCCAGCCATTCCACGGTGCTGAGAAAGCGGTTAAACCAACCACCTCTGATCTGCTCCTTGTTGACGGAGCTATTGGTATTTTCTGCTAGCAAAGGATGTCCTCGCAGGTTCTGTCTTTTAGATGAATCCCGCATATTCTAGCAAAAAACCAGTCAAAGTCAGAATTTGACGATTGAGCGTCATTTTTAGTGGCTTCCAATCCTAAAAAAGCCCTTTGTAGCAAGCATTTAAAACATTCACATGTCAGCACCAACTCCAGCATGCAAGCGCTACAGAGCTAATACATTGTAAATGGTCAGACTAGTCTAAAAATAGTAACAAGAGTCTTATTTCCAAACATTTATACTAGTAGATCGCGCTCATACTGGCAGGCTTCCAGGCACGCCATCATCAGGTGGTACATGGAGGTAGCAGGTGCTTGCTGGGCCAAAGGTTGATTGTGATTATCCAGCCGCTCAATGTAAAAACCGCATACCGCAGTATTCAAATGTTGATTGAACAAAGCCTCTATGGCATTAGCAGCCGCAAGCTCAGCCCCTGGTCTGCCATGTCGAGCTTCGGCCAGATGGGCTTTTATCAACTCGGTTACCGTCCACAAGCGCTTAGAAGCTTTTTTAACACCACCGAGATTGTCCACCTCATCGAACAGCAGGCCATTAATATCCTGCCCAAACTGCAATCCGCGCTCATACAAGGTATGGCAATAATCATCCACTGGTGCGCCAGTAAACGACTGATAACGACGCAACAACCACACCCATTCCATATGATGGCCAGGCTCTACCACCTGCCCTTCAGCAAAACTCAAGGGGCGCAGATCCTGCTGGAAGTATTCATAAAGTACGCCATGACGATGATCAAAAAAGCACAGCTCAAATAAACTGAATATCTCGGCGGCTCTGGCCAACCATTTGGCATCCTTGCTCGCTTCGAACCAGGCAAGAAAAGCCTCGAACAAATGCATATGTGGGTTTTGCCGGCGTGTACCGCCCTGGCTGCCTTCCAGCCAACCTGCAGGCTTTCCCTTAAACTGCTTATCCAGCAATGAAAGCAGCTGGTCGGCTCGCGCTTTCGCCTGCATATCGCCAAATACACTGAACTGATAAGCCCAGGCCAGTAAAAAGAAAGCACAGTCGTAAGTATCCAGGCTGTCATCCACCACTTGATGGGCAGCATCCAACTTAAATACATAAGCACCTGGGTATGTTGGATGCTGGGCATAGGTGTCCAGATACCGCTGAATTCCCTCAACCACCTCGCGGCCTTGGGAGCACCAGCCTTGCTGATAAGCAGCTGCGAAGGTAAACATCTGGCGTGCCTGTACCCTGGTGCGTCTGTCCAACGAAAATGCAGCCAGGCCATCCTCATTCATGGATTCGGCGCAGGCTCCAGAAGACGCTTCAATAGCCTGTTGCTGCCAAAGCGGCAATGCATACGTTTGCATCCAGTAGGCAAATTTCTCGATAGCTTGTATAAGTGCAGCACTGCTTGTCATTAGGTTAAGATCCAGCCATTGGCAATGGGCAGATGATATTGAACACCAGCCGGGTTGCAACCGCTTTTAAGAGGCAATGTGAATACCAGAGCACAACAACAAGGTTTATGGGGCTTAAGTAAGCCGCTTTTACTAGAGCAGGCTTTACAATTCAGTGTGCCGTTAATGGACACCCTGTTCCTCGCCATACTTAGTGACGCCGCAGCCTCCGCTGCCGGTGCCCTGGCCCCTGTGCTGTTTCTGTGTGGAAATATTATCTGGGTGACTGTATTTGCCGGTGCCAGTATTGCCAATCAGCGCCTCGGTGCCGGTAACCCGGAAAAAGCCAAGGCCACCATCTGGATCTATGCCTTGTGGTCCATATTGCTTGGTGTATTGATTGCCTTGGGGCTGTATATCGCTACGCCCTGGATCACCAGCGTTATGGGACTAAGTGGCGATATTGGCGCCAATGCCAGCGATTATCTGCACATCGCCGCCATGCTGGTGATTGTCTGGGCCGTAAAAGGGGTCTGTCACTCTATCTTGAATATGCATGGTTTACCCGGCTGGAATTTGCTTGCCAACTTGGTGTACTTCCTGGCCAATCTGGCTGGCAATGCCATCGTGGTGTATCAACTCTTTGGCTTGCCCCATTACGGCATCACGGGGGTAGCCTGGGCCAGTGTTATTGCCTCCAGCCTTGGGGTGTTGGTCAGCCTCACCGCTATCACTTTTAACGTGCGCCTAAAGATAACACTCTCACAATTCACTCAGAATTTTTCTAACGTTACTCAGAATCTGCTGCGGATTGCCGCCCCCAGCGCTATCGAACCCTTGTCTTTTGACATCAATATGGTGGTGCTCAATAGCATGGCCGCAAAACTCGGCGCGCTGGCGCTGGCGGCTAAAGTCTACACCTTCAACACCTTTATGCTGGGCTTAATTATCTCAGTGGCGCTAACAACCGCGACACAAATTCTGGTCACGCAGAAAGTCGGAGCAGGGAAGCTACAGCAAGCGGATCAACAACTACGCCGTAGTCTTCGCATTGCTTTGCTGGGAACCGGCCTGACTGCGGCTTTATTGATTACATTTAACCAATCAATCATGCAGTTATACACTCAAGATGAATGGCTACTGGCCGGTGCATTCTGGTGGTTCCTGCTGGCGGGGTTATCTGAGCCTGGGCGTACAGTGAATATTATGACTGGCTTGAATCTGAGAGCCACAGGTGATGGCTGGTACATATCTGCGGTGGGTTTGTTGTTTACCTGGCTGGTTGCCCTGCCTTTGGCTTACCTGTTGGCATTTGTGCTGGAGTTGGGGTTGTTGGGGCTGCTGATTTCCGCGGTGGTAGATGAGTCTGGCCGCGCTTTATTATTTTACCGGCGCTGGCGACAACAGCGTTGGCATCATTCGCATATCCATGCACGAGAAGCACGTATGTAAGGCCAAGAACCTAGTACAGCGGCAAGTTTGAATGTATAAAAAACCAAACCAAAATAAATATATTTATTACTTAAAGTAAAAAATACTTTACCTCAAAAAGGTTTTAGATTACTTTTTGCGCTCCAATAACGTAACAAGGTAAGACTATGGAATTTCTACGTCACTTTTCCAACCGAGAGTGGAATGTGCTGGCAACCCTGGCACTGGATCTGGCTATTGCGGTGTTGTATTTCAGCAAACTGGCGTCGGTACCCGATGGTCTCGCAGCACCCAGCGCAGCTCTGGCCGGCATTATTATACAAATCACTATTGTTGCCGTGATCGGGGCGGCATTGTTATTCGGGCTGATAAACTGGCGCCGGGGTGATCAAGAACCCGCTGATGAGAGAGATAAATTTATTGCAGCTAGGGGTAACAGCATCGGCTATGGGGTACTGATAGGCGTAATAATCTTGTTCATCGGCCATTTGGTGCTCAGCGCTCTGGGTTTTGAATCTGAGCTGTTGCCCTACAGCCAAGTTACCCCTTTGGTCAGCGCTCATGCTCTTTTGCTTTGTCTGTTAATTGCATCCACCGCCAAACACCTGAGCCAACTAGTGATGTATCGAAGGGGTATTTGATGGCAGTGAATAAAGGCCATATCACTAACCAGATCCGCCGGTTACGTTTTGATCATAATGAAATGACCCAGGCCGAACTGGCTAAAGCTGCGGGGGTAACCAGACAAACCATAATGTCATTGGAAGCAAACAAATATTCCCCCTCTCTGGAATTAGCGTTTCGTATCGCGGGCGTCTTTAACCAGCCCCTCGAGGCCGTATTTCAATTTCAGCCAGCGGGTGGCGAAGAGTGAGCCCGAGAAACAGGTCGGGAGCTGAACAACCAAGCAGATGACAATGTCTGTGGTTATCTTGGTAGAAGCCGAGCCCCAATTCGTGTTCATAGCAATGCACAAGAGATTCGATGCCAGGCCTTCATCCAAGGGTTTTAAGCCCCGGCATCGCTCTCCTGCCCACCAATAAGACGACTTCTCTGCGATACTGCGCGCAAAATTAACCAGGCGCTGCTTTATTAAGCACAAATAATGGTCAAATAAACCACTTTCTTTAGTTCTTTTATGCTTTTACAGCAAAGGCGATTGGGGCATAGTGGGGATAGACCTCCACAACTAGGAAATGACTTGTGGCCGCTAAAAATAAGCAAACCTTTCTACTGCTGTCCCGCGGGCAATGGCATAAGGACCAATCAGCCGAAGACATTCAAGGTGCTATCGACGCATTTTATCTTTGGTATGAAGACAATCTGGCTAAGGGCCATTTTGGCCCGGGCTCGCGACTGGACACACAGATCCGCAAAGTATCCAGTCAAGGCATAACCGACGGCCCATTTACCGAAACCAAGGAAATCATTGGCGGGTACTGGTTTATTCTGGCGGACAACATAGATGAAGCCGCCAAATTAGCCGCTCAGAATCCCTGTATGGCCTGCGGGCTGGAATATGAAATCCGCCCTTTAGATGCGACACCCGCCAGTGCCCTGGTCAAAAGTAATGAAACCCCTGAATAAAACCGGACGTTGCCAGTGCCTGAGTGCAGATAGGCAGAAGACCGCCAGGATTCTGCGCATCTGGCGTCTCAGCACAACTTAGTTGCTCCTTTACCCAGGCATTCACGGCAGACATCTTTTTGTCATCTGTTGCTGACCGCGTGCTGATATTCTAAGGTTACTCCCTGCCTGAAAGGGAAATGACTGCCATAACGTTATGAGCATTTCACGGCAAGACGCAGGTTATGAAGGCCATCAGTACGCCCCCGACCAGGGTTCGCCTCAGTAATACTTGCCAGTTTGCAAATAGCTGATAGCATGCAGCGGTTTTCGCCTGGTAACAGGCCCGTACCTTGTTCAAAATGGTTCTGCCACTGGCAGGATGGCGTCTAACAAGGGCGCCGGAACACAACTTTAGAGGATTATGCCCTATGTCTCGCGTTTTGATCATTGGCGCCGGTGGTGTCAGTACCGTAACAGTCAAAAAATGTGCTCGTTTACCTGAGCATTTTGATGAAATTTATCTGGCCAGCCGCACTGTGTCGAAATGTGAAGCGCTGCAGCAGGAATGTGGCGCTGACCGGGTCAAGGGCGTATTCGCCGTAGACGCCGACGATGCCAAACAAGTTGCCGAACTTATTCGCAAGGTACAACCCGATTTGGTGGTCAACCTGGCCCTGCCTTATCAGGATCTGCCGATTATGGATGCCTGTCTGGAAACCGGCGTGGATTACCTGGATACCGCTAACTACGAACCCAAAGATGAAGCCAAGTTTGAATATTCCTGGCAGTGGGCTTATCAGGAGCGCTTTGAAAAAGCTGGCCTGATGGCACTGCTGGGCAGCGGTTTTGATCCAGGCGTGACCAACGTCTATACCGCTTACGCGGCCAAACACTATTTCGACGAAATTCACTATCTGGATATCGTTGACTGTAACGGCGGCGATCACGGTAAGGCCTTTGCCACCAACTTCAACCCGGAAATCAATATCCGCGAAATCACCCAGCGCGGCCGCTACTGGGAAAACGGTGAGTGGAAAGAAACCGATCCGTTGTCAGTACGTGAAGATCTGGATTACCAGAATATCGGTGTTCGTGCTTCTTACCTGATGTTCCACGAAGAGCTGGAATCTTTGGTTAAGCACTTCCCTACCCTGAAACGTGCCCGTTTCTGGATGACCTTCGGTGAAGCCTATCTGACCCACCTGCGCGTGCTGGAAGGGATCGGCATGACCAGCATTCAACCTATTGACTTCCAGGGCCAGCAAATTGTGCCACTGGAATTCCTCAAAGCCGTGCTGCCAAACCCTGGTTCACTGTCTGAAGGCTATGAAGGTCAAACCTGTATCGGTACCTACATCACAGGTATTAAAGATGGTAAAGAGAAGACTATCTTTATCTACAACAACTGTGACCACCATGCCTGCCACGAAGAAGTGGGTGCACAGGCAGTGTCCTACACCACAGGTGTACCAGCTATGATCGGCGCAGCCCTGATGCTAAACGGCACCTGGAAAAAACCTGGTGTGTGGAACATGGAACAGTTCGATCCTGATCCCTTTATGGACATGCTTAACAAGCACGGCCTGCCTTGGCATGTGATTGAGTGCGACAGCCCATTTAAAAAGTAAGGGTTAAAAAGGGCGAATTTATTCGCCCTTTTAGTTAGTCGACTAACCTAATGTAAAGTCGAATACTGGTCAGTGAACAGAACATAACCGAGGATGCGGCCTTGAACGATCCGATCTTGAATCCACAAATCCCCTCGCCATGCTATGTGTGTGAGGAAGCCAGGCTAGAAGCCAACCTGCAGTTGATGGAGCGGGTGCAAAAAGAAGCCGGGGTGAATATCATCCTGGCTCTCAAAGGTTTTTCCATGTGGTCCACCTTCCCGTTGGTAGGGCAGTATCTGCAAGGTTGTACCGCCAGTTCAGTATGGGAAGCCAAGCTGGCTAAATATGAAATGGGTAAGGAAGTACATGCTTACTCCCCAGCCTACAAGCAAGCTGACATTGATGAGCTGGTGACGCTGGTTAACCATATTTCCTTTAATAGCCTGGGTCAGTATCAGCGCTATAAAGATCAGGTGGCCGCTGCCGGTATTTCTATGGGTATACGTATTAACCCTGAGCACCGCGAAGCAGAAACTGAACTCTATGATCCTAGCGCGCCAGGTTCGCGCTTGGGAATTATGGCTAAGGATTTGGAAGGGGTAGACCTGTCAGGTATTGAAGGCTTCCACGTGCACAACTTATGTGAATGTGACTCCTTTGCCGCCGAACGAACTTTAAAAGCCGTAGAGCAGCGCTTTGCTAAATACCTGCCCAAACTTAAGTGGTTAAACCTGGGGGGCGGCCATTTGATGACCCGCCAGGGCTATGATGTGGACCATTTGATTGCCACACTTAAAGCCTTCCGTGAAAAATACGACCTGGAAATCATTCTGGAGCCAGGCTCAGCCGTGGCCTGGCAAACCGGTCCTCTGGTGGCCGAAGTGGTGGATATTGTGCACAACGAAGGCCCTATCGCTATTTTGGATATCTCCGCCACTGCGCATATGCCAGATGTGCTGGAAATGCCCTACCGCCCGGCGATTCGTGGCGCTGGTCTACCACAAGAGAAGGCCTTTACCTATAAGCTTGGCGGTAACTCCTGCCTGGCAGGCGATGTGATTGATCTGTATAGCTTCGATCACGAGCTGCAAATCGGTGAACGCATTATTTTTGAAGATATGATTCATTACACTATGGTTAAAACCACTTTCTTTAACGGGGTGGAGCATCCTTCCATTGGTATTTTGCAAAAAGACGGCAGCTTTAAGCTGGTGCGGAAATTCGACTATGAAGATTTTCGCGATAAGTTGTCCTGAGTAATTAACCTCAGTAAAGGCCCTGCTAAGCAGGGCTTTTTTATAGCGGGGACGCAACGCAAGAAGAATTCAACTTACAACGCATCGTGAAATATCAGCCCCAGGCTACGTCTGTTTCCTTGCAGAACTTTACTCACACCATGGCGCAGCTGACCACGCTTAAAGCCCAGATTAGCGGACACCAGGCTCAGACTATTAGGGAACACCACGGCCTGCCCCCGCTGCAGTGGCACTACTATGCCGCTACTTTGTTTACGCGGCTGATTCTCCACCAACATAAATTCACCGCCATGAAAATCCTGTCCCGGCTGGCTAAGTAAAATCAGTACCTGAAAGGGAAAATAGTGCTCGCCGTATTTGTCCTGATGCAGGCAGTTATAATCGCCTGGCCCATAATCCAGCATCAAAGGCGTTGCCTTGGTTTGGCCCGCGCTGTGGTTGCTGGCCAGAAATTCATTCAGTGTCGGAGGCCAATCAACATCTAACCCTAAGCGCTCTGCCCACAAGTTAGCCAGCGGTGCCAGTTGGGCATAAAACCCCTCCCGCAGTTGCTGTATAGCTGTGGGCAGCGGATAGGCAAAATAGCGATAACGGCCGCGACCAAAGCCATATTTTTCCATCCGTACTTCATTGCGAAACCTCTGCCGTTCATCAAACCAGGCAGACAGCGTCTGGCACGTTCCCGCATCCAGCTGTACCGGCATGACACTGTAGTTATGTGCCACTAAGTCCGCGTCTAACAAGGTTAAGGGTTTGGCGGCAGACAGACCTTGCAATGCATCAATGTTCACAGGCCAGTCCTTCTTCCATGGCCAGCAAGGCGCGTTTGCGTTGCTCACCCCAGCGATAACCACCCAAACTGCCATCGCCGCGCAGTACCCGGTGGCAAGGTATGAGTACGGCCAGTTTGTTCGCACCGCAAGCGTTAGCCACAGCACGATGCGCGCTAGGCGCACCGATTCCTTGTGCCACCTCCTTGTAGCTAAGATGCTGACCACAACCAATACGGGTTAAAAATTGCCAAACCCGGGTTTGAAACGCGGTACCAAAAAGTTGCACCGGCACCTGAGGCTGCGGCCCGCCGTGCTGTAAAAAAGCCTCCAGGGCAGCCATCCATTTATCCAGCTCAGTGTCCATGCTATCTGGTGTTGTCATAAGCTCAGCATTGGGAAAGCTTTGATGTAAGGCTTCCAGTAACGCCGTGAAGCTGTCAGCCAACTGCACACAACAAACCCCGCGATCGGTTGCTGCCATCAGCAAATGACCAAAGCGGGTTTCTCTTAGCGCAAAATAGATTTCCAGTCCTTTGCCGCCCTGACGCAATACCGAGGGGGTCACACCCAAATTCTCTGGTAGCTTCTCATACACCCGGCTGCTTGAACCAAAGCCCGCCGCATAAATGGCATCCAACACGGCATCGCCTTGCTGCAAAGACTGCCGTAGTTTTTGCAAACGTACGGCGTGTTGAAACTGTTTTGGGGTAACGCCCAGTAAGGCTTTAAAACTGCGCTGAAAGTGAAAACTACTTAAGGCCGCACGCTCCGCCAGTTCAGCCAAAGATAAGGGCTGTTCGGCATGCGTTTCAATATAGCCTGCTACCTGTAAAACCCTGTTATCGGTTGCGTCTGTCATATACCACCTCACTGAATAACCACAGTCTAAAGGCTATCGCACCAACAGGAAAATCGCTGTCCGGTTCTTGCTGTATTGCTCCTCCTGAGCAGGCTTCAATTTAAGAAAATGCCAAAGCGCGAAAGCACAAGAACCGGATCGTCAAGGTAGCTTTGCCTGATTAGGCTTAGTGCTCCTTCAATCCAATAAGGATTTTACTTATGAGTTTTCAATTTCATGCGCTGGACCACCAACAATTTGTTCCTTTTTATGGCCTAAGTGATCAGGAGCTAGCCGAACATGGGATTTCCGCCGACATTGTGGAGCGCCCAGCCGGTTTTCCCTGCCGCGTCAGCCTCACCTTGCCTGAACCCGGTGAACGAGTGCTGTTGCTAAACTACGCTCATCTGGATGTCGATAGCCCCTATCGTTCTCGCCATGCCATCTATATCCGTGACGGCCAACGCACCGGGCATTTTGATGTGGGGCAAATTCCTGAGATGTTTAATCTTAAACGAGTTGCAGTGCGGGGCTTGTCTAACCAGCACCACATTAAGGCCGGTGAAATGGTGCAGGGTGAACAGGAACTGAGGTTGTGTATCGAGCGGTTACTTAACAATCCCGACATTGCCTATCTGCATCTACATTCACCAACCCACGGCTGTTTTTTGGCAACCGTGTCACGTGCAGCGGTTGCCAGCGAGTTGTCCGGTGGATAAAGGCTGAAGCTATCGTCTACTTTAAAAGCGGGTAGAATCTTTTAGGCAATTTAAACCTTTGTCTATTCGTTACCGACTAAGTATCAAAATGCACAAAAAGGAACAACAATGAACAAACAATGGTTGCTCGGCTTGTCATTACTCAGCCCGTTTTGCGTTGCTCAAACACTGCAACTCGATACCCAGGGTCTGCATCAATTTAACATTGAAGCGGGCAGCGGCGACTTGCAAGTGAAGGGCGAGGCTGGTCTGAGCCAAGTTCAGGTCGAAGCCAAGGCCAGATACCATTCCGGTGAGCCTCTGGAGGCAGAGAACTACCAGCTAACCCTGGCCGCCGAGAAAGGCACGGCCCTGTTAGTCGCCCAAACCAATCCACACATCAGCAATGCCTATATTGATGTGGTTGTGCGAATGCCAGCCAACCTAATGCTGGATATTGCGGATGGTTCTGGTGATATGCAGGTAAGTGACATTAAAGCCGCGGTAAAGATACAAGATGGTTCCGGCGACATGCGAGTCAGTCGGATTGGCGGCGAGATGCATATCAATGACGGTTCAGGTGACATCCATATCACTCAGGTAGCAGGTTCAATCGAAGCAAAGGATGCATCTGGTGAAGTGCGCATGAGTGAAATTCAGGGTGACATCCACTTGGTAGATGCGTCGGGCGGTATCTGGATCCAGGATGTTCAAGGCGATATCAGGCTGTTTGACAGTTCCGGGGATATAGAAGTGGACAAGGTCACTGGCCTGGTGGAGGTCGAAGACGGCAGTGGTGATATCGAGGTCAACGACGCGCAGCGTTTTGTTCTCAAACGTGATGGCTCAGGGGACGTAGAACTGAGCAACGTAAGAGAACGTTAACCTAAAGACCTCTGGCACGCAAAGCTTGCATAGCGCTGGCTTTGCGTTTTTTGCCACAAGAGCACTCTGCTCAAAATACGTTATAAACCGGTGAGATCCGACGCCATACTGCGTTTGGGGCGTTCGACCATACGATGAGTTTCTACCCCTTGGTCCAGCACGATAATGGTTGGGGTATATCGCAACTTGTATTGCTTATACAAACCCGTGGGCTCTTGCTTGTCCCTATCGACCGGCACCAGTTGTAACCAGGCTGGGTTAACCTGAGACTCATCCAATAGTTTCAGTAGTCTGGGTACTTCGCGCTTACTGTCATGGCACCAGCTCCCATAAAACACTAATACACCTTTACCACGCAATGCAGCCATCTTCCGCAGTTCATCTCTGCTAGGGTTATAAGCCTGATACTCGGCACGAAAATCCGGGTCTGCCAGCAGCTCTGAACGCGACGTGGGAGCCGGATTTTCAACAGGCGGTGTTGAAGTATTCAGGGGTTGGGAAGCGGTATCCTGACCGCTTATCACACATCCACTCAGTACTAACAGCAGGGGGGCAATAAACTGAACTTTCATTTTCTGTCCTTGCGAAAAAGGACGCTCACCATACCCAATTTAAACAAAGGGGAAAAGCCCTGTTGTGCTGCAACAGGGCCTATACGCGTGATTTTTCAGCGAACGCCGCTGTTAGCCCTCAGACCAGGGTAGCCAGCATATCATCTCGGTATTCGACAAGGTCCTCCTGCTTACGCACCTTAGCTACATAATCAGGATTGGCTATAAAAGGACGGCCGATAGCAATTAGGTCAAACTTATCATCGGCTATCGCTTGGGCGGCGCCCTGTGCACTAAAACCGCCAACCCCCACCAGAGTTTTGTTGTAACGCTGACGCACATAGGCTGAGGCACGACCGTCCAAATAGTCAAACTCCATGCTGTCATCAAAAATACCGATATGCAGATAAGCAAGTGCCCGGCTTTGCAGCTCGCTCAGCAGGTAATCGAAGACCTGACGATCGCGGGCATCACCTTGCATATTAAAATACGCCCCTGGCGAGATTCTAAGGGCGGTTTTCTCCCAGCCGATTCTAGCTGCAATAGCGTCGGTGACTTCCAGTGCAAAGCGACTCATATTTTCTGGCGTGCCACCGTATTCATCAGTGCGCTTGTTGCTATCGTGATGCAGGAACTGGTCAATCAGATAGCCGTTAGCACCATGAATCTCCACCCCATCGAATCCAGCTTCAATGGCATTGGCGGCGGCTTGAGTATAGTCTTCGACTAACTGGTGTATTTCTTCCACACTGGCGGGCTTAGGTGTGACATAAGTCAGGTCACGACGACGGGGCACTGTGCCTTCAACTTTTTCAGCCGAGGGTGCTAATACATCACCGCCACCAAAGAAATGCGGATGCGCCACCCGGCCAGTATGCCAAAGCTGGGCAAATATCTTACCGCCAGCACGATGCACGGCACCGGTGACCTGCTTCCAACCCTCAATCTGTGCCGCGCTATACAACCCCGGCGTATTGGGATAACCCTGGCCGTCGGGACGAATAATGGTCGCCTCACTGATAATCAGTCCTGCATCGGCGCGGCGTGCATAGTAAGCGGCCATATCAGCAGTAGGCACCAGGTCATCGTCGGCCATACAGCGGGTCAGCGGCGCCATCAGAATGCGGTTGTTTAGCTCAATCTGGGCATTGAGGCGAAAAGGATGAAAAAGAATGTCCGACATAACGGGCTCCAATTTTGAATGAGCATTCAAGATAGACATTCTTGAACGATCACTCAAGAACTTTTTTGAACAAACGCTCAAATATAGATATATAATCGCCCCGATAGAGGAGATAAAGATGCGCCAGGCTGAATTTGATCGTGAACAGGTATTAAGAAGTGCCCTGAAAGCTTTTCTAAATAAAGGCTATGGCAAAACCAGCATGCAGGATCTGACCAAGGCAACCGGCTTACACCCCGGCTCTATTTATTGTGCCTTTGGTAATAAGCGCGGCTTACTGGTGGCCGCGGTGGAGCAGTACAAAGAGGACAGAGACGCTCAGTTTGCTGCGACTTTCCCAGCCAACGCACCGGTTTTGCCTTGCCTTAAACGCTATCTTGATGAACTGGTTAATGAATGCCACAGCTGTGACAGCAGCCGTGCCTGCTTTTTAGTTAAGGCACTGAATGAAATGGCCGACCAGGATGCAGAATTACAAGCCGAGCTGAGCACCAGTCTGGAGTCCTGGCAGGCCGCCTTAGAGGCGCAAATTCAACGAGCCAAAGACCGGGGCGAACTGGCCGCAGACAAAAACCCGCAAGTGCTTGCCCGGTATCTGGTTATGGGTATCTATGGCCTGCGAACCTACGCGCAAACCCACCCACAGCGCGAGGTACTACAGCAGCTAGCCGACCAGCTTTATTTGAGTATTTGTCAGTAGCAGTATCGGCTCGCATTTTCAGAGATATGGTCTTTTCCTGATAGACAAGAGCGGTATCAACTTGTGAGGCATTTCTCGGGGATGAAATTCTTAAGTTAAGTGATATCGCTTTCGCAGATTCTCAGTTCGCGTGATATCTATCTCGGCTATTAGCAAATTTTTGATTTAGCGGATGATTACCCATTCTTCGTGTTCTCGGTGGGCTTCGTGGTGAGGAAAAAATTCAAATTAACACGAAGGACACGAAATACACGAAGGGGGAACAGCTACCACCACAGATCTAAGGTGTTTTTTGCACTCTATACGGCCTTTGTGGTGAAAGAGGCATTCAACATGTCACGCTTACCACAAAGTTAGTAAGCGGCCCGAAGCGGGTATGCTTAATCCCAGCGAGCACCAGCTAGCGCAATTTCAACTAACCTGCCCCCTTGTTCCTAATGCAATCAGATATTCAAGCGGCACTATCAACGCCTAAAAGCAGTAGGAAAGCTCCCCAAGGTGGCTCTCATTACCTGCCTCAGGAAGCTGATTGTCATTTTAAATACCATGCTAAAAAACGAGAATAAATGGCGTGAAAATATCGCTCAATTTATTGACTTGGGACCACAGTCACTTGTTATAAGGCATTTTCATGATATTGGAAACTACCTGCTTTTATGGCGATTAAGTCGCCTGACTGCATTTCAATGTTAAACAAACCATCATCCACTTTGAGATGGTTTATTAAATTTGATGGCCCCCAGGGCTGTTCCAAAGTTGAATGAATGTCCAAGCAATCAGAGAACAATAAACATGCGCTTATAGAAGCTTGGTGTTCTCGTGAAAACACTCTTAAACGGAGTATTAATCCTCGGGTTTGCCACTCAAGCTCAACGGACTCAAGAACTGAGTCGTGAAGTGGCAATTTCTCAAATTCATCCATGAACTACCATGCCTTATAACGCCCCGCTAAACGGCGAGCGTTAGCGAGTCCGGTGGAGGCCACGCCTTTTGTGGCCGGAACGTATTTAAGCGGATTGTTATGCACTTTGTATCAGCCAAGCTAAACCACTTTGCGGCAAAGCCCATGTTCCATAGCTAAATTTAAGGTAACCGTCATGCTCGGTAATTTGACTTACCACATCCTCAAGGACGAGGGTTTTAAACTGTATGCTCAGTCCTTCTGGATATGTGATAGTAACGTCGAAATTTTTAGTAGGGTGTGCCATTTGCCAATACTGAAACTTCCCCCGTTCCACAACATACTGAGCCTCAGTAATAACCACCAGACCGTCAACACTTTCAAACTCTGACAATGGCTCTTTTACGCCTTCATTTAGCTTGGTTTGATCCACTTGAATTTCTTGTGATTCCCCAGCCTTCTCGTGATTTGCAGGAAACTGAATCTTGATTTTTAAGGATCGAACTTCCTTGAACTCATCTGGATCAGGTTTCCAACCTATTGAATCTTGTATTTTTCCGCCGGATGCCCTGCACACATACCTTACCTTATCCGTAACTAGGAAATCATCGCTGTCATCAAGTTTCTTCATGAGAACTTCTGTTGACACATCTTCGCGATATGGCTCAGAAATAAACTTGTGAAGGTGAAGATGAAAGTACTCCAGAAAGCTACCATCTTTGTCTATCTGTTGATTGTTGAATTGTGCCTTTAGAACACTTGTTTGCAGCTGCTTCAAGGTGCCAGAGTCCAGAGTCTTCAGATACGAATTATCTATGACAATTTCTTTTAATCTCTCACCAAAATATTCTCTCCAGTTTTTACTATCCAGAAGAATTCCAAAAATACCTAAGCCCATAAGTGCAACAGAAAGAGTGGTTAAGCCGCTCGCGAATGCTGACATTAGAGACCCGTTGGCCGGGCTTAAGGACTCTGAGAGATATGCTGATCCGAATATCCCTACAACACCTACTAGCAAAGCGATGATTGTAGTTAATTCGATTTTTTCCTTTGAATTATTGGATGGCAACTTCAATCTCCATTTTCTCGAAATGCATAACAGTGTATTACTGTGAATTCGCGTTATACCGCAAACTGAAAAACGCCACGAGGTCACAGTTTTATTTAATTTTCCCTATACTAACAACACCTTAGCTAAGTTTGCCAGTGCTTTTAGCATCACCCCACATTGGGGAAAGCGGGAATTAATCTCGAAAAGCGAGCGAGTGCAACTTATCACTGAACAAATGTGCAGTCATTCCTAGTGAAGAGTTGTTAGGTACTTGTCGCTATATGCTTACGTCAGAAGGCTAGGTTGAAGGTTTGCTATTCACTCAAACTTGCCTGTTATAAGGTCTTGCGCGCATCTGCTCTCCAGTCGCGTTTTTATAACTAAACACCTTAACCTATGTGATAACTGTGAAACCACAAGCCGCGCCGGTTCGATATGATTGGATAACAAAAATCCGGCGCCTAAGAGCCGGATTTTTTACTTTCAATAACAGCTTAATAGTAGAGATTAAGCGGATATACAGCCATTACTCTTCGGCGGGATACAAGCTATCCCACCACTGTGGCTGGCCTTTAAGGTGCTTGTCAAAATACGCCAGCATAGTTGCCCACCAGTGGAAGGTCTTCTCGCGGGTCAGAATATGATGGTTATCACCTTTGTATTCCACCAGATCCACTTCTTTACCCAACAGCTTCAGCGCCGTGTACATATTCTGGCTTTCCCCTGGCGGCACATTGGTATCCGCATCCCCATGGATCAGCAGTACAGGGTTGGTCACTTTATCGGCATGAAATACCGGGCTATGCTGGCTATATAGCTCGGCGTTATTCCAGGGGAAACTGCCACGCGACGCCACACCCGAATACATGGCGCCCCACCAGCCCTGGCCCCAATAGCTGGTCAGGTTTGAGATGCCGGCATGGGATATAGACGCGGCAAAAATATCCGTCTGGGTGGCCAGGTACATGGTCATAAAGCCGCCGTAGGATGCACCCAGATGACCGACCTTAGCGGCATCCACAAAGGGATGCGCGGCCAAAAAGGCCTTAGTACCGTCAATGATGTCTTTAGCGGTATAGTCACCCCAGGCGTTAACGTGCTTAGCAGAGAAGTCCTGGCCAAAGCCATAGGTGCCGGTAGGCTGCAACACATACACCACATATCCATTGGCTGCCCAGTGGTTAAAGGGGTAGCGACCGGTAAAGGCACGGCTGACCGGCGCGGTGCCACCGTAGTAATACACCAGGGCTGGATACTTAGCCGCCTTATCCAGATCGTGCGGCAAGTATACCCGCCCCTCGATAGTCACACCCTCGGCATTAACAAAGTTAAATTCCTCAAGCTGGGGAATACGGGTATCGGCGTAGCTGCCCATTGAGTCCCACAGCTTTTCGGCTTTGCGTCCAACCCGCTGCTTAAACAGGGCCTGTGGGCGAGAGGCTGTTGTGCCGGCATATAGGAGTTCGGCTTTATCATCTGGCGTTGCTGCCCAATAGCGCACCACATCCAGCTGTTCGGTCAGTTCCTGATATTTACCTTTACTGACATCAAACAGGAACAGTGGTGAGCGGTCAGCCTTGGATACCGACAGCAGCAGGTCATCATTATCCTGTACCTGCATGCTACTGATGGCAGGATCAAAGTCTTTGGATAAGGCTTTAATCTGCTCACCCTGATAATCCATATGATACAGCTGGCCGTCGTAATCATTGGCAACCAAGCCAGCACTGACGTTTAACCCAACACCACCGGCAAAGTTCGGCCCACCAATCACATACAGACCATTTTTGGCATATTTTGCATCGTTAAACGCCAGATATTCGCCAATCTTGCGCTCTGTGCCACTGGTCAGCTCCAGTTCAAACAACGCGGTTTTACCGTGCGGCGGCTGACTGTAATCCACTAGCGAACGGGAAAACAGCAAGGCTCCACGCTTTTCATCAACATCCAACAGATGGCTACTGGAGCTGTCTTTAGTTAACTGTCGAATCATACCGCTGGCAATATCCAACAGGTATAACTGACTGTTGTCACGCCAACCGCTCCAGCGATCTTCCAGCGCCTGGAAGTGCTTAACCAGCTTACCGTCGTCTTTACCTTCTTTATTCCAGCTAAACACCAGCTTGTCATTACCTACATAGGTAAAGCCGCTGGCGTCTTTTAGTTCTGCGGTTAGGGTGGTCTGTTGCTGATTCTTCAGATTCAGTAATTGCAGCTTATTGTCTTTGCTAAATAACAAGTGCTGGTTATCGGGACTAAATACCGCACCGGAAGGACTGCCGTCCCAGCGTTGCACAACCTGCATACCATCCAGCTTTACCAATTCGGTGCGGCTATCGGGGCTGTCGCCCTTGTCATCATTAAAGCTTTTGTAACTGACCAGTGCATAGTCACCGTTATCAGACAGGCTCAAACCAGAGACTACTTGTGCATCGAAAAGCTGCTTGGCCGACAAACGCTTATTCCCTTGGGTTTGGCTGACTTGGTCGTCGTCGGTTTTACCGACAAAGTCGAATACCAAGGCTTCATCCGTCTTGGTGCCAGAAGCCAGCACAAACAAACTGTGCTCCCCTGTGGTCATCGCCAGCTTAAAGCCCTTATCCCCTTTTGCCAGCTTTTCACCGTTAAGATACAGGCTGGGCTTCTCAAGCCCCGTTACCACCAGCTCTCCTTGAGTATAGCGAGCAACGCTTAACTGCGTTTTGTACAGTGACAAGGCTTTCTCGTCGGGGGTGAATTGACTTAACGACTGCCAGTTGTAGGCCTTACCGAACAGCTTAACCTTGCTCGCCTTATCATTGGCCAAACGGGTTTGCAGATTATGATAAATGGCGTCCTGATGCGGGCCATCCTGCAGCAGACCTGCATCAACCGGCCCCAGAGCCTGAATATTGTCGTTATGTAAAGGTGCAGCCACCAGCGGAGCAGAGAACGCCACCAACAGTGCCAGGATAGTTTTTTTCATTGTTGTCCTTGATAGCAAATCACTATTGCGACCAAGAGCATATCAAAGGGGATTGTACGGAGCTAACCTAATGCGCCAAGCCGAGTAATTCACAAGAAAGAACTCCCGCAGGCTTACTGTACGAAGAAGACGGTAAATCAGCCCTGAGGGGATTCAACCGGCTTGGGTTTGTACGTGTCGGCGTAAGGCTGCCCGACACGACGACATTGTGTCAGGGCGAAAATACGGGAATAAAATGCGAATACTTGCTGCATAAAACCTCTCAGAACAACCACAGTATTGATAGCCTGATAGTTTACTTAAAACTCAGCATTTTGTTGTTTTATTACAGTTATTTGTTTTTTATCTTTTTGATCACAGATAACAAAAAGCCAACAAATGACAGACAAACCATAATATACAATCAGTTAAGTGATTTTCATGGCTAGACATTTGGAGACATAGATTCCAGCCGCTCTTGCAATTTGTAATTTAATTACCTTGCTGGCGACGACCTCTTAACAAGTAGTACCACAAACCCGTGATGAACAGCAGCAGCGGTATCAGACCCCCAACAAGCAGCAGCAATCTATAGGCCTCTCCCCCTACTGCCGCCATATGCAGCGGATACATTAAATTGTAAAAGCGCTGGCCGGACCCAAAGTCATCGGCCAATTGGCTGGCTACAATCTGCTTACCCTCAGCATCCAGCAGCAGCCTGGAGCGGCCGTTAGGGTGCCACTCGTTTATTGACTTGGCGCGCAGGGAAATTGCATCTGATGCATCGCTGCGTAAGCTCAGCAGACGGAATTCCATCTTTGGCCAGTATTCGACAGCCGTATTTAATGCGGTTTGCCAATCTGTTTCAGCCAGCGGCTGGGATTGAACCGTAACAGACTGAGCAACCTCTGGTGGATCATTCATTAACCAGCTGAAAACCGGACGCACTTGCGCGGAAAAAATCAGCGCCAACGCCGTCAACAGTGCCAGTAATTGCAGGGGGGAAGAAAGGCTGGCGACGCTCGTATGCCATTGTCGCATTGCACGTAATTCTGCTTTCGGCTTGGGCAGGCGCCACAATTGACGGCGAAAATGCCGCGGCCACCACTGTACGAGCCCTGCAACAAACATAACCAATACGCCCAAGCCCAGATAACCCATAACCAGCCTGCCATCCTTACCGGCCAGCAGATGTAAGTGGAAATCGTATAGCCAACCGATAAGGTCGCTGTGGGCCGGTCGTATCAGCCTGAGATTAGCCTGATGATCATAGTAGTAGCGATCATCACTATGGGTAACCGCTTCCAGCCAGGGAGCCTCAGCCTCCGGCAATTTGATATAGCGAAAGCGAGGGTCGGCTTGCAGTTGATTGACCAGCGGCCCCCAGATACGAATATCCGCCACCAATTCAATCTCCCTTAACTCAGGGTATTGAAAACCTAGCAAGGGATTTTTATACAGCAGCAAAGCACCGCTGAGGCTAACCAGCACTAAGTAAATGCCCAGCCCTAAGCCCAACCAACGGTGCAGTTGCCGCGCGCTCATCTAGTGTTTTCCTGCAAAAAAAACAGCGCTCCTTTAACCTGGTATCTCACCACCATCACAGCCATCAAAATGCGTGCTGCCAGGTCAGGCTAAGCGTTCTGCCCATACCTGCAAAATGGCTGCTAGCGGCCGGATTGGTTTGCGAGTGATACGTGATGTACTGCTTATCAGTCAGGTTATCCAGGCCCAGCGTCAGACTCCCCCACTTCGCATGCTGATAGCGCAGCGAGGCATCCAACGTCAGGTAACCGTCAAAATCATTACTGGCATTAAAGTCCATATCAAACAAACGGTTCATCTGAATGCGGCTACTCAGATCGCTCGTCCAGCTTTGTTGCCAGTAAAGATTTAAGCGCTCGGGTGCCACATTCACGCCACCAAGATCCGACTCCACCACACCGTCACCATCGCTGTCATACTGACCTTGAGTGCGGGCATAACTGGCGCCAATCAGGCTGTGGCTATTCAGGTAAACCTGCGCCTGCAGTTCAAAGCCGGAAATTTCAGTTTTTTCCCGTTTAACGGAGAAAATACCATCGGCATCCGGCTGCAAACGTGAGCCTAAATCTGAGTCGGACTGAAAATAACTGCTTTGTAAATTCAACCAGTTGTTGCTGTATTCCAGACCAATTTCGCGGTTGTCGGATACCACAGGTTGTAAACTCAGGAAGGAGGTGACCGACATACCCGGCTTATTGATGCCGCGCAGCACTCTTCCCACATCCGGCATGCTGAAGCCTTCACTGTAGCTGGCGAACAAACGCAGCTCGGGCGTAATTTGATACACCACGCCCAGATTTTGCAGCAGCTCGTTGAAACTCGGCTCGCCGCCTTCCACAAAGGTGCTGTTGTAGCTGGCTAAGGTGGTGAAGTCATCGACCTTAAGCTTGCCGTATTCGTAGCGGGCACCAATATTAAATACCCAGTCATCGATACCGTCATAGCGAAGCTGAACGAAAGGTGCCAGGTTATTAAATTTGGCCGCGGGCACCCATTTACGACCGGTCAGTGCCAGCTCCTGATAGGTTTCATCCGACAGCCAATCTAATCCGGTGACAAGGTCCAGATCCGTACCGGCCAGATTCTGCTTAAACCAGGTCAGGCGACTGCCGTATTTTTCGGACTTGTTCTGTGACTGGTCATATAGATTGTCACCATAGGCAGGATCCTGGAAGGCGGCGAAACGACCACCGCCGTACAAAGCCGCAAAGTCCTGCACAAACAATTGCCAGGTTAACTGCCCACCAAAAACCCCCTGGTGCTGGTAGTCGAGGGAGGCGGTGGTGACTTTATTCTGCGGGGCTTCGCCATCAATTTGCCCTTTAGTCGCAGAGGTCGGCAGCCCCAAAACAGGATCTCCCGCCACGGACAGATAATCGCCATTTCCCTGAATATCGAAATGGTTCACCATCAACTGCAGGCTTTGTTCTTCGGTCATCTGCTGGCGAACTTTAACGAACAGATCCTGGCTTTTGGAGTCTTGGGTGTCTCCCTGCGTGCCATCCACACCAATAAGCTCGCCATGGCCATCACGATACATACCTGTGCTGGTCAAAGACACACCGGCCACCAGCTCGGTAGACTCCCCTGCATGGCTAAACAGATAGCTGGCCTTGTAGCTTTGACTGTCGCTACCACTCGGTGTTGAGAAACCAGCACTGAGCTGATGGGGCTTTTCACCCGCTGATTTAGTCACAATATTAATGATGCCGCCACTGGCGCCCATGCCCTGAATAGCATTGGCCCCGCGAATCACTTCGATACGCTCAATCATGGCCGGATCAATGGTTTTACCATCCCGGGAGCCATTGCGCAGAGGGTTTGATTGAGGAACACCGTCAATCATATACAGAGGTTCACGGCCACGCAGAGTTTCACCGGCGGCGGTTAATTTCTGACGGCTGGGTGAAAAGCCGGGTAACAGGTTACCCAATATTTGCGATAAATCCTGGGTATGCGCGAGCTGAGCCTGAATCTCTTCCTGACTAATCAGACTAATGGCCGCTGGCACGGTGCTAACAGGGTAAGCACCACGGGTTGCCGTTACCGATACACGTTCAATATCATCCGCTGCGTGTACAACTGTGGTGACGGCGAGAAGTGGAACAAGAAATTTGCCAGACATGGAAAGAAACCATTAATGAGAAGGATTCGCATTTTATCATCAGTTCTGGCAGGGTCAATGGTCAGGGCCGCCTATTTTCCCTTACAGCGGCCCTTATTTAATGTTATTCCAACACCACTTTCATCACACCACCTTTAAACAGACCAAGATACAACACTTCCTTACCCTGCTCTCTACGACTGGCCATACTGTAAACGCCGCCAAACAGGCTGCTATCCGGATGCTGATAGTTCTGCCAGGTTTTGCCAGCATCCCGGCTTATCTCAAGAATAAGACTTTGCGGATTGTCATAATCTTTCTTCCAACCTGCGGTGTACATCACATCCGGATTCTGACTGTCCAGCAGCAAGCCAAAGTAAAAGCGATAGTTGTCATTGGTACGCAAGGCCTGCCAACTCTGACCATAGTCGCTGCTTTGGATCAAGCCCCCTTCACCTGTTACAAACACGCGTTCAGGATCAGAGGGATGCATAACAATTGACTTCACAACACTAGGGGCCGGCAGAAGTTCGACAACATCCGGATAACTTTCTTCGGCCAGTGTTTCGGTATCCAATTTTCGCAGAACGATATTCTCGATGGCGCCCTGGCCACCATACCAAACATCAGGCTTGCTGGGATGCACCGTTAGCGCCGACATACCGCGGGCAAAACCGTTCCAGCCTCCGGCTAACAGACTCCAGTTGCGGCCTCTGTCTTCCGATACCGCCAGCACGTCATAACCGACGCCATATAATTTGCCTTGATGCAGTGCAAGCTTAAAAGCAGGCTCCCCGCTCATATCACTGTAGTTGTGAGTCAATATCTCCCAACTCAGACCATCATCCTTACTTTCAGCCAACAGGCTTTTATCTTTCTGCATAGCGCTGATAAGCAAGTGCCGCTCGCCGTAGCGCACCATGCTCAAGACATGCCAATCGGCCTGGCTGCGAAGCTGCCACTGGTCATCCTCAAGTAAGTAAACACCTGCATCAGTTGCGGCATATACACTAGATTCGGTTGCCATCAATTGGTTGATAATTTTGCCTTGTAAGCTGACTTGCGCAAAAGCAGGCTGAGAAACTGTTGGCGGAGGGTTTGGCGTGGGTTCCTCAAGAGTACCACCGCCCGAACCGCAGGCCGACAGCAGCGCGCAACAAACTATAAACAATCCAGAACGGCGAAGAGTGGCATAATTCATTTGGTTTCTCCCTTTATTATGTTTAGCTTAATCCCTGCAACCTTTTGTTATCACGGCACAATTTGTGAATAATTGTAATGTACCCTGCACTTTCAATTTCGGATAGCATTATGCTTGTCAAAAGCGTTATCTAACCTAATATAGTGAATCGTAACTTACATTGTTTTGATTAGAAGGACAGCCGCAGCGGCTAGACGGCAGAAACGACAAAGTTTCAATTAAGGAGAGACACTATGTACCCATTAACGACGATGTTTGCTATTCCTATCATTTTAGAGGCGATGAGCGTGCTGCAGGGACTCGGTATTTAATGCATTCGGCGACTTAATTTTCCCCACTTAGCTCTTTAAGTCGCCCTTTATAATTGCGGCTCACTTTAACTTCTTCTCCACAGCGCAGCATGGCGTGGTATTCCCCGTTAGAATTGGGAGTCAGACGGGTGAGTTGTTCAAGATTGATAATCGCCGAACGGCTAACCCGGCAAAAGCGCTGATGATCCAAGTTAGCTTCAATACCACTGAGGGTGTGACGGGCGATATGTGCGGCATTATCGGTATGCACGCAGATGTAATCGCCAGCCGCTTCTATCCAATTAATCTCATCCACTTTAACCCGCAGCCATTGACTGCCGTTCTTTAAGGAAAGGTAGGGATTAAGCGTGGCGAGACTACGATCGGTATCTTGCTGTAACTGCTCGAGCATGCCAACAAATGTCTTACCGGTGCGCTGACGTACCAGTTGATCAAACTGCGCCAATGACTGCCCCGCATCTCTCATAACGCGGCGGTGAATAAATCCCTCAATGCTTTTACGCACACGCTCAACGCTAATAGGTTTGAGAATGTAATCCTTTATTCCCTGCTGATAGGCATCTACCGCAAACTGGTTAAGCGCGGTCACATAGATAACCTCAGTGTGCGTTTGTAGCCGTGCTTTGAGCGCATTGACCAATTCAACCCCACTCACATGGGGCATCTCAATATCCAGCAGTACCAGATCCGGGTTGTGTTCTGAGATGGCATCAAGTGCCTCAAGACCGTTACGACAACTGGCAACCAGTTCAACCGTATCAATCTCTTGCAAACACATCGCCAAACCTTCCCGAGCCAGCAATTCATCATCAGCTATGACAACGGTAATTCTGTCCATGGTTCTTCTTCAAATGGAATAACAAGAGTCACCCTCAGACCGTGAGAGCCTTGCACATCCATTCTGAGCTTTTGGTACTGACCATATAGCACCTCTAGTCGCTCAATGATGTTTTGCAGGCCAACACCGCTGAGGTTCACCTGATTAACATCCGTCAAAGGGCCATTGTCCGCAACTTGCAAATGTAACATCTTGTTTTCAAGCCAAGCCTGCACCTTGATCACTCCACCGTCCGACATTTTGGCAATGGCATGTTTGATACAATTCTCCACCAGTGGTTGCAGCAGCATGCTTGGCACCATAGCCATGCGCGCCTCCGGGGTGACAGAAACCTCCACATCAAGGCGGTCAGAAAACCTGACCTTTTCAATTTCCAGATACATCATCAGGGCTTTAATTTCGTCATGCAGACGTATTTTCTTTTCCGGTTCACTGTCCAGGGAAAAGCGCAGAAAGGTTGCTAACTGCTCAATCATTTTACCGCTACGTGGCTTATCCCCCTTCATCACCAAAGTTGATAACGCATTCAGGGTATTGAATAAAAAATGAGGGTTAATCTGGTAGCGGAGCATACGAATTTGCGCCAGATGGCTAAGTCGGGCTGAGCGCAGTTGCTGCTCCTGTGCCTGCACCAGACGATAATGATAGTTGATGCCGAAGTACAAACTACTCCATACCATCATAATAAAGAAGGAGTTGCTGACCATCATAAACAAGTGTTGCCACTTAAATTTGGGGTTTGCTGACAAATTGAAAATATCGTCGCCGCTTGCCCAGTAAAACAGCAGGTTTTTGGGCACAATCCACAAACTGGCCAGCAACGCACTTACCGCGATAATCACCGCAGCCTGATAGACAAAAGGCAGATTCCAGCAGTGTCGATACAAATAGCGAACCGGTAATGTCAGAACAAAGCCAATCAAGGTAACTGGGATAAGTATGTAAAGAATGCTGCAACCCAGTGCGTTGTAGTTACCTAGTAACAGCATATTGTCGGCCAGCATCAGAAGATAATAGAACAGCCATCCCGCTGTGTGTAACAACCAAAATGAGGGTTTACTTACCGCAGAACTAAACGATTCTTCAGTCATGAAAATTTAACCCCAACAACTCAAATAGTGCTTTTCGATATCCCTGGCCAATACGCACCTCATCTCCATTGGCCATTTCCAGACTGTTATATCTGCCCATAGAGCTATTAATAGCACGTAAAAATCGGCGATTAATCATGGCCGAACGATGCACCCGAATAAATTGACTGGCATCTAATCCAGCCTCCATCCCGGCCATAGACTCTCGGTAAAGGTAGGTTTTATCCTGGCAGTGTAGCTCCATGTAATTACCCGCTCCGCGTATCCATAAAATGTCATCAGCACGCACAAATTGAACATTGCCCAGAGAACGGATGGCCAATACCTCCAGCGGTTTATGCTGTACAACATGCTGTTTTTCCAGTTTACCCAACACCCTTTCAACCCGCTCTGACTCAAAGGGCTTTAACAGATAGTCAAAGGCATTTAGCTCGAAGGCCTTCACCGCATATTGCCCATATGCCGTGGTAAACACCCAGCGGGTATCGATGACCTCACTCAATTCATGCGCTAACTGCACACCACTGCCACCAATAATATCGATGTCCATAAAACACAGCGTTGGCCGGTAACGCAGCAAGGCTGCTTTCGCTTCCTGATATTCGCGAGCCTCAGCTACCACCTGCCAACCTGGCCGCTGCTCCAACAGAAACTGGATGCGCTGTCTCGCCAAGGGTTCGTCATCCACAATCATGCAATCGAGCATAGAACCTCCAAAATCGATGAGGATAAAAAGACTATAGGCGCAAGTGCTGGCCCCCTATGCTCTGCATAAGCCAGACTGCGGCGAGAAGAGATAAAAGGTACACCGCATGCGCTGAAGAAGTGTAACGGCTATCTCGTAATCTAGATGTGATGGATAAAGAAACGGCCCCGAAAGTAACTTCGGGGCCCGGGCATCAGAACCTTGCTTCTATGCCAAACCGCACCGAACGAGGTGCCTGCCAGGAATAAGCCGCGCCGTACCAAGGATTCGGCGTGCCTTCACTGCGTCTTGCTTCATAATGTTCATTCAATGAGGTCGCCTCTTGGGTGTTCAACACATTAAAAACATCCAATGACGCTCGCATCTCTACCCCAGAAATGTCAAAGCGGTACGCCAGTGACATATCAATATTGAACGTCCAAGGAGTCCGACCCACAGTTCCACGGGGGATGAAGTTGTAGATTTTCTCATCCTGATTACATGCACCATCGCCATTGCTGTCAGGGCACTGACCTGTGAATATGTAGAACGTATCACCATAGCTACCATATACATCCGGGTTATGGTCCGGGTAACCCTGCCCAAATGCCGACAGTGGGCGACCACTGGCCAACGTGCTATTCCAACCCAGTGACCAATCATCGTTCAGATCGTAACTTCCGAATAATTTGAACACATGGCGTCGGTCATTGGCTTGATAGCCGTCGGCTCCATCCATCAAGGCTGGGAAGTCGAAATCCTGCGTCACACCAGCATCCGCTTGGTCGATATCAGATTTCACTGCCCCTTCGAAATTCCCGGTACTGCGAGACCAGGTGTAAATGAAGTTCATACGCAGGTCATCCCGGCGATAGCGAAACTCCGTCTGCAACGCCAAATATTCGTTATTGGCTTCTGGCAGTCCCAATTGCTCAGCTGATGTAGTGCTTCTCGAACCCGGATCGGCGATACCGTCGGAAAGGTCAAAGGCACTGTAATCTTCATCAGGATCATGGGGATCCAAGTTGTTACGCGGATCGCCTTCGCCGTAATAATACACACCATCCTTAAATGCCGTTGCGCTCTTTCCTGGATTCACTAACAGGCAGAATGGATACGCGTAAGCCCCGCAATAGTCATCTAGTGCACTAGTAACTTCACGATAGGTACCGCGTACAGAGAATGCCAAATCATCAGAAAGCGATTGCTCGTAACCTATAATTAACTCATCACGGGCAAAGGGATCGGCTTCCTCGGTTTGAAACACTGCGCGCTCAGGTGCAACAGGTATGGTTGTGAAATTGGTTGAGGATGTTTCCACGCCCGTCACTGGCGTCAGGCCGGTCGGCACCCCAGTTCTGTCATCATGACCGGTGTAGGTATAGTAAGTGGTAAAGTCACTGATGTTTGACGCTGAGCGATAAATGGTATTGTTCGCAACCGGCAGGTAGTAACGTCCCCAGGTAGCATAGAGTTTTGATTCTCCGTCACCATTAATATCCCAGCTAAATCCGAGTCTGGGTGCAATGTCGGTATCAAATTTGTATAGCTGCCGGCCAGTTGTGCCGTCACCTTCAAAAATGTCCTTACGCACACCGATATTCACTTTGAAGTTGTCGGTTAACTGCCACTCATCCTCAATATAGTAGGCCGTCAGTTCTGACTTAAAACTACCGCCGCCACCGAAGAAACGACCAGATACAATTTCCATACTCTGGTCAGTGGTATTGGTGAACGGAATCCCCTGAATACTGGCATTAGGCGCCAATGTGGAGTAGGTCCATGCCATGCCGTCAGGACCGATAGGGTCAGTTATCCTGGTAGATTCGCGCTCCTGATAATCCCAGCCAGCACGAATTAAATGGTTTTCAAAGGCATACTCCAGGTCCAGACGATACTGAGTGTTCTTATCCAGATTGTCACCTACCGAGCCGCCTGGGCCACAACCTAGTATGGGATTAGGTACATTGCGGCTATCGGAAACACTTGGGCACTCGGTGTTACTGGGAACGGTAGAATATTGGGTTTCAATCTCCCCGGCCATGGCTGACACGGTCAATGAATCAGTCCAGTAACCGGTATAATTCAGGCTTTGCGCCTCGCCACCACGCTTGCGAATATTAACACCTGTGGGATCACTGCTCGTTTCACCCGTGTTCGGATTGTAAGCATAAATATCTTCTGTGACGTCACGGCGGTCAGAGTAGGCAAAGTAGCTCAGTCGGTGATCATCGTTTACATCCCAGTCCAGCTTGACGCCCCAGAACAAATTGTCGCCACCGGAAGCTTCTCTGACCCGATATTCAGTATCAGGGCGGTAAAAAGCGTTGCCATCAGCAATGTCTGAAGCAAACTTATCTGTGACATTTCTGGGATTAACTAAAGCATAGATAAATAGCGAATCTTCAATAATAGGACCGCTGGCTGACAGAGTCACATCGTATTCGCTATGCTCGGTTACCCGGTTGTCTCTGAAAATATTACCGGTGCCGCCACTTCCTCTGGATGCCTTGCCATCTTCCTGAAGCCCTGCTGGCGTCCAGTTAGCAGTCGCAGCAAACTCCCACTCATTGGTACCACTTTTAGTGACCGCATTCACTACGCCACCGGTGGTGCGCCCAAACATGGCCGAGTAGCCCCCGGTCTTGACTTGGAACTCCTTGTAAAACTCGAAGGGTACAGACCCACAGCCTAACCCCTGACGAGTATTAGTTACCTCCAATCCATTGATATAACATGAGTTTTCAGCAACAGATGCACCACCAAATGAGGCAGTATTGCCATCTCCGAAGCCTTCATCGCCTTTCACTACACCGGGGGCCAATAAAGCCACCGCCGTCATATTGCGGGCGATAGGCATTTTGTCGATATCGAACTCACCAATCACTAAGCCCGAATCTGTTGTAGACACATCCACATTAGCAATCCGCGCCCCGGTAATTTCAATACGCTCTGCGCTATCGGCTGATAAGTCAAAGCTCGGTGAGGCATTCACACCAAGAGATAAGCGAACCGTCTGGGTTGCCAATACAGCACCATCGCGGGTTATTTGGATTTCGTAGTTTCCTGGGGGCAACTGCGCAAAGCGAAAGCTACCGGACTCACTTATTTCTATCTGCCGGCTGTAACCTGTCTGAGGATCTTTGGCTGTGACCTGCAGGTCATCCAAGCGCTCAGCTTTTACACTTCCCACTATATTCGAGGTGTTATTGGCTAACGCCGGGGCGGATATGCCCAGAGCCGCAGCAATAGCCAACGCAGTAAGGTGCCTGTTGAATGTCTTGTTCATCTCGTGTCTCCATTATTGTTATCCCGGCCAGAAAAGGCCGATTAGCGAGACACTAGCAGCAGAGAAATTTCACTGTAGATGAGAAGTGATAAGGCCGTCGATTGAAGGGACATGCTTATCGTTTGGTGGGAAATGGTGTAAAAATCCACCTGCATAGCAGGTGGCTTTGCTTAAGGGCACCCTAGAAGGGTGCCTTTCTGCTCAAGAAAGCTCTAAGCGCTGTTGACGCTCCTCTTCCTCTTTGGCTTGTTTATCCTGATACTTCACATAACGGCGAATGATGTCTTCGTTAGCGCCAACCGAATCA
>NZ_JAFKCS010000399.1 GCF_017255015.1 Bowmanella yangjiangensis | reverse complement strand
ACCCAAGCGCACCAGAGTCAGACGCTGCAGCGGCGGCATAGCGAGGTCGAAGCCTTCGGCACGCTCGGCCGCGGCCAGCGCATCCAGTGCTTCGGGCTCGGCGGCCTGCGTGCGCCAGTCGTGTTCACGTACGGGTAGCTCGGCATGACGCAGCACGAACTGCAACGGCACACCCGCTTCGGTGAGCACGAAGCCGCTGCGCAGCACGGCATGACGCGCCACAACCTGCCGCCACGCGGCGATGAAACGCGGTGCATCCAGCCCCTCCAGGTCGACCCGCAACTGATTGACGTAAAGACCGGAGCCCGGCATGTCGAGCGCATGGAACAACAGTCCCTGCTGCATGGGCGACAACGGATATAGATCGTCCAGATCACTCACGGGTAGATCGAGACTGTCCAGCGTCGCCTGGTCCAGGCCAGCCAACGGCACGTCGCTCGGCGACAGACGCGGCATGGCGATGCGCACATGGGCCAGCAGCTCGTGCAGCGAATCCTCCAGTCCCTGAACCAGGGCATCGATCGCCTCGTCCGGGAACATGGCCTCGCTGTAGGTCAGCTCCAACTCCAGACGCCCGCCCAGGATGCGACCATTGATCACCAGCCAGTTGCCCAGCGGGGCATTCTGCGGCTGGCTATGACCTGCCGATTCACTGGCAGGGCGCAGCACAGAATCGCCATCGAATTGCTGGTCGAACTGCCCCAGGTAGTTGAAGGT
>NZ_JAFKCS010000398.1:330-717 GCF_017255015.1 Bowmanella yangjiangensis | reverse complement strand
CGTTACCCATTATGGTCGTGTTTGTCCCATTGAAACACCTGAAGGTCCAAACATCGGTTTGATCAACTCTTTGTCAACCTATGCGCGTACCAACGATTTCGGTTTCCTGGAAACGCCTTATCGTAAGATTGTCGACGGTATCGTCACTGACGAAATAGAATACCTGTCTGCTATCGAAGAAGGTCAGCATGCTATCGCTCAGGCGAATGCCGAGTTGGATGACGAAGGTCACCTGGCAGACGAATTGGTATCTTGCCGTTTCCGTGGTGAATTCACCCTGATGCCGGCGGCCGATGTTAAGTATATGGACGTTTCTCCTCAACAGATCGTGTCTGTTGCTGCCAGCATCATTCCGTTCCTGGAGCACGACGATGCTAACCGTGCCTT
>NZ_JAFKCS010000398.1:0-320 GCF_017255015.1 Bowmanella yangjiangensis | reverse complement strand
GCGCTGAAAAGCCACTGGTCGGTACCGGCATGGAGAAAACCATCGCTGTTGACTCAGGTGTAACTGTGGTTGCCAAGCGCGGTGGTGTGGTGGATTACGTTGATGCCAGCCGTATCGTTATCAAGGTTAATGAAGAAGAGACCTTTGCCGGCGAAGCGGGTATCGACATTTATAACCTGACTAAGTACACGCGTTCTAACCAGAACACTTGTATTAACCAGAAGCCGACCTGTAAGGTTGGTGAGCCAATTGTTGCCGGTGATGTTCTGGCAGACGGCCCGTCTACTGATTTGGGTGAATTGGCGCTGGGTCAGAACATG
>NZ_JAFKCS010000397.1 GCF_017255015.1 Bowmanella yangjiangensis | reverse complement strand
ATGAAGGTGATTGCCAAGAAGAAAGGTAAAGGTCAGTAGGGTGGATGACGCTTTTTCATCCACCATCCGCGGTTGTCCGGGCTACTTACTAAACCGTGCAATCACATCTTCTGATGACATGACCTCAGCATATTCGGCGCCCAGTATGGCCAGGGTCAGCTCGTATACGGTCGAGGCTTCCCAGCGGGTTCCACCTGGCCCTGTTACAGGCACGGCAGTCGTGGCATCAGAAGGGAGGATGATGCTGTACCCGAGCGCTTTGCCTGCGCGGATGGTGGCATCCATGCTGTTGTGAATCACAACGCCCGTCAGCACGAGGCGATTTGCATTCATTCCCTTCAGTGCGGCATCCAGTTGGGTGCCTATGAACGCGCAGTTTTCGTTCTTGATGATGACGGCTTCGCCCTCTATCGGCGCGACTTCCTGTTTGATGCCATTCCAGGGGCCGTGAAGGTAATAGCTGGAAGTGGGTGTCTTTTCATCGTGTTTTATGTGAAGGACGGGCCAGCCGTTTGATCGCCAGAATTGCAGGAGACGTTGGATGACGGCCAGGTAACCGGGATGACTTTTGTCATTCCAGACGGGCTGATCGATGGCGTCCTGAACGTCGAGAATGATCAAGGGGATTGGGCTGGGCATGTCCGGCATTTGGTGTCGTCTCCTTACGATGAAAGCGCAGTGTGCTGCAGTGTTTTTCTATCAACAACCATGGCAGCTCGATAG
>NZ_JAFKCS010000396.1 GCF_017255015.1 Bowmanella yangjiangensis | reverse complement strand
AGGGCGGTCAGTACAGGCTGATCTTTTCGCCCGTCAGCAGGTTCTCGGTGCCCAGAAAACTGATCGAGGGAATGAAGTCGATGGGCAACTCATCGCCTTCGACCAGAGCGTAGCGCGCCAGGTAGTAGTAGACGATGTCACAGCGCTGCACGCGGATATCCTGGGTCAGGGAGTGGATGGGAGCGCGCCAGGTCTGCTCCTTCTCCTGGCACTCGGCGCTCATGCTGAGCGCATCCTCGACGGCTTCTCGCTCCGCGTGGGCGACGGCTTTCTCCAGTTGAACCCTGATCAGCAGCTCTTCAGGGCTGGTACAGCCGGCCAGCGACAGGGCGGCGAGAAAGAACATCCATTTATGCATTGCAGCTCCAGGTAATCCATTGCCGAAGGGGCGGTTGCTGGCAAGTGCCGGGCGTGTGTCAGCGGCCTGCTGCCAGGAACAGGCCGACCATCATGAACACCACTGCCGTGACGATCAGCTGATGGACGGCATTGTTCTTGAACTTGTACACGACCCCGTCCTTCTGGGCGTACAGGTCACCCGTCAGAGCGATGAGGAGGGTGGCGGGGATGAAGAACAGCAGCGAGAGGAAGACGAACCAGCGCTTGCGGTACACCGGTACGTTTTCATAGCTCATGCGGGTTCGTTCGAAGCGGTTGATATCCATATCGTTGTTCCAGGCAGGGGCGCGAGCAAAACGGTGGCTCGCGCTTCGGGGCTGGATG
>NZ_JAFKCS010000395.1 GCF_017255015.1 Bowmanella yangjiangensis | reverse complement strand
CCCGTGGCGTCACGCAGGCGGATCGTGCTTTGCGGGAAACGCTGCAACTGGTGCAGGGTGAAACTCTGCTGGCGGCCGTCGGCCAGGTACAGGCGCAGCGCCGTCCGGTCCTGCGGATAGGGAACGGGCTCCGCCTTGACCGCGGTCAGACAGAAAAACGTCACGCAATACATGACAATAAAATGTCGTGACATCGACATACGGCTGCCATCGGTCAATATATTGTCGATGCTATCGTGGTTTAGCCTGGGCGCCTGAATTGGCCCGACGAACGGAGGCGCGCGGATTCAGGGCGTTGCGTGGCTCGCGCCGGCATGGCGACGCAGGACGAAGGCGGCGCGCAGGCCGATGCCGGCCAGGACCAGGGCCAGCGCGCTGGGCTGGCAGGCGGCCGTCACCAGCAGGGCCACGGCGAGCAGCAGCAGGCACGCCGCCAATTGCTGAATGGCGCGGGCGGTGCTGTACGGGTCAAGCAGAAGGGCGCTCATGTTGCATTCCTCGGAGGGTTGCAACCAGTCTATGAGCGCACCGGCACGGGCGACGAATCGTTTCTGGCTATGACCGGCATAGCCTCCAGCGACCCTACAGCTTGAGCTGGCGGATCGCCTGGTTGAGCTGGGCCGCCAATGTGGCCAGTTGCTGACTGGTGGCTGCCGATTCCAGCGTCTGGCCAACGGTCTGCTCGGTGACGTCGCGGATGCCGACGACCGAGCGGCTCATTTCCTCG
>NZ_JAFKCS010000394.1 GCF_017255015.1 Bowmanella yangjiangensis | reverse complement strand
GATCAAGGTAGTAGTGCCGGGCCAGGTGCAGATGCTGATTCCCTGACAGGCCGTTGTAAAAACGACCTGCGATGCCATTGCAGCGTCAAGAACAGGCTCAAAATGCTCGCTTGCAGCTCGTGAGCTTTTCACCTGTTCTTGTGGGGCCGCCATTGGTATTGCACGAGTGGCGTCGTCTGCGTTTCTCAATAATCTGCTAGGCCTCGGCCGATTCGTTCCACCTTCTCCACCACCAGCGCAGCCGTGAGATGGGTTTGCCCTCGGCGTCCAGTGGGCGGCCGTCTTCGGCGAAGCCCTGGCCATCGTCCAGTGGCTTGCCGTTGAGGTAGCGGCTGCGGTGTGACACCTGGCCGTTGCCGTGGAAGCGCTGATAGAGGCCGTCACGCACGCCATCGCGGTACAGCTCCAGCTCGGCCAGGCTGCCGTCCGGGTAGTAGCTGCTGGCTTCGCCGTGCATCAAGCCCTGGCGGTAGGCGACCTTGCGCTGCAGCCAGCCTTCGGCGGCAAAGTACTGAGCCACACCATGCAGGCGCCCGTCGGCGTAGGGCAGGTGTGCCGATACCTGGCCGTTGGGGTGGTAGAGGACGCTGGGACCGTGCAGCACGCCGTTGGCATAGCCGAGCCGGGCCTGCGGGCGGCCGGCTTCCTGGATGGATACCGGGCCATCGAGGGCGCCGTCCTGCAGCTTGCCCTGCAGGCGGCTGTCGCCACGGGTGAGGTCGAGGTTGCCGTTATT
>NZ_JAFKCS010000393.1 GCF_017255015.1 Bowmanella yangjiangensis | reverse complement strand
CCCAACTCCTGGGGTCTCTTCTCCCGCCATCGCCGCAGAGGCGGGCAGCCGACTATCCACACAGCTATCTTGTGCCTCGCTCAGGATAGCGAGTGACGCGCCAGCCTCTCGAATCTCCATGGCTTTGACCTGGCCTCCGCGCTCACGCACCAGCGGTCTCACAGTCCTTGCGCCATCACAGACAGGTGACGTTCCATGCCTGCTCAGGTGCTGCACGGCACGAGGCTCGGCAGGTTCGTGTCAGATGCCGCACTGGCTGCCTTTCCAGTTCCGCGCAGGGTCACTTTTCATTTGATATGGCCACTGATTCAAGATAGTTTCATGAGTGATTGGTCACGGAGCCCTCTGTAATCAAGGCTTTCATGGTCTTTTTTCAAGATAGTCGAGATTGTTTTTTGAGATAATCCTGCGTATGTCGCCATTTGCTCATCATGAACTCCAGCTTCTGAACCCTTCCTTCGCTTCGCCTCTGGTGGATGTGCTCAACGAGCTCGAGCACCTGCGGCGCTTGCAGCTTCAGGGCAGTACGCCGTTGCCGGTGTTCTACCAGTTGAAAGGCATCTTCCACATGCTGGAGAGCCTGGGCTCGGCTCGGATCGAGGGTAACCACACGACACTGGCGGATTACGTCGAAAGCAAGGTCGAGGGGCGGCAGCAGGAGAGCGACCAGTTGCGGGAGGTCGCGAACATCGAACGGGCGATGGAGTACATCGAGAGCTCGATGAGCCCCGGAGATACG
>NZ_JAFKCS010000392.1 GCF_017255015.1 Bowmanella yangjiangensis | reverse complement strand
CGTTGTGCAGGTGGAGGAAGGTTCCGGCGCGTTCCTCGACGAAGCGGTAGCGCAGGTCCGGCGCCAGTGGCTGACCCTGATCGGGTGCTTCGCGCAAGCCGTCATCCAGATAGGCTCCGGGGCCGACCACGACCAGCGGCACGGAGTAGCGCATCTGGAACTGCACGCCCAGCTGCGACGGATTCGCCCTCGGTGGCAGCACCTCGTCGACCAGTACCCGGTAGGTGCGCAGGGTGCCGGGCGGCGGCGGTTGCAGGTTGACCAGCCTGACCAGCTGGCGCTTGCCCGGCTGCACGGTGGCCATCGGCGGGCTGCCGACGACCTGCTTCTGTTGGCTCAGGCGGTCTGCGAAGGCTTCCTGCTCCCAGGTCATCACCCTGACCTGCAGGTCCACCGGCTCCAGGCCACGATTCTCCAGCCACAGTGCGGCTGACTTCTGGCGATCCGCCTCGATCATCGGGTTGATGGGCCAGATGAGTATGGAGGTGGCCGCCTGCACGGCGACGCTGAGCATCGCTGTCGCCAGCAGGCAGCCGAGCAGCAGGGCGCGCGTGCACATGGCTCAGTAGCTCACGGTAACGGTGACGGTATCGGTGTAGAGGCCGGCCGAGGGCATCGGGCTGACGCTGAACAGGCGGGCGTACACCGGATAGGTCTGGCTGCCGCCGCCACTGGGGAAGTTGATGCTCATGCGCGTGCCTCCGTTGCTGTCGTCGCCCCAGATGATGCTGCGGGCGGCATCC
>NZ_JAFKCS010000391.1 GCF_017255015.1 Bowmanella yangjiangensis | reverse complement strand
AAGGTGTTCTGCCAGGTCCCGGCGCTGAGCGGTTTCACCATCCTCGGCAGCGGCGCCGTGGCGCTGATCCTCGATATCCCCGGCCTGCTCTCGCAAGTCAGCCAAGGCGGCAGCAGCCGCACCCTTTCCCCCTCCGGCAACCTCAGGAGTACTGTGCTATGAACCTGGCAACCCGTATCGCGGCCCTGGTCGCAACAGCTCTGATCGCCCTGACCCTACTGGCCCTGCCAGCGCTGAACACCTACCTGGCCCTGGGCATTGCCCTGCTCGCAGGCGCCGCCCTGGCGCTCCAGGGCTGGCAGCTCAACCGTGCGCTGCAGCTGCAGCTCGGCGGCGAACCGCGTGCACTGCATGACCTCGCCGAACAGCTGGCGCAGGGTGAACTGCCCCGCACGAACCAGCCCCAGGCAGCGCGTGGCTCGCTCCTGCACAGCCAGCAGCAGACCGGCGAACAGCTCGCCGCGCTGCTCGCGGAGCTGAGCCGCGTGACCGACGAGCATGCCCGCGGCGACATCGACGCCGTCCTCGACAGCCAGCGACCGGGGGTGTACCGCGAGATCGCCGTGGCGATCAACGCGCTGGTCGCCAGCCATATCGACGTGAAGAAGAAGGCCATGACCTGCGTCCGTGCCATCGCCGAGGGCGACCTGCGCGCACCGCTGGAGCAGTTCCCCGGCAAGAAAGCCTTCATCAACGACACCATCGAGACCCTGCGCCGCAACCTCACCGGCCTGATGAGCGAGA
>NZ_JAFKCS010000390.1 GCF_017255015.1 Bowmanella yangjiangensis | reverse complement strand
CCACTTCGTAGGTCAGGCCCAGGCTGGCACCGTCGTCGCCGAGCAGCAGGTTCAGTGCTTCGTCGAACGTGGTGGTGGTGCCGTCATGGCGGATCGCTTCGTACAGGGTGGTCTGCAGTTGCGGACCATCGAGCGTGTCGATGATTTCCAGGCGGAAGACCACGTGGCCGTCGCCGTCCACACCCACCACATCGTCACCGTCCATCTGCAGCACGATGGCGCCGCCATCGGTGGCTTCCAGGTTGGTGCTCAGCTCGCCACCCGCCGGGATGCCGCTGAAGTACAGGCTGGTGCTGACGCTGCCGGCACCGTCCTGGCCATAGTCGCCACTGGCGGTGAACAGGCCGACCAGGCCACCACCGCCCAGCGCGGTGGTCGAGCGACCCAGGTAGCCGGCACCGTCATCGCCGTTGCCATCGGCCGTTTCGCCCGGGGCCGCACGATCCACGCCCACGGTTTCATCCACTTCCATCGCCAGCAGATCAGCCGAGGCCCCTTGGGCCAGGCCAACGTTCTGGGTCGGGCCGTCGTCGTCGAAGGTCAGGATCGAGCCTTGTTCGTCAGCCAGTACCAGGGTTTCCGAGGCGGTGACCTGGTCGCCATCGCCATCGGTGCGTACCACTTCGTAGGTCAGGCCCAGGCTGGCACCGTCGTCGCCGAGCAGCAGGTTCAGTGCTTCGTCGAACGTGGTGGTGGTGCCGTCATGGCGGATCGCTTCGTACAGGGTGGTCTGCAGTTGCGGACC
>NZ_JAFKCS010000039.1 GCF_017255015.1 Bowmanella yangjiangensis | reverse complement strand
AAGATCGGTACGTTGTTTTCTCCGGTGAAAATCTTCGCCCCGGTGGCGCTTGCCATGTTCCTGCTGGCTTCGGGCTGGTATGGCTATACCCTGTATAGTTTCGGTCGCTTCACCAATATGAGTGCATTGTTGTACAGCGGCGCTGTGATGGTGTTTCTGATGGGGCTTATTTCAGAGCAGATCACGGCGTTGATGTATAAAGACACAAAGTGATACTGGTCGACATTCGGCTTATGGTTCGTGCTACAGCAGGTTTTGTCGCATATGGGCGTCCGCTGCGTACTCGTTATCTTGATAATGAATTAGGCACGGCATATTTGCTGTGGAGACATTAATGCGCTGCGCATCGATCACTGTCACATTCAGTCCAGATCCTGTGCTTGTTGTGACTCAGCTGCGAGCTCTACCAGACGATTGGCTCCGGCTGGTGGTCGACAACGGTACTTCAGATGATGAGTGGGCGCTTATAGAGCCGGCAATTGCCAACCTTCCAGGAGTCGAAGTGATGCGCCTTGGTGCGAATCTGGGGTTGGCTGCTGCGCAGAACCGCGGCATGGAGTACTTAGCGGGCCGAGGCGACTGCACTCATGTGTTGTTGCTGGATCAGGACAGCGAACCGCTACAAGGCTCGGCTAGCGCCTTGGCTGATGCCCACTCCGCTCTGGTGGCACGCGGGTATCCCGTAGGGGCGGTTGGCCCAACGTTACGCGACCCTGTATCAGGCGTGCAGCATGGCTTCCATCAGGTAGTAGGTTGGCGTTGGGCGCGTGTTAATCCCGTCGATGGAGCCCCGGTGCCTTGTGAGTGCCTCAACGGAAGTGGAACGTTCATGGCTCTTGAGCTTGCGTTGTCTTTAGCGGGGATGGACGAAGGTTTGTTTATCGACCATGTTGATACCGAATGGTCGTTCCGGTTACTGGCTTCCGGTCATCGGTTATATGGCGTGCCAGAGGCCTCTTTTCTGCACCGTATGGGCGACCGAACTACGCGGTTATGGCTGTTCGGTTGGCGGGTTTGGCCGGTGCGCTCGCCAAGTAGGCATCGTTACCTTTTTCGCAATGCGGTGTTGTTGCTTGGACGCTCTTACGTTCCGCCTATTTGGAAAGCGTGGGCGGTAGTAAAGCTGGGTCTAACAGTGGTGGTTTTTGCACTTGCTGGGCCACAGCGTTTGGCCCAGCTAGGCAATATGGTTGCGGGTGTTCGGGATGGCGTGCTTGGGCGGTCGGGTGCTCTGTGACCAGGATGTCTAGGCTCGCTGCCCTTGCGAGAGACACGCTGTCGGGTGGGGTGTGGATGGCTGTACGAGTCTTCTCCTTGGCTGCGTGGCTCTGGCTGCTCGTAAAGCAGCTCCCAGCGGAAGACTTTGGCTGGCTCGCCTCGGTGCTCGCAGTGTCGGCGGTTTGCTCATTGGTAGCCCCATTAGGTATTCCCTACCTGTTCTTTGCTGATGCGCATTCGTCAATCAGGAATGGAAAACGTTGGAGTGAGGCGCTTGGTGTTCTTATCGTCACTGGCCCGTTGCTGGCTATCTTAGGAGCTTTGTTGCTCGATAGGTGGTTGGGGGGCGTTGTTTCTCTGCATGTGACAATCGCTTTCATGGTTGTCGAGGTGTTGATCGCTTCGCTTGTCCAGTCTGCCGGTCTGTGGGGGCATTCGATTGGCCATATTGGTATTGCTGCCGGCTTGCCGGCAGCGCTGACAATTGCACGAGCAGTAGCGGCAGGGCTGTGCATGACTCTGTTGGGCAATGCAGACATGATGTTAGAGAGCTATTTGCTCATTCATGTCGTGGTAGGAGCCTTGGTTGCTTTCGCCATGCTTATATGGGTCACCCGGAGCGTTGCGTTGGAATGGCGACCTACTTTCCCGCTGATTAGTACATTCATTGCCGCATGGCGTTACGCGGTAATGGGAGGCGCTGCTCTAGCTTCAAGTGAGCTCGACAAGCCCTTGATGGTTCGCGTTATGGGACTTCACCAGGCGGGGCACTACGCAATGGCGTACCGCGTATGTTCGGCATTAGCTATGCCTGCCACTGCATTGGCGGCCACTATGCTGCCGCGCTGGGGGGCGGCTGTCGCACAGCGTGATGTCGTTCGTTTGAAGCGCTCGTTTATCGCGGCCTTACTTGCTGTCGCTGCTATCGGTATTGTACTGATAGTGCTGTTGTATACCTTTTTGGCGATATACCCCCCAGGTAGCTTCGGGCTCTATCCGGATGCGTGGCCATGGATGCAGGGGTTGGCAGGTTTAGTGGTGCTCATAGGGCTTCGTCAAGTGGCTGCCACGGCATTGATTGCTGTCGGGCTTCCGTTGGTAAGGGCGCTGTTAGATATAGGCAGCCTTGCGATTCTCGCGGCGGTCGCGTTTCTGACATACCCGGCGTTGAGCATCGGAGGTGTAATGTTTGGTTGTCTTCTTGCCGAGGCCTGTGCTGCGATTACCATGGCCTTATTTTTTTTTCTCGCTCTAGACGAGTTGAGGTCAGTTGGAAGCTCCAGTGATGTATGAGAGTCAAAGAAGCGGTGACGAAGGCGGAGCTGAATGGGACAAGGCAGATCTTGAATACGTCACGATCTGTTTGGCCTGTGGCGGAGAGCAATTTGCTGACCGCCATGAGGATCTTGAAGATCTTTTGGGGGGCTTGCCGGGGCGCTGGGGGTTTCTGGCTTGTTCGGTGTGTGGCTCGCTTCACTTGAACCCACGACCGACACCCGCGGCCATTGGTCGAGCCTATCCGACTGACTATGTGACCCATGGCAGCGGCGGGAATGCAAACTCGCGCGATAATGGCTCTTCGTGGGTATGGCGATTGGCCAATGGATACCTTAACGCGCGTTTTGGCGCTACGCGGCATCCTGCTACTCGGATAGGCCGTTGGCTAGTCCCCATGGTATGGCCGCTTCGTCAGCAGCTTGATTACTTCTTCCGCCATTTGCCGGCTAAGCCCGGTCGTGTACTGGATGTCGGGTGCGGCAATGGTGCTTTTCTCTTGAGAGCGCGATCTGCTGGATGGGTGGTACAGGGTATTGAGCCTGACCCCCTCGCCGCAATGGGAGCGCGGCAGGAGGGGCTCGATGTGGCGAACTGTGCAATTGAGGCGTTCGCACCGGCGGCGCCGTTCGATCAAATTACTCTTTCGCATGTTTTTGAACATTTGCATGCGCCTGATGAGGCGTTACGGCGGATGCATCCGTGGTTGCGGCCTGGCGGTACGTTGTGGATGAGCCTTCCCAATCCCTCTGGGCTGGGACATCTTGTTTTCGGACGCAACTGGTTTTCTCTAGATCCTCCGCGCCACTTGTTCTTGCCTCCGCCCCGCCAGGTTGTTGCCATGCTTCGGGCTGCCGGTTACCAGGATGTGCGCTTGATGCGTCGTGGAAGAGGTGCGCGTAGTTCGATACTCCCATCAGTGGAATACGCTCGTCGCCGCAGTCGAGGGTTTACATGCGGGGGTGCACTTATCGCGTCTGTAATTGATGTATTGGGATCATGGTTTCCAGCGCTGTCCGAAGAGATAGTCGTTATTGCCAAGCGGAGAAAATAGAGCTGTGTGGGAAGACGGCGATTTAGAACGTCTCAGGGCTTGCCCTGTCTGTGGTAACGAGCGTTTGCTCAATGCCTATGAGGGGTTGATAGATCTCGAAGAGGACGTGCCAGGGACTTGGTCCATGGTGGAGTGTCCTGGGTGTGGCAGTTTGTTATTGGACCCACGCCCCACTCCTGCGGCATTACCGAAGGCATATGGTTCGTACTATACGCACCAACCCCCTCTCGCAGAGAACGCTGTGCTTCAGGGGCGAGGTTTGCTCAAGAGTATCGCCCGAGCTTACCTCGCACGTCGCTATCGCATCGGTGTAGCAGGCCCGAAATGGATGGTTCTGCTGGCTTTATTGGCATGGCCGCTTCGGCAGCAGCTCGATTATCACCTGCGCCATTTGCCGCGCGGTGGTGGGCGTTTGCTGGATTTAGGATGCGGGAGTGGTGGTTTTCTGCAGCGTGCTGGAGAGGCCGGGTGGGAGGTAGTAGGAGTTGAGCCTGATCCAACGGCAGCAGGTGTTGCGCGTCAATCGTCTCATGTCGATGTCCATGCGTCGCTCGATGATGTGTCAGGTCTGTTCGACGTAATTACGATGGCCCACGTTTTGGAGCATGTGCATGATCCGCGCGTTTTGCTTGCAGATTGTTATAGCCGTCTCCGCCCTGGAGGGCATTTGTGGGTTGCTACGCCTAATATTTCAGGTCCGGGGCACCATTTGTACAGTGATGCCTGGCAGCCACTCGAAACGCCAAGGCATTTGGTGATGCCGCCCCCATTGGCGCTTGCATCCCTTTTGCGGGATGTGGGTTTTGATGAGGTGCGTTTCTTGAAGCGTGGTCGGGGTTCCGCTAAGCGACTGCGTGCAAGCCGTGAGCGAGCGATGGCTCTCGGCCGTCGCTCCTGGATGGTCGGGCCGTTGGCATTAATGGTCGATTTGGCCGCAAGCTTGTCAGCATTTGCCGGAGAGGAGTTAGTGGTTACGGCTACACGGGGCGTACGATGAGTGCTCGGTTGCAGGCACTGGTGGTTGAATACCGCTCCCCGCATCGTACGATCGCGTGCGTCAAAGCGTTACTAGAGCAGGGGGTGCCGGTCGTACAGGTGGTCGACAACAGCGCGGACGATGGCGTCACTTGCGCGTTGCTTATATCTGCGTTTGCTGATGATGGCCGCGTTCGGGTTTTAGATGCCGGCGCCAATCTGGGCTTCGCGGCGGGAGTTAATCTTGGACTTCGTCACCGTGTTTCTGAGCGGGTATTGCTGATCAATAACGATGCGTTACCAAATGCCGGGGTGATCGCTGCGCTAGAAGCTGCATTGAATGCCGAACAAGATGTTTGCATTGCTTTCCCCTCGCTCCTACATGACGGGCAGCGGCTGGGACAGGTCTACTATCACCGCTGGTTTGCGATACTGATGAGTTGTCGATGGCCTGGGACCTTCGAGGTACCACGGGGATGTTGCATGCTTGCGGCGCTTGATCGCATACCAATTACCCCGCTTTTTGATGAGCAGTTCTTTATGTATGGTGAGGAAATCGCCTTGGGCTGGCACTTGCATCGGCGGGGGGCGCGTATCAGTCATGTTGATACTGTGTGGGTAGATCACGAGGGATCGGCAACTGCCAAGCGAGGATCACCATTTTATGAGGAGCGTACGGCACTGGCTCATTTGCTATTGAGTAACGTACTTGAAAACAAAGTGAGTGAGCGGCGGATACTGGCAGCTGTGCGTTTTACCATGCTTGTGCTGCGGGCGTTGGTTCGCTCACTGCGCCAGCGTAGCTTTTTCCCCCTGTTCGCGCTGAGGCGAGCCCGGGGTATTGCTCGAGGTGTCATCACTGGAGCGCTGCCGCCAAGTTAATATTTCAAGCGGTGTGGTTTTGTTTCCATCGGAAAAGTACCCAGGTTTTCTCTAAGGTTCTCCCCAAAACGTTCCCACGCAAACTGTGACGCGAAGTCTTGGCACGAGCGGGGTGTGGGTATGTCTGTATGCAGTATTTTTATTATCTGTTCTGAAAGTGCTACGTAGTCGCCTGAGGGCACAAGTGTTCCTGATAGTTTTTCCGACACTGCATCCACTATTCCGCCGGTAGCAAACGTCACCGTCGGTAATCCATGCGCGGCTGCCTCAATTGCGACCATTCCAAAGCCTTCAGGGTCATCAGGGATGTGTCGCACAGGAAACACATGTACGTTGGCAGCTTCGTAGGCAGTAGCCAGCCGTTTCTTGTCAGTGATTACGCCCAAAAACCTGATATGCCCCGACACGCCAGACTTTGCAGCTTGGGCCTGAATGCTTTCAACGCTTTGGATTCCTGCGCCTAAGGAGTTCTTTGGTGCTTCGCCAACCACTACGAGCACTGCATCAGGCTCGGTCTCTACGATGGCGGGCAGTGCCTGCTCTACAAACTCCCGCAAGCCCTTGCGTGTCGTCAGGCGTCCTACGGATAGCAGGATCTTTTTGCCAGTTAGTCCGTGCTGCTCTTTAAACGCTGCGATGCTTTCTGCAGGTTGTGATGACTCCGGCAGGCTGACGCCAGGATAAACAATACTGATTTTGTTTGGGTTTACGTCAGCCGCTATGGCCAGAGCGTGTGTAGGCGAGCTATTGACGATGACCTTATCTAGCATCTTGAATATTGGCCGCCAAAGTCTGCGGTACAGGCCGTGATTGACGCTAATGTCGAAGCCATGCAGATATGCGGCCGAGCGGGCGCCGCGCAGTTTGCTCAGCAACCAGGCAATGGGCGCCGTAAGGCCGCTACCCGCCAAAATGACATCCGGTTTCCAGCGCAAGGTAATCCACACCCCCCTGAAAAAGGCCATCAGCAGGAACAGTGGTAGGGGCTTGAGTGGCGTTTCAGTCAGGATGACAGATTGGGGCTTCAGTGCTGCCGCTCCTCCCGGGCCGATCACCTGTACCTCGTGCTGTTTGGCTAGTTCATCAGCCATATGCCAGTTCAGACGCTCCATACCTCCGACCAATGGGGGGAGGTTGCGCGTGATCAGTAGGATGCGCGTTGTCATTGAGTGGCCTTTTCGTAACGCTGAATCTGTTCGAGGAAATACGGCGCAGTGTTGGCGACAAAACTTGCGGTCAGGTGCTGTGCGTCCCTGTACACCACCGTTCCGTCGCGCATGGCCTGGCATTGTCCGTCCGGGCAGACCAGCTTGCTGGTGGGCAGCCAATAGGTGTTTGGTTGTGTCTCCGCCACGGCCTTGAGTAGTTCGGCTACATGGGTATATTGCGCCGGCCCCGCGGGGTTCTGGCATGCGGCCTCATGATCGGCGCCATGTCGCATGAGGCATTGGGGGCCGCTCACTTTCAGCGTTGGGTTGGCCTCCAGCAGGTAAATGGCTTTTGCGCTGTGTGCAAATTCCTCAAGTATGCGGCGTGTGCCCTCTTGCCATTGTTCATCACTGAAAGCATTGGAGGCTGTGCTGCCAATGAACAGACGATCAATCGACTGCTGCTGTAACCACGTGACTGCTTTTTCCCTCCATTCGGCGCATTCGGTGTACTCCCTGCCGATACGTGCATAGAAGTACGGCTCATCCACCATCGGGCATGAGGACTTTGTTAGAACGATCAGTCGCCACTGTGCTGGATCGAGTGCGCGTTCCAATGCAGGAAACCATTGGGCACCAATGCTGTCTCCGAGAAGAACGGCTGTCTTCTGGGCATCCTCTCTCCCATAGATGCAGGGTTTCAGGTCTGCATTCTGATACCAGCTATCGCACCCTTGCTTATAGAGAATTGGAACATCGGACAGGGCTCGGACAAACGCCTGGTTGGCTGTTGCCAATTGTCTCTGGGTGTCGGTCTGCCACTTCAGGAACTGAGAGTTGAGCAGAAGCATCGTGAACACGGCCAGGACGATCTGCCATTTGGTCTTGATGCGGGCTGCCGAGCCGTAGCGAATCGGGTTCTCTATCAGAACGTACGTCAGTATCGCAGCCAATAAGGATACGGCCAGGGCGAGGAACGTATGACCGAGATGGCCTTTGATGGGGGCCAGTTGCTCGCCGATGATGAGAACGGGCCAGTGCCAGAGATACCAGCCATATGAGAGCCGTCCCAGTCGTTGCATCGGTTGCAGCGCGAGAAAACTACCGATGATGGTCTGTTTGCCGCTACTTCCTGCCCATAACAACAGGCATGTAGCCAGGGTGGGTAACAGTGCGAGAGCGCCGGGGTAGACGGAGTCCGGCTCGATGATCACGAGAGCGCTCAGCAGCAGAAGGAGGCCGCTGCTAGCCAAGGCCAGGGCGATTGAGCTGGAGGCTCTCCTGTCTCGAGAGAGTAGCCATACCAGAGCACCGGCTGAGAACTGCCAGGCGCGGGTCGGCATCATGTAGAAGGAAAACTGCGGGTTCGACACCGAGAACAGCATGCAGGCGCAGAAAGAGATCACCGTGATCACGGTAAAAAAGCGTACTGCCGCTATGTGGGGGTTCCGACCTTTGCAGTAGCCGGCGACCAACAAGATCGCGAGTGGCCACATCAGGTAGAACTGCTCTTCAACGCCCAGTGACCACGTATGCAGCATGGCATTGCTGGTGTTTTCATCTCCGAAATAGTCGACGTCGGAAAAGGTGAAGTAGATATTGCTGAGCCAAACGACTGCCATGGCGGTCGCGATACCTTGCTCCTGGTACTGGCTTTCATGCAGCAGGTAGCTGGTCAGCAGGCTGGTAACAACCAGCATCGTCGCCAGCGCGGGGAGCAGTCGGCGTAGGCGGCGTGCATAGAAGCGTCCAAGTGCGATCGTGCCGGTCGTGCTCTGCTCTCTCAACAGGATGCTGGTTATCAGAAAACCGGAGATGACAAAGAAAATGTCGACGCCGATAAAACCGCCCGAGAACCCAGGGAGATCGAAATGGGCGGCGATAACCAAAAGAACGGCTATGGCCCGAAGGCCCTCGATATCAGGTCGAAAAGAAGCGTTCATCGCGTGCTGGCGTTGGCCTGTTATTGGATAGCTGCGTGGCGTCGGATTATCTACCGCTGCCTCGGGATTGGCTTAGGCTGAGACTACGTTCGCTTGCCGGGGTAAGCGCCCTCGTGTATCGATAACCAGGCGTGCTTGATTCAGTAGCTGCTCGTAATCGAAGCTGTCGTGATCGGTAGCAAGAACCAGGCAGTCGTAGCTGGCGATATTCTCTGGGCTTAGCTCGATGGACTTCAGGTCGAAGTGATAATCCCGCTTCTTGGGGAAGCACGGGATATGCGGGTCGGCGTAGTCGACCAATGCGCCTTTGCCGTGCAGGAGTTCCATTATCTCCACGGCCGGCGATTCGCGGCTGTCGTCGATGTTCTTCTTGTAGGCCAGGCCCAGCACCAGAATGCGGCTGCCTTTGACAGCCTTGCCGTGGTCGTTGAGGGCGTCTGCGGTTTTCTGTACGACCCAGTGCGGCATGTAATGGTTGATCTCACCGGCCAGTTCGATGAAGCGCGTGTTGATGCCGTATTCCTTGGCCTTCCAGGTCAGATAGAAAGGGTCGATGGGGATGCAGTGACCGCCGAGACCCGGACCCGGCTGGTAAGGCGTG
>NZ_JAFKCS010000389.1 GCF_017255015.1 Bowmanella yangjiangensis | reverse complement strand
GGTGGCATCATCAACTTCATCAGCCGTCGTCCGCAGGGCTATGGCGTGCGCCAGCACGCCGGGGTCAGCCTGGAGAGCGACGACGCCTTCAGCAGCGACGGTTTCGGCTACAAGCTCAACTACCGCGTCAGTGCCCAGCAGGGCGACTGGGAGGCCCTGTTCGGCAGCACCTGGCAATCGCGCGGGATGTTCTACGACGGCGACAACACGCGCATCGGCGTGGCCTATCCCGGCGAGATCCAGGACACCCGTGACCGCGACCTGATGCTCAAGCTCGGCTACTGGATCGACGATGCCCAGCACCTGCAGTTCAGCGCCAACCACTACCGCCTGACCGGCAACAACGACTATCTGCCGGTGCTCGGCGACCGCGACGCCGGTATCCCGACCAGCGCGACGCGCGGCGACGTGCCCGGCGAGGCGCCGTTCAACGAGAACCGTCAGTACAGCCTCGACTACAGCCACTCGGACTGGTTCGGCAACATCCTCGACGTGCAGCTGTACCAGCAGCGCTATCGCGGCCAGTTCGGCGCCCTGCTCAGCGGCTCCTTCCAGGACCCGGGCATCGCCCCCGTCGGCACGTTCTGGGAGCAGAGCCGCAGTGACTCGGAGAAACTCGGCGGCAAGCTTACCCTGCGCCGTACGGGCCTGTTCGACGGCCTGCTGGACCTGGCCAGCGGCCTTGATCTGATGCGCGACGAGGGCGAGCAGGTGCTGGTGCTGAGCAACCGCAGCTACGTGCCGCCGTC
>NZ_JAFKCS010000388.1 GCF_017255015.1 Bowmanella yangjiangensis | reverse complement strand
CGAGGCCGGCGACACGCTGTGGGCCGGGGGCAAGCAGGTCGGGGTGATCACCTGCGCCATGTATTCGCGGCTGTCCGGCAAGTCCATGGCCATCGCCCGCATGGAGGTGCCGTACGCCGAGCAGGGCGCGGCGCTGGAGGTCAAGGGCAGCCTGGCGGTGAAGGCCATCGCCCACAGCCTGCCGTTCGACGACCCGGAAAAGAAGAAACGCACGGCCAAGGGGTGAGGCCGCTCCCGCGACGGGGAGCCGTCGCGGGCACTGCAGTCCAGGGGCAAGGGAGCAGGGCCGCAGGGAGGTGGCCCGACCTGCTCGCACAAGGAGCGCATCATGGCCTGGTTGAATGGCTGGGGATTTCTGCTGCTGGCGGGGCTGTGCGAGGTGTTCTACGCCTCGATCATCCCGCGCACCGATGGTTTCACACGCTTATGGCCGAGCCTGTATTGCGGCTTCTTCCTGCTGCTCAGCATCTACCTGCTGAGCCTGTCCGTGCGCGTGCTGCCTCTCGGTCTGGCGTATGCGGTGTGGGTCGGTATCGGCACCCTGGGCACGGTGGCCTATGGTGCGATGTTCCTCGGTGAAAGCCTCAACCTGTTGCGCAGCCTGTGCCTGCTGATGATCATCGCCGGCATCGTCGGGCTGAAGCTGTTCAGCCCCGCACCACTGGCCTGAGTACATGGCTGAGCGGATGCGTGGCCCAGCATGCCGCACGCTTGGGCGTCAGAGCTGAAAGCGTGCGATGTTCTCGCGCA
>NZ_JAFKCS010000387.1 GCF_017255015.1 Bowmanella yangjiangensis | reverse complement strand
GCAGCGAAGCCGGTCAGCAGTGAGTCGACCGGCAGGGGCGTGGAGCCTTCTACAGGCTGAGAATGGCTTGTGCCAGGGTCAGGTCATCGGCCTGCGCCAGCTCGCTGGCATGGCTGCGAATCTGCAGCAGGGCAGCTTCCAGCCTGGCGCTGCGGATGGCGCCGTCGCTGGCGACGAAACTGGCGGCGTCCTCGCGAGCGGCGCGTATCTGCTTCATGTCGCGCAGGGAGCTGGTCGCATCCGAGAGGCCTTCGGCCGTGCCGGCCAGGGCGCCCCCGAGGGTATCCGTGGTGGCGACCAGGCTACTGGCGCTGGCACTGCCGACGAGCAGCATCGTCAGCAGGGCGGCGCTGAAGGATTTGTTGAGAGGCATCTGGGGTCACTCCGAGGTTACGGGACAAGGTGCTGCCCGCGCCCGCAGCTTAGCCCAGAAGGCCTGTGCACTCCATTGCTGGCCTAGCGCCAGAAGGGCTTGGCCAGTTCCTGCTCGCGCTGGGCCGGGCTGATGCCCGCGTCGGCCAGCTGTTGTGCATTCAACTGGGCCAGCTGGCGGCGCGTGCGCAGGTTGCGCTGCCAATGGCGCAGCACGGCGTAGAGGCGCAGGGAGTCCAGGGCGTGGGGATGTGCGTGCTGCGAGAGCGGGGAGTGCGTGCGGTCCATGGCGTGCTCCTGTCCAGAGACAAGGTGTGGCAGTCCATGATCTCGTCAATGGCTGTCGAGGAGCAGATACAAACGGGGGGAATTGTGCAGGGGC
>NZ_JAFKCS010000386.1 GCF_017255015.1 Bowmanella yangjiangensis | reverse complement strand
CCCCTTCCTCCGGTGCCGCATGGTCCAGTGCGGCCAGCAGGTCGAACTGGTAAGAGCCGGTCGCCAGGTCAGTGACCTGAGCGACGAATACCACGGTAGCCCCGGCGAAAGCCGTGAGCGTCAGGCCGTCTGCACTCACTTCATAGGTGAGCGGAACCCCGCCCGAGCTGATGCCCATCGCAGCCAGACCGGCAGTGGACCAGACGAAGGCGCCGGGGCCGTCGGGGCCGAAGCTGTAACCCAGCACACCTGTGACCTGGGTGGCCTCACCATCCAGGTCGTTCACGCCGCCGACGATGCCGTCGGGCAGGCCTTCTTCATCCACCTGGTTGGAGGCGGTGCCACCGGTGGGAATGCCATCGACTGCCGGGTCGGCCAGCGCAATGGGTTCGGCTTCGGGGAATTCAGGGCCGCTGTTGAGGCCCTCGGTTGGATAACCGATGACCGGATCGAGTGCGCCGCCCACTTCGGTCAGCAGCACGAAGGAGTTGCCACCGCCGGCACCACCCGCGCCACCTGCACCGGCACCCGGACCGGCGGCGGTCGCCTCGCCCTGCAGGGTCGGGTCATCGCCAGCCTCGATCGCGGCCTGCAAGCGCTCGACGTCGGTCAGGTCATCGTCGGTGGGAGGCTGTGGCGCCTCGACCACCGGTGCCTGGGTTTCACCCCGGTACGCGAGCATCTGTGCGTCGAGCGTGATGCTGCTATCGCGGCCAAGGGTCAGTTGCTGACCGTTGGTCATGGAGACTGCCACGGC
>NZ_JAFKCS010000385.1 GCF_017255015.1 Bowmanella yangjiangensis | reverse complement strand
AAACTCTCGCTCAGCGCCTGCATGGCCGAACGCGCATCACGCGGCCCGGAAAGCGTGATGGCCTTGACGTTGACCAGCGGATAGCCGGCGGCGCCGAGCGCGTCCTGCAGGTCCGCCGTGCCATTGGCAGGCAGCACCAGGCGCGGGTCGTCCGCCAGCGGTGGCAATGGCTCCGAGGCCTGCACGCCGCAGCGTTGTATTTCGCCCCGATAGGCGTTGATCGCGTCGATCAATGCCACATCTTCACTCGCCTGTACCGAGGTGACGGCGGCCACCATCAGCAGCGCCAGCAGCCCTGATCCGCGTCCCCACCTCTTGCCTGCCGTTGTCATACCGCCCTCTCTCCACTAACGTCGTGATTCTGTCGCCATCTCCAGCACAGCATCATGATCAGCGCCGACCTGCGCGAAACCCTCAGTGATTGCGGGTTTGCCGCGCAGACGGCAGGGTTCCTGCATAAGCCCCAGGTGTCATCTCGAACCGCCCAGACGATTGCCCGATCCTGCCAGAGAACAGCCAATGCCCGATCACTTCGCCAAGAACGAACAACATCGACGCCTGGTCCTCAAAGCCCTGCTCTGGATCACTCTGGTCGGCGGCCTGTTCTTCTTCGTGGTCAACCTGCTGCGCGACAACTGGCTGCTGGCCACGCTCGAGATCGGCTACGCCGGCGTGTCGCTGTACATGCTGATGATCATCGACCGAACGCGCAATCTGCAGCTATTGACCACGATTTACCTGTTGCCGTTCTTCAGCATC
>NZ_JAFKCS010000384.1 GCF_017255015.1 Bowmanella yangjiangensis | reverse complement strand
CCTGGAAGCGCGCAACTTCTACTTCAACCGCGATTTCCGTCAGGGCAACAGCGACACTCCGACCCCGAGCCAGTCCAAGCAGGACGAGTGGGCCCAAGGTTTCATTCTGCGCATGAACTCCGGTTTCACCGAAGGTACCGTGGGCTTCGGTGCCGATGCGATCGGCATGTTCGGCTTCAAGCTGGATTCCGGCGACGGTACCGCTGGTAGCGGTCTGCTGGTTCCGGATCGCTCGGGTGGTTCGCAGGACAACTACTCGGACCTGGCTGTAGCCGCCAAGGTCAAGGTCTCCAACAGCACCCTGCGCGTTGGCCAGATGCAGTTCAAGAACGCCGCCATCGCCTCCAGCGACGGCCGTCTGCTGCCCCAGGTATTCGAAGCCGGTCACCTGGTCTCCCAGGAAATCGACGGCCTGATGCTGGAAGCCGCTCACGTGCGTGAGGTCAACCACCGTAACTCCGGTGATTACGAAGACATCGCCATCACCAGCGGCGGTCGCCGTGGTATCACCACCTCTGGTGGCGCCACTGCCGACTCGTTCGACTTCGTCGGCGGCACCTACAAGCTGACCAAGGACCTGACGGCCGGCTACTACTACTCCAACCTGGACGAGCTGTACAAGCAGCACTCCTTCAGCGCCGTGCACGTTCTGCCGCTGGGCGACAAGCAGAGCCTGAAGACCGACGTGCGCTTCGCCCGCTCGACCGATGACGGCAATCGCAGCAACGTCGACAACAAGGCCTTCGGCGCCATGGTTACC
>NZ_JAFKCS010000383.1 GCF_017255015.1 Bowmanella yangjiangensis | reverse complement strand
ATTTGTCGGGTTCTCGCCGTAGGGTGGATGACGCTTCACCCATCCACCAGCGGGGCGCCCTGGCAGCCTGAGTGCTGGTGAAAGCCATCCGTTCCCGGCTGTAGCAGGCACTTCGGCGGTGAGCCTCGATCGCGGCTGAAGCCGCTCCTACAGCCGCTCCTACGGGTGGAGCGCGGCATGGCGAGAAAAAAATCTCCGGTTCCTTGCACTTTTTGCCGCGCTGCTTCGGCCCTCCCTGCAAACACCCACTCCGCGTCTTGTCGTCAGGGATCCGCCATGCAGTCACCACGCTCCACCCGCTCTGCGCTTCGTAGCGCCATCCGCAACGCTCTGTTCTGTTCCGGCCTGGCCCTGGGCGCTGCGCTGCCGGCACTGGCCCGGGCCGACAGCGCGCACACGCAGGCTTATCAGATCAGTGCCGGGCCGCTGGCCGAGGTGCTCGGCCGCTTCGCCAGCGCCGCCGGGGTTGCCCTGTCGTTCGATGCGGCGCTGCTGCAGGGCCGGCAGAGCCAGGGGCTGCAGGGCCAGTATGGCGTCGAGGACGGTTTTGCCCGCCTGCTGCAGGGCAGTGGTCTGCAGGCGGTGCGCCAGGCCGAGGGCGTCTACGGCCTGACCCCGCAACCACAGGCCGCAGTGGCCAGTCCGGCACCCAGCCGGGTCGCTGGCGATGTGTTGCGCCTGCAGGACACCGAGGTGACCGTCAGCACCTTGCGCGGTGATACGGCCGTGGGCCAGACCAGCCAGCGCGTCACTGTCATCGACC
>NZ_JAFKCS010000382.1 GCF_017255015.1 Bowmanella yangjiangensis | reverse complement strand
ATCTGTCTCTGAGCGTGACTGGCGAATACACCGGCGCCTATACCAGCATGGGTACTTTTACCTACCCCTTCGATCTGACCAGCGGCCGCCCCATCGGCCTCGAGCAGTTGTTCACGCCAGCGGGCCTGCAACGGCTGGGCGAACGTGTGGGCCATGAACGCGGCCAGCGCATCGAGGCATTTCTCGCCGAATTGCCGCCTCCGGCCGACGCCACGGCAGAGCTGGACGAGGATGACGAGCGCCTCGAAACCCAGCGTTCGATGTATCAAGAGTGCTTGCCCAGACGCAGCAACAGCGATCTGACATACAACCGGGTGGAGCTGGGTCGCGATAGCCTGAAGCTGATCGCCGAAGGCTGCGCACCGCATGTCGTGCTGGCACTGGACGACCTGGGCGAGTACAGCAACAGCATTCCCTATGCGCAATTGGCCGATGACTTCAGCCCCTACGGTCGCTGCCTGCTGCTGGAGCAGCGCAGCGACTGCCAGCGTCCTGCCGATCTGCGTGCCGGTGGCGCCTACCGAGGCAAGATCGATGGCCGCTACGCGATCAGCCTGGTGCTGGAGGGCAACGTCTATGCCTCCAGCAGCTACTTCTACGAGCGTTACGCCCGGCAGATCGAACTGAGCCAGCGGACCATCAGTGCTGATCAGGTTCGCCTGTACGAAGGTGGCGACAGCCCTGCCATCTTCGACCTGCACTTGCAGCCGGACGGCTCACTAACCGGCACCTGGCAGCAGCAAGGCGGCAAGGCGCTGCCCGTGGA
>NZ_JAFKCS010000381.1 GCF_017255015.1 Bowmanella yangjiangensis | reverse complement strand
CGGGATCTACCTTTACAGCCGCATGGAAAGCTTCCTGCAGAAGGGGCTGAAATTCCGTGCCGCCTTCTTCGAAGCACTGAAGACCACCGGCACCTCGGTGGCCTTCACCGGCATCACCCTGGCCGCCGGCGTCGCCACCTGGACCTTCTCGGCGCTGAAGTTCCAGGCCGATATGGGCCTGCTGCTGGTGCTGCTGTTCATCTGGAACATGCTCGGTGCCTTGCTGCTGCTGCCGGCCATCGCCTCGCTGCTGCTCTGCAACAAGCACACCCGCTGACGCCCCGCGCCATGGCCGCCGCATCCTTCGGCGGTCCGGGCGCGTACTCCCCCGGCCAGCCATCCCTGCGCCTACCGACTGGAGTCCCCCATGCCCCTGCGGCAGAGCCTATAGCTGCTGCCTGCAGGCGCTACACGACCTGAGCCTACTGCAGCAGCCGCCGCGCCACGCCGCCGCCCTGCAGCCGCTGCTGGCGCAGCTCCCGGGACAGTTGCAGGTGCTGTCCGCCGACTGGCCGGATGCCCCCCAGCGCACAGCAGCAGTGCGTACTGCTCAGCGATGCCTTCTCTTTCTGCTGATAACCAGGCCCGTAAACATGCGGCTTGAAGGTGGCTTTACTCGTGCCGACGAATGGATATAATGGCGCCCCCACTAAGCCGGTATAGCTCAGCTGGTAGAGCAACTGACTTGTAATCAGTAGGTCCCGGGTTCGACTCCTGGTGCCGGCACCATTTAGTATCAAAGGCCTGCTCTCATGCAGGCCTTTTTT
>NZ_JAFKCS010000380.1 GCF_017255015.1 Bowmanella yangjiangensis | reverse complement strand
GCTCTGGCTGAGCGCCAACGGCATCGCGCGCGCCGAAGTGGTGCGTATCGGCGCCGAAGATGACTGGTACCCCTACACCGCCTGGCGCGACGGCAAGATCGAGGGCATGTCCGCTGACATCGTCCGCGCCGCATTCGCGGTCAGCGAGACGCCCATCGAACTGATGCCATACCCCTACTCGCGCTGCATGGAGCTGACCCGCACCGGCGCCCTGCCCGCCTGCTTCAACACCACGCCGGACCCCGGCATCCGCGCCGCCTACCTGCTGCCGCAGCAGGCGCTGTTCAGCGACAACATCCTGCTCTGGGGCCCCGTCGGAGAAGCGCCCGTCGAGGACCTGTCGGCGCTGGTTGGCAAGCGCGTGGCCGTCACCATCGGCTACACCTACGGCGAGCACTTCGACAACTACCCGGGCATCCGCCGCATCGCGGTGCGACGCGACATCAATGGTTTCCTGATGCTGCAGCGTGGCCGGGTGGACTATGTCATCGCCTTTCGCGGCACCACCCAGGCACTGCTGCGAGAGCGCCCGGAGCTGGCCGGGCAGTTCGCGGCCCTGGCGACCGTCCATCGCCCGCAGCTGTACCTGACCTTCTCACGCCACAACGCCCAGGCCGCCAGCCTGCTGCAGCGATTCGACGAGGGCATGCTGCGCATCAGGCAGGACGGCACCTACCAGCGCATCCTGGAGAAATGGCAACTGGCCGACGGGCAGACCGGGCCGCAGGGCTCTACACTGCACGAACGCCATAACAACAAGACGGAGTCAC
>NZ_JAFKCS010000038.1 GCF_017255015.1 Bowmanella yangjiangensis | reverse complement strand
CCTGGCGCGGTGAGGCCGGCGGATGCGGATGTGCCGGGAGCATTGCTCAAGCAGCGCCTGCGTGAAGAGTTGCCCATCGTCGAGCTCTGTCAGAAACCCAAGGGTGGAACCCCTATGCAATGCCCGCTATCCGACTGTCCCTGCCGTAAGGCCATGACTGCTGGAGCCAGCGTATGAGCACAGGGCATTGGCTGTTGCTGGAGCGCACGGAACATTTGCTGCCCGACCTGTATCGACTTGGCGAGAACCCGGATCCTATACGCCTGTTCGACGGCACAGAACTGGCCGCTTGCGAGGAAGAAAGCCCCCTGCTGATCGATGCACAGGCCAATCCCTCACTGCTTGCTGCCGTGCAGAATGAACCGGCCTCCTGGCCCGGCCTGCAGCTTGAAATCACGGGACCAACCGAAGGCCTGTTGGCCCACCTGCGTCATATCCTGTTCATCCGCTTCGATCAGGAGCGCCGCGGCGTACTACGCTACTCTAGGCCACGTACCGCCAGTTACTTCTTCCCTGCCAATGATGAGGAAACACGCCCCCTGTGGCTCGGCCCGATACAGCGGCTGACCTGGTATGGCGGCACCTGGCACGACCGCGCCGACGGCCGCGAAGCCTGGCAGCACATCGAAAACCGGCAGGCACAGGAATGGCACTCCGGAACCACCACGCATGAACTGCATCTGCCCCCCAGACAGGAACAAGCGCTGCAACGTCAACAGGGCGAGCACTTTCTTTACCAGTGGTGGGAACGCCAGAGTGGCATTGCCTTCAAAAGGGCCTGGGACTACCTGAATGCGGGTATGCAGGCCGGCTTTGTGACAGCTGAGTCGCTACACACCTACCTCGACCTGCGGCATGCCAGCCCACACGCTACGTCGCCAGACGTACTCCCGCCCGGCACCAATCAGGAGCGCCTTGACGCTCTCGCCAGACACCTGACCCAGAATACGACCGACAAGGAAAGCAGCGTATGAGCAACAACGTATGCGCACTGAGCAAAGGCGCCGCCTGCGAAGCTGGCAAGCTCATCGTCCAGGTAGTGGGCAAGGATCACCCGACTACCCAGAAGCTGGTGATCTGCGATGAAAAGAATGCGCCACTGACCAGTCTGACTCAGCAAGACAAACCGGAGATCCAGAGCAGCGACAGCTTCAGCAGCGTGCTGCATGTGTGGGACTGGGAGGGCCAGCCCAAGCGGACTTTGTGCCTGGAAATCGAAACGGAAAGTGGAAACCCCATTCGCCTGCCTCTGCTGGATGACGCCAAGAGTACGCCCAGGCAGGAAGACAGACAGTGGAACCAGGTCGTCCCCATCATCCCCATGACCCCCATACGCGGTGTAGATAATGATAGAGATCAAGGGGTTCCCGTACTGGGCAGACCGGGCTATCTCTACGTGTTCTACCAAGGCAAGCTCTGGCGAGAACTGGAAATTCGTCAGGCAGAAGATGGCACGACGACCTATCACGACATTGATCTACGCGCGGTCCGAAAACAAGATGGTTTCAGCTCAGGCTCGCGCACAGCACGCGGTAAGGGCCTGAAAGAAGTCTGGCTACCGGCTCGCTGGAACAATCGAAAAGTCGATGACCTACAACTGGCCTATGCCGAAGTCCAGCTCCCTGCACCGCGCCTCCAGCGCCTCGAACAGGATGCCTCGTTGCGTGCCCAGCGCTGCCAGAGTATCGACACTCAGATATCTGCGCAGGAGTTCAGACGCCTCGCTAACGGCCCGGACAACCGAGCCTTGGCAAGAGGCATAATCGCCAGCGCGATCCTGAATAACCCGGCGGCCGCACAAGCTGCGGTGAATGCCGAAGCAAGCCGTCACAACCTGGCCAACCGGTTGTTCCCCTTGAGCCTGGCCAAGCCTCAACGTCCTCGCGCAGCCCCGCATGAACTGCAGTTCGACCACCCAGCCGAATACCTGCATGATTTAAGTGGGGAATACCCTGCCACTTGTCATAGTCGGGCACGTGCCTTTCTCGATCGCTACAAAACAGGCCAGACACCCAACCCACGCAGCGCACCTGAAATGGATGCACTCAACCTGTGCATGGAGCGTGAACTGCTTCCGCAGCGCGCAGCCGCGCCACAGAAGAGTTCGGCGTCAGCCAACGCCCCCTCACCGGAACAACAGTTGGTCGAAGCCGAAAAGGCCTGGCAATCACTACCGGCATCAGCCGACATGCTTGCCGATGCCCGAACCCGGCAAATCGCAGCAGTGATGGTCGAGGACGATCTTTATCGTCTACGTCAGTTGAGCGGACGTATGGATGCCGCTCAGCAACGTGTGCACTTGGCAGCAGAACTAGCCACCCAGCAGCCTCATCACGCCAGCGCGATGCTGGTCAGCAACTTCATTCTGCCGACACATATCGACGGCCAGAAAAACCCTTTAAATCAATTCGCGGAAAACCTGGACAGCGAAGGGCGACAGCGAGTCCAGCATGACCTCGGCACCCCGCTGAAAGGAGACATCGAGCGGTACCATCGCAAAGCTCGCGAGTGTCTGACCACGTGTATGAAGAGTCACCAAACCCAGCAGACGCTCGGCGATTTGTTTTGCCTGGAAGGTTTCGACTACCTCGGCGCCTTTGCCATTACCGGCCAATGCATGACAACGCTGGCCAAGCCATTCAACGACCCACTGAATTTCACTCTAGGCCGTCCGGCAGCAGGCAAAGCAGAGCGCCTGTTGATGGGTCTCGTCAGAAACAAGAGCAACCCGCTACATGCCATGCTCTGGCCCGAAGTCGAGCCACAAGCCTGCTTCGCCCCCTATGTGGCACCCACTACCCCCGAACAAAACCTCGGTGACGGCCGCTTCCGTCCACAAGCCTTGGCGGCCCTGGAGCGTTCCACGTTGCCAGACCTGCAGAAGCTTGAGTTACTGGAGGCTAGACTATTGGTGGCGGGTGCCGAGCGTGGTGATTTCAAGACCTTGCTCAGCGTTGAGAAAACGGTGGCAGCCACGATGACCGTTCTGGGTAACTTCTGGGCCGTGATGGACGATGTTCTACGTGCCGAGGCCAGCCTTGCGCAGGCGCGTCAGAATCGCGACCAGCAACAGGCCGAGGTCGACAAACAGAACCAACGTACCTCGCGAATTCAACGGCATACGGCAAGTAGAAGTCGATTAGCGCATCTGGCACTGTACATAGACCCCAGCGCATACAACCAGGTCATGGGCATGATCCGAGGATCACTGCCAGAAACGCTCGGTGACCTTCACTTTGAACGCAGCGGCCGGGTCAATGAGCGCGAGCACTATACGTTTCCCGTTGATCTGCTAGGCGAGGAAATGACTCAACAGCAAGCCATCCGCATGACCGGAAGCCTGTTCGACGGGCACGGCAATCCCATCGCCACCACTAATATCGATACTGCACGGCAAGCGGGCATGCCACTGCAGAAACTCGACGTTTACCGGATGGTGATGTCCAAACAACATGCCACTGCCGCACGCATGCAGGCCGTAAAACGAAGACTGAGGGAACAGTATCAGGCCCAGTTGCGCCTCGTGGAACAACAGGCCGCTTACGACCAGGCGAAGGCGTCTCCTCACCTCAACCAGGCCAGCGAAGCACGACGCGGCATCTATCGACTGCTTAGCACGCCCATCATGCCGGCATTGTTGACAATGGTTGAGGTGTGGAATGTGAAGGCAGAGATAGCTTCCTTCGAGTCAGTTGAAAGAACTCGTGGCGGTAACAGAGCGCGTTTGGGATACATAGGCGCTATATATGATTTCGCTCTTGCCTTAGAGATTCTCTCTGAACGAATTGCCCACGATATCCGCACCTACCGCCAAGCCACCATCTTTACCCGTGGCATGGATAGCGTTGCTAAGGCATTGGATCACAAGCTGTGGAAGATACCAGGAAGTCAAGGCAGGATATTCGCCACCCACCTTACCGGACGGGTTCTACTCAACGCTGGTACAGCTTTCCTTTTTGCCGCGCTGAGCGTCAGTGACGCCATGCATGAATTCGCCCTCGGCGATGAGGCCGGCTGGGGGTATGCGGTCATGGCGCTCGGTGGTGTCTCCATATTCGCTGCCACCTTCATGGCCGGCCCCGCCGCAGGCGCTCCCCTGTTGGCCCTGGGGCCGGCCGGCTGGGCCACCGCCATAGGCCTGGCGCTGGTACTCGCCGGCGCTGCTCTGGTGTGGTGGCTGGACGACACACCTCTGGAGGAATGGCTCAAGCTCGGCCCCTATGGCCAGGCAGACCAAGGCCTGATGTCTCGCCTGGTCGGTAGCAAGCGTCCTGCCCACCTGCAGGATCCGCAGGAGGCCTTCTACCGCCTGGTCAGTCTGCTGGCCGGCATCCATATCCGCGTCGAGGCCAACCCACACCATGCCGAGGCCTTGCAGGGCCACCCAGGCAGCGACCCGGAAGAACGAGCCTGGTTCTACAGCATGCGCAGAGCCAATATCCGTATCAGCATAGAAAGCAACCTGCCTGGCCTGGTGAGCTCTCTGGGGCGCAGCCAATTGCGCGGCGGCACCTGGCTGCGCCTTCTACGTTTCGACACACCCACAGCAGGCCATCCGCTGCTGGCAGAGCAAAGCAGCATAGAGGTGGAGTTGCCCCCTGGACAAAACTTCAATCTGGGGGGCAGCCAATCAACAGGGGCTCAGACCCCGCCCAGTTTCGTCGCCCAGCGCCAGGTTCCGGGCGGAGTAGAGCTTTATATGGAACAGCCGACCGTGGCCCGCAGCGCTCCCTATCGCTATGACTGGGCCGTACGCGCCCAATTGCAGGTCGACGACGGCCAACGCCAATGGGTATTCCCTGCCCCGTTGCCTGTAGACCCGCTGCGTTATGATTCTAAAAACCACGCTAAACCGGATTATCGCAATGTCGGTAAGGCCTTCTGGGCCGACGAGCACAACAACAGGCCTTGAAAAATGCCCGAGATGGACAACCAGAACACCCTATACGCCGCCACGGCCCATGACTCACGGCAACTCCCGGAACAAGCAGCACAAGTCAGTGACCATGCTGGACGCCTCTGCATGCGCCTGCCCTGGGGCAATACACAGGAAGTCGCGCCGTTGACCTTTATCGAAGACGACTCACCAGCCGAGCTTCGTGAGGAGGAAGAAGAAGAAAGTAGAAACCCAGGTAGCCGTGCCCGCAAACAGGAAAAGTTCCATAACGCCTGTGACCATATTCGGTATCGTCAAGCACGCGCTTCTGCATGGACTCAGCTGTGGATTTTTATAGGAAGTATTGGTAAAGGATTTTTTTTAATATGGACTGGTTTATTAGCAGTTGGATTTCTATTGCTTCTACCCGTAGACCAGTCACCCTGGCTACATCAATTGGAAAGCACCTTTGATATGTGGTTATGGGTTGCAATCCCATCGTTGACGGCATGGTTAGCTGCACATATTGCATTCTTTTACCTTCCAAGGACTTTCATAATCACCCCCTCCAAAGGCCCTCTCTGGGAACTCAATCGTCAAACCGGCATGGTCACCGTCTTCGCCCGCAAGCCAGGGCAGTTCAAGGAGCAGGGTTATGACGGGGACTTTATCCGTCCCTTCCATGAGTTCGACGCCTATGTCCATATGCTGCCCACGCGCCAGGGCATGCCGCTCTACTCCCTGCATCTGGTGCATCGCTACCAACCGGTGGCCATCGACTTCATGCCCCTGATCGGCCGACAAAGCTCCGACAAAAACAGTCTGGCCCTGTGGGACATGTGGCAGAACTATATGGATATCAGCAAGCCGTTGCCGGATATCCCTGTGTTAGAGGAGTTCCGTCACCTTGACCCCACCACCGCCGAGCACGACCGCCGCACCGGCCGCCCCGAGCGCTACTGGCGTGATATGGACGACCGCACCTTCAAGGCCGCGATACTGGCGATGCAGGATCGTATCAACCAGCTCGATGCACTCAGCCGCCCCAACCTGATGGCCCAGCATGTGCAATACCTCTGACACCTTTGCCGCCACACCCGGCCTGGATAGACCACACAAGGCAGGGGATAGCCAGGGCTTTCCAGGCGGACGGGTTAGCTACCTGGCGCCACTGCCACTACCAACGGGTGAGCCTCCCCATGACTACGCCCATGCGGTAGGCGCAGTAAATGATGTATATCTCAGCCTTGGTGTTGGCATGCCACACGCTTATTGCTTATGAGCAGTACCTTGAACAAATTTACCCAGGCTCTCCCCTGGAGCCAGTCCATCGAACTTCCAGACCACCATCAGTGGAAGCACACTAATCAGCATGCGTTGCTGGAGTGGAAAATCAAGGCAAGGTCTTATAATACGACCGTCGCAAACTCCATGTTTATTTTCCTCTTTCTATTCACCACTATATTATTTGGGTGGATGGGCGAGATATTTAACCCTAACTCTTCAAAGTCCATAGCAATAGGAATACCATTTTACATATTAACCATGGCGGCCATTTACGGCACAACTCATCAAAAAACAAAATTTGCTTATCGCCTGACCGAAACGGGCATAGAGGTCTGCGAGTGGAAAGCGCCAGGTAAAGGCTGGATAATCACTTTGAAATGGCTTACGGCTATTGCCGCTATCGCCGTTCTATTCATTGTCGCACTGGACCCATCGACCTTTTGGGTCGCACTCGCCGGGCCTGGCGGCATAGGGCTACTTTATCTAGGGCTGGCTAACTCCAGCAAATTCCAAGAAATGCATACCGAGTATCATCATCGTACCCATGAGTGGGCACGATATAAAAAAATCTCTATTCATTCAAGCCGCCCAGTCATAGGACTGCACTTCGATTACTTCAACACACACTTTCAGGCTATGGACAAAGGCACACTGTTCTTATTCTGCAAAAAGCAACAGCTAGCCGCCGCTCTAAGAGAAATAAATCGAAAACGCCCTGATCTACAACCAATCAATGAGTCATTTGACATCTACTAATAACCACCTAAAGAATGTACTCTAGTCGCGACTGTAGCAGAGGCAGAGCGGGCTTCAGAAAGATAAAATGCTCCACCTTGGCAGGTGCCAAAATCGAGCAATGATCGCTTATGAGCAGTGCCTTGAAAAAACTCTTACAGGCTCTTCCTTGGAATCAGCCCGCACGCAAATGAATATGTGGACTGGCCGTTCTATATTTTCCGGATCAACGCAACTTCGATAGACACATCATTCTCATCCGCGAACGACCAAAAGGACTCCCACTAAAAGAAAAGAGCACCTCGGTACTGCCACTCTAGTTTCAAAATCCGGCACTACTATTTTGCTCTCTTCACAGAGCGACTGCTTACTTCCCTTGCAGATGCCTCATGCACGCAAAATGGTGCAAGCTCTTCTAACAGCAGAAGTACGACAAACAGACACAAAATTCTTGCCTACAACCAATATCATCACAAGGAAGAATCATGCCACAAGCAACTTGGAACCCTGCACAATACCTCAGCGTCATGTCCTGGGCTATGTTCAGCACAACGACAACGAGCATCCTACTCGCGCTTATCTTCTTTCCCTTAACTAATCTGGGCGCTTATCTAGCCGGCTGGCCCATCGGGTTATCCATTACCGTGAATGTCATTCTATTCATTGCTGCTTCACTCGCACGACGCGACCAATATGTATGCGTCTCCTTGACAGCCGAGGGAATTCGATACACTGACGAATCCGAATCCTACCGTCGCAACGAACGGCTTCGTGCCAGTGATATCAAGAAGATCCGCGTTCGACGCAATCCATTCTTCAAGTCGCTGACGATCGACATGAAGGAAGACAATCAACGCTTCTTTCTGAGCAATGTATCTCTCACAGAGAATTTTCTGACGGAAGCCAATACGCTCATCAACCAAGCAGCGGGTAACGCCCCGCAAACTGGCCTGCAAAAGGCATAGGCGAGCGAACACCGCACCGCAAGAGACCACCTAATTCAGTGTCACAACCAGTGTGGTTACACCGTTTTTAGGCCTCTCCCTTGCACGGCCACATAGCACTATGAATGCACTGATAAAGGTTTTCCCGGATAGCATTTTTACCGTCGATGACACTGACAGCGTTTCAATGATCGAACGCCACTCTGCCACGTTCATGACGCATGTGCTGAGATGGGGATGGTTAGTACTTCTTCCGGCTTTTATCGCGTCACTCCACGTCGACGTAGCAGGGCTTACGGTCACATTGTTCTGCCTGTTGGGGGGATATCCGATCATTGCGTTGGTAATCGCGAACTGGATATTTCCCGACACCACCTACGAGGCCCACTTCGACGCTGAGGGGCTTCATCTGGCCATCGGCCATGCGCAAGACCTGACGGCCCATGCCAGTATTTTCGTTCCTTACCGGGAGATCACGGAACTGGTGACTCGTGACCATTATCGAGATATGGGCCGATACGGCACCACATGGGTTCGTAAGTACATCATCAAAATGAAAGTGCCATACGGCGAAAAGCCTCACCTGCAGATCAACACCAAACGCAGTGCGGAGTCGGTGTATTCCGTTTTGAGCAGAGTTGCTCAACTGCCTGCGGCACAACACATTCGCATACCGCCGATGATTACCATTGGCGATCCGCCCTTCAGCCCAGCAAGAAGACGTGAACAACGCGAAGAGCGAGAGAGGCGTCTACGCGGAGAGGTGTAAAGGGTAGAGAGCACAAAGTTGCCGACGGGCATAACCCAGCCTAGATGGCGAAGTTCAGTCCCATTGGAACCTTCTGCCCGTACGACCTGTAACGCTCCATCATCGAGATATTTGCAGAGGTGCGAAACAAGCTCCTTAGGAGTGGCTTCATGCCGAACATGCGTCAACACAAGGCCTTGGCCGACCTCCTGATGGCGCCTACGCACCCACCTGCTCATTGCCAATCGGCAACTTCAGACGTTCGAGCCGGTGGCTGGCAGCCTTCAGCGTAAGCTGACCGTCCAGAAAACTTGGCCCATAGATGCTCGCGTCTATATGAGCATGCTGCGGGTGGGCCAGGCGCGTGGCTGGGGAAAAGCTCATCCGACGGCCAGTCTTCAGCAGCAGTAACAGGTCGCGCGGACGACTGTCCTTGGAGTAGAAGCTGTGTTGCTGCAAGCCGAGCATGCGAAGGCGGAAAGCTGCATCGGGTGTACCGTTGCGATCCAGCCGCAGTAGATCGAGCTGGAGGCCATCGGCCAGCTCGGTTCTGTTCAGAACCTCCACATACTCAAGGTTCAGCAGCAATTGCAGCACGGCATTCAGCGGCTCCTCTGGCAGCGGCCTGAAAAATTCACAACCTGCGAGCCAGAGCATGCGCAAAGCGAGATAGCCAAAGAGTATGCCGATAATCAGGCTTAACAGCACATGCCTGTTGACGCTCCCCTGATCGCAGACCCGCGTTCCGCGCATGCCGCGAGCGGCCTGAGTAACGCAGCCACCGGCGTCACGCGCTGGCTCAAAGGCCAGCCACAAGAAACTCATGCTTATCGCCGTCATTATCAGCAGTACCAGCATGAATGTGCCGCTGCCGCTGGACGTCAGTCGGCCCCAGCGTTCGCCGATCCTGATCTTCAACATGCAGCCGAGCTCTGTTTGCGCAGCGCGGTCAGTGGTGTGCCGCGACAGTAGCGAGCCAGCCGAATTTCCAGGGTGGCAAGCAGGAGAAGAGAGAGGATCAATCGGTTATTCATGAAACATCCTTGTTGAATCAGTTGTCCGTTTAGCCTAGGCAGGCCCGTCAGGACGTATCTCAAAGCGCTATACGAACATATCTCACGCAAGGCATGCGGCCCAAACTCAGGTCACGACTCTGCGAATCTCGTCATATCAGAGCTCAAGCGGGGCCCTGACCGAATGCATGCAGACTAGTGCTGCGCTTGTTGAACCATCTTGCGGCCATGCGGAATCAACAACATCAAAACCAGCATCCCCAACACTCCCGCCCCAACGAACAGC
>NZ_JAFKCS010000379.1 GCF_017255015.1 Bowmanella yangjiangensis | reverse complement strand
ACCAGCATGTAAACGCCGCCATGGAGCAGATTGATCACCCCCGCCCAGCTTTCCAGCTCGAACCCGTAGAACGCACCGTCCATCAGCTCGAGCGCCAGGCCCATCACCTGCAGGTATCCCACCATGATGGCCAGCGCGAAACACCAGGCCAGCGACGTACCGGCCATCTGCAGGTCACCGTCCGTCACCTCGGCGCTGCGCCGGAACAGCTGCAGCAGCAGCCAGAGCGGCACCAGCACCTCCAGGCAAAAGCTCAGCAGGCCGATGACCGACCAGCCCAGGCTGGTCAGCAGGCGTCCGCTGTACTGATCGTCCAGTAGCTCGTACAGCCACATGTACAGCTGGCCGGAGACGAAACCGAGCCCCCAGGACAGCAGCAGGTAAACCACGCCATAACTCACCAGCAGTGGCGCCGGCTGCCGGTAGCCGGCCAGGCGATGACGTTCCAGGTATGCACTCGTCAGCCAGTAGACACCCAGCCCAGCCATGAGCAGGTGATTGACCCAGTACGGGGCGACGTAGCTCAGCCAGACGCTGAAATCGTTCTCGAGATCGCTCCTCCACCAGCCGATCATCGACAGCAGAATGGCGATGACGCTCATCGACAGGGCCACGGCCACCAGATGCCCTGGTAGTGCCGGCAGCGGGCGGGGCGCAGCGGATGGAACGAGCGGCTCGGCCGCGAAGGGGTTGGTTTGAGTCATGGCAATCCTTGTCGGTGCAGGCATCCTGTTCGGTCTGGCGAGCTTAGCCACCCTGCATGGCGGACAA
>NZ_JAFKCS010000378.1 GCF_017255015.1 Bowmanella yangjiangensis | reverse complement strand
CGTCTTGAGCTGCTTGGCTGACGTGATCCAGTGTATCCAGTCTACGCGCGCGATGGTCGTCGTGGCGTTCCACACTTCACAGGCTCGAGGGATGGCTGCCAGTGCCGCCTGCAGATCCGCCGGGATCTCGGGTTCGGGTTCGCTGGCGACAGGGGCGAGCTCCAGTGTCACGACATCCCCGGCGGCTGCGCCTGCGGCTTCCTGCAGGGTGCTGCTGACCTGCAGCCAATGGCTCAGTTGGCCATCCGGCTCAAGGGTCGCCTGGAACGGGTGGCCATTGAGCTTGCCGGCAACGGTCGTCCTGCCGCGTCTTGGCAGCTGTTCGCTGGCTTCCCTCGGCAGTACCACGAACGTCCATGACCTGTCGCCGGCAGGCTTTGCCGGGCGCAGAAGCCTTGCTTCGAAGCGGCATTTCACATCGGCTGTCGTCACGGCAAACCCTCCGTTCAGTACGCCTGGCCATGGATGCACGCGCAATGGCGCACAGGCAGCGGGCGGTTTCGATGGATGACCTTCCGGGTCATGCTGGAAATCCTTCTCTGGTTCGCCGTCTGTGGCGAGGCGCTGGAGTGTCTGGAGGTTATACCGCATGTCGGATAGCTGTTGGGAGGTCGTGATCCCGCGCTGAGCGTCCGGCCGCCGGAGCGCGCCGCCATGATCGCGGATGCATCCGCTGCTACGGATCGGCTTGCGGCTCCAGCGTATGGGCTTGTCGCGGCAAACGCAGCAGGTCGACCTGCCACCAGGTCGGCAGCAGGCGACGGACTTCTGGGC
>NZ_JAFKCS010000377.1 GCF_017255015.1 Bowmanella yangjiangensis | reverse complement strand
CTGCTGGTGGCTGGCGAACAGCTGTCGTTGTAATTCCAGGCTGGCACTGACCAGCACATCATCGCCGCGCGCCAGCAGCCAGGGATCGAAGTCGATGTGCTCGGCCGTGTCACGCTCGGCGGCCAGGCGGTCGGCACTGGCGCGGCTGCCGATCAACTGCGCGCGCAATGCCTCGGCCTGGGCCCGCAATGCCTGGTCGTCCAGCTCCAGCAGCGCCTGGCCGGCCTGCACCATGTCGCCGTCGCGGGCCAGGATGCGCCGCACGGTACCGCCGACGGGATGCTGCACCGCCTGGCGATTGCCGCTGACCATCACCGTGCCACTGACCGGCACGCCGCGATCCAGCGGCGCCAGCGCGGCCCAGGCGAGGAAGCCGCCGAAGCCGACCAGCAACAGCCACCAGCCCAGGCGAGTCGGTGCCCCGGCATCGACCGCATGCAACCCCTGCACAGGAGCCGGGGCACTCATTGCTGGCCTCCCGGCTGGGCGCCGTAGCTGATGCTCAGCGCCGGCGCGACCCGTCGCACCGGCGCGGTCTGCGCGGCGGAACGGGCGCTCTGCTGCAGATCCTGCAACACCCGTGCGGCCGGGCCGAAGGCCTGCATCTGCCCGGCGCGCAGCACCAGCAACTGATCGGCGCCCTTGAGCAACGCCGGGCGATGACTGACCAGCACCAGCGTGCGCCCCTGCTCGCGCAGGCGATCGAGCGCAGCCAGCAGCGACTGCTCGCCGGCCTCGTCGAGGTTGGCATCGGGTTCGTCGAGGACGATCAGCGCCG
>NZ_JAFKCS010000376.1 GCF_017255015.1 Bowmanella yangjiangensis | reverse complement strand
CACGTAAACTGCGCTTCTTCGAGCGATTTCGCGGGGCCGCCATCGGTATTGCCTGACCTTCGCTCGACGACTTTCGTACAAAGCCTAGGACACCAGCGCAGATGACGATCTGCCACGGCGGCCCGCGCATGCGGCGGGCTGCCCGTGGCCCGACTCAGTAGCGTCGCGTGCTCATCAGCTCCTCCAGCACGCGGGGGGTGACGCGAAACGGAATCGACATGTGATCCTCGCCCGCTTCGAGCTGGAAATCGCTGCGCAGGCCGTACTGCGAAAGGGACTCCAGGCGCAGCTGCAGCGAACGCACGTCCTGGATCTCCTGCGGCATTTCCCGGTCGCCCACCCACATGCTCAGGCTGCGGTGGGTCAGGTCCAGCTCGCCGGCTCGCGCACGCTCGACGAACGCACGCTCATGCGCCAGCAGGTAGCGATCACGCCACCACAGGCTGGGGCTGATGGCGACCACGTGCTGGAACAGCTGCGGCCGGGTGAACAGCGTGTAGATGGCGAACATGCCGCCGAACGAGTGCCCGACCAGGCTGACCTGATCCCGATCGACCTTGAAGCGCTGGTTGACCCGCGGCATCAGGCGCTGCTCGATGAAATCGAGAAACAGGTCCTGGCCGCCCTGCGGCGGATCGTTGCGCTCGGGCAGTTGTGGCGGCGACAGGTCGAACGCACGACGCTCGAAATCCAGCGGCGTATCGCTGGGGTAGCCAATGGCGACGACGATTGCCTTGCGCCAGCGCTCCTGCGCCCGCTTGGCGGCATGCAACGCCGGGAAG
>NZ_JAFKCS010000375.1 GCF_017255015.1 Bowmanella yangjiangensis | reverse complement strand
AACCCAAACGTAGCTCAGGATGTTGGCCGACGTCAGTTGTTAAACAAGGGTAGATAGCCCAGCTCGACGAGCTTTGTGTCCAGCGCGCCGACACTTCGGAAGTGCTCTCTATTGCGTTCATCCATAACCTGAGCACTGCTCACCAGAATTGTGCGGCGACCTGGTATGTCGATCAGCTCGTCTGCATCTGAGAAAGCGCTGGGATCTAGCGGGTGTGGACAGAAACCTATCCAGCCGATGGTTTGACGGTTGGAGAAGGTTTGGCCATCCAGGTAGTACCTGTCGGGAGCGATTACGCCCCAATCGATTTCCGGCCAGATGGACACCGCTAGGCGAAGCATTTCCACCAACTCCGGACGTGGGTTCTCAAGAGCTGATACCAGCGCTCCGGCATCTTCGAAATCCATGCTGGATATGGATTCCATGTCGTGTGCGTCGTAGCTGAAGGCCAAGCCTCCCCGCAGCGGATCTTCCTGTCCATTCCACACAGCTACGGACAGCCATGTTGGATACTCGGCGTCGAAACTTGCGGCGGCAGCCTCGGACAACGCTTGGGGGCGCTCAGCACGTCACTGCGCAACGCGTCCTGAACTGAGGCACCTTGTAAATACCATTTGCCAAGAAGCGGATGTAACTGGCCCAACGCGCCCAGGTAGCGGTGTATGCGCTCCAACTGCTCCTCATGGGGCACCTCAGCGATCGCACTTTTGTTGAAGCGCATCTTGAATACAAAGGACCGGAAAGAATTTGCCATGCTGGTTCCTCAGGCAATCAGATCGGGA
>NZ_JAFKCS010000374.1 GCF_017255015.1 Bowmanella yangjiangensis | reverse complement strand
CCTGCTCTACACCCGCTGGCGCTTCCAGTACGACCGCAAGCTGGCAGGAGACGCCTGATGCGTCTGGTGCTGCTGCCAGGACTCAACGGCAGCAGCAACCTCTTCGCCCCTCTGCTCGACGCGCTGCAGGATGTCGACTGCCAGCCGCTCGCACTCCCGGATCAAGGCCCGCAGGATTACGCCAGCCTGACCGACAGGTTGCTCGCTGAACTGGGGCATGCCCCCTTCGTGCTGCTGGGTGAATCCTTCTCGGGCCCACTGGCGTTTCGCCTGGCGCGGCGAAAACCCGAGGGCCTGCGCGCCGTCATCTTCGCCGCCACCTTCCTGACCCGCCCGTCCCCGTTTCTCGCGCTGCTCAGGCACATGCCCATGCCACCGGCACTGGTCACGCACGCGCCGGTACTGCGCGCGCTGGGCCTGGGTCGCGACGTCGAGGATGCAGTCCTGAGACGGGTACAGGAGGAAATTCGCAGTCTGGATCAAGCGCTGCTACGTGCCCGCCTCGGCAGCCTGGCCGGACTGCGGGCAGTGCAAGGGCGTCTCACCTTGCCCGCCCTGCAGCTATGGCCACAACAGGATCGTCTGATTGCGGCCAAGGCAGGCGGCAGCCTGGCCGCGCATTGCGATGACCTGCGCCAGGTCCGCCTGGACGGGCCGCATTTCATTCTGCAGGCACGCCCACACGCCTGCGCACAGGCGATTCGCACCTTCCTGGCAGACATCGCGCAGCAGCAAGGCTAGCGACTGTGGCAGATACCCACGCCAGCCCCTACCAGCCCAGCG
>NZ_JAFKCS010000373.1 GCF_017255015.1 Bowmanella yangjiangensis | reverse complement strand
ATGCAGCAGGGCATGCTGTTCCATGCCCTCGACAACCCGGGCTCAGGGCTCTACGTGAACCAGATCAGCGTGGCGGTCGAACAGCTCGATCCGGCACGTTTGCAGGCAGCCTGGGCGCAGGTGGTAGCGCGACACGCGACACTGCGTAGCGGCTTTCTCTGGCAGGGCGGGCTGCGCCAGCCCTTGCAGGTGGTGCAGCGCCAGGTGCCCGCCGAGGTGCGGGTGATCGAGGGCGAGACGGATGTCATCGCCTTTGCCGAGCGTGACCGCGCTGCAGGATTCGATCTGGCCCGACCGCCGTTGCAGCGTATGAGCCTGCTGGCCCTGGGCGAAGGGCGCTGGCAACTGGTGTGGACCATGCACCACCTGGTCACCGATGGCTGGAGCGGCGCGCAACTGATCAAGGAAGTGCTGCAGGTCTATGCCGGCGAGCGTCTGCCAGCACCCGTCGCACGCTACGCCGATTACATCGCCTGGCTGCAGCGTCAGGATGGCGACGCTGCCGAAGCATTCTGGCGGCAACGCCTGGCCGGGCTGGACGAACCCTGTTTGCTGGCCGACAGCCTGCCGCGCCCCGCTGAAGGCAGTGGCCATGGCGTGACCTACAGTCATTACGACGCGGCAGAGACCGAGCGACTGCGGGTCTTTGCCCGGCAGCAGCGGGTGACCCTGAATACCCTGTTGCAGGGCGCCTGGTTACTACTTTTGCAACGCTACACTGGCAAACAGCGGGTAACCTTCGGCGCCACCGTAGCTGGGCGACCCACCAGCCTGGCGGGCGCCG
>NZ_JAFKCS010000372.1 GCF_017255015.1 Bowmanella yangjiangensis | reverse complement strand
AGCGTTCGCCAACCCCGGCAACTCGAGCATGGAGCAGGTCAAGCGAGTAGCGTTCTTGCTGCAGCCGAAGGCCGAGTATAAAGCATGAATTGTGACTGAAAAGTACTTTTTTGGAGCCGCCCCGCCACCTGGAAAAATGCGCTGTTCAGAGCGTTTTTGTCAGCTTTTGGCCAGCAGATCGCGCAACTTCTTCATCAACCGCTGCGCCTGTTCGACGTCGAGGCGATAGGCCCAGTCAGGGCGCGCGCTGACTTCCTCCACCTTGAAACCTTCCCGCGCCCCCAGCGTCAGCCAGTACTGTTCTCCCTGCCGGTACAGAGCACCGGCAAGCTTCTGCCCACCGAAGCCACTGAGGCTGAAGCGCAGCACCGGCGGCTGCTTGAAGCCCACCTGGTCGAGCGGCGCGGCATCAGCGAACTGCAGGCTGGAGAACAGCGTCGCCACGCTGTTGGCCGCGCCCTCGAAAGCGAGCTTCTGCGTTCCGGCCAGTTGCTCGACGGCAAAGTTGTACTGCTTGGCATCGGCCCGGTTCAGGGTGAGCACCTCACCGTCGGCATGGCGCAGCTCGATGCGCTGGATATCGGTGTAGGGAATGTCACTGATGCGCCGATCCAGCCAGTCCAGCTCGCGCGGCGGTACGTTCAGCTGACGATCGATCAACCAGACCTGGTCCTCTCCAGCCAGGCGCACCAGTTGCCCGGCGCCTTGCTGGGCTGCCTTGCCCAGGCGCAGACCGAGGTCGGGGTGGCCGTCGAACTGCAGCTTCAGGCGCACTGCCTGCTCA
>NZ_JAFKCS010000371.1 GCF_017255015.1 Bowmanella yangjiangensis | reverse complement strand
CCACTTCCACCTGGACATGGGCATGTGGCGGATGTGCCGCTAGGGCGTCGCGTCTGGCTGCTGCAGGGCAGGGTTTACACCGCTAGCGCTTGGCCAGCAGCAGGTCGGCCGCCTGCCCGTTGCGTCCGTCGCTGAACTCGAACCGTCCCAGCTGGGCGATCTGGTCGTAGGCACCCAGGGCGATGCTGACGTCGCGCGCCTGCAGGTCGATGGCGCTGACACCAGCCTCGTCGAGTGTCTGCAGGTGCTGGCGGCCCTGGGCGTCGAAGCGCAGCAGGCGCAACTGGTCGAACACGGCATCGGCCGCGTCGATACGGCCATCGCCGTTGTCGTCGAAGCGCGCCAGCTCGGCGAAACCGTTGGCGGCGCCATGCTGGTCGCCGAACAGTTCGCGGCCGTCGTCGATGCGGCCATTGCCGTTGCGATCCAGCGCCAGCAGCGCATCGTCGCCGCTGGGCATGCTGACCGAGTCCGTGCGGCCATCGGCATCCAGGTCGAAGCGTGTCGGGCGGAGCAGGCCACTGGTGGAGAAGCCGTTGCCGGCCAGGTCCAGCACCAGGGGATCGACCTGCTGAGGCGTCTGTTCGAGCGTGACGTCGAGTTCCAGCGAGCGCTGGTCGACTACCGCCTGGCTGACGGAGGCGGCGCTGGCGGATACCGCCGGCGGCTCGACGGTGTCGTTCAGCTCGCGGGCGATCTCGCCGGGCTTCTGTTTGTCCTCGATGCCCAGGGTACGGCGCAGAATCTGGTAATCGAGGGATTCGCGCGCCGCCTTGTCCAGGTCA
>NZ_JAFKCS010000370.1 GCF_017255015.1 Bowmanella yangjiangensis | reverse complement strand
ATCTGCCATGCCAGCCCCAGACCGGCCGGCGTGTGGTCAACGGCCAGCAGCTGCGGCGTGGCACCACCGACAACCTGACAGGCCGGACGCAGGGCGTCCAACAAACTGGAATCGGTGAGCACCAGGCTCGGCTCGGCGTCACCGAGAATGGCCTGCAAACGCGCCAGGTGCTGCGGCCGCACGGACTCGGGCGGATACGCCGGCACAGCGATGATGCCGGCATACAGGCAAGCAAAGAAGGAAACCACGTATTCCGTGCTGCTGTGCATCAGCAAAACGGCGCGATCACCGGGTTGGCCATGCTGCAGCAACCAGACAGCCAAATCACGTGCGCGCTCATCCAGTGCACGGTAGGTCAGTGCTTCGTCCACCCCTTCAGCGATAAAACGCAGAGCGATATCGCGCGGCGTTTCAGCGGCACGCTGGACGAGCGCCTCAACCAGGTTGGTGGCAGCGTCGTAACGATCATTCATGGCATCACCTTGAATCGCGATGGGTGCACTGCACCCGCCGTGTGAAATGGAATATTCGGGTGCTCAGAGCAGATCCAGGCCATGGCCTTGCGCCATGGCCACAATGACCTTGCGCGGGCCACTGAAAGGCGTGCGCGCATGAGCAGTCAGCATGTTGTCGAGCATCAGTACGTCGCCGCTGCACCAAGGAAAGCTGACCGTCGCTTCGGCCAATACGCCGCGGATGTCATCGAGCAGGGACTCCTCGATCGGGCTGCCATCGCCGTAATAGACATTGCGCGGCAGGTCCTCTTCGTCGACGATTTCCAGCAG
>NZ_JAFKCS010000037.1 GCF_017255015.1 Bowmanella yangjiangensis | reverse complement strand
GTAGCCAGAAACAGACAGTTTCGAGAGCTGCCCGAGCGTCTGCCAGTGCGGCCAATACGCTGCAGGAACGAAGCAACCGTGTACGGGGCATCGATCTGGATCACCCGATCGAGGTCGCCCACATCGATACCCAACTCCAACGTCGAAGTAGAAACGATGACGCAGTCATTACCCTGGGAGAACGCTTCTTCAGCAGCTCTCCGCTCCTCCAGGCTTAAGGAACTGTGGGAGATGTAGGTGGCAACACCAAGGCACCGTAACTCAACTGCGAGCTCCTCAACCTTGGATCGGCTATCCACGAAGACGAGGCGCTTCTCGCCTTTGTGCAATCGTGAAATCACAACTGCTGCGTTTTTCAGCGACCCGACCCAATCGACTTGGACATCAGGAATCACATTGTTCTCAGCAGGAGGGTTAATCACGCTCCTTCGGGCATTACAGCTACCGGCAAGCCAATCGCAGAGCGTGTCAGGATTACCTACGGTTGCTGAGAGCCCTAAGCGCTGAATCTCTCGGTCTGCTAGAACGCTGATTCGCTCCAGGACAGACAGCAAGTGCCAGCCACGGTCATCACCGGCAAAGGCATGAACCTCATCAATAATCACTGTCCGCACGTTGGCAAAAAGCTGCTGATGATCAACCTTGTTGGAGACAAGCATGACCTCCAACGACTCAGGTGTTGTCAGCAGAATGTCCGGTGGCGAGGCCACAATCTTGGCCTTACGCGCGGCACTGATATCGCCATGCCATAGGGCGACGCTGCGCCCCAGGAGATGTCCGTAATAACTCAAACGCTGCTCAAGGTTATTGAGCAGCGCCTTGATCGGGCAGATGTAGAGAACAGAAAGGCCTTCCCAGCTCTCACTAAGCATGCGTGAAAACACCGGAAAGCTTGCAGCTTCGGTTTTTCCACCGGCCGTCGGAGCCAGCAAAATTGCGTGCTCGCTATCGAGGACGGGCTGGATAGTGGCCTCTTGCAAAGGCCGTAAACCGTTCCAACCTAGAGAGTTGACGATGTGGTGCTGCAAGGCAGGGTGGAGCTTGTCGAACTCACTCATGCAGCAAAGCTCCAATCAGACAGCTCAAAGATCGAGCTCGATATCATCTACCGAGCTTGCCGCGCTGGTAGCGCGCTCGACCGATGTCAGCTCGGTATCTGAAATGGTCAATGCGTAGTGCTGTCGCGGATTGAAGTCTTCGAACTGGTCAATACGATCCAGGACCTCACCCACCAGTTTTTTCAGGAAGATCCGCGGTGCAATCCCGACTTTGCCGCCCAGCTTACCGGTCACCGCCTTGGCCAGCTCAGCGATGTAATCATCGTCTGCCAGTCGCAGAATGCGGTCAGCCGTAGCGCTGTTATCGGCATACAGGTTACGCACCTTGCGACCGACCTCCTCCAGTGACTCCTGGCTGAAACCACGGAGACGAATTTGCACGGCACGAGGATTATCGAACCGAGCATCAGTGGTGAAGTCGACCGCCAGACGCTGAGCCAGAGGAGACAGTCGCTGGACACCCATAGGGCCATCGTAGAAGGCTGGAGTACCTGTGATAACCAAATAAAGGCCAGGGAATCGCCCAGAGTCCACCTCATCCATCAACTGACGCAGTGCGTTCAGGCTCTTGTCGCGAACATCTCCGCGCATACGCTGGAGTGTTTCAACCTCGTCGAGCACCAGCAGCAGACCAGGATGCCCTGAATCCTTGAGTATGGTTAGAACTCCTTGCAGGAAGCTCAACGCGCCGAAATGATCGATGTCGCCCTTGATCATTGCATAGCGCTTAACCGCAGCAGAAATGTTCGGCTGACCTGCCATCCAGGCCAAAAGCCCGTTGGCGATCTCTTCCTGGTCTTCTAGGAGAGCTCTCCGGTAGGCACGTAGAGTTAGGGCAAATGCAGGTGCTGAGCGCACTACTTCACCCAAGCGCTTTTCCATCAGTAAATCAGTGGCATCGATCAACGCTTCGGAGTCGTTCGGATCGATGTCATGCTGGGCTAGTACATCCTCTTCAAGAGTGTAGAACCAGGCTTCGACGATATTCTGAAAAGCGCCCGAGGGCATATCTGGCGTCGTCAAACGCTCCATCAGACGCCGATAGACCGTCTCCAGGCGATGCAGCGGCGTCTCAGTCTCGGAAATTTGTACCTCGGCGCAGGCAAAGCCGAGTCGGTGTGCTTTTTCACGGAGCCAACGTGACGCAAAGGTTTTACCGCTGCCGTACTCGCCACGAATAGCCTTGAATACCGCCCCGCCTCGACTGACCTTTTCCAGCTCCTCATCAAAGGCGCGCTCGAAGGGCAACAAGCCAACAGCTAAGGCATCTAAACCGTACTGCGGCACAGTTCCACGCCGCAGAGCGTCCAGAATATCCTGACGACGTTGTTGGCTAATCGACATGACTACACCCTGTAGTTATTGAATTTCAAACTGCTTCTTCAGATCTGCAATGTTCAAACGCACTGTCTGGGAATCACGCTCGACTGAAAGGATCGGATAGCCATCCACATTGAGCAGTTTCTGTGCACCCGCGAGGAACCCACGAATCCGCAGTTTCGGGATCAGCAACTCGGAACAAAGCACCGCCTCCATAACCTGCCAGCGGTGCTTTTCCATCAGCCTCAGCAGCGTCTGCATTTGTTCATCGCTGATCGCTGTGCGGCCTGCCCTATCGCGAACTTGGCCATAGACCGGCGAACTGAGCAACTCAGCAACCCAATCGCTTGTAGCGACCACCGGAGCGCTTTTGCTCAAGGCTTTCGCTGGCGATGCAAAGCCGAACATGTCCTCGACAACCTCAGCCACAGCCTGCTTCTTGCCAGCTGCTTTCTTGGTGGGTGCTTCGACAAATACGGTGGGCTCATCAACCGCGCTCGGCGTATCTGACTGAATGGCCTTCGTCGAATACCACCAAGCTGGCAGCCGTCGAGGCACCTCACGCCAACCCTCTACCCTTTGCCGCGTGGTGGCATTGATATAGACCCCAAGCGGTATCACAACCTCCTGGAGCGAACCACCACCGTGATAACCATGGCTCTTACTTCGGGTGTAACGCAGGCGTTCTGACCAAGGCAGGATCACCTGCTTATTCGCCGTCACGACACGCTCACCCGACAACTGGACTTCCAGCTCAGAGGGAACAATGCCAGGGGCCACCGGGTGATAGCGCTCGCCGTTTTCGTCGGCGGACTGCTGGTAAACCGAATCATGATCCAGTACGTGGCCGTGATCACTGGTAATGATCACCACGCGACCCGCCTCGCGAGCGGCCTCCATGACATGCCGCAGCAAGGCCACGGTTTCAAAGGACCAGTCGACCTTAACTTGCGAGCTACTGGACAGCTGATCATCGATCGCATTGATCACCACCGCCAGAACTCGGTGCTCCGTACCCGCAATTATCCCCCGAACGTTGCTATGCAAACTGCCAGATCCAGACTGGGACAAATCCTGCTTATGGAACACTTGCGGTGGAAACTTGGTGGAGGCCAGCTTTTTTAGCTGAGGGTGGCTACTGAAAGCCTTCTTCTCGTCGTTGGCATTGCCCTCACACAGAGCCCCCGATAGCAGCGAGCAACGGCTGACCTGAGTCACAGTGGGCAAGGCTGCAACCAGACATGCATCGCCCTGTGCGCCAACGGACTGCAGCTCCAACCAATGATTACGAGTGAGGTCTGCGCTTAACTGCCGGTAGACGGCTTCGCTCATCCCATCCAGCACAAGCAAAAGCACTTGCCCCTGCTCTGCCAATGGTGCAACCAGATCATCCAGGGCGCGCTCGACAGGAATGAATCGAGCAGGCAGATGATCACCGCGAGCGATGCTTGCCAGTTGCTGCCCGAAAGCCTGGTTTTGCCGCTCCCTGTAACGTCCAACGTGCTGCGAGAGCTTCTGGTAGACCGTACTTAGAGACTCCTCAGCATCTCCCGCCCAAATTTCGGTTCGTGCCCAATCACAAAAACCACCCTGCTCGATGTAAGCGCCGATCAGGCTAACTGCAGTTCCGTCTGCGTTCGGCGCCTGCTTGAGCCAACGTAGAAGGCGCATGGCCATATTGGCCCGAGCAACAGTCTCGCTATAGCGATCCAAGCCAGCCAGACGATGCCCCTCTATCTGCTGCAAAGCCAACTCCGCAGCCATTGAGTCGCCACCATCCAGAGCTTGATCCAAGGCAGAAGCAAAAGCGCTAAAGCGCGCGTGCAAACCACAAGGCAAAAGTGCCGAGTGCTCGGCGGCAGCCTGCACATCTAAGCTCGCAAGAATCTGCTCTGCTTTCGACAAGAAGCGTGCATAGCTAGGGAAACCGAGAGCACCTATCCACTGCCTGACCAGAGTAACTGCGACCTCGCCTAGCGGTTGCAAGACTCGGAATTCGATCTTCTTCCCACCCAAAAAGCGCTCACGGAAAATCCCACGACTGATATGCAGCTGGGTTAAATCAAGCGCTTGCAGACGCTCAATGTCCGAGGAAAACAGCCCGGAGCACGCCAAGGCGACGGCGAGCAGATCACTCCCCTGATCATTCAGAAGCAGCGTCGATACCACCTCATGAGTGTCGGGCAGGCCGCGGGCCAACCAATCCCCTAGGTTGTCTCGAATATCGCCTGGCAGAGCCGTAATCAGTGCACTGACATCCCCCTTAGTGCTCCAACTCAACACCGACTGCAGATCCAACGTGGCTTCTTGGTAGTTCAGATGAGCCATGGCGATAGCACGCCAGGCTGTCTCCTCATCCAGAATCTCGCCGAAGCTGATTTTCCCCTGATAGCGTTCAACACCATTGAGCATCGCCTCAGCTACCCAACGGCTCTGCTTGCGTGTTAGACGAGGATCAATGTCCCTGACACGAATCAGTTGCTGCAGGGTCTTCCAAGGGCTTATCCGCTGCGGCTCGTTGCGCCAAATTCTGGCCAACACGTCCATAGCCAAATCCGTCTCGGCAAAGCCGGACAGCAGCACAAGACGCTCTGAGGTTTCCTTTCGGTCTTGTTGATGCTTGACCAAGGCCTCTCTCATCGCCAACTCAGAGACGCAGTAGATGGCCCTGACTTTTCTCCCTTCAACAACTTGCTCTACAGCTAAAGCCGCTAAAGGGTTTGGCCACACTAATGCCACGCAGTCAGCCTCAGCGTCACGCTGAAAAACTGCCTGCAATTGGGTCACCACCGGCATCGGCAATGTCGCGCTCGCTTGCATGATCGACATTACCTCAATCCTCTGCCCCATCCATGCGAACAATGCTGTAGCTCACATCCAGCACATAGCCGTCCTGCAATTTACTCTCAATCTCGGCGAACAAAGTGCGCGCCTGCTTGCTGGTCAAACCGCTCTGCTGAACCTGCTCCAGCACCTTTCTGCCACCGGCACCTTTGATACTGGTATCGGCAGGCGGAACGATCTGAATGACCGGCGGAACGACGTTGCGCGTCAACTGCGATGTAGCATCTGCCTGAGCTTGACGAAGCGCTTGGGCCAGCGCCGTCACCAGTTCATCCGCGGTCAAAGCTGCAATGACACGCTGCTTAATCTGCAACGCCTCAGCTGCCCCTGACTTCCAAACAGTTTCCAGCAGTTGCCAGTTATTGTCCTGGATTGCCTGGGTCACGCTGGCAGCGCTGACGATACTTTTGGCGAGAGCCATCGCGTTGGTGGGTGGCTGAATATCCGCCAACGCAGCGATCAGGTCTGCCCCCTGCTTACCCTGCAAGGTCTGCAATAGACTCACGGCATACTCAGCATTGCGCAGACGATTGCATTGCGCCCCCTGATTAACCCGGCTCAATGCACCTCTGAGCTCAGTAACCAGTTCCTCACAATGCCCAAGCTGGCGCTTAACCTCATCCTGCACATCTTTTTCCAATGCATTCTGATGGTTGGCGGTACGCAACTTGTTAGGCGTCAGGCCGAAGATAGCGGAAGCGTTATCTACGCCCAGCTTCCAGATGTTCGGCTCAGCCAGATCCTGCTTGGTCAGCAACAAGTTATCCGGCATGTCCTTAAGCGCCGGCACATAGTCCTTGCCATGCAACGAGAAAGCATATTGGCCATGCTCGGCAAACACCATGATCAGCAGGTTTTGCACAATGTCCGGCAGCCCTTTGGGTGTCGGCTGATCAATGGCCGAACGTAGGCGCTTTACCGTCACTGGATCCCCGGCGTATTCATCCTTGGCAAGCTCACGAGTCATATGCTTCGGCCAATCATCATTGAAGATGAAATGCCGCTCGTGCATCTCGCCAAGCTTTAGTGGCTGTGCAATCGAACGCATGATCGAGCGCAACGGCGTGTCGATATCGATGCGGCCATTGCTGGCATGCACAGAGCGACGCAGCTGCTCCATCACCTTACCCAAGTCTGCCAGCCTGACCTCACCGTCAAACTCAGGGTGATCCGGATACTGGAAGCTCAGCGCCTGGTTAAGTAGGTGCTCGAAGGCGGCACGCAGATTACTGCCCACCGGCAGCTGCGGAGTAAATCCGGGCTCCAGCGAATAAACCTGGCTTTCCAGTTGGACCGAATCATCCAGCGAACCCGACAGTGGCTGCGCGGCACCGAATGCGCCCATCAGATAGTCACGAATACGCTGACGCAACTGGCTGCGCTGGTTATCGAGAAGCGTACGTGCTTGGGCCCTCTCAATAGGACTCAGATGCTTACTGAAGGAAGCGAAGCGATCATCGCTTTTCAGTACGTGTTCTAGGGTCACCAAGGTTCCCAGTTCGCGCTGGGCCGACTGGCTGAAGAAATACGGCAACCAGCAAAGGGTCTGTGTCGCATTACCAGTGGCTTCGTACTCCTGGATGCGTGCCCTATCGCTCGCGGGAGAGTGGTTGCCCTGGTCAAACGGAAAGTCGACAAGCACCTTCCAATCATCACCACGCGCCTCAAAGGTGGTGAAGTCGGAAATCTCGCGGATGTTCTGGAACATCACCTCAACGGTGCGACGAGTACCGCGCCAGGCGAAGGGATGCTCGATAAACAGCTGATTGTCATCCTGAACGCCGAACGCTTCGAACAGCAAATCCTTAGTCAGCTTGCGGCGAGCGCCATCGTTGTCATGGATTTTCGCCTGCTCAAGAATGCTTTCGGTATCCACGCCTGAAAGCTGAATCGCGATGACCGGGTTGGAGTCATCACTGATCTTGATCTCACCGACTCGCCCCGCCCATTTGCGGCACTTCTGCAAAACCGTCTGCGCTTCACGGCCTGGAATCGGTGACTTTATTGTGCCGTGGTTCAACGCGGCGAGCTTGTTGGCCGTGAGCTGCTTGAAGCACTCCACCTCCGGAACCAGCGCCGACAACAACAAGGTTTTGATCAGGCGCATGTCATTGGTAAAGGCGCGACGGCCGGGGTCATTGACTGGTAGCTCCAGCAGCTGATCCAGCTTGAGGTTGTGCTCCTCCTCCAGCAACGGCACCAGCTTGCGCTCGAACAAATGGCGAGCATTGTCGAAATGCATACGCATCACTTCTGAGAACGGCTCAGCCTCTGAAGCAATCACGTCGTACAGGTCACCAACCGGAATACATCCACCTAACTCCAGGGTTTCGCGCTGATCGACCAACAGCATCAGCATGACCTTGAGCGCAGTACGCTCACGCTGAAGAGCGGAAGAAAGCGCAACCAGCGCCTGCACCAGAGCAGGACTGAAGGGATACAGCGAGCGGAACATCTCGCGGTCACCCTGGTTGGTCAGCAGGATTTCCTGCACCTCGCTGCGCAAACCGGCATCCATGGCCGCAAAGGCATTGTCGATCTCTGCCTTGGCAGCTGCATTGATCGGCTTGAGCAAGCGACGCTCAGCGATCACTGGAAGGTTACGGTCCTCAAGGGTGATGGTGTGGAAGCGACCATCCCAGTACTTGAGCGAGTCGCTCAGTGCTTGCTGCTCAGCGCCGTTGTACTGATCACCCACGAACTCACGCAGATCACGCTGACGGGCAATAAAGCTGGCCATGGGCAGTGCACGTTGCTCACTGGCTTCAACCAGCTTCACCACTTTCTGAATGTTGTTGGCGATAAAGCGCTGGTCAGAAAGATGGCTGGCCAGCCAGAGGATCAGCTCATCGAGGAACAAGATGATCGCGTCGTAACCGAGCGCTTTGGCATGCTCCGTCATGATGCGTAGGCCTTCATCGAAATCGACGTAGCCGCCGTACTCACTGTTGGCCATATCCGCCATGGAGCTGTAGAAAGTGCCGATCAAATCTCCGACCAGGCGAGCCTTATCGTCAGCACCAGCTTGGTCATTCAGCACTGCATCGAAGCTGGCTGCATCCCAACCAGTCGATAGATCACCCCAGCCATCATCCTCGGCCGCTGCTGCGCCTTTGTTCAGCGTGGCGAAGAAATTCGCATCACCCATAGTGCTGCGCAGTTGCCGAGCATCACGGAACAACCGATCACTCATGTAAAAGCCGGGTACCAGTGCATCGGGGTGCAGGTGTTTGATATGTCGCGCGTAGCCACCCAACACACCCGCCTCAATGCTGGCGGCGCCGATCATGTGGTAGGGCACCAACAGGATATTGGTTTGCTGCAGCCATTCATCATGCTTGGCTACAGCCGGCGCCAGCTCGTTGATCGCCCGTGCTTGGGAATTGCCCTGCAGCAGCAGGTGCAGTACCGCCATAAAGTGCGACTTACCGCTACCGAAGCTGCCGTGCAGGTAAGCGCCCTTCTGACGGTTCTGGTTGCCCACCACGGTGCTCTTGATAAAGCTCAAGGCATCGTCGAACGAGCGCTGCAGCTGCGGCGTCACCACATACTGCTCGAGCGTTTGGCTGATAGCTGCATCAGCCAACCCACTGGACAGGTTAAGAACGAAATCCCCCCGTTGAACCTTTTCTGGGATCTCGATCAGCTCTTTAATCAATGTCATGCTTCAAACCCCAGAATCAGTTCTGCTCGGCCACTTTCTTTTTTCGACCGCCACGTTTTCCAGCTACTGCAGCCGGCTGCCAGCTCAAAAGGTCAGTCCGAGTAATTTCCAGATTACGCAGTTCCTCAAGCAAGAAGCCTTCGTAGTAATCGCCCATACGCTCGCCGAACTCCGGATCCACCTCGTTGTGCCATTGCTTCAACCAGGGGATCAGCTCATCCAACGCCACCAGCATGGGCATCAGCCGCTCAGCTTCCCAGCCCTCGCCCTCTTTGCGATCCAGATACCAAGCGGCAATAGCCTGAGCTCGTTGCAGATGGTTCAAGCCGGCCCAGCCTATGACCAGTGTGCTATCACCGCCTTTTTCACAACCAGGCAGTGAGAAGAAGCGCTCTTTAGGCACATCCAGTTTGCCGCGCAGCGGCCAATAGTTTGCCTGACGGAAGTCAGGCTGCTTGTAAGCCGGCGGTAAGGCGATAGTGCCCACTACCTGCTGCTTTTCAATTTCGGCACTCTGCTTTGCCAAGACATAAGCAGCCTGCTTATCCGGGTTTAACGCATCAGTTTCTGACAGGGGCTTATCGACCGCGTACTTAACATAAATGGCATCTTCCTGGCGTTGTTTACTCCAAGTTTCTTGCCAAGCAAACCATTTACTCATAGCTTCGGGCTTTAAGCGTGCGGCAGCCATAATCGGCACCTGTTCACCAGCCACCAAGTCACTTACCAGCAACTGCAAATCCAACATATTGCTGCCGGCATAAATTTTTGCAACTTGCTGCACCTTGAGATTAGTGCGTAGCTTGTCGGCCAACTGCGCACACGTAAACAACTGCGGCTGCTGAACCATTGCATCAATTTGATCCAATAACCATTCTCTTGCAGCCGCCTTTACGCGCACCACCCAAGTATCGCGAGTCCAGCGGCGCTTATGATCTTTGTTATCAATAAGCTTAATCCATGGATTTCGTTCAATTTCATCCAAACGTTTCTGAACCAACTCTTGATAATCATCAGGCCAATGGCGCGGCACTTCAGTGATTGGCTGACTTCCATGATGCTCAAACCAAATGGTATCGGACTCACCTTGCTCTAATTCACGAGCCAATAAAATCTCGAAAGCACGCAGCCCTAACTCAATC
>NZ_JAFKCS010000369.1 GCF_017255015.1 Bowmanella yangjiangensis | reverse complement strand
CAGCAATGGCTGAGTGAGCGTCGGGCGATAAACAGAAAGGCCGGTCTTGTGACCGGCCTTTCTGTTTCCGGGTATCGCGTGACTGCCTCGCGCGCAGCGAGGCAGCGTTCACTGCGCCTGGTCGATGGCCTGTTCCAGGCGCTGGTTGTTCAGCGCATTGGCCTGATCGATCTGCTGCTTGAGCTGCTCCATCTGCTGCTGCGCCTGCTTGGCCTGCTCTGCCTGCAGCGTGGCCGTGGTGGCTGTTTCGCCGGCGCCACAGCCGCCGAGGCAGAGCAGCAGGGCCAGGGAGCAGAAAAGAGGCAGACGCATGATGAAGTCCTCGGGCGAGCGGATGGGATGGCAACAGCTTGGCGCATTTTGGCCATCTTGTATGTGCCGGCCGCCGCAAACCATACCCACTGCCCCGTCGCAGGCTCCTGCAGGAGCGGCTTCAGCTACAGCAGAGTGGACACCATCAGTTCCCTCTTGCGGGTGAGGAGGCTGCACGCGGAACCCGCGAGGGTGGACGAGCTTGGCGTTGCCCACTCTGCTCACTGCCCGCTTGGGGCTGGCTGGCGCAAATCGATCAGGGTGATTCGTATATCGCCCGTTCCGCTTCTCTGCTACAAACCGTCCACCGGACGACGAGGACGATGCGCGATGAGCGAACCCTTCATGCTGGACCTGCAACGGTATCTGGAGCGCCTGGGCTATGCCTCGGCGCCGGCAGCGACCCTCGACAATCTGCGCGAGCTGCAGAGGCGGCACACCGCCGAGTTCGCCTTCGAAACGCTGTCGACCATGCTGC
>NZ_JAFKCS010000368.1 GCF_017255015.1 Bowmanella yangjiangensis | reverse complement strand
CCAGAAGCAGGAAGCCGATGGACTGAGAAACGCGATTCTGGGGTTGTCCCCCCTGGCCTAACTGCGACATCGATGAACACCTCACGCCAAGCACGGTATGAACCCCGCTCGAGGAGGGGCTCTCTTCTAGTTCTGCCGCCGATCAAGGGACCCGCGCAGCTATGCAAATTCACGCAAAGGCCATGCCTAAATTGATTACGCGTTCAAAAATAAATCGCGCGCGACGCACACCGCGAAAATGCCGGCTCAGACGGCCTGGAAAGAGGCGACCCAGGCACGCGCAAAGCCAAGTGGGCAGAGGGTTTGAGCATTTCGGTAGCACTCGTCTGACAACGTGCTACGGGGCACCGTTCGCGCAGTAACGCTCGCCCGGTAACAGCCGCGACCGACCGGTCATTTTGCATGATCCGCACGCCCGTATCGGCCGCACCAAAATCTCGCGAAAGAGGGCCATCTGGGGCGACTTTGCACCAGCAAGGATCAGCACGCGCCGGCACATCTGAACGCACCTCTCGAAGCCCCGCGAGGCCGCGCGCGTGACGCCTGCGCAACGCGAACAGCGTCGACCCGAGGCGCACCGGAATCCGGCTGCACATCTGCTCGCCGCACGCTGCCCATGATCGGGTTTTCACCATCCGCATCACGCCTGACACCGACCCCGGCATGCCCGGGCGCGGCGCCGCGGCAGGCGCATCGGCAACGTCTCGATTCGGCATGCGGAGGTCGTTTTTTGGGCGTACCGGCGGCCTGTCTCTTGCTACGAAATAGCCCGCACGCGCTGCACCGCAAG
>NZ_JAFKCS010000367.1 GCF_017255015.1 Bowmanella yangjiangensis | reverse complement strand
CGCAGCGCCGGTCCGGCTGGGAGGCGCAAAAGTACCGCACCTGATGCCGGGTGACTCACTGAACCTGCAGACGGCTCAGGATACGGATAACGGCTACTCCGTGTTTGAGCAGTCACTGCTGCGGTATATCGCTGCCGGGCTGGGTGTCTCGTATGAGCAGCTTTCCCGGAATTACGCCCAGATGAGCTACTCCACGGCACGGGCCAGTGCGAACGAGTCGTGGGCGTACTTTATGGGGCGGCGAAAATTCGTCGCATCCCGTCAGGCGAGCCAGATGTTTCTGTGCTGGCTGGAAGAGGCCATCGTTCGCCGCGTGGTGACGTTACCTTCAAAAGCGCGCTTCAGTTTTCAGGAAGCCCGCAGTGCCTGGGGGAACTGCGACTGGATAGGCTCCGGTCGTATGGCCATCGATGGTCTGAAAGAAGTTCAGGAAGCGGTGATGCTGATAGAAGCCGGACTGAGTACCTACGAGAAAGAGTGCGCAAAACGCGGTGACGACTATCAGGAAATTTTTGCCCAGCAGGTCCGTGAAACGATGGAGCGCCGTGCAGCCGGTCTTAAACCGCCCGCCTGGGCGGCTGCAGCATTTGAATCCGGGCTGCGACAATCAACAGAGGAGGAGAAGAGTGACAGCAGAGCTGCGTAATCTCCCGCATATTGCCAGCATGGCCTTTAATGAGCCGCTGATGCTTGAACCCGCCTATGCGCGGGTTTTCTTTTGTGCGCTTGCAGGCCAGCTTGGGATCAGCAGCCTGACGGATGCGGTGTCCGGCGACAGCCTGACTGCCCAGGAGGCA
>NZ_JAFKCS010000366.1 GCF_017255015.1 Bowmanella yangjiangensis | reverse complement strand
GATGGAGAAGATGGGCTTCAGCTGCAATGCCGACATCATCCGCTTCGCCCTGACGGAGCAGCTGTCGAGGTAGGAAAATTCCTACAAAAAACCGGAATAGCCTTATGCCATCACCGGAATCAGACGATGCCCGGATAGCCCTTCACAGACCATCCTGACAGCCATGAACGGGTAGCCAATACCCGCTCCCGTTGCTCGATGGAGTGTGAACGTGAACGCTCAGACCACCACCCAAGCCAGCTGGATTCCCACCGTCCTCGTCAGCCTCTGCAGCCTGTCGCTGGTCTGGCTGGCGACGCAAGTACCCAGCCACTACTGGCTGGTCGCCGCCCTGCTACCGGGTGTCGTGGTGCATGTCAGCCTGCGCCGCCAGGCCAGCGCGCAGGCGCGGACCCTCTCTGAGGTCCAGGAGAGCGCCATCGCCGTCGGCCAGGCCCAGGAAGCCGAACGCCACGTGCATGGCCTGGCGGACCTGTGCCGCAACATCGCGCCCATCTGGTCGCAGCAGATCGAAGCCGCCCGCCTCCACACCCAGACCGCCATCGAAGCCCTGAGCGAACGCTTCACCCACCTGGCGCAGCGCATCAGCGCCGTGGTCGGCGTAGATGCGCCGAGCGACGACGAAGCGCTGCTGAAGCTGCTGGCCGGCAGCGAACACGAACTGGAAGACATCGTCAGCCAGTTGCGCCAGGCCCTGGACAGCAAGGAAACCCTGCTCGCCGAAGTGGTTCGCCTCAGCGGCTACACCACCCAGCTGCGCACCATGGCCCAGGAAGTCGGTGACGTCGCCAAGCAGACC
>NZ_JAFKCS010000365.1 GCF_017255015.1 Bowmanella yangjiangensis | reverse complement strand
CTGCTGGCGGGGCGCACCGAGGTGATAGCGGGGGACACCGATGCCGGTGTGGCGTACTACTGCCGGCAACTGAACATCGCTACCGATGCGCTGCGGCAGATACCCGTCGAGCTGTATCGCTCGTCGTTGTACATCGCGTTCAGCCGGGACAGCGACGATGCCCTGGTCAGCGCCTGGGCCGACGCCCTGGAGCAGCTGCGCCTGTCGGGAGAACTCGCCCGCATCCAGAGGCGCTACGAGCAGATGCCGGGGCGCTAGAGCCAGGGCGCAGAGCCAGCCAGGGGCTCTGCGCGGGGTGGTGGGCTCGCTTCAGATCCAGCGATCGTTCTGCGCCGTGCGCTCGCCACCTTCTTCGCCGGTGTTGAGCACGCCACGGGGTTCGATGAGCATCATCTTCACCTCCTGCGCGGCGTAGGGCTTGTGCTCGACGCCGCGGGGCACCACGTAGAGTTCGCCGGCTTGCAGCAGCACGTGGCCATCGCGAAAGTCGATGCGCAGCTGGCCTTCGAGGACGAAGAAGGCTTCGTCGGTGTCGGCATGCGAGTGCCAGATGAAGTCACCTTCGATGCGGACGACCTTGAACTGGTAGTCGTTCATCTCGGCGACCACTCTGGGCGACCAGTGTTCGTCGATCAGCGCCAGCTTCTGCTGCAGGTTGATCGCTTGGGTGGCCGGGGTAGGGGATTGCTGGGTCATGCGGGGGCTCCTCGTTCTGGTTGTCACCAGCCTAGCGAGGCGCTGCGGAGGCTTCTTGTACGATCCTACAGCTTGAGCATGCCGAGCCAGCGTGCCGGTGACAG
>NZ_JAFKCS010000364.1 GCF_017255015.1 Bowmanella yangjiangensis | reverse complement strand
ACTTGAGAATGTAGCCCAGCATCGGCTGAGTCGAGGCGAAGATCAGAAAGCCGACGATACTGAGCAGAAACAAACCGATGTAGGGCCTGACATAGCTCAGCAGGCGGAAATAGATTTTCAGGCTTGAGCCGGATGGCGAGTCGCCAGAGGTATCGGTCATGGGTAGTTGCCGTGGCCAGAACGGGGGCCGCATATTATCACAGCGCCTGTTGCGCACAGGACGCGCGAAATCTGTGAGCGTATCCCGTAGAATCCCGCCCTCGACTCACCATCAGGGAATACGCACTGCATGTCATCTGCCATTCGCACTTGGCCGCGTAACACGTCAGATTTCATCAGTACCTGGCTGCTACCGCTGGGATATCTCTGCCTGTTGACCAGCCTCACCTGGCTGGAGGATCGAAGCCTCTATCACAAGCTGTTCTACGGTTTGATGGCAGCCCCGGCGTTGCTGGTGCTGATACTGCAACCCAGACGCTGCGCGCCTCTTCTCAGGGATCCCACGTTCCTTGCGTTCCTGGCCTATGCCTCGTGGGCGCTGCTCAGCATTGCCTGGTCTGGTACCGAAGACTCTGCTGGCTCGCTGATCAAACGTCCACTGTATATCTCGATGCTCTTCACAGCCTGTGCACTGATGGTTGAGCAGAACCACGCGCGCTTCATTCAGGTCATCCGGGTAGCTTCGCTGCTGATCATTCCGCTCGCTACCTACGGCCTGGTCGATTTCTTGCTGCACTACTCCAGTGGCGCTCGCTTGGTCGGCACCGGCGCGCTGGACAATCCTCTGCTCAGTTCGCACCT
>NZ_JAFKCS010000363.1 GCF_017255015.1 Bowmanella yangjiangensis | reverse complement strand
AGACCGAGGCCGAAGAACACCGCCATGCTCAGCCACAGCGCCTGCTGCTGCAGGCCGTCGAGCAGCGCCAGGTCGTCGGCCTGGGCGACGTTGATGGCGCCGCCACCGCCAAGGTCGAGGGTGCGGCTCTGCGGCGGGTAGCACAGGCCGGCATCGGCACAGCCCTGCCACTGCACCTCGATACGCCCACGGGCCTCGGCCGGCAGGCTCAGTTGCAGACGGTCACGGTAGATCTGCGAGGCGCCGAAGTACTCGTCCTCATGCGCCAGCCCCATGGGCAGTTCAGGGGCATGCGCGTCCGCCAGACCGATGAACTTCAGGCGCTGCCGATACAGGTAATAGCCTGGCGCGATGTCCCAGCTCAGTGTCGTCGCGTCCCCGTCCTGCTGCTGCACATCGAACACGAACGCCTGATCGACAGGCAGGAATTCCTCGTCCGCGCGCGGGCCGTCGAACGGCAGTGCGGCGAACACGGAGGCGCAGAACAGGCTCAGCAGGAGGATGACGACACGCATGCGGGCACCTTGAAATCCAGGATGCGTCGAGCATGCCAGAGGGCAATTAACAGACGATTAACAGTGCCCGGAGCAGCGCCGATAATCCTGTCTTAATCGGGATGAGCGATACTGTCGACTCGCCCTTCTCGCGCCCTTTCGAACATGCACGTGCTCCTCACCGAAGACAACTCGCTGATCGCCAGTGGCCTGATCGCAGGCCTGCAGGCACAGGGCTTCACCGTCGCCCACACGGCCAGCGCGGCGGCGACGCAAAGCCTGTTGCAGCACAGTCACTTCGACCTGC
>NZ_JAFKCS010000362.1 GCF_017255015.1 Bowmanella yangjiangensis | reverse complement strand
CTCCGGGAGCAGGCCGCAGTGCGACTCGCGGATATCGCGCTGCAGCCGCTGCTGCACCGCCGCAGCGGTAGAGGCCTGCCCCTGCAGCGCCGGACGCTGCTGGTAGATGCGCATGATCTCCTCACGATCCAGATTGGCCGCCAGCAATGGATAGGGCTGGCGCAGCTGGTAACGCACCAGCGCACCGTACATCGCCCAGTCCCATCTGGGCTGCCAGGCCAGGGCCCGAATGGCGTCGAGCGGAGGGCGCCCCGCACGCGTCTCGGCCCGGACCTGATCGACCCTGGTCTGCTGGCTCGGGTTGAGCATTTCCAGCAGCACACTGCCCTGCGGACGCCGGGCCTCCAGCTCACGCGACAGCCATAGTTGCAGGGCGTGGTGATCCGGGTTGTCGTGCTGCTCGCCGACCACGACCCGCGACGCCCGCGCCAGGCGCTCGACCAGTCGCTGCGGCGTGATGCGCTCACCGCTGCGCAGGTCGAGTATCACCCCCAGGTCGCCGTGGTCGCGCCCCTCGCTGGCGATAGGAGCCGGCGGTGGCAGTACGCCTCGGGACTGGCAGGCGACCAGCAGGGACAGGCAACACAGCAACAGTATTCGCATGGCAAGCTCCTGCATCGAGTCAACGCGCCACGATCAGTGGATAGCCGCGCTCCGGGTGTCGCTGTATCAGTACGTCCAGACCGAACACCGCACGCAGGGGCTCGGCCCGCAGCACCTCGTCGGGGCTGCCGAAGGCATGGGGGCGTCCCGCCTGGAGCAGGAGGATACGGTCGCAGTATCGTGCCGCCAGGTTCAGGTC
>NZ_JAFKCS010000361.1 GCF_017255015.1 Bowmanella yangjiangensis | reverse complement strand
CGGTCAGGCTGAACGGCCCGCTGGCTGGAATCGGCAGCCAGTTGCCCTGCTGCTCGGCGGCCGGCGTCTCGTGCTGCAGCCACAGGTCGAGCGAGCCGTCGGCGTTGTAGCGCAGCGGGTCGCGGTCACCCAGCGCATAGCGACCCTGCGGGTTGGCGATCAGGTAACCGTCACCATCATAGGCCGTCACCGACCAGAACGCCCTGGCCGGCGGCAGCTCACCGGCGGCGAAATGCAGGCGATAGCGTCGTCCCCCCTGCAGCGGCTGGCCCTGGCCATCGAGATTGGCGTTCGGGTAGATCGCGTCGGCTGCCAGGTTCGCACCGAAACCCACCATCGCCACCACCGCGCGCAGCCCGTAATCCGGGCCGTAGTCGCCGATGTGCAGCGGTGCTTCGCGCCAACCGTTGACCAGCCCTTGCGGGTCCTGCAGCGCCCGCTGCATCTCGCGCCCGGCCAGCCAGATACCCAGGCGCACGGCCTGTCGCTGCAGCCAGTTCCACTGCGGCGCTGCGCCAGCGTGTACGCCAAGCTGGCGCAGCTCGGCGACGGCGGCGCTATCGGCAGGCGCGGCGGGATTGTCCTGCAGCAGGGTGGCCAGGCGAGCGAAGAAGTCCTCCGCGCTCAGCGCCCGCATCTGGTACAGCGGAGATGGCCTGGAGCTCTGCGGCATGGCGAATGGCAGTGCCGGGCTGGCGCTGCCCTGCTGCCAGTCCTGCAGGCTGCGCAAGCGCACGCTGGCCTGGATCGCGTGCACGCTCGGGTAGTCGGCCTTGCCGTTGGTCTGGATACGTCCCAGCAACCA
>NZ_JAFKCS010000360.1 GCF_017255015.1 Bowmanella yangjiangensis | reverse complement strand
CGGTATTGCAGACCAGGCGCGGCGCAAGCTTCGTCTGCTGGTTGGCGAAGCGCCAGTCGGCGACATGCCCCGTCGAGGACGTGGCGATGATGCGATGCGCGTGCAAGGCCTGCGGAGTGTCCGGTCGGCCCCGGCGCTGCAGGTAGTCCGGCGCCGCGCAGACCAGCGGTCGCACCTGGCCCAGCGGTACGGCGAAGCCGGACGAGCTGGGCAGGTGGCCGACCACCAGCGCCAGGTCGACGCCCTCTTCCACCAGCCGTGGCAGCTCTTCACGCGCCAGGGTGGTCAGGCTGACGTCGGGAAACGCGGCCAGATAACCCAGAGCGATGGGCGTCAGCACCTGATGGATCATCAGCAACGGCAGCGCCACCTGCAGATGCCCGGCCGGGTTCGCGTGCAGCCCCGAGACGGAGCGCTCGGCCTCTGCCACGCGCTGGAGAATGCCCTCGCAACGCTCGGCGAAACCCTCACCGGCCGCGCTCGGGCTGACGCCACGCGGCCCACGCAGCAGCAGCCTGCTGTCCAGGCGCCGCTCCAGCGCGGCGATGCTGCGCATCACGCTGGCCGGCGACAGCTGCAACTGCCGCGCGGCAGCGGCCAGGCTTCCCGCCTGAACGACGGCGAGAAACACCTGCATCTCACGGTAGGGGTTCATGCCGGGGGTGGCTGGCCGGCCGCCCGCAAGGCCGGGTCGGCACGGAAGCTCGCCGCGCAGTGGTCGACGAAGGCACGCACCTTGGCCGAGTCCTGGCGACCGCCCTGTGTAATGATGTGCACCTTCAGCTCAGGTGGCTCGAAGGCCTCC
>NZ_JAFKCS010000036.1 GCF_017255015.1 Bowmanella yangjiangensis | reverse complement strand
TCGGATTTTTTTCCGACCACCTTCTTGCTTAAGGTCGGATTTTTTTCCGACCTTCTTGGCTCCTTTAGAGGTCGGATATTTTTCCGACCCATCGCGCTTGCGGTTCCACTCTTGAGCCTTCTCTGTCAGGCGAAACAGGGTGATGCTCGCAGTGCTAGAAAGGACGATCAGGCCTGCAGCTGCCAGGGCCTTCAGCATCCTGTAAGCGGTGTCCGCCTTGTCAGTCAGCAGTGGCAGCTCTTCGATGATCTTCGCCTTGCTCAGCGCGTAGAAGGTCGCACCGTCTTGCTCAACCGGCGCAGCCCAACTCGGAGCGCTGTAGACGAACGCAAACAGCAATGCCTGCTGTGCGTTCAGACCCCATTCAAGGGCCTTTACTTGGTTGATGGTGACGGTGAATTGCATGTCAGTTCACCAGCTCGGATACGCGCTCAGATGCCTGGGCAAGCGCGGTCGCCTTGGCAGCCAGTGCGTAGAGAGCGGTTGTGAATTCGGGCAGATGCTCCCTGTCGGACTCGTCCAGGGTCAGGTCGTCGAAGACCTTGGAGCCGACGCTTGTTACGTCGCCCATGCGACCGAGAAGCGAGCCAAACACCTGCATGGCGCCCATGCCTTCAACGCCGACTGGGCGAACAGCGAGAAGGCCATAGCGGCTGGCCAGTTCGATCAGGGCGCGTTCACGCCAAGGATGATCAAGGGCGGCGATCCACGATTCTTCGATCCAGGACGGGATGGTCACGCCGTCACGCGAGCCTGCAAGCCAACGCTCTACGCGCTTGCACCAGGTGTTGAAGACGCGGCCGTAGGTGGCCATGTCGCTGGTCTTGGTCAGGGCCTTCAGGTTCGGGTATTTCTCGTCTTCGCAGCGCGCCGGAGCGGCCTCGAACAGGCAGTGATTCAGGCGTTCGGCAAAGCCGTCCTGGCTCATGCTGGTGCGGGCGATCATGTCTTGGGCAATCGCCACAAGCACCGCGTCCCGCGTTTCGTGTCCCAAATTCGACGTTTTCATCAATGCCCTCCTGGGCGAACCTGTCATCACTCGATCAGCCGACAGGTAATCCCCATGCAACCGACCATCGAAACTCTTCAGGGCGAACTGCTTGCCCTTCGCTGCCACATCGCTGCCCTGATGGAGGCGCAGCCTTTGCAATCTCAGTTGCGGTTCCGGGCTAAGCTGGAATCCGCCGTGTTGCTTCTCCGTCCTTGCCAGCGTGGCGAGCGTCAGGACGGTTTCGACCAGGCCGTTACGGCGCTGGCGGTTAAGCGGCAGGCTGGGCGAACTTCTGAGCATCCGCAGATGCGCGAAGCTGACCCCCGGTGAGCGCTTGGATTTGCAGCTGTCGCAGCACGGGCACGTCTTCAGGCCACTGCGATACAGCGCCAGGGCTGATACCCAGCGCTGCGGCGACTTTGCTTACGCCCTTGAAGTGCGCGAGGACCTCTGACTTTTTCATGGAGCACCTCTTTCTGGTTTTGGTGATTTAAGCATGCTTAATCTTGATGTGCAAGGAAGCCCTACATGCTTAATCGGCACGCATTTAAGCTCGCTTAAATTTTGTAGAGATATGGCGATGCTTTTTTTCGGCAGGGAGATTCAGGAGCCTGAAGGCAGGCATCAGCGCGTGGCACTGGCCATTGAGCACAGCGGCAAGTCAAAGAGCTACATCGCGCAGCGGTGTGGCGTGTCGCCTTCTGCCGTGACGCAGTGGACCTCTGGCGAAACAGCAGCAATCAAGCCGGAGAATCTGTTCGCCCTGGCAACCGAGACGGGCGTGAGCGCCAAGTGGATTGCGACAGGAGAAGGCCGTCCCGAGCCTTACACGCCGAAGACCAATATCCATGCATGGGAGGCGCCAGACGACCTACCCGATGACGAGTTCATAATTGCTCCCAGGCTGTCGGTTAGGTTCGCGGCTGGGTCAGGAGAGATGGTGATAGAGGAAATTCACCAGGACCAGGGCAACGCCTATCGCATGGACTGGATACGCAGGCGCCGCTTGAGCCCGAAGAATCTGGCCGATTTCATCGTTCGCGGTGACTCAATGTGGCCGACGCTGCCAGACACATCAAAGGTCACCCTGGACCTTTCGAACACTTCGATATCGGATGGCGCGGTCTACGGCATCAGGTATGGCGACGAGCTGCGTATAAAGAGGCTCTTCAAGAGATTCGACGGAGGCCTGATCATCCGATCAGACAATTCCTCGAAGTATCCAGAGGAATCGATCGATCCTGAACAGCTCGAGCAGATTGCGGTGATAGGCCGGTACGTCGCACACAGTTTCGACGGAGACATCTAGGAGGGATAGCTATGGCGCTGATCAAATGCGCGGAGTGCGGCGGTAGCGTTTCAACGGAAGCCAAGGCTTGCCCGCATTGCGGCGCGGCGGCCGGGAAGAGAGCCAGCTACCTGTGGTTGATAGCGCTGCCAATTGGCGCCGTCGTGGTCTTTCTGGCAATTGGCTTCATCAATTCCAGCCCCATGAAGAGCAGGGAGCGGGCGGCAATCGACGAGTGCTGGAAGACCGCTAGGACGATCATCACCGGGAGCGCCGCCAGGAAGCTTGCGGATGCCACATGCCGGTCCATGATTGATGAGTTCGAGCGCAAGCACGGACCATCACCGTCTCTTCCTCGCCACTGAACACTACCGACAAGGAGGTCGCCATGCGCGCCGCCATTCCACTGCTTGCAATCACTCTCCTCGCCGGCTGCGCTCAGCAGAACATTGGGCCGGCGCCGGCTATGACTGACGCGCCGGTCTGTTACTCGAAGGCGCAGTGCGATGCAATGTGGGCCGAGGCAATGGCCAGCGCCCCGCTGATCGGCGGCATGCGCATTCAAACGGCCACGGATACCTACCTGCAGACCTACAACGCCACGGACTTCGGACGCATGGGCGCCATGGCTCGCAAGATGCCAAGGCCTGATGGCAGCACGGCCATTGAGTCGCGATTCACCTGCTACTTCTCCTGCGGCCATGAAGCGATCAAGGCCGTGAACCTGTTCAACGAGCGCGTGAGCAAGGCCGGCGCCGGGTTCGGCGGCGCAGCCCCGCAGAAGGCGGCAGGAGCTGCTGATTCTGCGCCAGGGCAACTAAGCAAAGAACAGTGGCGCGCCCAGCAGCTTGAACAGCTCAAGAGCGAGACCGGCCTCTCCTATGACGAATACCAGCGCCGCTATCGGCAGATCATGGCCGACTGACCGGACCTAAGCCGCACACAAGATCCCGCCCCGAGCGGGATTTTTTTCGCCTCCACTTTCAGCATGCTAAATATTTTTCTTCAGCATGCTTGACCAGGGCTTTTAAGCTTGCTTAAATCAATCACAAGCCAGCAACAACTGGCCAAGGCGAAAGCCAGCTCGAACTGCCGGATCGATACCGGCCAGATCAAGAAGGGGTTTAGCGAGGTCGAGCCCTAATCGACCCACCGGGAAAAGGGATCAGAGATCCTGCCTCGCCCGGCCAGGCGCAGCGTAGAGCCTGGATGAACAAGAGTGCAGTCGGGCAGAGCCGTGGACTGTTGAAGTGAAAATTCTGGTGCAGACAGCCAACAGGAGGAACCAGCCAGTGAAGAACTAAGCCCAGCCGACAGATCGGGTCGGCAATACGCGCATACGTGCCCACTACCAACCGGGCCGCCGGGCTGCACTCAAGCGCGGAGCAACACGATGCCCCATGACCACCGCCCTATTCAGATTGCAGGCGATGCGAGGGAAGCCCAAGGCCAAACCACTGAGCGCCGAGCTGCCATCTGAGGCGGTGAAGCCATACCGACATAAGTGCGGAAAGCCCCGCAAGAAGCCAGATCGCTGCGCGGGGCGAAAGACAGATTTCCTCGATGCCATTCGCAAGAGTGGCATCAAGGGAAGTCAACCAAATGAGGAAATACCAATGAAGCCAAATAGCGTGGAAGACCTGATCCGCAATCACAGCAAAGCACGCGTGATCAAGGCTGCGCCGGCCGACCCGAAAGCAAGCAATGCTTGGCCTTCAGCGCGAAATGACAGACGCCGACGCCGTAGATGCCATGGTGCGCAAGTACGCGAAGTAGTCACTGCTGGCCTTGGCAACAGGGCCATCACCAATGCGCGCTTAGGGTTCGCATCGGTGATCAACGGGAGAGCGACATGAGCGAATTTTCGGTAAGCCAGGAAGTGGTAGACGAAGCAGCGGCGTCCTGCGCGCGGTTGCTGGTCAAGTGGTTCGGCGGCGTAGAAGAGGCGATTCAGGAGCTGCAGAAAGACCCGGTAGCGATGGCGCAGATTGCTATTGCTCAGCATCGCGATGACGTTCGTCACATGTCGCTGCGCGCTCACATGCGCATCACCGACTTTAGCCGGTTTCTATGCGAAGAACTGAAATTCAGAGCCGTAGGGCATAGGAGATAGAGATGGCCAAGATGAAATATACGATCGAGAAAGTTCTGTATTTTGCCAATCAGCGCAGTGGCATTCATGTGCACCCGAGCGAAAAAGAGCGCGATACCGACCTACATCGAATTATTGAAGCTCTGATCGAAAAGGGAGATATCCACTTGGTAGGCACTGACGATTCTGGTGACTACTACCAGACCACGAAATCCGGCGATATCCACCTGCTCAAGCTTCAGATTTCCTGGCGCAAAGCACATGGTAAGGACACCTCTGAGCATGAGGCGTCACTGGCAAAGCTTGCCGCCTAACCCACCGCCCTGCCTAGCATGGCAGATGGCATCGGTGATGGATGAATGCGGAGTGATGATCCGCAGCGTGAACGATCAGGTGGCCTCTTGCCAGTCAAGATCACACCTGCGTTAGGCGCGAAAGGACACAAGTGAACCCTTGGACGCGCTGGAGGGTAGCCGCCAGCAAGCCGGACTGCATCACCGGCCATCCATCAACCGATGTCATCTACCGCAGCACCCTCCCTTGCCGCTCCCCGCGGCCTTTTTGCCGGTTAGCCGGCTCCCTATTCCCGTTCGCAGGGTTCGGGCCTGCGTGGCAGCTGGAAAGACAGCGTAGACAGCCCGTGAAGGGCCGCGAGCTGCCGCGAATTGAACGCAGTGATCAGACGGAGGATTCCCCCATGTAACAGCCCCGCCATGGCCGGCACGACCAAGGCCGTAGACATATGCGAAAGCCCGGCACAGTCCGGGCTTTCTTTTGCCTGCATCCGAGTGGCTGCGCATCGTTGCCAGCCGAATGCAGAGCCCATTTCTCCACGCACACATAGCGAGGATTGATCATGTCCGAAAAACATACGCCAGGTGACTGGAGAATCAGCCACATCATTGTGGGGCGCGTCAGTTCTCGCGCAGAGATCAAGTCCGGCGACACCCATATCGCCAGCGTTTACGCGCCAGGGTCGGACCGCAGTCAGAAGGGCGCGCCGACGCGGAAGCAGGCATTCGCTAACCGTTCTCTGATCGCTGCGGCTCCAGACCTCTTAGCTGCACTGGAAACCGCCCGCGACTACGTTGCCGGCGAGTTGGAATATCGCAAGCAGGGGTTGGCCGGATACCCGGATAAGTGGCGTACCGAAGAGCAAGACCTGGCCGCTATTGATGCCGCCCTAAGCAAAGCCCGAGGCACCTCATGAACACAGCCCTAAGCGCCGCACAGTGGCGGCATGACATGGCAGAGCCTGCTGTTGCGCCGCAGGACACGAAGATCGGCGGCAAGTGGCTGGAGGAATCGATTAGAGCGCTGATCCTTGGCCTGGACGTAACGGTCGGCAAGGTCACCATCCGCGCCCGCGACTTCATCAGCGAGTACAGCCAGGCCGCTGTCGAGATCACTGCCCGCGACACTGAGTTTCACCTTGACTGGGCCTTTGCCCGTGGCAACGCAGTGTTCGCAGGAACCGAGTATCAGAAGCTTGCCCGCGAAGTGGCCGAGCGCATGCTGATGCCGCACATCAACGAAGCAATCCTGCGCCGGGAATGGCTGGAGGTGGACTGTGACTGTTAAGCGGTATGACCCAATCAACAGCGACGGGACGTGCGGAATCTGCGTCGAAGAGCCTGGCTATGGTGCCTACGTCGAATTTGCCGACTACGACGCCCTGCTCTCCATCAATGCAGGGCTGCTGGAGGCGTTTGAGACAGCCACAAAGGGCGTTATCTCAATGGTAGTTGAGCTTGAGTTGGGCAGGCCAGCAACCGATGCGCAGATAGAGAAAACGATCCAGCTTGCAAAGCCTGGCAGCCTAGTTGGTGACATGGTCGCCGCACTAGCCAAAGCAAGGAGCGCGTCATGACTGCAAAGCGATACACGCTGACTCCAAACCTTACGGCTGAGGCCATTGCTTTTCTTCCAGACTGCGTTGTCAGTGCGAAGGACTACGACGACCTTGCAGCAATCAACAATGTGCTGTTTGAAGCGCTGGACGGGCTAATGATGGAAGAGTCTCGCGGACGAATCATGCCGATCGGCAAGGCCTGGGACGACGCCAGGGCGGCAATAGCAAAGGCGGTGAATCCGAAATGACTAAGCCAACTTCGATCTACGAACAGTGCGCGAAGGTGGCCATCGACAAGCTTGCGTTTTCGCGGTTTCCAATGGGCGAGCTTGACCCGGTTATCGGCTTCATCGCCGCTGGCTTCCCTGGCTACTACGACGCAGAACGGCGCGATTCGCTTATCGAACTGGCGCGGCACTGCGCCGGCAAACAACGCCAGCGCCAACTGGATGCGCAGCGGATTGGGAGGATGGCATGACTGATATCGACTGGAGCAAGGTGCCGGAAGATGCAATAGGAGCAATGATTGCTAAGTTCGAGCACTCAGGTGGATATGGTGTTGTAGAGTTCATCTGCAGCGAGAACCAACGGCGCGGATACACGGAAGGTCTTGATGCTTGGGAATGGCATGCAAGGCCAGCAGAATGGGTCGGAAAAGGGTTGCCGCCTACTGACACTGTATGTGAATACAACGCAGCGTCTCGTCACGCAGATGGTGGGGAATTATGGTGCGTAGTACAGGTTAAATATCGATCTGAATGGGTGATCGTATTTGAGTGCATTTCAGCTCCAAGCGGTCACGAAGGATCTGTAGGTGTAGAACTGTTTGGCGATGTAAACAGTTCGCTTGAAAGCCGATTCCGCCCCATCCGCACGCCCGAGCAGATCGCGCAGGAAAGAGCGCTATCTGAGATCGAGGCGCTGTACAGCGAAGGCGGACCTGCCGCCGTATATGACGCCGGCTATCGCAAGGTGACCCCATGAACCGCCCCGCCCAACGCGCCAAGCTGCGCGCAAGAGTGAACGCCGCTGAGGATCGCCTGCACCGTCTGCATGAGATGCGCGACTGGACCGGCATATCAAGAGCACTGCCGGCCTACTGGCTGGCTCGGAATGATTGGAGGGCGGCGTGATCGATATTAACTGGAAGAAAGGCCCTGAAGATGCAACCCACTGGGGGCCAGACACTGCTATCTATCACGAATGCTTTTACAAGAAATCAGGCGATACATGGATGTTTGCCGCAGGCCATACGGAATGGAAATGGAGTTCTGAGCCAGTAGCTCCATTCGATGAAGAAAGAATGTCTGAGCTTGTAGAGAGGAATCAGCCATGACCACCCCAATCGTACCCAGCATCAGTGACGAGCAGTTGGAAGATATCAACAACTACTGCGCTCGACCGATCTTCAAGGACGACGCGCATGCACCGGTAACAATGGGTGAGATACGCGGCCTTATCGCCCGCCTGCGCGCTGCCGAAGCTGATGCGAAGCGCTACCAGTGGCTGACAGGCAGTAACCCAACCATGGGCATTCTGGAGCGCATGACGCGAGGCGAGCTGATAGGCCATGAGATTGACATGGTAATTGACCGAGCCATGGAGAGAGCGCCATGACCATAACTCTCCGCTTACCGAAGCCCGCCGAGATGATCAAAGCGGGCTTTTTTGTGGCCTGCTTCCTTGGGTCTATCTATGTATTTGCGTCGGCTGTGGCCGAGGTGGTGAGTTGATGAGCAAGCACATGGGACAGATGCATATCGTCTACGGCGAGTGTGGACACGTCATCGCGGCATGCTGGGTGACTGGTAACGAAGCCGACGCCGCCAACTTCAAGCGCCGCAAGTTGCGCGCAGGCCAGCGCATGGAAACGGTCGAGCGCTATGCCGGCGACCCCATGCCGGAATGGTGCACGGCTTCGTGCCCTCGCGTGCCGGGAGTTCAGCCATGACCCGCCGCCAACGCGCCCTACGCTGCGCAATCTATCGCGGCGCCTTCTCCGGTATCTGCTTCTTCACTGTACTCATCGGCGCATTGGGCGCTGTTGATTGGATTGCGGGGTGATTTATGAGCAAATGGAGAGACATGAAATCAGCGCCAAAAGACGGGACTCGAATCCTGACTAGGCGTCCTGGCCGAAGCGTAGGAATCAGCAGCTGGGATGATCAGCGTTTTCATAAAAACCCAAGGCCATATTGGCGAGATGAAAGATATTTCGGTGTAACGCTAGACCGGAACACAAAGCCAAACGGCTGGATGCCTTTGCCTGATCCAGACGACGTAATCGCGCCGATACGGATCGCAAGTCCGCAAGACTAACCACCGTTTACGGGGATGCAGTGCCACTAGCGTGGCGACAGACTGAATCGGAACTCTCCGCCTCAGTAGGTCTGGGGTGAGAACCAGCCGTCTAGCGAGCGGCCATCCCCACCTATCACAACCCGCGCTCGACGGGCCGGCTAACCGGATATTCGAGACGGGATAAGCCGGTAGTGCCCGAGGCTTAACACCGGCAGCTGCGAGCGGGTAGCACCTCCAAGCGAAACCCTTGCGTCCGTGATCGCGCCGAGTAGCCCGCGTTAAGGGCTCACCAATTCAACCCAAAGGGTAATAGCCATGAGCTTCTATGAAGACAACGTGGCCGATGGATCGCACTGCATGAGCTGCTGCCAGTACATCGGCGAGGATGTTGGTTATCCGCGCGCGTGCGTTCAGTGCGGAGGAGAGCCAGGCGCCGGAGTCGGCGGGAAGGCAGCAAAGCGAGTCAGGATGCGAATGTTCGAAGACTGGCTGCAGCGTACAGGTGTGGCGCACACCAAGCACAACAACGGCTACCACGTGGTCATGACTCTGCCGGATGGCCGCAAGATCGACGTTTGGCCCAGCACCAAGAAGTGGCAGCTACGCGGCGGAAAGATGAGTCGCGACGGCAACGCGCTGAACCGTCTGGTTCGCGGCAAGTAAAACCATTTCCACCCCACCTCTCACAACATCACCAGCGCCCTGGAGGGCGAAGCTATGTCTAACGCACTCTCGACCATCACGAGCGATATCTACGGTGCTCGCGATGCGTTTGCATCCGTCCTGACCGATCGATCGCTCAACTTCGAGCGTGAGGCCGAGTTCGCGATTCAGACGATCGCGGCCAACGACTACTCGACCAAGCTGGCCCTGAACAACCGCCAGTCGGTCGTCAACGCCGTGACCAACATCGCGGCGATCGGCATCAGCCTTAACCCGGCGAAGAAGCAGGCCTATCTGGTCCCTCGAGACGGGAAGATCTGCCTCGACATCAGCTACATCGGCCTTATGGATCTGGCCATGAATACCGGCGCCATCCGCTGGGCTCAGGCCGAACTGGTCTACAGCGGCGACAACTTCGCGCTGAACGGCTTCGACAAGCCGCCGACTCACTCTTTCAACCCGTTCGCCAAGGATCGCGGCGACGTGATCGGGGTGTACGTGGTCGTCAAGACCGCCGACGGCGACTACCTGACCGAGACCATGAGCATGGATGAGGTCAACGCGATTCGCGATCGCTCGAGCGCATGGAAGGCCTGGGTAGATAAGAAGAAATCGTGCCCATGGGTGACCGACCCCGGCGAGATGGCGAAGAAGACATGCGTCAAGCGCGCTTACAAGTTCTGGCCGAAGACAGATCGTCTCGAGGAAGCGATTCACTACTTGAACACCGAGGGCAACGAGGGGCTGGCCAATCTGAGCAAGCCGGCCAATGACTCCGACCTGGCCGTGCGCTGGATCGATCAAGCGGTCAAGGCGCAGTCCAAGGAAGCGCTTCAGCAAGTCTGGATATCCGGGCTGGCTGACATCAAGCAAGCGAAGGACAAGGTCGCCTACCCACAATTCAAGGCCGCCGTCGAGAAACGCAAGGCCGAACTTGAGGCGCCAGAGAATCAGCCGATCGAAGGTGAAACCGTATGATCCTGATCGAATGCGAACAAGGCAGCCCCGAGTGGCACCAGGCCAGGGCCGGCTGCATCACCGCCAGCATGTTCGAAGTGGCTCGCTCTCGGGTTGATGGCCTTACAGCGCAGCAACAGAAATACGTCGACGCGCTGCTGGCCGGCAAGAGCGAGGCCGAGGCGCGAGACGCTGCCGAGTACAAGGCGGCGCCGAAGGCTGAGGCTGTGAAGAAGGCGCTGGCTGGCGAACCAGTTGGCCGCCCTTCTGACGCAGCGCTCAACTACGCCTTCAGCCTGGCGATCGAACGCATCAGCGGCATCCCGCTCGATAACGGCTTCGAGACATGGCACATGAAGCGCGGCCACGAACTCGAGCCAGAGGCGCGCATGGAGCACGAGATGCAGACCGGGCTGATCATCCAGCGCGCCGGCTTCGTGACCACCGACGACGGCGCTTTCGGTGCCAGCGCTGACGGCCTGATCGGTGAAGACGGC
>NZ_JAFKCS010000359.1 GCF_017255015.1 Bowmanella yangjiangensis | reverse complement strand
ACCCTCAGCGGCCGTGAGCGTCAGGTCGTCCAACGCGTGGGGCAGCAGGAACACATCGCCAGGCGCCAGCTGCATGGCCGCCTCCGCGTCACGCCGGATCTGCACCTGCCCCGTCTGCAGCAGGCATACATGGGCGCTGCCGCACTCCAGCGCCAGGCGTTCGCCCGGCTCGAGCGTGGCGGAATACACGCGGTCACCGGTCAGGCGTATCTGCGCGAGCACCTGGGACAGCAGGTCTCCGTTGGTGAAGCCTTCCAGCTGCATTTCCGGATGAATGGTCAAGTGTTCCGGTGAATCGGTCATGTCGGGATGGCGCTGCGTTGACTACTGTAGGCGCACCAGCATAGCCCAGCACGGCGCATGACCTGAAGCGATCAGGCATCGACCAGGCAGCCACAGGCTTTGCCGATCATCCAACCGGAGGAAGCACCCAATGTTCGGAATCTCCACCCTTGGCTGGGTACATACGCTGAGCAGCCTGCCGGCCGTTCCACTGGCTGCGTACATGTTCGCCCGTTACGGCCGCATCCTGCCCCGCTCCGTGCCTGGCATGGCGTACCTGGTGTTCATGCTGCTGGGCGCCGGCTCGGTCTTTCTGATCGCCAGGCAGCCGGTGAGCAACATCATCGCGGCGCTCACCCTCGTCCTGCTGGTGGCAGGCTACGGGGTCGGCCACATCGGCCTGCCAGGACGAGTCGCCGTGTACCTGGAAACCATCCTGCTCAGCGTGACCGCCTTCCTGCTGATGCTGCCGACGCTATCCGAAGTGCTGCGCCGCGTGCCGGACGGCCACCCTCTGGTGACC
>NZ_JAFKCS010000358.1 GCF_017255015.1 Bowmanella yangjiangensis | reverse complement strand
CCTATTACGCCAGTGCGTCCCTGGCCCTGAGTGCGCTGATGCTGTTCATGCGGCGCATGTTGCAGACCGAGGTGACGCTGCCCAGGGGCGACCGCCTGTTGCGCGGCATGATCCTGTTCTTTCTGGCCAGTCCTGTCGTGTTCGCCCTGGCGCTGCCGCAGGTGTCGCGCTATGCCATCCTGCTGTTCCTGCTCGCCGCCGTGGTGATGATCGGCGTGGGCGTGGCCTGCGCGTTGCAGCGTCAGCGCAGCGCCTATTTCTTTCTGGCCGCCTTCGGCCTGCTGATTCTCGGTGGCGCGAGTACCACTCTGCGTGCCCTTGGCGTGTTGCCGACCAATGTGTTCACCGAGGATGGCCTGCAGCTCGGTTCATCGCTGGAGATGTTGCTGCTGGCATTCGCCCTGGCCGATCGCATCAACGTGATGCGCCAGGAGAAGCTCCAGGCCCAGGCGCAGCTGTTGCAGGCGCAGAACCAGCTGGTGGAGAGCCTGCAGCGCTCCGAGCGCGAGCTGGAGCGACGTGTCGCCCAGCGTACCGAGGAGCTGCAGGTACTCAATCAGCGCCTGGAAACCCTGAGCATGACCGATGCCCTGACCGGCATCGCCAACCGCCGCCAGTTCGACGAGCTGCTGGCGCTGGAGTGCAAGCGTGCCACGCGCCATGCAGCGCCTCTGGGCCTGGCGATCATGGACGTGGACTGGTTCAAAGCCTACAACGACCGCTACGGCCATCCGGCAGGCGATGCCTGCCTGCGGCAGATCGCCCAGGCGCTCGCCACGGCCCTGGGCAGGCCCACCGATGTCATC
>NZ_JAFKCS010000357.1 GCF_017255015.1 Bowmanella yangjiangensis | reverse complement strand
ATTGCGTTTTGTCCGTGCATTCGACATCTGGGCGATGCCGTCGCTGGCCGAGGGGCTGGGGTTGGCGCTGCTGGAAGGGATGAGCGGGCACCTGCCGGTAGTTGCCAGTGATGTTCCTGCGATGAAACCGTTGATCGAAGGGGCAGGGGGGATCGCCGTTATGCCAGGTGACGTGGACTCTCTGGCCTCCGGCCTGGATACCTACCTGGCCTTGAGTGAGGCGCAATTGCGCGACAGGGGCGAGCAGTCGTACCGCTACCTGTCAGTACATCACGATATCGATGTCTTCCGTCAGCAGTACCTGGATCTGATTGAATCGTCGTTGCCTGAGGTGTTGGCATGAAAGAACCCGTGGTGACCGTTATCGTCGCCTCCTACAACCATGCGCCCTATATCGAACAGTGCATTCTCAGTGTGTTGCAGCAGACCTATCCGCACATCGAACTGCTGGTCGTGGACGATGGTTCGACGGATGACAGTGTTCAGCGTATCGAGCGTTTGCAGGAGCAATATGGTTTCGATTTTCGTACGCAGAAGAACAAAGGACTGACGTGCACGCTGAATGAGGCGATTGCGCGGGCCAAAGGAAGTCTGATCGCACCGTTTGGATCGGACGACATCATGTGTCCCGAGCGCATCGCCAAGCAGGTTGCCTACATGCAGGACAAGCCAGAAGTTGGCATCTGCGCTGGCAATATCGAGCTGATCGATTCCGGCGGCGAGCTTTTCCCCGAGGCGCGCCAGCGCCGGGATACTCCGTTCAGGCGCCTGGACTTCGATGATGTATTCATGGAGCGCAAGCCTTACCCG
>NZ_JAFKCS010000356.1 GCF_017255015.1 Bowmanella yangjiangensis | reverse complement strand
GTCACCAGGTCATCGACATAGAAGAAGCGCCCGTGCAGCAGGTTTTCCTGCAGGCGACAACCGGCCAGGCCCAGCACCTCGTCGCCCTGGCGCGCCGCCAGCAGGCGATAACCCTGCTCGGCCTGGCGTTGCAGGCGCTGGACGAAATCGTCGGCGTCGCTCAGGTGTGGGCGCAATACGCGCATCAGGGGCAGGCAGGCACGCAGTTCGTCCGGGTCGTCGAGCCAGTCGCAGCGGTAGTCGGTAATCATGGCGGTTCTCCATCGAAGATGGCCGCCACTCTAGGCGGAACATGGCATAGTCAGTAGAGCCAAGAATCATCGAATCGATTAGGACATAGGCATGTACAGCATTCACCTGGAAAGCGCACGCGACAAGGCGACACCGATCTACCTGCAGCTCTATCAGCGTCTGCGCGAAGCGATCGCCGAGGGCCGCCTGCAGCCAGGCGAGCGCGTGCCCTCGGTTCGCGCCCTGGCCAGCGAGCTCAATCTGGCGCGCGGAACGGTAGAGGCGGCCTACCAGTTGCTGGTCGGCGAGGGTTATCTGCTGCCGCGCGGGCCGGCCGGCACCGTGGTCTCCCCACAGTTGCCGCATGCCCCCGGCAACCCGCTGCTGCCCGCCAAAGAGCGCCAGGCCTCGCGCTCAGGCGATGAGCCGAGCGCAGAGGCGCTGCCGTTCCAGCTCGGCCTGCCGGCCCTGGACAGCTTCCCACGCAAGCTCTGGAGCCGGCTCGGCGCGCGCCACCTGCGCCAGCTGAGCAGCCCCGACCTCAACTACCCGCCCGCGCAAGGCCTGCCCGCGCTGCGGCGCA
>NZ_JAFKCS010000355.1 GCF_017255015.1 Bowmanella yangjiangensis | reverse complement strand
GGTCAAGTACGTGTTCCTCGACGGCTCGCTCAAGGACCTCTCGGTGCGTGTGCGGCAGATGAATACGCGTGCCACCGCGTATGAAAGCGACCTCGATGAGGTGCGTGTCATCGTCGAGTATCCGCTGCAGGTGCTGTAACACCGAACAGGAGCGGCGCTGCCGCTCCTAACTGTCAGGATTGTAATGCGGGCCTCATGCTCCCGTTAGGTGCGCCTACCTAACATGGGGCTGTCTTCGAAGCGTTCGTTTCCACGTTTGCTCAGTCAGTCCGAGGTTCCCATGAAAGTGTTCACCCAGTTCCTGTTCGTCGTTCTCCTGAGTGCAAGCAGCCTGCTCGCCTCGGCGGAGGATGGTTCGCAGCGCTCGCTCGATGCGCTCAAGCAGTTCCGTGAAAACCAGCAGCGCATCCATGGCGATCGAGCCACCGGGCAGCAGCCATCATCGCCTGTTCAGAGTGGCGACAACGACGCAGTGCGTGACTGAACGCACGTCGTTTCCCCTCTTCAGTCCCCATCTCTTGGTAGCTCCCGCTCCTTTGGTTGAGAGATGGTTTTTGGCGCCCCTTCGGGGCGCTTTTTTATGGCGCTCATCAGGCGGGCGTCTTCGCGCATCGAATCAGTCCGGTGGTGCCAGGTTCTTCCGGGGCTTGTGCGTATGCATGCAGCCTGTCCATGGGCCGCGCCTGCCGTTGGCGGGTGCGCGAGCTGTCTCAGGGGCGCGCCACAGTGGGGAAGTAGAGGGTGAAGACGGTGCTCTCGTGCACGATGCTGCTGACGTTAACCTGGCCCTGATGCAGGCTCATGATCGAACGCAC
>NZ_JAFKCS010000354.1 GCF_017255015.1 Bowmanella yangjiangensis | reverse complement strand
TTGTGCGTCGGGGTGGGGCTGTCGATGGTGGTGGTCATGGTAGCTGGAGTCTGCGACGGAACCGGGATGATCGCCTGCCTGAGGCGTCAGGGCTAGTCCGACCGTCGGTTTGGAAGGTTAAAAAGTATGAGCCGACAGCTTCGCGACAGGGGCATGAGGTCAACGCCTGATGCTAAAGTGATGGCAATGGCTGGGAGTCGAACATGCCAAGAGTCCTTTCTTTCGTTTGCCTGCTGCTGACAGCCGCCCTCCTGCTCCCGGAGATGGCCATGGCGCGCGACTGCATCGGTCTGATACCGGCCAGCACCTCGGCCTTCTGGACGGACCTGGAGGTGGGCGCACGTCGCAGCGCCGATGATCTGCAGATGGATATCTACACGCGAGCCCCGACCAACGAGGGCAGCGTCGACGTGCAGCTGCAACTGATCGAGCGCGTCCTCGCGCATGGCTGCAAGGCCCTGATCATCGCCCCGGCCGGCGAGGCCATCGATGCGCGTGTCGTCGCCCGGCGCGAGCAGGGCGTCCCCACGGTCTACGTCGATCGCAGCGTCGCCGGCGAAGGGGCCTATGCGCTGGTCGCCACGGACAACTTCCTCGCCGGTCAGCTGGCTGGGCAGCAGCTGGCCGAGCAGTTGGGCGCCGGCAAGCGGGTGGCGCTGCTGCGCCTGCAGCCGGGGTTGCAGTCGACCCAGGAGCGTGAGCGCGGCTTCCTGCTGGCGGCCCATGCAGCGGGCCTGCAGGTGGTCTTCGATGATTACCTGGGCGCTGACCGACAGCGCATGGTCGCGGCGCTGACGCGCATGCTGCCGGAGCTGGAT
>NZ_JAFKCS010000353.1 GCF_017255015.1 Bowmanella yangjiangensis | reverse complement strand
CGAGGAAGGCCCCCAGCAGCCAGTGGCCAAAGCTGAAGTCGTTGACCAGCAGCAGCCAGACACCGAGCAGGCACAGGCTCAGCAGAGGATGGGGCAGCCAGCGACGCCCGTTCATGCGCCACCTCCGCTGTGCAGGATCATGTGATAGCTCTCCAGGTCATGCAGTTGCGTCACCATGGCGCCGATGTAGTCCAGCACGGGCGCGGCGCAGGCCACCAGCAGCGGGCTCATCAGCAGCAGGCCGATGGCGGCGAGCAGGCGGCCGTTGTCCAGCTCGGCGCTGTCCAGCTGGCTCAGCCCGACACGCCAGAACAGGGTGCTGCCGGCGCGGCTGAGACTGACCAGGGTCACCAGGCCGCCGATCAGCACCACCGGCCACAGCACGGCGGCTTCCCAGCCGGATCCTGCCGCCTTGAGCAGCAGCAGCTTGCCGACGAAGCCCGAGAGCGGCGGCAGGCCGGCCACGGCGATGGCGCCGGCGAAGAACAGCGCCCCCAGGATGTACGGATTCTGCAGCGCCGGCCCCTGGATCAGCTGCGCTTCCTTGATCCCGCGCTGGCGGCTGACCAGATCGGCGATCAGGAACAGCGCGCCCGCCACCCAGGTACTGTGGATCAGGTAGAACAGCGCCGCCTGCAGTGCCTCGGGGGTGCCCAGGGCCATGCCGGCGAGCAGCGTGCCCACCGACAGCACCACCAGGTAGGCCAGCATGCCCTGCAGCGTCACCGAGGCGAACGCGCCGACGGCGCCCAGCGCCAGGGTCAGCAGAGCCAGCGGCCACAGCCACTCCTGAACCAGGTGCGAGAGGTTGCCGCTCTC
>NZ_JAFKCS010000352.1 GCF_017255015.1 Bowmanella yangjiangensis | reverse complement strand
ATCACTGATCCAGCCTGAGCCTGGGGCTATCATCGCCGCCCCAACGGAAGCGACTCACAAGGAAGTCACCATGCTCAAGCGCTGGATCTACGCACTCGCCGCTACATTGCTGCTCACTGGCTGCGGCGGCCCGAACAACACCCCCGAAGGCATTGCCGAAGCCTTCCTGCAGGCGGCCTACGGCAACGACGTCGACGCACTGTTCGAGTACATCGACGTTCCTGAAGGCACCGGCGACGAAGAAGTCGCGCTGGTTCGCGGCAAGCTCAGCGCCCAGCTGGCCCGCACCGAGAAGTACACCGAAAGCCAGGGTGGCCTGGATCGTATCGAGGTGCAGGCGCCAACCCTGTCGAACGACGACAGCCAGGCCCGCATCGAGGCCATCGTTCACTTCAACAACAGCGATGCCAAGCCCAAGACCGAGCGACTGCGCCTGAACAAGGTCGACGGCGACTGGAAGATCAAGATCTGAGCCGCCTGCGTCTCGGGCTGTGCCTGAGCCTGCTGCTGGCCGGCGCCACCGTGGCGCTGGCCAGCCTCCAGCCACAACCCTCCGTCAGCGCCCCAGTACGCAGCCTGCCGCGCGTGGAGAACGGCGACTGGGTGTTTCGCCTCGGCCCTTCGCGCGAAAGCCGCCTGATCCAGCAGGTAGGCGGTGGCGACTACTCGCACATCGGCATGATCGTGAGCACCTCGCCCCAGGCGCTGGTGGCGCACGCCACCACCGATGACGATCCCGAACGCCCCGACCAGGTCCTGCTCAGCCCCCTGACCGAGTTCGTCGACCCACGCCACGCGCGCGCCTTCGCCATCGCCAGG
>NZ_JAFKCS010000351.1 GCF_017255015.1 Bowmanella yangjiangensis | reverse complement strand
CGTCAGTGAGTTGGTCTCGGTGGCGTGCTGGATGGTCGATACCAGGCCGACCTTCTGGAACGGCAGGCCACTGCCGTATTCACGCGCCTTGAGGTGACCACCGATCACCACCGTTTCTTTTTTGATGGACATGGGTCACTTCTCCTCGGCTTTGGCGACGACTTCCAGGCCTTGCAGCCACTCGCGCTGACGCGCCGTCACCTTGATCTTTTCGCCCGGCTGCAGCTCTTTGCCGGCATGGGTGTGGGGCTTGGCGAGGGTGACCTCGACGCGCTCCGGGGCCTTTTTCTGGGCGGCCGCATCCCCTGCCTGCACGGCAGTGTCTTTCTGGGTCATGGGGTTACCTTTCGATGATGGTGTGCAGATGCACGGGGATGAGCACGCGGGCGGTCGGCTCGCCTTGCCCGGGCGGGTACTGCTCAGGTGCGCCCACCGTGATGCCGGTGATGCCAACTGGCATCCAGCGCTGACGGGCGCTGCTGGTGGGCGACAGTGCAAGCAGCATGTCGCGCTCCAGGTCGTCTATGGCGTCTTCGTAATCGGTGAGAGGAGCCGAGATGACACCGACAACAGAGAAGCCGCTGTACTTGATCAAGCCGTCAGGCCCTGGCTTGGGGGCCAGGTCCTTGCCCTTCTGGACGCAGATCAGCGGCAGATTCTCTTTCTCGGTCTCCAGCACCTCGTTCACCCACCCCGTTTTCACGTTGTGGCCGGCGTTGGTGCTGTAGCCGTTGGCGGCGGTGATGGACTGCAGGTGCTGCACTAGGGCCTTGCGGCCCAGGCTGATGGGGTTGGGCTTCATGGCTTGACCTCCATACA
>NZ_JAFKCS010000350.1 GCF_017255015.1 Bowmanella yangjiangensis | reverse complement strand
GACGAGACCTTCCGGCGGCGCCAGAACCAGTGGTATGAACAGGCGCTGCAGCAGCGCGGCTGGGCGTTCACGCGTCTTGCCGGCAGCCTGGCGCAGCGCGTCGAGCAGGTGCTGCAGGTGCTGGCCGACGCCTAGCGGTAGCGGGCGAGGATGGCCTCGAGCTCGCCGTCCTGCGTCATCTGCACCAGTGCGCCCAGGAGCGCTTGCGTCGGTACGTCCGGGGCATCGCGAACGAGACAGTAGATCAGGTCGCTGCTGATTTCACCGAGCGCGTGCAGCTGCTTGGCTTTGCTCCGATGGCGGTTGAACCAGTCCAGGGACAGGTTGTTGCTGACCGCATAGCGGTAGCGACCGGCCTCGAGCTTCTCCAGCGCCAGGGTCTGGGTGCGGACATCCTCGCGGTGAACCTGGGCACTGTCGAACAGCGCCTGCAGGCCGGGATAGTTGAAACCCAGGACCGTCCCTAGGCGCTGGCCGTGAAGTTTCTCCAGGGTGAAATCGGGCTCGGCGCTGCGCCCCACGATCAGGCCGTGCTGGACCAAGAGGGGCTGACTCCAGATGTACTGGTGGTGTGAGTCCTGGTGCCAGGACGGGTTGACGTAGCAGTGTACGTCGATTTCGCCTCGAGCCCGGGCGCTTTGCGCGCGCAGGCGTGGTATCACCACCAGCTCGGCGTTGCGGCCAACCTTTTGCGCCAGGTGCATATACAGGTCATAGAGAATGCCAGTGGTCGTCTGGCCGTCGACGAACTGCATCATCGGCATGGCCCAACCCTCGATGACGGCGAACCGCAGCGGGCGCTGTTCCTGCGCGAAGGCGGCAAC
>NZ_JAFKCS010000035.1 GCF_017255015.1 Bowmanella yangjiangensis | reverse complement strand
TTTTTATTCTTTCGTTGCTTGCCGTTCCCTGAATCCTTCTGCCTTCCTGGCCTGCCGGGCTACCCCGTCGAAGTGGTGCGCATTCTAGAGATTTCAGCGAAGCCGTCAACTGGTTTTTGCAAAAAACCTTCCGTTCGCACACTTTTTGCGCAGGGGTGTTATTTTCCTATGTTTCCTTAGATAGAGAGACTTCTCGTAACAATGTCAGTTTTTCTTACACATCAGAGAGATACCACATTTTTTACACTTAAAAATCAAAAAGATAACAAGTGGATTAAATCTTGCATTGGAAAACTTCCACTTATGGAATGCTGTTATCCCCCTCTCTGGATATATTTTAATTCTTGTATTTAGAAAGGGACTGTATAGCAGGGATATGCTTCCAAATGCTCGGCTACTGTCGTATTGCATCGAAGCCCTCCAACTTTCATAGAGTAGATCTATAGGGTAAGCATTGTCAGACAAGACAGGCTCAGCTTACCTCTGAAGAAATATATATAAAAACAACAACCAGGAGATAAAAATGACGTTTAGGAAGTCACTACTAGGCAGTTTAATTTCAACTGCGCTGGTATCTCTAACGGCAGCGAATGCTCTAGCACAAGAAATTGAAATTGATCGCAGCGGACTTAAAGCGACCTCAAGCGCCACCCTACCAAACAAAAGCGCAAGTCAAACCGCTACCTATATAGTTCAATTGAAAGGTATGTCGGGTGTAGCTCAGGCACAAGAACTGGGTGAATTGAAACCCAGCAATCATCTTGCCGCAAATAAGGGTAACCTGTACAACGCCAAGTCTTCCAAACTTGCGGCGTATACCCAGCAGCTCAAAAACAAACAACAAGCCGTCGCTCAAGCCATTGGTGCGACCGATGTTCTGTACAACTACACCCATACTTTTAACGGCTTTGCCGCCAGGTTATCTCAGGCCCAAGCTGCTCAGCTACGTCAGCATCCTGATGTAGCTGGTGTATGGATTGATGAAAAGCAACAGCTGACTACAGCAAACACACCTGCTTTTCTGGGCCTGACTGGCGCCAATGGTCAGCATACCTTGGGGATTAAAGGTGAAGACGTCATTATTGGCGTAGTCGATTCTGGCATCTGGCCAGAGAATCCAAGCTTTGCAGATGACGGAAGCTACAGCTCAACGGAAAATCTGGGTTGGAGCGGTGTCTGTGACTCCGGTGCAGAGATGGCTGAAGGCACCTTTGAATGTAACAACAAACTCATCGGCGCCCGCTATTTCAAGGCTGGCTTTGAATCCAGCTATGAAATTCAGTATGGATTAGGCGAATTTGAATCACCTCGGGATGCTTCAAGTCACGGTACACACACCGCCTCCACAGCGGCCGGTAACGAAAACGTACCAGCAACATTGTTCGGCACTGATGTTGGTAATGTTACAGGTATTGCCCCTCGTGCACGCATAGCTGCCTATAAGGTTTGCTGGAATAGCGATTACGTTAGCCCTGAAGGTGTAGAAGAGCGAGGTTGTTTCGGCTCGGACTCAATGGCTGCGATTGATGCTGCCGTTGCCGATGGTGTTGATGTGATCAACTACTCTATTAGCGGCAGCCGCACCAGCCTTACCCCACCGCAGACCGCTGCAATGTTAAGAGCAACAAATGCCGGCGTGTTTGTCTCTGTATCTGCGGGTAACAGTGGTACAGCCCCAGTTACAGTAGGAACTCCTGCACCCTGGGTAACCAGCGTTGCGGCCTCAACCTACGATGGCATCAGCTATGTTAATGCTATTGAAATTGTCTCAAGAGATCCAGCAGAGACCCTGCTTTCAACTGAAGGCTCTATTACCAAACCTTTGTCTGAATCTGGTGAAGTCACAGCTAAGGTTGTAATAGCAGAACCGCTTCTGGGCTGTTTCGACGGCGAGCCTAGTCCATTAGACAACGCGGCTGAAATTGCAGACAACATTGCATTGCTTAAACGCGGTACTTGTAACTTCTCAGACAAAGTAGAGCGTGCACAATTAGCCGGTGCAAAAGCCGTTATTGTATACAGTGACGATCGTCCCGTAACAGTAATGGGCGGCACTGGCGCTTACGATATCCCTGGTGTAATGATTAGCGGAACAGATGGCGAAGCCTTAAATGCTGCTATCACTGCCGGAGAAAATGTCACCATAAAGATGAGCGCAGGTTCGTTCCAGCAACAGGTAGAAGCTGGCAATATCATGGCTGATTTCTCCTCCAGAGGCCCTAACGGTAACACTGAAGATCTGATCAAGCCGGATATCACTGCGCCAGGGGTGAGAATTCTGGCGGGAATTTCATCTGCGCCAATGTTTGGCCCACAAGGCGAAACATATGGATACCTTAGCGGTACATCCATGGCAGCCCCCCATGTTGCTGGTATGGCAGCGCTGCTGAAGGGTCAAAATCCATCCTGGTCGCCCGCACAAATCAAGTCAGCATTAATGACAACAGCAAGACAAGATGTTGTGGTTATGCATGACGAAAATGAGAATGTGATCAGCCCCATCCCTGCAACGCCATTTAATTTCGGCAGCGGCCACGCTGCACCTGTAAAAGCCATGGAGCCAGGTCTTACCTATGATCTGAATGCCGGTGATTACTTCGGCTTTATGTGCGGTCAGGCACAAAATAGCTTTGTTCAGACTGAATCCGGGCGCACCTGTAGTGAATGGGAAAGCGATGGATTCGCCACCGAAGCCAACCAGCTTAACTATCCGTCTATGGCCATCAGTGCACTGTCCGGGCCCAAAACGCTGTCTCGCACAGTGAAAGATGTATCAGGGCTAGGTGGCACATATGTAGCCAATATAGAAGCGCCTGCGGGTATTGACGTATCTATACAGACCTTCGATTCGAATGGCGTAGAGACTGAAACCCAAGATCTCGTTGTGCCAGCCGATGGCCAGGCCAGCTATGCCGTGACCTTCAGCAAAAACGGGGACGCAGTCATCGGTGAGTGGGCATTTGGTGCTATCACTTGGACAGATGAAAATGGCCATTCCGTTCGCTCACCACTAGCTGTTAAAGCTGCTAGTGATGTGAAGATGGATATACCTGAAGCACTCTCTTTGCAATTGAATCGTGGTCGTGCCTCTTTCCCTGTTCAGATGCTTTACAGCGGTTCAACCAGTCTCGATTACGCAGGCTTGGTTGCACCATTTGGTTCTAGCGGAACTGTATCACAGGACGAAGATAGGGAGTTTGCCTTTAATGAAGCTGGCTTGGGCTTCCATGGCTTCCTGATCCCTGAAGGTACTAAAGTGGTCCGCTTCAGCTTGCGTGACAGTCTGGTTAGCGCCCAAGACACCGACCTTGATATGTACGTGTATCGCTGTATCGCCAGAAGTTGCTCTCCTGTAGGCAGTTCTGCGTTTGGTGGCTCAAATGAAGATGTAATTCTTACCAATCCAGAACCAGCGGCTAATGCACCAGTTGGTGACTTCTACATCGTGTTTGTACACGGCTGGGATTTGGCTGGCAATCAAAGTGTGGATTACACCATGCCAGTTTGGGTGGCCGACCAACAAGAAAGTACGACCAGCATACGCTCCACTCCACGAGCAATAGAAGGACGTTTCAATAACGTCACTATCACGACTCGTGGTTTGGAGCCAGGCTTCTTATATATGGGCGCCGTGACCTTCTTCGATGATGAAGGCGTTGCACAAGGTACAACAGTACTGGAAGTACAGCCTTAATGAAAAACAGGGGCATCTGCTGATGCCCCTTATTGAACACAGCTGATTAATAGATATCGCAAAAGCGATACTTAGAATAATGAGTGAGACTAAAAATGAATAAAATAAAAAAACTACTTTCCACCTTATGCCTCCTGGCTGCCGTGTCAACGCAAGCAAATGCTGCACTGATAACCCAAGATCTGATTGAAGTAGCATCAGATGGCAGTACCGGTATCATCGGTAGCATTACTATAGACACTAACGGTGCATTATATGACCCAGTGTTTGGAACAGGTGAGGTGCTGTCTTTCGTGTCGTTTAACTTCCTAGGATACGATATTCCGGTAGAAGACGGCTATTCCTTCCAGGCAATCTTTGATACCAACAATATCTATGCCGGTATTGAGTTTCTGGATTTTGATATTGACTTTTCCCTACCTGGCTGGGCGTTCCAAGGTTACTTTGATGCCTTTGACAACCCAGACTACAACTACTTCACCGTTTTTGACAGTGGAAGTGCCGATCTACTATTTGTCAATGGACTGGCGTTAGGTCAAGCTAGTGTTGTATCTGAGCCTGCGACTTTGGTTATGTTTGGTCTGATGCTAGGACTGCTGGGAATGCGTCGTAAGATGCAAAAGTAAATACAAAAAAGGCGCTGATATCAGCGCCTTTTTTTATTCCTTATCCGTTTTAGCTTTATCTTCGGGTCCGAATTCCGCATCCACCTGCTCGTCAGCATCCCCGACAACATGCTCAAGCTTAACCTTATCTACGCTTCTGAAGGTGTTGATGGGCCCAGCCACCGCATACAGAAGAAAAGCAATAAACAGCACCAGCGATGGCTGAGTAGCAACGATAACAAATACCAACATCACTAGCAGCAGTGCCACAAAAGGCACCTTACCTTGCCAGTTAACCTCTTTAAAGGAATTGTATTTAAAGTTGCTAACCATCAACAAACCGGCTGCGGCCGTGACAAAAGCGACAATCACACCATAATCAGTCCCAACCGCTTCATACTCCACGCCAACCCAAACTAACCCAGCAACTAATGCCGCCGCTGCTGGGCTGGCTAATCCCTGAAAATAACGCTTATCAGCAATGCCTATCTGAGTATTAAAACGAGCCAGTCTGAGCGCGGCACCCGCAACATACACAAAAGCTGCAAGCCACCCCAGTTTACCAAGCTCCGTTAGTCCCCACGTATAAGCAACTAAGGCTGGAGCAATGCCAAAAGACACCATATCGGACATGGAATCATACTCAGCACCGAACTCACTTTGGGTATTGGTCATGCGCGCCACACGGCCATCAAGACCGTCAAACAGCATCGCCACAAAAATTGCTACAGCGGCCGCCTCAAAGTGACCATTCATTGCCGAAACAATGGCATAAAAACCAGAAAACAGGCCGCCGGTTGTCAGTAAGTTTGGCAGCAGATAAATACCTTTACGCTTGGTGTCGGTCATTGATTCCTCCCAGATTGATGGCGAGAAGATACCACAGGTCCCCAACATGACTCTAGCACAACCCAGAGATTGCCCAACAACCACAGTGTATTCATTGCATCCACTCGCACCACTGTCCACAATTTTTACAAACCGACCTCATTAAACCATGTTATGCCATAGAGTAAAGACCACATCCTTTTGATTACTATAGAAAAACAAAAAGTGGAATGAATTCTGCTTAAGTTCTTAAGTATCATTGGGGCAGGAATGAAAAAGATGTTTAAGAAATCTTTACTACTGGTTGCGGCGCTGATTTGCGGTCAAGCATCAGCCGGCACAGAGACTTGGAATTTAGGTAATGCTGCGTTTGGCGGTTTTGGCAACTCAAACTACCTGAGTATGAATGTCGATGGTATTGGTCTAACGATTACCGGTTGGACAGATGCCACGAATCAAGGCGGCAACCTAACCCAGAGCCAACTTGGCCGTTGGTCTGGAGGGGTAGGAATTGAAAACTTATATAATCCAGAGCATGGCGTTGATAACAATAACGGCTTCGACGCTCTGTTACTGAGCTTTGATACCGCTGTTTCTTTGGATGGTGTGAGTATCAGTTGGCATCAAGGTGACGCTGACATGTCCTTTGCAGCCTATACAGGTGGTGGCAGTGTAAATAGCTTGGCCAATCTAAGTTGGAGTCAGTTTTTATCGAATGGCTGGGTATCACAAGGTGATTATATAGGCACAGCGAGTTCAGCGTACCGCAGTGTCAGTAGTTCTGTGACATCCAAATACTGGCTAGTTGGTGCGTACAACCCGGCATTCGGTGGTAGCGCAAACTATGCGTCGGGAAAGGATTATATGAAAATTAGCGGCTTGTATACTCAAAGCCCGGATACCCCTGATGGGAACCCCGGCACTAGCATTCCCGAGCCAACAGCCATTTTGTTGTTCGCTCTAGGTTTACTGTGTTTGCGTCGCACAAATAAAGTATCCTGATATTTCCTGATGACTTATAAGGGTAGCCAATCAGCTACCCTTTGTCTTTTAAGCTTCCGGGAGACACCATGAAACACCTTCTCGCTTGTCTGCTATTGCTCGCTTCTATGCCCCTACGGAGCGCTGATTATTCTCAAAATTATGAGTCTGCTTTATCGGCTTATGAAGAAAGTAAGATAGAGGAGGCATTTATTCATCTGAAAAATGCGCTGCAAGAAAACCCATCTCACCTCCCCTCAACCTTGCTGATGGGCAAAGTGTATTTCACAGCGGGCAATATGGCGGCTGCCGAGCAGCTGTTTGATGAGGCCCTCGAGCTTGGCGCCGATTTACACTTGGTATTGCCGCTACTGGGAACCAGTTTATTGCTACAGCGCAAAGTTGACGAACTACTAGTATTGGAAGAACAGTATTACAGTCTTAATCATGAAGGTCGTTTTGAGTGGCATTTGTTACGAGGTCAAGCTTACCTGCTAGAAAACAAACCAGAACTGGCTGAACAGGAATTTAAGTCGGCTTTGCAGCTTTTCCCCGATGAAGTACGAGCACGTAACCTCATTGCCACTTTTTTAATACAAACAGGTCAAGCTGACAGTGCTGAAGACTGGGTATTACAGTCTTTGCAACTGCAGCCCAATAACGAACAAACGCTTGAGTTGATGGGCGAACTCAGACAACGTCAGGGAAACTTAGACCAGGCGCTGAACTATTATCAGCAGGCCTACAAACTAGACAACGAGGACCCGGTTATTCAACGAGGTTTGGCTCAGGTTTATTTTGGACTGGCCCAGTATCAGCAAGCCAGCGAGATGAATGACAAACTTCTCACATTGTCGCCTTCTGATCCAACCGCCAATTTGATGAAGGCCTGGTTGCTCAATCGTCAGGGGAAGGCCAAGGAAAGTCTGACACTGCTGAGCGATATCAGCAGTAAACTCGCCAGGCTGGACCCAGCTGGCGAACTATACAAGGGTAGCAATCAGTATCTACATGGCTTGGTGGAATTTCTTCAGGGTAATATAGAGTCCGCACGCAGCATCCTTGGCCGGCTGCTGGAAGAGCGTCCTAATGAAGACCGTGCACTGCGAATTCTGGTGGAAACTTATATCCAGGCAAGTCAAACAGATAAAGCGGTTAGTTTACTGGAACAACACCAACGCCTGACCAAGTCTAATCTGGATTTAAGCCTGACCTTATTTAAGCTTTATTTACAGCAAAACAATCTGTTCAGAGCAGAGCAGTTACTCAGAGAACTAAATCGAACATACCCCCAACAGTCGGCTGTTCTGATTGGGCGCGCTAATTTATTAAGTCTGCAAGGCAAATCAGAACAAGCACTTCAAGTTATTGCCGGTCTCGAGGTTCCCTTTGAGAATCTGGGCTTTCATTTACTAAAGAGTAAGCTACTTCTAGAAACAGGACATTCAGATCAGGCCTTGAGCATCAGCAAACAACTATTGAAGGATTACGCTGAGCACATAGATGTACTCAATTTGCATGCCGCAGTCTTGATAGAGACCGGACAGTTTTCGCAGGCTGAAAATGTCATCCAAGCCGTGCTGAAACAATCACCTGATAACTTATCAGCGAACTTTAACCTGGCCATCTTAGCCAATAAACAAAACAACTATGCACAAGCTGAGCAGCTTACAACAGCAATCATTAAGCTACATCCTGATAATGTTCGCGCCATATTATTAATGGCAGACTTATCTTTATCTCAGCAACAGTTAGATGAAGCCGCCAACTGGATAAACAAAGCACTATTGTACGAGCCTGAGCATGCTCAAGCGTCGCGCAGGTTGCTACAAATCTATGTTCAACTGCAAAAATGGCCTGAGGCATCTACCCTGGCCAGTCAACTGCGCCAGAATAATCGCCTTGATCCAGAGCTTGTCTACCTACAGGCGCAAGTGCTCATGGCGCAAAAGAATCACGTTGGTGCCAAAACAAATTTGGATCTGCTTTACGACTTATGGAGCACTTCCGCGCCACAACTATTAAGCTTGGCAGCGATGCAAACTCAGATAAAAGATATTGCAGGCGCGAGAAAATCCTTGGCCACTGCAGAGCTCAATGCACCAGAATCTGTGGATATCAAACTAGCACAGACCCGACTTGAGCTTAACGCTGGAGACCTCGCAGCAGCCAAGTCTTATCTGAAATCTCTGCCCAACATGCAAATTAAAGCCACACAACTTTCTCTGATAAAGGCTGAACTCGCCACCATGGAAAAACGTTGGCCACAAGCCATACAACATTTGCAGCTTGCCATTAAGCAAGATGAAAATAACCTTGCTGCCATTACTATATTTTATCAGCTCAGCCGACAAGGCATAGGCGCAGCAGAGTTCCAACAGGCGATAGAGCAACGGCTGAGTACTCAGGCAAAGCCAGATTGGGTGAGAAAATTACTGGCAGATAGCTACCTGGACACACAACAAAGCGCCAAAGCCATCCAGCACTATGAACAGTTGCTATTGACACCTGAGTTTGAAAACCACCCAGCTGTGCTAAACAACTTGGCCAACCTGTATGCCCTGACAGACCTGGAAAAAGCGCTGACCACGGCTGAGCGAGCAAAATTAATTGGCCAACCCAGCCCCGCGCTGATGGATACACTAGGCTGGCTAAATGCAAGAATGGGTCGATATGACCAAGCACTGCCCCTATTAAGGGAAGCCTATGTTCTGGACGCTGGTAATCCGGAAATCCGCTATCACTTGGGCTACGTGTTAAGTAAACTCAACCGTCTTGAAGAAGCACGGGTGCAATTGCAAGAAGCCATCAAAAGTACAAGTTATCCTGAATTTCAGGATGCGGTGCTGCTGCTTGACAGCCTGAAAAAGTAAGGGCCGCTATTGCGGCCCCTGATTAGCTTGCAGCAGATTATTGAATTACAAACTCACCATTTTCAACGTCCACCTGTATAGTGGATTCAGGCAAAATGGCGCCGCTGAGCAGTTTTTGCGCCAGCGGATTCTCTATCTCATGCTGAATAGCGCGTTTCAGTGGTCTGGCCCCATAAACCGGGTCGAAACCTGCATCGGCAAGTTTATCCAAGGCCGCTGTACTTAACGACAACAGGTAGCCTTTATCACTCAGACGTTTGGTCAGCGAGGCTAGCTGGATCTCGGCGATAGCTTTGATTTGCGCATGTCCAAGCGGATGGAAAACCACGGTATCGTCAATCCGGTTAATAAATTCCGGCCTGAAGTGCTGACTCACCACGCCCATGACCAAAGCTTTCATTTCCTCATACTGCCCTTGCGCAGCTTTGTCCTGAATAATGTCTGACCCTAGGTTGGAAGTCATAATCACCACGGTGTTTTTGAAGTCCACCGTACGACCCTGACCATCGGTTAGTCGGCCATCATCCAACACCTGCAGCAAAATATTAAATACGTCTGGGTGGGCCTTCTCTACCTCATCCAGCAACACAACGGAATAAGGCTTGCGCCTTACCGCCTCAGTCAGATAGCCGCCTTCTTCATAGCCAACGTAGCCTGGAGGCGCACCGACCAAACGTGACACCGAGTGCTTCTCCATAAACTCAGACATATCAATACGCACCATGGCATCCTGGGTATCAAACAAAAACTCCGCCAAGGCTTTACATAGCTCGGTTTTACCCACCCCGGTTGGCCCTAAAAACAGAAAGGACCCTATGGGGCGGTTGGGGTCAGCCAAACCGGCGCGAGAGCGACGAATGGCATTGGACACAACACTTACCGCCTCTGCCTGCCCGACCACTCGTTTATGCAGCACATCTTCCATGCGAAGTAATTTCTCGCGCTCACCTTCCAGCATTTTGGAAACCGGAATACCAGTCCAACGCGACAAAACTTCGGCAATTTCTTCATCGGTCACCTTATTGCGCAACAATCGGGTTTCCTGATGCTGTGCTTCATCAGCACGTTCCAATCGGCGCTCCAACTCTGGAATTCGACCATATTGCAGTTCCGACATTCGATTTAAGTCGCCGGCACGACGGGCAATTTCCAGATCCAGTTTAGCCTGCTCCAACTCGGCCTTGATGTGCTGCGTGCCTTGCATGGCCTCTTTTTCGGCATTCCAGAGTTTCTCGAACTCTTTAAACTTCACTTCGAGACCTTCGCGTTCCTGTTCAATCAATTCCAGACGTTTATGGCTGGCGTCATCGGTTTCCTTGGCCAGTGCCTGCTCTTCAAGCTTAAGCTGGATAATACGCCGCTCCAGCCTGTCCATATCTTCTGGCTTGGAATCAATTTGCAAACGGATACTCGACGCCGCTTCATCTATCAGATCAATGGCTTTATCGGGCAATTGACGGTCACTAATATAACGATGGGATAATGAAGCCGCCGCCACAATAGCCGGGTCGGTAATATTCACAGAGTGATGCAGCTCATAACGCTCTTTGAGACCACGCAGAATAGCAATGGTGTCTTCCACTGAAGGTTCATCCACCAGCACTTTTTGGAAACGACGCTCCAAAGCCGCATCTTTTTCTATGTACTGGCGGTACTCATCCAACGTGGTGGCGCCGACGCAGTGCAGCTCGC
>NZ_JAFKCS010000349.1 GCF_017255015.1 Bowmanella yangjiangensis | reverse complement strand
CGATCATCGCCACCGACCTGGAAGGCACCATCCGCGTGTTCAATCGCGGCGCGGAACGCCTGCTGGGCTACAGCGCCGAGGAGATGATCGGCAAGCAGAAGCCGGCGGTGTTCCACCTGCCCGAAGAGGTGGAGGCGCGCAGCCGCGAGCTGAGCGAGGAATACGGCCAGCCGATCAGCGGTTTTCGCGTCTTCGTGCACAAGTCGGAGCTGGAGGGCGCGGAGAGCCGCGAGTGGTCCTATATCCGCAAGGACGGTTCCAGGCTTGCCGTGACGCTGATGGTGACCGCCATGCGCGACACCAGCGGACAGCTGACCGGCTACCTGGGCATCGCGCTCGACCTGTCCGAAGAACAGCGGCTGCGCCGCGAAGCGCTCGCAGCGCGAGACCAGATGGCCATGGCGGCCGAGGTGGCCGAGCTGGGCATCTGGTCCTGGACCCCGGGCGATGGCCAGCTGCAGTGGAACGAGCGGATGTTCGAGCTCTACGACTACCCACTGTCGCAGCGCGAGCAAGGCCTCAGCTACGAGCACTGGCAGGCACGCATCCACCCGGAGGATCGCGCCGCCGTGGAGGCCAGCCTGCAGGAGGCCCTCGCCCGGGTTTCGACCTTCGACGTGGTGTTCCGCATCGTCAGGCCCGATGGCCAGGTGTTGCATATCCAGGCCGGCGCCCACGTCGAGTACGACGCCATGGGCCGGCCGGCGAAGGTGACGGGTATCAACCGCGACATCACCGCTCAGTTGCAGCTCGAATCACACCTGCGCCGCGCCAAGGAGCAGGCCGATGCGGCGAGCGCGGCGAAAAGCGCTTTCCTGGCCAACA
>NZ_JAFKCS010000348.1 GCF_017255015.1 Bowmanella yangjiangensis | reverse complement strand
CACCAGCCTGCATCCACAATCGCTGCAGCAGTTGCCGAGCGTCGGTTATCAGCGGGCCTTGTCGGCGGAGGGTGTGCTGTCGCTGCACCCGGACGTGCTGATCGGTAGCGAAGAAATGGGGCCGCCTCCGGTGCTCGCGCAGATCAAGGCAGCCGGCATTCGTATCGAGAGTCTGTCGGCCAGGCCCGATCTGGATGCGCTCGAAAGCAATGTGCTGCGCCTGGGTGAACTGCTTGGCAGGCCGCAGCAGGCGCATGAAGAAATCGCGGCCTATCGCCAGGCTCTGCAGCATCAGGCGGCCTGGGTCGCCAAGGCGCGCGAGCAGCAGTCGGCACCGCGTGTGCTGATGTTGCTCGGTCATGCTGGCAGCAACCTCATGGCGGCCGGCAAGGACAGCCTGGCGGTGTGGCTGATCGAGCGGGCCGGTGGCGAGAGTCGCACCGAGCACAGCGGCTACAAACCGATCTCCAGCGAGGCCTTGCTGGCGATGGACCCACAGGTGCTGATCGTAGCCGACCGCAGTCTGCAGGGAGAGGAGGCGCGTCAGGCGGTGCTGCGGCAGAATCCGCTGCTGGCGCAGACCAGCGCCGTGCGTGACGGCCGTGTGCTGAGCCTCGATCCGACGCTGCTGGTGGGCGGGCTCGGTCCGCGCCTGCCCGAGGGGCTGGTCGAGTTGTCGGCGGCGTTCTATCCTTCCGAGCCAGCTCTGACGGCCGAACTCGACCGATGAATCCTGTTTTTCGTCCCCGCCCATTGCTGCTGGCGATGGGCGTCCTCCTGCTGTTTTCGTTCTGGCTGTCGCTGGCCCTGGGGCCCGTCAGCCTGCC
>NZ_JAFKCS010000347.1 GCF_017255015.1 Bowmanella yangjiangensis | reverse complement strand
ATAGTCCAGCGCCAATACCGCGCACTGCGCGCTGATGGTCAATTGCCGACAGACCGCATCGTGCGAGTCCAGGCTGCCGATGCAATAACCGCCGCCATGCAGATAGATCAGCACTGGCAGCGCCGCACCGGCCTGCTCCGGCCGATACAGCCTTGCCGCCAGGTGACCGTGGCGCACCTGCGGCGAGACTTGCTCCACGGTACAGGGCGGAGCGAATGGTGGCAGGCTGCGCGAAGCGGCCTCGAACTCGGCACGCGCCTGTGCCACCGGCAACTCATGGGGAGCCGGCCGCCCTGCCCGCCGGCCCTCGTCGACCATATCGAGATAGGCGGCGATTTCCGCGTGCAGCTCGCCAGGTACATTAGAAAGGGCAACACTCATAGCGCGAACGCCTCCTGCGCGATCTGCGCGCAACAATGATCGATGACTGCCAGCAACTCCTCCTCGAAAGACGCCATGAAGCGCTCGATGCTGGAAGGACGAAACACCTGCCGACTGAACAGACAGCGCAGCGCCAACTCACCGTCGTGCACCTGGCCGACGATCTCCAACCAGTTGTTCAGCGGCGCGCTCGCGGCATAGGCATCACCGGGCCGCTCATCGAGCAGGCTGAACAGGGCTTCGCCGTCGGCGCTCTGATCGAGCTGGCCCAAGTAGTTGAAAGTGACGCGCGGCTGCGCCTGTGCTGCCAGCCTGCTGCGCATCTGGCCATCGGCCAGATAACGCAACACACCGTAGCCGATGCCCTTGTTCGGCACCGCACGCAGGCGTTGGCGCAGCGCTGTGATGGCCTGGCCATAATCGCCCTCGCCAGCCTCCAGACGCACC
>NZ_JAFKCS010000346.1 GCF_017255015.1 Bowmanella yangjiangensis | reverse complement strand
TGGTTAACAGCAGTTTCACCACCTTTTTCGACTCGGTGGGCTACACCGTCTCGGCCTTGGCGGAATACCCGGCAGTCAGGGATGCCGACGGCGGCGCACTGAGTACCTACTTCGCCGAGGCGCGCAAGCCTGGCGAGGTCGCCACGGCCAAGGGCGGGCGCGAGAAGCAGATCTTCGATTACTTCTCCAGTATCGGTGAGAGCAACCCAACGCTTGGCTACGTCTACATGAGTGATACCCAGGGTGGCTACGTGGAGTGGCCGGGTACCGGCGACTACGGCGACTGGGACCCGCGCAAGCGCGAGTGGTACACCAAGGGCCGTGACGCCAACTTCACGCTGGCTCGTCGTGACGGCTACTACTGGGAACCGGACGACGCAGTCTATGTATCGGTGCTCAAGGGCTTCAAGGATAGCGCCGGTGCGTTCTCTGGGGTCGTGGCGGTGGACGTATCGCTCAAGGCGCTGACGGAGATGGCGCAGAAGGTACGCTTTGGCGAAACCGGTTTTCTGATGGTGGCGGAGGGGAGTGGCACCCTGCTCGTGGATGGCCATCAGCCGGACAACAACTTCAAGAAAATCAGCGAGCTGCCGGGTGAGTACTTTGCAACTATCGCCAAGACCGACAATGGCCTGGTCGAGCTGGATATCGACGACGTCGCCTACATGGCCAATGTCTATACGTCACCTGAGCTGGGCTGGAAGTTCGTTGGCCTGAAGCAGGCGGACGAGGTATATGCCAGTGCCCGCGAGCTGACCTGGTTGACCCTTGGGGTTTGCATCGTACTGGTCGCGCTGTTCGGTATCGCCGGGGTGATCATCGCCCAGCG
>NZ_JAFKCS010000345.1 GCF_017255015.1 Bowmanella yangjiangensis | reverse complement strand
GATCGGCGACTACGTCGAACTCGAGGATGGCCGCACGGGCATCGTGCGCGAACTGAACATGCGCTCGACCACGCTGGAAACCTACGACGGCAAGGACATCGTGGTGCCGAACGAGAAGTTCATCGCCGAGATCTTCACCAACTGGACGCACAAGGACAAAAGCCAGCGTTATCGCGTCGACTTCTCGGTCGCCTACGACTCCGACATCCGCAAGCTGATCGCCATCATCAAGGACGTGGTCGCCAGCCATCCGCAGGTGTTCAGCGGCGACGACGTACCCATCGAGGAACGCCCGGACTGCGAGATAGACAGCTTCGGCGACTCGGGCATCAACATGTTCGTCGAGTTCTGGATGGAGGGCGTCGACGACGGCCGCAATCGCGTCGGCGGGGACCTGCTGCTGATGATTCTGGAAGCACTGCAAGAGCACGGCTTCGAGATTCCCTTCCCGCAGCGAGAAGTGCGCATCCTGGACAGGAAGGCGTCCGCGCGAAAGGCGGCGGGCAGTCCGTGAGCTTCGGCAGCGATCGACATGCCGAGCAGGGCGAGCGGGTGGGCATCGCTCATCGACGAGGCGTGATCGGCGCGTCGGGCTGGGCACGATGCGCACTGACGCCTTGCCGTACCTGCTGACCAGCCTTGGGGCAGTCATCAGAGGCACCCAGACCTGTCTGGCCTGGGTGCCTGGTGATGGCGCCACGTTGGAGGCGCTATATGCTGGCGCTTATCCCGTTTCGACTGCTGTCGTGGCGGCGTGGCGGTCGTCGACCTTGGGCGCATGGCGTCTGCGCATCAGGGCATAGGCGGCGGGCAGGACGAACAGTGACAGCA
>NZ_JAFKCS010000344.1 GCF_017255015.1 Bowmanella yangjiangensis | reverse complement strand
CAGGCCGACGCCGATGAGGATGCCGGCTTCGACACCGATCAGCAGCACGCCGAACAGGGTCGCGGCCTGCGCTGCGCCATCCTGGCGCGAGTAACGCCAGGTATGGCGCAGCGATCGCAGGTCCACCAGGCTGAGTACCGCGACGATGATGGTGGCTGCCAGCACCGCTTGTGGCAGGTCGTGCAGCAGGGGCGTCAGCAGCATCACGCTGACGCCGATGCCGATGGCGGTGAACACGCCGGCCATGGGGGTTTGCGCCCCGGCATCGTAATTGACCACCGAGCGAGCGAAGCCGCCGGTGACGGGAAAGCCGCCGCTGAAGGCTGCGGAAAGGTTCGCCGCTCCCAGGCCGAGCAACTCGTTGTCCGGCTGGATGCGCTGGCGGCGTTTCGCCGCCAGCGTCTGGCCGACGGAGACCGACTCGACGAAGCCCACCAGGCTGATCAGCAGCGCGGCCGGCAGCAGTTGCACGGCCAGCTCCAGGTTCAGCGTCGGCAGTGTCAGGCCGGGTAGGCCCTGGGGCACGCTGCCGACGACCTTGACCCCGGCCTGCTGCAGGTGCAGCAGGCTGACCGCGATGATCGCGACGACGATGGCCAGCACCGGCCCGGCCTTGGCCAGGTTGCCGGCCAGCTGCGCCGACAGCCCGAGGCGTTGCAGCGTCTGTTTGAGGTAGCCCCTGGCCCATCCCAGCCAGGCAAGGCTGAGCAGGCCGATGATCAGGGTGGGCCAGTGCGTCTGTGGCAGTGCCTGCAGCAGCTCTGGCAGCAGGTGCAGCAGGTTCTCGCCGGAGGCGGAGACGCCCAGCAGGTGCTTGAGCTGGCCGACGGCGATGAG
>NZ_JAFKCS010000343.1 GCF_017255015.1 Bowmanella yangjiangensis | reverse complement strand
CCGGGGTTGTAGATCCACGCCGAGCGCGGCTCGGCGACCTGGTCGATGGGCTCGTGCACCAGCAGCGCGCGGCCCACGTCGCGCGACGGCGGCAGCAGTTCGCTGGCGAAATAGTAGAGGCGATTGCCCAGGCTCCCGGCGTCCTTCTTCGGGTCGTAGTAGCTGGACAGCAGCTGGATGCGCTCGCGCAACAGCGAGTAGTTGCCGCTGGTGGTGACCTGCGCGGTCACCGCCACCTCGTCGGTGTAGCGCGCCTGCCAGCGGGCGATGTGGTTCCAGATCGCCTCGCGGCCATCGGCCGGGATCGGGAACGGAATGCCGCCATAGGCGCCCACCAGGCCGTAGCCGGAGTCGCTCAGTTCGGCCTGCTGCGCATTGACGGCGGTGTTGCGGTAGATGTCCTCCGGTGCGGAAAAGCTGCGGTGGCTGGGGTAGACCGGCAGCTTGAAGGTCTGTGGATAGGCCTTGAGCAGCGCCTTGACGCCGTCGCTGAGGTTGTCCGCGTCGGCCTGCATGGTGCTGGCGTCGATCACCCGCAGCGGCGTTTCCTCGGCATAGGGATCGACGTGGAAGCTGCCCGGGCCGCCATAACCGGCCGGCGCCTGCGTCATGCCACCGGTCCACTGCGGAATGCCCTTGGCCGCATCGCCCTGGCGCTCGGCGCCGAAGGGGGTCAGCGTGCCCTGCAGTTGCGCCGCCTGGTCGGCACTCACCCTGGCCTGGGCCACCAGGGGCAGCAGCAGGCCGAGGGAAAACAGGACCGTACAGGTCCGTAGAAGGGTTCTGGTCATTGCGGGTCCTGCCATCAGAAGGAGTAGGAGACGTTGAGCGCGAGGTGATCGCGGTC
>NZ_JAFKCS010000342.1 GCF_017255015.1 Bowmanella yangjiangensis | reverse complement strand
GCCATCGACAGCAAGGCGCCGGCCGTCACCAGCGTCGGCGTGCCCGCCAACGGCACCTACCTGGCCGGCGACAACCTCGACTTCACGGTGAATTTCGACGAGGCCGTGACCGTCGACACCAGTGGCGGTACACCGCGCCTGGCGATCACGCTGGATGACGGCGGCGTCGTCTACGCCAGCTACCTCAGTGGTTCGGGCAGCAGCGCACTGGTGTTCCGCCTGACCGTCGGCAACGGCCAGCAGGACACCGACGGCATCACCGTTGCCGGCGGCCTGGACGCCAACGGTGCGACCCTGCGCGATGGCGCCGGCAACGATGCACAGACGGCACTGAACAGCGTGGGCTCTACCAGCGGCGTGCTGGTGGACGCCGCCGCACCGGAAGTCACCGGCATCGCTCTCGACGGCAGCTCACCGACCACCAGCGACACCCTCGGCTTCACGGTCAGCTTCAACGAGGCGGTCAGCGGCGTCGATCTGGGCGACTTCGCCTTGACCACCAGCGGCAGTGCCAGCGGCACCCTGCTGTCCCTGGTGCAAGTGGATGCCCGCACCTACCGCGTCACCGTCGGCGGTGTCAGTGGTCAGGGCACGCTCGGCTTGTCACTGGTGGCGGCAGGCAGCGGCATCGTCGACGGCATCGGCAACACCCTGCAGAGCGGCTTCAGCAGCGCCGCTTACACACTGGGCGGGCTGACTACCGGCGACCCGGAATTCCGCGCCAACCCTGGCCCCAGCGCGCCGCCAGTGATGACGCCGACACCTCAACCCGACGTGCCCGTCGCACCGCCGCCGCCCACCACCTCGCCGCTGCTGCCGCCGCCGTTGTTCGAGCAACCGACGCTGGGCA
>NZ_JAFKCS010000341.1 GCF_017255015.1 Bowmanella yangjiangensis | reverse complement strand
GCGTTCGGTGCCGAGAGCATTCCGTTTCTCGGGGGTCACGTAGACGGCGCCAAGGGAGACGCTGGCGTCGTTGGGGCGAGCGGCGTGGAGGTCGGTCGATACCAGCGCCGACAGAACGGCGAGGGAGGCCGAGGTGGTTTTCATCGGGGATCCTAGTACTGCGTTTCTGGGAGGGAGGTGCGCATGGCCGATCACGGATGGGCCGGTCGCTGAAGTGCGCGAATGTAGATGTTATACCATAACAAATGATTTGCATTCGACCATCCATGAATCTCCCGGCATTGGTGCAATAGCCGAGATAGAGCGCTTTCCTGCTCGGGGCAGGGGACCGCTCCGCGTCCATGGCCACTCGGTGAGTGCCTGGCGCGGGAATGCTCCCCAGGCCGGCGCGTGACGAACGATTAGACGCCAGCGCACTAATGGCGTATCACTATCAATGTCTTGTGCGGTCCAAGCGAAGCAGACGTCCTATGCAGCCCCTGGGGTCGATCAATACAACTGCCAGCGCCAATGACGAGCGGTTCGACGGAATGGTCCGCCTGATCTGTGCCCACTTCGCTGTACCGGCCTGCGTGCTGGTCGCGGGCGAGGGGCGCACGCGCCGTATCTGGGCCAGTGCCGGGCTGAGCGATACGCAACGACGGCAGATCGCGGATGCCCGCGAGGCCGGTCCACTCGCTGAGATCCAACACCTGCGCATCCTGGTGGTCTGGCCGTTGCTGGCGTGTCAGGGCGGGCAGTTCGGCTGCCTCTATCTGCTCGATGAGACCCATCGGCTGCTGGACGCCAGCCAGGAACAGGCCCTGCAGGAGTTCGCCTGGCTGGCGCTCGATCTGCTGGAGCGGGAGGCGA
>NZ_JAFKCS010000340.1 GCF_017255015.1 Bowmanella yangjiangensis | reverse complement strand
AAGTGATGTTCGGTCATGGCGGCATTCACTGGCGGCAAAGATCGGCATTGTAGACCAGAGCCCTCGGCCACTGGCGTTTCACAACACCTCGTGCAGCCAGCCAACGGCCGTCCACTGCAGGCGGTCGGTCAAGGCCAATGCGTCGAGAAAGGCGCCGTCATGGGAAATCACCAGCAGCGCCCCTCGATAGGCCCGCAGAAAGCGCTCCAGCGCCAGGCGCGAGTCGAGGTCAATAGAGTTGTCCGGCTCATCCAGCATCAGCAGTCGGGGCTGTGGCTCACGGGCCAGGGCCCCGGCCAGCGCCACCTTCAGGCGCTGACCGCCACTGAGCCTGGCACAGGGCAACAACGCAGCATCAGGGCCGATGCCCAGGTGATCCAGGCGGGTACGCAGCACGCTCTGCGCGCTGCCGGGTGCCAGGCGGTGCAGATGTTCCAGCGCCGACTCCTGCGGCGCCAAACCTTGCAGTTCCTGGTCGAGCAACGCCCAGGGTACCTCGACCCGACACTCGCCCGAGCGCGCTGCCAGGCGACCGCTGAGCAGCGCCAGCAGGCTCGACTTGCCGCAGCCGTTGGGGCCCACGATGGCCATCCGCCGCGAGCCGAACAGCTCGACATCCGGCAACGGCGCCGAGCCGAACGGCAGGCGCAGATCGCGCCAGGACAGAACCCGGCGTCCCGGCGGCAGCGGCGCCGCCTGCCCGTGCAGGGTCACCTCCCGTTCCTCGTCCAGCGCCGCTGCGGCGTCGCGCACCTGCTCGTCGAGCTTCTGGCGCTGCGCCTGCAAGCGCGTGGCAACGCGCCCGGCGCTGCTCTCGCTGCGGTTCTTCTGCATGCCCAGGAGGATTTTCGCCTG
>NZ_JAFKCS010000034.1 GCF_017255015.1 Bowmanella yangjiangensis | reverse complement strand
GCCCAGCATTTCAAAAAAAGTGTGATGGCGGGCCGTATATCCCACATTTTCCAGGTCGTTGTGCTTACCACCAGCACGCACGCAGCGCTGTGAAGATACCGCGCGGGTATAAGCACGTTTTTCAGCGCCCAAAAACACATCCTTGAACTGGTTCATCCCGGCATTGGTAAACAATAAAGTCGGGTCATCGGCCGGCACCAGAGAGCTACTGGAAACCTTCTGGTGACCGTGCCTGGCAAAGTAGTCCAAAAATGCGCTTCGAATTTCAGCAGTGCTAATAGTCATTTAACATCCCGGAGAAAAAAACTGTGAAAAATAAACCTTGGAATTATTGCGGACGATATCATGAAAACTCGCCACCTGTCAGGTGCAATCATAAGTAATTACTAGCCTGTACCGCCTCAATTTATGCAACTTTCATCCCTTTGGCGGTGAAGCTGCCAACAAGCGTCGAAATTTGCCATTATTCATCGATAAAGGCACTCTCGCAGGCAAAACGGATTTGCTCTCCATTAAAGCCTTTATACTGTAAATAACGCATACGCTTTTGCTGCTCTTTCCAATCTGCCGCGGGCTGTCGATACTTACGTTGATAGGCAGTCAATGCAGCAGCAAACCAGTCGACATCCAATTCATCCAGAGCCTGTTGAATATGACAATCCGCCACCTGACGCATACGTAGCTCAGCACGAATACGTGCCTCTCCCTGACCCTTTCCCACCCGCTGGCGGACGAAACATCCGGCAAAGCGTGCATCAGACTGCCAGCCCCGCTCGGCAAATTCGGTTAGAATGGTTCGACTAAGCGAAGGATCGAATTCTCTGGCGGTCAGCTTAACCATCAGTTCTGCCTGACTATGTTCCCGTCTGGCAAGCAACATAGTCAGGGTTTCTCTGATGATCTTGCGATCAGCATCTGTCATAGTTATCTGCACCTATATCTTCTTGCTCATATTGTAACGCTGTCCGGCCATGGATTTACAATTCACTTTTATCGATAGCCTTAAACGTATTCCAGCGTCTGACTGGCAAACCTTAAGTCAGGATGCTGGCCCTTTTCTGGACTATGCATTTCTGGAGGCATTGGAAGCGCATCATTGCGTGGCAGGAGGTAGCGGCTGGCAACCTTGCCATTTACTGGTGAAAGACGCATTGGGCCTGCTTGCGGCACTGCCGCTTTATCAAAAGTCACACAGCTATGGTGAGTACGTGTTTGACTTTGCCTGGGCCGAGGCTTATGGCAGATACAGAAAATGCTACTACCCGAAACTAGTGTCTGCTCTGCCTTTCACACCGGTTCCCGGTCAGCGCTTGCTAACACGTCCCGGCGCAAACGCTGCGGATTTATGGCCTGCAGTACTGGAACGCCTGAAAACTTATTGTCATGAAGCATCCTTGTCCTCACTGCATATACTCTTCCCTCACCAAGAAGATGCTGTACAACTTGCCGAGCTTGGCGCTATGCAGCGCCACTCTGTGCAGTTTCATTGGTTTAATCGAGGCTACAACGAATTTGCTGACTTTACCGCCACCTTCAGCTCGCGTAAGCGCAAGAACCTGCTGAAAGAACGTCGACGACTACTAGAAGCGGGCATCAGCTTCCATCGGCTAAAGGGCTGCGCCATCACTGCCGAGCATATGCAAGATTTCTATCTGTGTTATCAACACACCTACCTGAAACGCTCAGGCCACACTGGCTATCTGACTAGTCGCTTTTTTGAGGCGATACGACAAGATATGAGTGAGCGGCTACTAGTTGTGCAAGCCCGTATTAACGGCGATATGCTGGCCAGCGCATTGTTTTTTACTGACAAGCTAGGTTTGTTCGGCCGCTACTGGGGTTGCATGCAGGAAGTAGATGGACTGCATTTTGAAGTTTGTTACTACCAAGGCATCGAATATTGCATTGAACATGGCCTGCCATTTTTTAATCCTGGCACACAAGGCGAGCATAAAATACAACGGGGGTTTGAACCGGTTTTGTGCTTCAGCAATCACTGGTTGGCAGACAACGCATTTCATACAGCAGTGCAACATTATGTCGCTCAGGAAAAGCTGCAAGTGGCTGAATATTATCGAGAAGCCAGCAAACTACTGCCTTATTCACAGCAGCATGCCACCTAAAGCGTTTTCCTAACTGCCAACAGCTGCTAAAGTCAAAGAAAATATCCAATGCGTCAAATTGCTGTGAAACTGCTGCGTGGTTTGTTTGTCATTCTGCTTCTAAATTCACCATGGGGACAGGCGAGTGAAATTGTGCATATGCATTTGGCGGTATCTGAGCGGCATGCACAAGGTCTGGCACGCCCAGGAGAATATCGTTTGTCCTGGCAGTTACTAGAGCGCGCGTTAGCCAATGACACAGGCTTCGAAATCACCCCATCATCCTTAGCTTGGTCCTGGGCACAAACCCAGTTGCAACAAGGTAAACTGGATGCTGTTTTTTTTGCAGCCAAAACCACGGAACGCGCTAAGTGGGCGCAATTTAGCCCCCCTTTAACACTCTCCAGAGCGGGATTTTTCAGCCTGCCTGGAACAAAAGCCCAGTCACTATACGAGTTAAAGGCATCCAATGAGCTCATCGGCGTATTGCAAGGTACTGCACAAAGTCAGTTTCTATTGGACAAAGGATTTACCAATATCTATCCGCTGGTAGAGAGTGATGCCCTGTTGCAGATGCTATTGGGTGGGCGAATCAAACATGCTTTTATCATAGAAACCCTGGCTAACTATTATTGCACACAGATGAATCAGGAGCAGCCCCATCCTTGCCTACAACCCGGTGAGATACCACAGGAAAATACGATTCATATTATGGGCAATCTGGATGATCCGGCATTTTTGAACTTTTCTAAAGCATTAACAAAAGGGCTAAAACACCTGGTTGCCACCGATCAAGTTCTCCCGCTTTACAAAGAAAATGGCTTATCACCAGATATTTATGAAAGATGGTTAGCCCAACTTAACGCCTACGCAACAGACTTAAAAAGCCATCCAATACGACAGCTGAATTAAATAAGTTTTTGCCAGACAAGCATTTGATTGTTAGCCGGCATTTGAATTCGCTGCATTAGTGTCAACCCGCTTCCTGCAACCCAGCTTTGCAGTTCAGCGATGTCACGAATTCCGCCAAAGCCCTGATTTAACAGTTGTTGGTCAAAGGCCTGATTACTGTCACTGGTATATTGACCATCGATGTTAAAAGGACCGTACTGGCAAAACACTCCATTGTCAGGCAAGTGCTCTGCCACCATCTGCATCATCTGCTGGGCTTCGTTCACTTGCATGATGTGAGTGGTGTTAGCGGTAAACACGGTATCAAAATCGCCGCCTGGCCACTTATCCATACCGACAGTGAAACAAATAGGGCGATGCAAATTGGCCGCAGGGAAATAATCTATCCAAGCATTAATACCAGCGTGATTTTCCAGCCTGTCACTGGTTTGCCACTGCAAATGCGGTAACAAGGCGGCAAAATACACCGCATGCTGCCCGGTACCCGAACCGATTTCCAGCAAACGTCGACTGCCATCAAGGCGCACTTTCAGCACGTCCAAAATGGGGCCTTTGTTGTTTTCACAGGCTTGGCTGTATGGTTTATCCATTGAATTTATCTCCTACCTGGCAGCCTTTTAAGCGCTGCAAAAATGCTTGTACCTCGGGCTCTCCTTCTGCTGGTGCCCAGTTGGCCATGTCTTCTGCAGATAATGCCTGATAAGGCCCTTGTTTGACTTCTAAAAAGGTCGCGGGTTGCTCCAGCGCCACCACGCTATGCCAAGTACCCGGCGGGATTTCCAGGCCTCGCAGCGGCCCTTGGGCACAAAGCGTATGGCGGGCAAGTACTTCACCCTCCTGACTGAAAATGACAAAAGATGCAGTTCCCTCCAGCATCAGGAAAAACTCCCATTTGTCAGATTGGCTATGTCGGTGGGGCCTGACATAAGAATCTGGCATCAGGGTAATAAACAACCGCTGCACAGGATCGCTAAGATCACTGTGAATATTGTGATTGAGTCGCCTTCTCGGGCTTTGCGCTGCGCCGTCCTGCAATTGCGAAAACAGCGAGTCGTCGAACAGCTGGATTGCCAAATAAAGTCTTCCAATAAGCAAAATATTGCATTTAGACTACCAGAAGCACCATGCTCGAACACCTTTAACTACTCGTTTCAACCTGCCTGTGGATAAATGGCCAAACCAAGCAAACACAAGCAGGTCGAATACCTTTATTGCATTATCTACCAGTCTTGTTTAGGTTGCGCGTCCAAGCGAGCAACAGGCCAGCAAGTGCAAACAGCATCAGAGGAGCGGGTTCACTCACCCCAACTGGGCGATCAGACACTTCTATGGCAGAAGCCGCCACTTCACCGTTGTCACCTACCTCACCTATATACAGATAGAGTCCGGCCGTTGACAAAGCAGAGGTCAAGTTGAAGCTCAGCTTGCCGAGATCACCCATACTGAGAAATCCTGCAGCTCCTGGAATTGCGACTGTTGAATTACCATCAAAAACACCAAGCGTTGCAACTGCGTTGTCCACACCATCACCCGATAGGTTGGTCCCGAATAGCTTGCTGTTCACTGGAGCCCGCTGCACACCCGGCGTGAAAAGCACACCATTGATATAATCAAATACCGACAGTCCCGTCAGCCCTGCCGCACAGGAAGCCGTTGTACATAAGGTATTGGATAAGATAATGGCATCCAGATCGAAGCCACTAAACTGACCGGTAGCCCCACCAAGTCCACGACTGTCATCATTAATAGTGACGGACAAGATATTTGATAAGCCTATACCGCTAAGATCGGCCATGTAAATTGCTGTGCTAGCAGGTGAGCCCCCCGCCACACCAGACAGCTTGGTGAACGAGATTGGCGCAGCTTGTGTACTAGACAAGCAAAAAAACAAAGTAAAAAAAGCAAAAATTTGCTGACCACGATTCATATTCTTTTCTCCATAAGAACATTGTTATGATTTGAATCGCTACATCTTGATTCAACTCAGCCTAAGCAAAGGCCGAGCCAATTAAAAATTCACATATTTATCAAACAACTAACAAACAAACCTGTGACCGTCTGTAAATATTTATGACGAAACTGCCAGTTTGAATGATAAATAATTATTCTGAAATACAGGCCATAAAAAAGGGAGCTATGCTCCCTTTGTGCTTAGTTAAAACAACCAGTGGTCAGCTTAAGTTAGGTGCCAGCCACTTTTCGGCAGTCTGTATATCCCAGCCCTTGCGCTGCGCATAATCTTCTAACTGATCAGACTGGATCTGCGCTACAGCAAAGTACTTGCTCTGCGGGTGAGCAAAGTACCAACCTGATACCGAGGCCCCGGGCCACATGGCATAGCTGGAGGTTAGCTGCATACCAATTCGGCGCTCAACGTCCAGCAAATCCCAGATCTTCTGCTTTTCGGTATGCTCTGGGCATGCCGCATAACCTGGCGCAGGACGAATGCCTTGATACTTTTCACGGATCAGCTCGTCGTTACTGAGGTTTTCTTCGGCAGCATAACCCCAGATTTCCTTACGCACCCGCTCGTGCAGGTACTCGGCAAAGGCCTCGGCTAGTCTATCGGCCACGGCTTTGACCATAATGGCGTTATAGTCATCGCCATCAGCCTTGTATGCATCGGCCAGTTCATCTTCGCCAATGCCGCCGGTTACCGCGAAGGCGCCAGTGTAGTCGGCTATGCCGCTGTCTTTAGTGGCAACAAAATCGCTCAAGCAGTAATTAGGAAAATCCAGCTTTTCGGTTTGCTGGCGTAAATGGCATGCTGTGGTAAGCACCTGACTGCGACTGTCATCAGCGTAAATCTCAATATCATCACCAAAGCGGTTGGCAGCAAATATGCCCACCACGCCTTTGGCCTGAATTTCACCCGATTGCTCAAAGCGGTCCAACATAGCATTAGCGTCGGCAAACAGCTTTTTGGCTTCCTCGCCCACCACTTCATCATCAAAAATGCGTGGGTACTTACCGGCCAGCGACCAAGTCAGGAAATACGGCGTCCAGTCGATATAGCGTCGCAACGTCGCGATATCCGCGGTAATCTCCTGTACACCAAGCTGATTAGGCTTATGCGGCTGATAGTCGCTAAAATCGAGTTTTACATCGTTAGCGCGGGCCTGCTCCAAAGTAACGGGCTTAGTGCGCGGTTTTTTACGGGCATGCTGTTCGCGGACTTTTTCATACTCCACCGCCAGCTCGGCCGCATACTCGGCTCGGGCGGTAGCGGAAATAAGTTTCTGGCACACCCCCACGGCACGAGAGGCATTGGGTACATAAACTACCGGGCCATGATAATTCTGCTCAATTTTCACCGCCGTATGGGCCTTGGATGTAGTAGCACCACCAATCAGTAGCGGCAGCTCAAAGCCCTGACGCTGCATCTCTTTGGCCACATGCACCATTTCATCCAGTGACGGCGTAATCAGCCCCGACAGGCCAATCATATCTGCCTTTTGTTCACGCGCCGTTTGCAGAATTTTCTCGCAAGGCACCATCACTCCAAGGTCAATCACCTCGAAGTTATTACATTGCAGCACCACGCCGACGATATTTTTACCTATATCGTGAACATCGCCTTTTACCGTAGCAAGCAGAATTTTACCGTTGGACGAGCCGGCATTCTTTTCGTTTTCGATATAAGGCTGCAAATAGGCCACGGCACGCTTCATTACCCGGGCAGATTTCACCACCTGGGGCAGGAACATCTTACCTTCACCAAAGAGGTCGCCTACTACATTCATGCCATCCATTAACGGCCCTTCAATCACATGCAGGGGTTTTTCCGCTTCCTGGCGGGCAGCTTCAGTGTCTTCCTCGATAAAATCGGTAATACCTTTGACCAGCGCATGCTCCAGCCGTTTATTCACCGGCCAGCCACGCCATTCCTGGGTTTCTTTTTCGACTTCTTTACCGTCACCACGGTATTTTGGCGCCAGTTCCAGTAAGCGGTCGGTCGCCTCGGGATGGCGGTTAAGAATCACATCTTCCACCGCTTCTCGCAGTTCCAGGGGAATATCGTCATACACCGCCAACTGCCCGGCGTTAACGATGGCCATATCCATACCGGCCTTGATGGCATAGTACAAAAACACCGAATGCATGGCTTCACGCACTGGTTCGTTGCCACGAAACGAGAATGACACATTCGACAAACCACCGGAGATATGGGCATGAGGCAGATGCTTACGGATCTTGCGGGTGGCATTAATAAAGTCCACCGCGTAGTTGTTGTGCTCTTCGATACCGGTTGCGACCGCAAAAATATTGGGGTCAAAAATAATGTCTTCCGGCGGGAAACCGACTTTTTCGGTCAGTAACTTATAGCTGCGCTGACAGATCTCGAACTTACGCTCCTCGGTGTCGGCCTGCCCCACTTCATCAAAAGCCATAACCACAGTTGCAGCGCCATAACGTCTGATGAGTTTAGCCTGATGAAGGAACTGCTCTTCACCTTCTTTAAGGCTGATAGAGTTAACGATAGCCTTGCCCTGCACGCATTTAAGACCGGCCTCAATCACCGACCATTTGGATGAGTCGATCATCACGGGCACACGGCTGATATCCGGCTCAGAGGCAATCAGATTTAAAAAGCGCACCATAGCCGCTTCAGAGTCCAACATGGCTTCATCCATGTTGATATCAATCACTTGCGCGCCGTTTTCGACCTGCTGGCGGGCCACTTCCAATGCGGCTTCATAATCGCCTTCAAGAATCAGGCGTTTAAAGCGGGCCGAACCTGTGACGTTGGTACGCTCGCCGACGTTAATAAAGTTGGCGCTGGCTTGTTGAGTCATGCTTACCTCGGTCTGTTACTGTACAAATGGCTCAAGGCCGGACAGGCGTAATTTCACCGGCAATCTGGGGGGCACTCTTGGCGCCTTACCCGCTACCGCGTCGGCCAGAATGCGAATATGTTCAGGGGTGGTGCCACAGCAGCCGCCGACAATATTCAACAAACCTGCATCGGCCCACTCGCGGATATGCACGGCCATCTCTTCCCCATCCATATCGTATTCGCCAAATTCATTAGGTAGACCCGCATTGGGGTGTGCAGATACCGCGCATTCACAGACATCACTGAGCTCTTGAATATATTGACGCAGCAAATCCGGCCCCAACGCACAGTTAAGGCCGAACGACAGTGGTTTAATATGACGCAGTGAATAGTAGAAAGCTTCGGTGGTTTGTCCGGACAAGGTACGGCCGGAGGCATCGGTAATAGTACCGGAGATCATCACCGGCAAGGATTGACCGCGCTTTTCAAACACGTTTTCTACCGCAAAGGCCGCCGCTTTGGCATTTAAGGTATCGAAGATGGTCTCGATAAGAATAATATCCGCGCCACCTTCCATCAGTGCCTGGGTGGCCTCCTCATAGGCTTCCACCAGCTCATCAAAAGTGACATTGCGCTTACCAGGGTCGTTCACATCCGGGGAAATTGACGCGGTACGGTTGGTGGGACCTAACACCCCTGCCACATAGCGTGGTCGCTCTGGCGTACTGTATTTTTCACAAGCCTGCTTTGCCAGTCGGGTGGCCTGCAGATTAATTTCATACACCAGTGACTGCATATCATAGTCAGCCATGGCGATAGAGGTCGCATTAAAGGTATTGGTTTCCAAAATGTCGGCACCAGCTGCCAGATATTTTTCGTGGATTTCACCAATCATGTCCGGCTGGGTTAATACCAACAAATCATTGTTGCCCTTGATATCCATATGCCAGTCGGCAAAGCGTGTGCCTCGGTAATCAGCTTCTTCCAGCTTGTACTGCTGGATCATGGTCCCCATCGCGCCATCCAGGATCAGGATGCGGGATTTCAGGGCCTCTTCAATGGGCTTGAGCTTCAACTAAACAATCCTCTTCGTGCCTTTCAGGCGATATCTGACAAATTAAACGGGGTTTCCTGATACACATAGTAATTCAGCCAGTTGGTGAACAACAAATTACCATGGGAGCGCCAAGTGACCAGCGGTGCTAAGCAAGGGTTATCACCAGGAAAGTAGTTATCCGGTACAGCAGGCGCTAAACCAGCATCCAGGTCCCTTTGATATTCACCCGCCAAAGTATCAGGATCATACTCGGGATGCCCTGTTACAAAGACTAAACGTTTATCCCGGGTAGCTGCCAGATACACGCCGGCTTTTTCCGACGTAGCCAGCACCTTGAGCTCAGGCACTGAATGATAAGTCTCCAATGGAATCTCGCCAAAGCGTGAATGGCAGGCGTTAAACACCGGATCAAAACCGCGCAGCAACTCATCATGCTCTTCGTTGACCTGATGACTGAATACGCCAGACAATTTATGCTCGCGTAAGCGGCGGTCGATACCAAAATAATGATACATGGCAGCATGGGCTGCCCAGCATAAAAACAGTGTGGATTGCACATGGCGGCGAGCCCAATCGAGCACAGTTTGCATCTTATCCCAGTACTTCACCGCCTCGTAATCCAGCAGCGCAAGCGGCGCACCGGTCACAATCAAACCATCATATTTCTTATTAGCGATATCATCGAACTGGTGGTAGAACGCGTCCATATGCGCCTTAGGGGTATTTTTCGGCGCTTCATTATCGATGCGAATCAGGTCCACGTTGATCTGCAGCGGCGTGTTAGACAACAGCCGCAGCAACTGTATTTCGGTTTCAATTTTGTTCGGCATCAGATTGAGGATCCCCACTTCCAAGGGGCGAATATCCTGATTGGCTGCGCGTTCCATTCCCATCACAAAGATGTTCTCTTCACCTAATACATCCTGTGCGGGCAAATCATTGGGAATACGAATTGGCATAGCAGTCCTCCGAACTAGTGAACAAGTAGCCTTAAGCTGGCTATGTAGGGCATCTTGCCAAGACGTCTGGAAATGTCAACCTCTTTACGTCTAGACGTCTAAATGATTTATATGTGGAATGGAAAGCTCTCTCTACAGTGATGTTTTAAGACAGCTACGCAGTTGTAAAGGTTTGAACCCGTTGATCCAAAAACGCCTTTCAAGAGCGCATTATCTATATATAGCCATGACAAAAAGATCTAATCTTAGCGCTTCAAAAAATGTCGTAAAAACGCTAGGTTAGCCGTCTCTTCCTGGCATTGCACAAGACCTATGAACTGGCAGTTGGCAAGACAATTCCCATCGCTGGTATGGGTTATGATCCTCGGCGTATTTTTCTCTCGTGGCACCTTTTTTATGGTGTGGCCCTTTATGGCCATCATGCTCTACCAAAAGTTTGCCTTAAACGAATGGCAGATAGGCCTGACCATGACTATATCGGCGGTTTCCGCGGTACTGGTTGGCTTTTATGCCGGCGCGCTGACCGACAGATTAGGCCGCAAAACCATGCTGTTTAGCGCCGGGGTATTAGCCATTTTGGCTTTCAGTTTGCTCGCCATTGCAAACCAGGTAATCTTATATGCTCTTTGCATGGCCCTGTGCGCCATCAGCCGGGAGATTTGGGAGCCGCCTGCCAAGGCCCTGATAAGCGATATGCTGCCCGAAGCCGATATGCGCGAAACGGCTTTCCAATTGCGTTACTTTTCCATCAACGTTGGTGCCGCCGTCTTCCCGCTGGCGGGAGTGTGGATGGGCTTTGCCGGTCAGCAACATACTTTTTTTGCTGTGGCCGCAGTATACCTGCTGTTGCTATGGGCAGTGTGGTGGGCATTTCGCCGCCCCTCCTCACCTAAAGGGAAAAACCTTGACCGCATCCCATTCATACAAATCCTGCGCGTACTAAGTCAGGACAAGTTGTTTTTATTGCTGGTTCTGGCAAATACCCTGGTGGCTTTTGTGTTTGCCCATTTGGACTCATCCCTGGTGCAATACCTGAGTCGTGAAGGCCTGGATAATGTAGTGCAACTGGTGGGCACCTTAATCTTTACCAACGGCATGACCATAGTGTGCTTTCAGTTTGTAATGGTGCGTCTGATGCAAAAGCGCAGTCTGGTGCATCGTGTTCAGGTGGGTATGGTGCTACTGACCTTGTCGCAACTAGGCTTTGCCCTTAACCCCGTCGACTGGTATTGGGGCTGGATTGTCGCCACTTTCCTGTTAAGCCTGGGAGAATGCATTTTATTCCCCACCATGAATATCCAGATTGACCGCATTGCACCTGCCAATATGCGCGGCGTTTATTATGGCGCGGCGTCCTTGTATTCCATTGGCTTTGCCCTTGCACCTTACATTGGTGGTTTGTTGCTAAAGGCTTATGGCGGCCCCAGCCTGTTTTTCTTCACCAGCCTTTGCTGTCTGGTCGTGTTTGCGCTATATCAGCAAATGCGTTTTGCCACACGTCCAGCTCTGGCAACCGAACCTGTGGAGCAAGAAGGATGAAGGTATACCTCAGCATGCTGCTCAGCAGCACCTTAGTCTTTGCCAATAGCCTGCAAGCACATCCTGATGCACTGGTAAAAGCCGCTCAAGCCCGCACGCTACTGGATATTCGTTATGATGGCAGTTATCACAAACTGGCCTATCCGGGGGGCGATGTGCCGGACAATATCGGCGTTTGTACCGATTTGGTGATCCGCAGCTATCGTACCCTGGGCGTCGACCTTCAGTTGTTAGTCCATGAGGATATCAGGCAACACTTTGCACTTTACCCCTCAAAACGCATTTGGGGTCTGAGCAAGCCTGACCGCAATATAGATCACCGGCGCGTGCCCAACCTGCAGGTGTTTTTCGGCCGATATGGGCAGTCGCTGCCGCTTACCCAGCAAACCGAGGCATTTCAGGCCGGGGATATAGTCACCTGGATGTTACCGGGTAATCTGCCGCATATTGGGATTGTCAGTGATAAAAGCGCACCAGACGGCACACCGCTGGTATTACACAATATCGGAGCGGGGCCAGTAGAAGATAACAGCCTGCTTCGCTATCCCATCACAGGCCATTACCGATACCCGGCTGTGACAGAGCAATAAACCACAGACATAAAAAAGCCCGCGATGGCGGGCTTTCTGGCTGTATATTATCAGAAGCTTACAGTACTTCCTCTGATACACCTTCTTCGGCTTTGACGGTTTTAGCCAAGAGCAGTTTGTCACGCAGTTGCTTCTCAATCGCCTCAGCCATTTCCGGTTTGTCTTTTAAAAACTTCACGGCATTAGCCTTACCCTGACCGATACGCTCACCATTGTAGCTGTACCAGGCTCCTGCTTTTTCCACAAACTTGTGTAGTACGCCCATGTCCACCAGCTCAGCTTCTTTGCTGATCCCTTCGCCGTACATAATATTAAATTCGGCCTGCTTAAAGGGCGGGGCTACTTTGTTCTTCACCACCTTAACACGGGTTTCACTACCCACCACTTCGTCACCCTCTTTCACCGCACCGATAC
>NZ_JAFKCS010000339.1 GCF_017255015.1 Bowmanella yangjiangensis | reverse complement strand
CGTTCTGGATGAAGTCGCTGGCGAAGTTGTCATGACGCAGAGCGTCACAGGATGGATGCCCTGGCGTAGCGGGGAAGCGATCAAGCTCCCCAGTTGAACGGGTAGTTGCCTCGTCGCTGAGGCACAGGGCACCATGCGCCCTCCGTATACATGGCCATTAGCCATACCGCATACAGTGAAGGGAACTCATGAAAAAACCGCAAAATGACTTCGACTACATCGCTGAACTGCTGGAAGAGTTCTTCAAACAGCGCAGCCTTCGAAAGTCGTTCCGAATCATCTTCGATGGAGATATCACGGGCTGGGAAATCTGGCTTCAGATTGAGTTCGCCCGTTTTCTGACCGAGCATCCCTCTACACCAGAATGGGAACGAGAGCGTGCATTCCAATTCGACTACAGGCGGGAAAACGTAAAGTGGTTCCTCAAACCGGACTTCATCCTGCGCAAGAAAGGCTGGGCAATCGAGCGTTACGTCGCGCTTGAGATCAAGCAACATGCCAACCTTGGCAATTGTGTGTCGAACATGATCGACGACCTTGCGAAAGTGGCAAAAATACGTAAATCCGAAATAGACCTGCGCTCCTATTGGGCGCTTGGCATTTTTCGAACGGATCCTGACTCGGACGTTGAAGAGGTCGTTGCATCGAAATTGCAGGATAGTGGCTTGGAGTATTACCCCAGCGTCTCGTCAGTGAACAAAATCCCTCGCACGCCATACAGCTATGTGCTGTTCTGACAAGCACGCAACTCTCACTCTCTCGGACCGGCCTCATAGCCGGCTCACTCTGTAGCCGGGCGGGCGCTACAATAGCGCCTGCCATTCGCCGAGAGCCGATCTGTCGATGTTCACCCTCTC
>NZ_JAFKCS010000338.1 GCF_017255015.1 Bowmanella yangjiangensis | reverse complement strand
AATCTATCCGAGTCTTTCAGCGCTGCTTTGCGCCGGATGGATAAGCGCATAGACAGTCGACACTACAGACCAACTCGCCTCGGTACGCGGTACGTCACGATTCAAAACTTCGCCAGCTGAGGCTGTGCTCGTCATTGCGCCGACGATAATGCGCATACCCGACCCGACAGGCAGATCAATCTGCGCGCCCAGAGCGCCGGCCATGCGTGCGGTACTCGAAGGTCACTTGAGAACGCCGAGCAGCTTCCACAGGCGCCGGGATTCGGCATCGGCGCTGATCAACTCATCCAGTAGTTCACCGAGCGGCTGGTTGCCCCACTCCACCGCCCTGCGGATGACATAAGGCACCGGGCTGTGCGGTTCGGTCTTGGCCAGATAATCGGCAATCTGTGCCAGTTGCCGATAGGCCTGCTCACGACTGCTGGGTACACCCGCGACAGGCGGCGCTGGGACAGTCGGTTCGGTAGTCGGCTCGTCCATGACGGCATCGCTCTCAGGATTGGATGAATGAGACTCGGCTGGCGGGATGAATTCCTCGAGCTGAGCGCGTAGCTCGATCAATGTATGGCGTAATGAACCGAAGCTGGGCGCCAACTCGGCCAGCCATTCATCGCTCCAGTGATCCAGACGCTCAAGGGCGGCAAGAGCAGCTTGCAGTTCGGCGTCAGCGGTTTGGAAGTCCGTTGCCGGGGTTTGCCTGAGCTTTTCCTGCAGCTTGCGATACTCCAGCCGCGCAGCTTCGGCGGCGATCTTGTCCTGCTTGCTGTCGCTCATCTGCACCTGGCGCTGCTGTAGTTGCAGCCAGTCGTGCAGGGTGACGCCGACATCCAGGCCAAAGAGCGCAACCTGGGTCTGCACGG
>NZ_JAFKCS010000337.1 GCF_017255015.1 Bowmanella yangjiangensis | reverse complement strand
CTCTGCAACGATACGCGCCAGAGTACCGTCCTCCTGCAGGGCCCTTATCGCTTCGTTGATCGCCGCCAGGTGCCCGGCATGGTCACGATGCAGGCGCAGACGCAACTGCGAGCGATTGATCACGGCGCCCTCCTCCACCTGCCAGCTCGGCGCCTGCAGTTGAGGATCGCGGCTTCTCAGGTAGCGCCACTCCAGCCGGTCGAGAATACCGGCCTCGCTGTGCCCCTGAGCGACCCGGAAGATCAGCGCATGGGCATCGGCACCATCGTTGCGCTGGAAATACTCGCTGCCCACATAGCCGTAGCCCCGCACCGTGGCGATGGAGCGGCCACGCAGGTCTTCGAGGTGCCGGAAGGGAAATCCCTTGCCCGGCGCGAAGAGCAGCATCTCTTCAGCGTCCAGCACCGGTATGCTCCAGAGCGAAACCTCGGCCTGCCCGGCAGCGCGCCGCCAACTCTGGCTCACGCAACATTCGATCTGCACCTGCCCCTCGCGGAACAGCTTCTGCGTGCGCAGCGGCGGCAGCGGGTGGCTGGCCTGCAGGTCGTCCGGCAGGCGCGCATCCAGCGCGATCATGAAATCGTGCAGGATGCCGCTGATCCGCTCGCCGTCGACAATCCAGTACGGCGCCCAGCTCTCATCGGTGACGGCATAGACCAGCACCTCCGCCCGCGCCACGGGCACGAGCGCCAGCCACAGCAGAATTGCCCGGCACAAGACTCTGACCACACTCCCCCTCCATGACCGGACTGCCCAAAGCCACCTATATAAGCACTCACCTCGGTGCGCTTGATGACAGACGTGATTCTAAGCACCGACGCAATAAAAAGTCAGATGCAGCGCTGCTACACAGTGTCCCA
>NZ_JAFKCS010000336.1 GCF_017255015.1 Bowmanella yangjiangensis | reverse complement strand
CCAGTGAAGACGCACGCCGCACGCCTGTAACGACGCTGATTGCGCCAGATTCGCCACGGCCATCAACTCGTCGCCATCGAACAACAATGGCAGTCGCGGACGCACGAACGCCGGCACACGCCACTCGTTGAGCAGGCGCTTGAGGTCGCGCCTGCCACGCTCCGGCAGGTGCAGCGATTCGCCGCCCAGGCGGTAGCGCAGGTGCCAGCGTCCCGCAGGCAACTCACCTCTTATCTGCACCTGGCCGTTGCCAGGCAGCTCGGATGTGCCCTGCACGCGCACAACGGCAGGATCGGGCAGCACGGGCGGCGCCAGCCAGTCAGCGCTGAGCCAGTACAGACGGCCATCCGCGCGGTGCAGCTCGCCATCCGCCAGCTTCCAGACGGGCGACGCATCCCCGGCCGCGTCGCGCAGGTCCCGCCAACCGGCCCAGTGATCGCTGTCGGGCATGCGACTCAACGGCGCCAGCCAATGACGCAGCAGATTGCGCTGCCGCGCATCGCTCAGTTGCGTTACCAGCGACAGCTCGAGTGACGGCAGCGCCAGCCAGGGAAAGAGCGGTTCGCCGCGTGCAGCCTGCAGATCCATGCGGGCCAGCTCGCCCAACAGCTGCTCGGCCTCGCTCAGGTGCGCCGCGCTGCGCGCGAGAGCGACGCCAGCCTGGGGCCAGCGCTCGGCCAGCAACGGCATCACCCGCTGGCGCAGGAAGTTGCGGCTGAATCGTGTGTCGGCGTTGCTCGGGTCTTCGATCCAGCTCAGCCCATGCGCCTCGGCGTAGCCCTGCAGTTCGGCCCGCGAGCAATCCAGCAGCGGCCGCAGCAGCGTCCCCCGCCCCAGCGGGCGCTGCCCTGGCATCGCCGCCAGGCCAC
>NZ_JAFKCS010000335.1 GCF_017255015.1 Bowmanella yangjiangensis | reverse complement strand
AGGGCCCCAACTCGGTATTCGGCGGCAGCGGTACCACCGGCGGCAGCATCAACCAGGTGACCAAGGCGCCTCGCCTGCGTGACTTCACCCAGATCGGCGCCAGCATCGGCACCGACAGCTACCGCCGCTTGACCCTGGACAGCAACCAGACCCTCGACGGCCTGGGTACCGACAGTGCCTTCCGACTCAACCTGATGACGCACGAAAACGACGTGGCCGGCCGCGACGAGATCGACCGCAAGCGTTGGGGCATCGCACCGTCGCTGGCCCTGGGCCTGAGCGAGGACACCCGCCTGACCCTCAGCTACTTCCACCAGACCGACGACATCCTGCCGGACTACGGTGTGCCGGCCATCGATGGCAAGAAGGTCGCCGGGGTGGACCGCGAGAGTTACTTCGGCTGGAAGAACCTGGACAAGGACGACATCAAGACCGACTCCTTCACCATCAAGCTCGAGCACGCCTTCAACGACAGCCTGAGCCTGCAGAACCTCACCCGCTACAGCCAGATCGACCGCAACACGGTGATCTCCGCCTCGCACGTCAACACCACCGGCGTACCGGCCGGCAACTACCTGCCGGCCGGCCCGCAGGCCTATGGGCGTGACGTGAACAGCAAGATGCTGATCAACCAGACCAACCTGCGTGCCGACTTCGACACCTTCGGTCTGCAGCACAGCCTGTCCACCGGGGTGGAAATCTCCCGCGAGGACTACGATCGCCTGACCTACAACCATGGCCTGGGCACCGCGCTCTACCCGACTGGTGGCTACTCGCTGGGCAACCCGCCGGGCTACTGGAACGGTGCAGTCAACAAGACCATGAGCGCGGATACGTCGACCCGCCTCGACAACCAGGCGGTGTACGTGTTC
>NZ_JAFKCS010000334.1 GCF_017255015.1 Bowmanella yangjiangensis | reverse complement strand
AATTTCTGCAGGTTGCTTTTGACACTGGCCTTGTCGACCCCCACCGTGAGGCTGATGGTCTTGCCATCGGTCAGGTCGGTAGCGCTCTGGGCCGAAACCAGGTCGATCGTCACGCCCTCGAGCGCATCCTCGATCTTGTTGCTGTTGCGCACCAGTTGCAGACCGTCGATGGTCAGCTTGGCGGACTTGGCCTGAGTGATCACACCACCTGCACCGGTATCGGAACTGGGCTTGAGAAACGCATCGGCGTTTCCGGGATCGACCGTCGGCGTAAAGGCCTGGCTGGTCAGCGCGTTACTGCCGGTGGTAACACCATCCTCGGTGACCGCCACCTGGATATCGTTGCCCGCGCCGGTCTTGGTCGAGCTGAGTACCAGGCGCGAGCCCGAGTCATCGGTGATGATGGCCGCGCTGATGCCGCTAGTCTTGCCGGCCTCGTTGATGGCATCGCGCATACCGGCCAAGGTGTTGTTGGCCTCGGTAATGTCGACGCTGATACTGCTGGTGCCCGCCGAGATCTCCAGCGTGCCGCTATTGAACGTGGCCGGCGTGCTGCCGGACGCAGACACTGACTGCAGCGCGACCTTGCTGCTGGCCGCCAGCTGCTGGACCTGAACACTGTAGGTGCCCGCCGAGGCAGTAGTGGTGGCGGTTGCCTTGAGCACACTGCTGCTCGACGAACTGGCCGTGCGAGACTCGAACAAGGCGGGCTTGTTGAGCGCATCGATCGCCGTCTTGAAGGTATTCAAGGCGCCAGTCAGGCTACCGAGTGCAGAGATGCGCGTGGTGGTCTGCTTCTCGAGAAGGTCAAGCTGGTTGGTTTTCGGTGCTTTTTCGGCATTGACCAGAGTCTTGACGATTGAGTCGATGTCAAT
>NZ_JAFKCS010000333.1 GCF_017255015.1 Bowmanella yangjiangensis | reverse complement strand
AAGCGCTCGAAGGGCAGTTCCTGATGAGCCTGTGCATCCAGGACGGCCTGGCGTACCGCATCGAGCAGATCGACGAAGGAAGCATGTTCCTCGACTTCACCGCACAGCACCTGGGTATTGACGAAAAAACCCACCAGACGCTCGCACTCGGCCCTACCACGGTTGGCCACCGGCACGCCGATACGCAGTTCGCGCTGGCCGCTGTAGCGCACCAGCAGCACCTCGAATGCCGCCAGCAGCACCATGAACAGGCTTGCACCCTGGCCACGTGCCAGGCTGCGCAGCTCGCTCACCAACGCCGTAGGCAGTTGAAAGTCCAGCGTGGCACCACGGTAACTCTGCTGCGGTGGACGCGGTCGGTCGCTGGGCAGGGTCAGCAGCAGCGACGGATCGCCGATATGTTGCGTCCAGTAATCGAGCTGACGCTGCTCCTCCCCGGCCGCCATCCACAGGCGCTGCCAGCGAGCATGGTCGGCGTACTGAATCGGCAGCGGCGGCAGGCTGGCACCACGACCGGTGACGCAGGCGCCATAGAGGCTGGCGAACTCGTCGATCAGCACGCCCATCGACCAACCATCGGAGACGATATGATGCAGGTTCAGCAGCAGCAGGTGCTCGCTATCGCTGAGTCGCAGCAGGTGCAGGCGCAGCAACGGGCCATTGGCGAGATCGAAAGGCTGTCGCGCCAACTGTTCCAGACGCACACGTGCGGCGTCCTCACGCTGGTCTGCCGGCAGTTCCGCAAAGTCTTCCTCCAGCATGGCCAGAGGCAAGGTCGACAGGATCACCTGCAACGGCTCGCCACCTTCTTCGCGAAACAGCGTGCGCAGACTCTCATGGCGTGCCACCAATGCCTCGAAAGCCTGGCGCAGGGCCTTAGGATCCAGCGT
>NZ_JAFKCS010000332.1 GCF_017255015.1 Bowmanella yangjiangensis | reverse complement strand
CGCGATAGTGCCACCGGTGATATTGAGAGCAAACGTTACGATGCGGTGATCCTCGCCACCGGTTATGAGCGCAGTTCTCACCGCGAGTTGCTGGCGCCGCTGCAGAAATACCTGGGCGATTTCCAGGTCGAGCGCGACTACCGTGTGCGTGCTGACGCGCAGCTGCGGGCTGGCGTGTATCTACAGGGGTTCAGTCAGAGCAGTCATGGGCTGAGCGACACCTTGCTGTCGGTACTGCCGATGCGCGCTGAGGAGATCGCCCATTCGCTGTTCGAGCGCATGCCAGCAGCCGCTACGACTCAAGCTCGGGCGCTGGAAAGCGCCTGAGTGAGTTCGACTAAATATCTTCATTTGCCATTCGTCTTCAGGTTTTCGAGGTTGTATTCATGACCGGTGTTTCTCTGCCCTTGCCCGATGGGCGCGTGCTTCTGGTCGATGGTGGTGCGGATGAGCTGACCTTGTTGCTGGATGGGCAGCCGCTGCTGCGCGCCGAGCGTCAGGACGAGGTTTGGTGGTTGCAAGGGCGTGATATGCCGCTTGCACTCTGGGCTTTCTCTTATCAGGCGTTCGCCATCGATCCAGCCTGCCAACGACTGCTGCTGAGGCTCGACGATTGTCCTGCTGAGCTGGTGCAGCAGGGGCTGCTCAGCCCTGAGATGGGCGGCCTCTGGCAGGTGCAGCGTTCGATGTTCTGGCAATTGCCGATGCCCTGGCGGAGCGGGGCGGCCAGCGAAAGCTATCCGCAGCGCTTCGTGCTCAGCGATGGGCGGCGTCATCCGCAACGCTCGCCGAAGCCCGCCGGCGAACTGTATCGACGCTTCGACTTTCGTCTGGGCAGTTGGATTTCGCTGCGTACGCTTGACATCGAAGTCGACCTGGAGCGCTTCAATC
>NZ_JAFKCS010000331.1 GCF_017255015.1 Bowmanella yangjiangensis | reverse complement strand
CACCTGGCTGTTCCAGGCATCGTTGCGCACAGCACTGGTCGCCTCGCTCAACCCCGCCTGAGTGACATCGCCGGCGAATTCGCCGACGGACAGGTAGGCGAAGACCTCACTGCCCTGGGCCTTGAGGTAATCCAGATCCTTCGACGTGGCATGACCGGGCTCGACCACCACCCACTCGAACTGCGACAACTCGGGCAGGGGCAACTGATCGGCGTACCAGAAGGCTACGCTGGCAGGCTGAGCAAATGTCGTGGAAGCGAAAAATGCGACCGCCAGGCCGAAAAGCCGGGCAATTCCCTTTGAGGACTTCACCTGCATGACCTACTGCACTGGAAAGAGCGCTTGTGCGCTTACTGCTCGATAAAAGCCTCTGAAGAGACTTCCCCCATAACGTCAGGAAACCGGCTCCACCCCACGGAAACCGAGCGAAACTTGACATCAAAAAGCTGGCATATTGAATCAGCCCAACCAAGGATATGTCAATTTTTTGATCAGGCAATGACCAAAAAAACGAACACCCCTCAAGTTAGTCAAATTACCGTCGAGCGCTAACGTGAAATCCGTCACACGGGAAACAACCCTTTAATATCAGGGACAAAGGCGTGTCGAGGCGGAGCGCCAAAAACCTGTCAAGACGCGGATTCGCGAATGCCGCCGCCCATTCCACCGACAGACGGTCACGAAGTCGTTGCGCGGCGCCACCTCAATCCAGACCAGCAGTCCGTCGCTGCGCTATCCGCCAGGACGCCAGCGAGCCGGCGGATTCACACCGGTGCGCTGGCCTGCATGGAGGCACGAGCGGAGAACGCCAGCTGGAAGTCTCGCAGCAGCGGATGCGAGGCACGCCAGTCGAGGTCGGCGAAGCGAAAATCCAGATAGCCCAGGGCGCAGG
>NZ_JAFKCS010000330.1 GCF_017255015.1 Bowmanella yangjiangensis | reverse complement strand
AGGGCATGCGTGCCTTCGCCCGGCGCGCCAGCCAGGAACTGCCGGCGCAGGCGGCGCAGATCCAGGCGTTCGCCGCGTGTTTCGAGCGCCAGCAGTACGCCGGCCAGGCCGTGGCGCCGGCCGCGCTGCGTCAGGCGCTGGGTAAGTTGCGCCAGGCGTTGCCCTGGCGCTGGCTGAATTAGGATTTTTCGGGCGCGACGGGTTTGTTGGTCGTCACCCTGAGCGTCAAGGAGTAGCGAGCATGAGCGATCTGATCGAGCGCAGTCTGCAGCGTGTGCTGGCCTTGCAGGTACGGCTTTATGCCTGCCAGGCCCGCCTGGGCGGATTCACCGACGCCGAGGCGTTGCACGACCTGCGCATCACCTTGCGCCAGCTGCGCAGCCTGCTGCGCCCCATGCGCGGCCTGGCGACGGTGGATGCCCTGGAGCAGGCCGCCGCGGTACTCGGCCGGCTGACTGGTCCCTTGCGTGATCGCGAGGTGTTGATGGCCGAGCTCGAACGCATGGGCCTGAGCCGCTTGCTCGCCTTTGACCAGGAGGCGCATGCCGGGGCTTTTGCGGCTGTGGCCAGCAGTCGTGAACTGGCCGAACTGATCGCCTTGCTCGACAGCTGGCCGGTTGCCTGGCGCGAGGCAGCACGGCGTGGCCAACTGCGTAGCGTCAGCAAACGCATCCAGCGTCGCCTGCGGCGTCAGCAGGCGCAGCTGGCGCAGGCCCTGCGTGACCCAGCGCACGACCGCCATCGCCTGCGCCTGCTGATCAAGCGGGTGCGCTACGCGGGCGAGACCTATCCCTTGCAGAGCGGCCTGGACAGGGCGGCGCTGGCGCGGCTTAAGCGCGCCCAGAGCGCGTTGGGCGACTGGCACGACCACCTGCAGTGGCTGGCGCAGAGCG
>NZ_JAFKCS010000033.1 GCF_017255015.1 Bowmanella yangjiangensis | reverse complement strand
GCCAGGGGGATCATGTGATGAAGGCACCCGAACTGCTGCACAAGGCCGCGTCGATCATGGAAGAGCGGGGCAAGGAGTACGACAAGCCGGAGGGCGAGCGCTCCATGGGGCGCGCTGTGAATGCCTTCAACGCGATCACCGGGAAGAACCTGACCGAATCCGAAGGCTGGCTTCTGCTCCAGCAGCTGAAGGACGCCCGCCAGTGGCAGAACCCTGGCCGGTACCACGCAGATTCCGCCGAGGACTGCATAGCTTACTCAGCCCTCAAGGCTGAAGCACTGGCAGAGGGGAAGTGAAATGGCAGCGCGCAAAGCGACAGACGAAGAGATCATCAAGGCTCTGCATGCATGGCCGACAGTTGCCGAGGCGGCCGCAAATCTTGGTATCCATGAACGCAACCTGTACACGCACAAGGCTCGCCTCGAGCGCCTTGGTGTCGACTTCGACAAGCACCTTCCTGAAGTCGAGGTGAGCGCGCAGACCTACGTCATCACCGCTGCCGTCAATGCCACGAAAGCGCACGGGCCTTTCCTGCGGACGCTCGAGCTGTACTGCGCGCAGCGTGGCGCCCAGTTGATCGTTATCCCGATGCGGTACCGGAACCCGACCCGGCGCGAGGAGGTGGGCGATGACGAATGGTGGGATGACCGCCTGGCGCCATACCTGACCCACAATCGCACTAAGATCGCCAAGAACCTGGTGGTGCTGGCTGACATCAAGGTGCAGCCAACCGCGATCAACCCGCTTCAGGGCTGGCTGACAGTGAGCGGTACCGCTTCCGCCATCCTTGGACACACCAAGATCGCCCTTCGGTCGGTGGCCACCAAGGTCGGAGACCCGGCAAAGCTGGTGCTGACCACTGGCGCATGCACCATCGAGCAATACAGCGACACTAACGCCGGCAAGAAAGGTGAGTTCCACCACACCCTGGGTGCCGTGGTGGTCGAAGTGGACGGTACCGCCAACCATATCCGCCATATCTGCCCGATGAAGGACGGCAGCTTTATCGACCTGGCCACGAAGTATTCGACCAAGGGGGTACAGCCGGCGCCGCATGCTGATGTTCTGGTGATGGGCGACGTGCACGCAGAGATGGCAGATTCGCGCGTCCACGCCGCCACCAAGCAACTGGCTGAGCTGATTCGCCCGAAGCACCTGGTGCTGCATGACGTGCTGAACTTCGGCAGCGCCTCGCACCATGCCAAGTACTTCGAGAAGTTCCGCCGCGTGGTCACCGGTACCTCCAGCGTCCTCAAGGAACTGCAGGTCACTGCGGCGCTCGTTGACGAACTGGCCGGCTTGGCTGATCGCACCGTCATGGTTGGCAGCAACCACCACGATCACTTCACTCAGTGGCTCGAGAAGTCGGAGCACGCCAACGACCTTGAGAATGCCCTGGTCTACCACGAGACCAAGACCGCGATGCTCGACGCGATCCACCGTGGCGGGTATTGCGACCCGTTCCAGTACTGGATGGACAAGCTGATGAAGAACAACGAGCGCCTTACCTGGCTGAAGCCTGGTGAATCGTTCGCTAAGCACGGCATTGAGTACGGATGGCACGGGCACAAGGGGCCGAACGGTGCTCGGGGTAGCACCAAGGGGTTCGCCACTATCGGCGCCAAGGTGACCAAGGGCCATAGCCACGGTGCCGAGATCATCGACGGCGCGCACTCAGTCGGTACCAGCTCAAACCTGCGCATGGGATACAACGAAGACTCACCAAGCGCCTGGACGCACACGCACGACATCACCTATGCCAACGGCAAGCGCACCCTGGTGCACTGCATCGGCGGCCGGTTCTACCGAGAAGACCAGAAAGCAGCGAAGGGGAAAGCAGCATGAAACAGCTCGACATCGAATACCTGCTGTTGCAATGGGGGATTTGGGTTCGCGTTCAGGCCGGAGTGCCACGGTACGTCTCCCCGCACTTCGCCCTGATGCGCGACAACGTGCAGATGCATGGCGAGCCGTCCCCGGCGATCACGGATGATACGGCGATGCTGATCGATCGACTGATCGGGCGCCTGTATGACCGCTACCCGGACAGCGGAACTGCGCTATGGAATTACTACCGTTATGCAGGATTGACATACCGTCAGCTGGGCAGGCTGATGGATATGAACCACGCGAAGGTAGAGAAGCTGATATCTGTGGGCTCTGCGTGGATTGACGGCTGCCTGGAGAATTATGCCGAAGCTGCATAATCAGGGTTGACAGTGGTAACCACCGGAGTAAGATTCTCGTTAATCATGCGGTTTTACCGCTTAGAAGCCCTGGCAGAAATGTCGGGGCTTTTTCGTTTCTGGAGGCAGCATGCACAGACTCGCTCTGTTGGCCGTGCTGCTGACCGGGTGCGCGCAATAGCATGAGCCCTATCAGGTTGCATTCAGTCGAGAGTCGTCCGAACGCGTCATGCACCGGATGGAGTTCTGCGCCAAAGCGGTCGCAGAGATCACGATGCCGCTCGACGACGAAGCCAAGAACGCCATTTACAGCGACTGCCTGATCCAGGTGGGCGCCACGATTTAGCCCGCCGACCAGCCGAATTCATCGAAAGGTTGGGAATACCGGTGGGCTTCCTATTTGCTCCAGCGCCTCCCCGCGCTCTCTGCCGACTTCGGTCGGCGTTTTATTCCTCGCAGTGCCGGCCCGGCGAAGGGCCAGGAATGCCTATGAGTGTCCGCGAAATGACCGAACCAGCCTCTACAGCAGTTGGTGGGCTTGCCTTGTACAAGCTCGGCATACTCGGCGCCATTGCTGCCGTGCTGGTAACCATCGTCGTAATGGCTATGACCCTGCCTAAGACCACTCGCGAGTTTGTAGTGGCTGCAATTTCCACGGTCATGTTCAGCTTCTGTGGTGGCGCATTCGTGGTGCGCTGGTTTGAGCTGATGCACTGGGCGAACGATTACTTTGGTCTGGTATCGCTGATGGGAGTTGCTTTCGTGTGCGGTCTCCCTGGCTGGGTGATCGTGCGTGCCGGCTTCGTGTATGCCGATCTGCGCAAGGGCATGAGCCTCCCGGACATGATTCGCGAGATCAAGCAGGCGGTGTGGAAGTGACCGGCGAAGTGAACTTCGACCTGGCTCGCATGAAGCGCGCTGTGGCCGGACCTCATCGCGTTATGCCGAGCGGCCTTACCCGCGAGCAGTTCAGACAGTGGATGCTGGATGACGCAAAGACTGTTTCTGCTCGGAAAGGCAGTGGATTCGGAGAAGGCTGATGACCCCGGAACAATTCGCGTACTGGCTGCAAGGCTTTGTCGAGCTGCAAGGCTCAGAGCCGACCGCAGAGCAATGGCAACAGATCAAGGATCACCTGCAGACCGTGTTTGTGAAGGTGACGCCTCAGCGCATCGCGCCAACCCCAGTCGTCCAGCCGACACCTGTTGATGACGGATGGACAAGTCCGATGCCGAGGTGGCCGTATTCACCCTGGACACAGCAACCGGTAATCATGTGCTGAGGTAGCTCGACATGTCCTGGATCATCCCCGCACTCCTGTTCATCACTGCGATGGTGTTCTGGCGCCTGTCGTTTCATACCGATGACCATCTCGTCGCCTGGGTGCGCTTCTTCACTGCATTGCTGCTGATCTGCATTGCGCTGATCTACAGCCTGGTTCTGCTGGTTGGGTGGGCGCTGGCATGAGCGTCGTAGAGATGAAGCCGAAGGTTCGACATTCAGTCGGCGACGCAGTGTGCGGTAACTGCCGGCATGAATGGGTAGCCACCGCGCCGGCCGGAACAACTCAGCTTGAGTGCCCGAAGTGCGCAACTCACCGCGGAGCGTTCAAGCATCCATTCGGCCCGTGCGAAGGTGACGAGAGCTTCAAATGTGATTGCGGGAGCTTCGACTTCTACATCTCGCGCAAGCCTGGTCACGCCAGTGGTGCGGTGTACTGCCGTGGCTGCGGTAACGAGGCTATAGGGTGGTTTGAGTGATGGCCAAGTACGGGAACATCGTCGTCACCTTCGCCTGGTGGTGGCGCCCTTATGCCTTTGGCCTGCTTCTGACTGCAATGATCACCGGCCTTGAGCCTGACTGGCATAAAGTCGAGCGGATGGCTGACAAGGCGATTCGTATCAAAATCGAGGGGCGGAAGGCCTGAGCCGTCCGATAACGGCAATGACCTATGGCGCTCACACCAAAGCAGCGGCGTTTCGTCGATGAATACCTGATCGACCTGAACGCAACGCAGGCAGCCATAAGAGCCAAGTACAGCGCCAGGACAGCTGCATCAATCGGCGAAGAGAACCTGAGAAAACCTGAAATCGCTGAGGCTATACACCAGCGGATGAAGGACCGCGAGAAGCGGACAGAGATCACCCAGGACATGGTGCTGCGAGAACTGGCCAAGATTGGCTTCAGCGACATCCGTAAGGCTGTGAAGTGGGGAGAAACAGAGCTTCGGGTGTCAGAGGGCGAGGAAGGCGATCTGATGCCATACCATGGACTGTCCCTGGTCGGCTCTGATCAGATTGACGACGACACAGCGGCTGCCATTTCCGAGGTTTCTGAAGGCCGTGAAGGCCTCAAGGTGAAGTTCCACGACAAGAAGGGCGCGCTGGTTGAGATTGCCAGGCACCTTGGGATGTTCACTGCCAAAGGCCACGCAGAGCTTGACCTTGAGATGAAGCGCATTCAGATCGAGAAGAGCAAAGCAGAGCTTGAGCAGATCAAGCGGACTGGCGGCGGAACTGATGCCTCGCAACTGCTGCGCGACCTGATCGAGAAGCTTCCAGGATGAACACCGGCAACCTGTTGCTCGACCGTCAGCTTGCGCGCTGGTACGAGCTGAAGGATCACCCGGTGCAATTGGCTCTGGTGGATGCGGTGCCGAACGGCCTGCGCTTTCCCCTGGTGCCAGCCGGTCGTCGTAGCGGAAAGACCGAACGCTTCAAGCGCTTTCTCGTCAAGCAGGCCAATCGAGTGGTTGGTCCTTACTTCGCGGCAGCGCCGACGCACGACCAAGCCAAGAAGATCTTTTGGGATGACCTCAAGGCCTTCTCGCTGTCATGCATGCATCCGCGCCGGCCGAGCGAGTCAGATCGGATCATCTACCTGCCAAACGGCAGCGAGATACATGTACTGGGCCTGGATAAGCCGCAGCGGATCGAGGGTATTCCGTGGAAGGGCGGCGGCATCGACGAGTTTGCCGACGTAAAGCCGGATGCCTGGGAGGCCAACATTCTCCCAGCGCTGAACACGGTAAACCCGCTTGACCCTGACTACCGCGCCTGGTGCTGGCTGCTCGGCGTCCCGGATGGCCTGAACCACTATTACGACCTCTGCATGCGCGCTGAGGCTGGCGGCGACCCGAGCTTTCAGGTGTTCCACTGGAAGTCCGCCGAGATCCTGCCTGACGACGTGATAGCCGCAATGAAGCGGTCGATGTCGGCGAAGCAGTTCAAGCAGGAGTTCGAGGCCTCATTCGAGACGGCAGGCGGCCGGATCTATGAGGACTACAGCAAGGACAACCACACTGACGCGCGGATTGAGCCGCACGAACAGTTGCTATGGATGCACGACCAGAACTTCACCCCGCTGTCATCGGCGGTCGGGGTGCGGCGCAACAACGGTAAAGACCTGTACCTGCTCGACGAAATCGTGCTCACCAGCGCTGTGTCGCGCCAGTCCGCGCTTGAGTTCGTCGAGAAGTTCAAGGATCACCAGAACAAGCATGTGCTGATCTACGGCGACCCGGCAGGGCAGGCCGGCGAGAAGCACGGGCACGCTTCGGACTACACAGACATTGAAGGCGTGCTGAAGGCGAACGGCTGGACGTACACGCGCAAGGTGAAGCCGGCGCACCCAGCCATCAAGGACAGGCAGAACGCCGTCCGCGCCAAGATCAAGACCGCTGACGGCGCCATAAGCCTATTCGTCAATCCGCTGACGGCGAAGTGGTGCGACAAGGGCCTGGCCACCGTCCAGCTCAAGGACGGCTCGACCTTTCAGGAAGACCAGTCCAACCAGTACCAGCACATAACCACGGCAATCGGCTACTGCATCGATGCGGAATGGCCGGTGATTAAGCACAGCTCCAGCTCCAAGCCTCTAAGGATGTGACCGATGACCGACGACCCGAGCGTACTGCACCCGGCTGTGGTGAAGATGCGCGAGTACCTGTCTATCGTCGGCCCGCTGCTGGGCGGAACGCTGGCTATGCGCGAGGCTGGAGAGGCGCTGCTGCCGCGCTGGCCTGCTGAGGACTCCGAGGCTTACAAGTGCCGCCTGATGACTTCAACGCTATTGCCGGCGTACAGCGAGACCGTATCGAACATGGGAAGCCGCGTGTTCGCCGAGCCGATCCAGCTTGGTGACGATGTCCCGGCGCGCCTCAAGGAGTATTGGCAGGACATAGACCAGCAGGGCAACGACGGCACTGTGTTCGGCCGTGTCTGGTTCGAGGATGCCCTGGGCAAGGCTATCAGCTTCGCCTACGTCGACTTCCAGAACATCGCGCAGCCTGACCAGCCTGGTGGAGTGGTGACAACTGCCGACCTGATCGCGGTCAATGCACGCCCGTATGCCGTCCACGTCCGCCCCGAGCAAGTGCTGGGCTGGAGGCAGAAAAACGGCCAACTGACACAGTTCCGTTTCATGGAGGTTGTTTCAGAGGAAGAAGGAACCTTCGCTGAGAAGCACATCGAGCAAGTCCGCGTGCTGGAGCCCGGTTACTGGGCTGTATACCGCAACAACGGCAAGGACGGCTGGGCTCTGTTCGACGAGGGCTTGACCAGCCTCAGCTACATCCCAATCGTGCCGCTATACACCAAGCGGACCGGTTTCATGTCGGCCAAGCCGCCTTTACTCGAACTGGCTCACGCAAACGTGAAGTATTGGCAAAGCCAAAGCGACCAAGACACCATCCTGCACTACGCTCGCGTACCGATCTTGTTCGGTGCCGGCTTTGATAAAGACGCCGAAGTATTGGTTGGAGGTGGCACCCTTGTTCGCCATGACAATGTGGAAGCAAAGCTCAGCTATGTCGAGCATGACGGAAAGTGCATCGACGCAGGTAGGATGTCGCTTAAGGACATGATTGAAGAGATGCGTATTGCCGGGGCCAAGCTGCTGCGTGTCGAGAACGCATCACCGAAGACCGCCGAGCAGGCCAAGGAAGATGCCGCAATCGAGATGTCGCCGCTGCAGATGATGGCGACCCAGTTCGAGGACGCCTACGCCCAGGTTCTGCAGATCATGGCCGACTACATCGGCGAGGCAGAGGGCGGCCACGTCCAGGCTAATGGCAACTTCGCCGCCGACTACGTGCCGGAAACAACCCTGCCGCTACTGCTCAACATGGCAGCGCAAGGCAAGCTGTCCGACGAAACACTGTTCGGCGAGTATAAGCGCCGTGGCGTCCTGGCCAGTGAGCTGGACTGGGCGAATGAGAAGGAGCGCATTGAAAGCCAAGGGCCTAGCCTGGGTCTGGTCTGATGGCCACCGTCAACAATCGCCTGGCTGACGCTGAGATCGCCCATGCGGTGAGCATGCAGCGGTTCAGCAACGGCGTTGTCCGGCGCATGATCGCGCTACTGAACCGGGTGGACTCTGACCTGTTCGCGCGCCTGATGGCAGCAATCGAGCAGATGCCGCCTGGCAGCTTCACCGTTGAGCGCCTGGATCAGTTGCTATTGTCGGTTCAGTCGCTGAACTCGCAGGCATACGCAGCGCTCCGGCGCGATCTGGACGCAGAGCTTTTGGCTTACGTCGAGTATGAAGCCACGTATCAGCAGAACCTGCTGACTGCGACCATCCCGCAGGCCGTTCAGGTCGTGGTGCCGATCAACTCGGTAAACGCCCAGCAGGTCTACGCCGCTGCGATGGCCAGGCCGTTTCAGGGCAAGCTGCTACGCGAGTACACGCAGAACATCGAGGCCAACCGCCTGACGCGCATCCGCGATGCAATCCGCATTGGGTTCGTGGAGGGCGAGACGGTCGATCAAATGGTGCGCCGCATTCGTGGCACGCGCGCCAACGGGTACGCTGACGGGCTGCTTGAGATCGACCGGCGAGACGCCGAGTCAATCGTCAGGACGGCGGTCAACCACCTCAGCAACTACACCCGGCAGGCGTTCTACCAGGCAAATGACGATCTGGTCAGCGAGTGGCAATTTCTGGCCACCCTGGACGGCCGGACCACAATCACCTGCGCAAGCCTGTCGGGCAAGACCTTCCCGATTGGCGAAGGCCCGCAGCCGCCGCGCCACATCAACTGCCGCAGCACGTCGGTTCCGGTGATCAAGGGCTGGCGAGAGCTTGGCCTGTCCGCCGAAGAGATCGGCAAGGGCACGCAGGCGAGCATGGATGGCTATGTGGCGGACGACGTTACCTATACACAGTGGCTGCGCAACAAGCCGGCAGCATTTCAGGATGAAGTCCTGGGCGCCACCCGTGGCAAGCTGTTCCGCGAAGGCAAGGTGGACATCGACCGCTTCACCAACGACAAGGGCAAGGTCTACACCCTAGAAGAGCTGCGCAAGCGCGACGAAGCGCTGTTTGAGCGGGTGGGGATTGCGGCGTAAGATCGCCGCATGACCGACAAGCCAACATTCACCGTCATCAACGGCACGCCCCCGCCAGACACGCCGAAACAGCGCGTTCTGGATCGGGTCAAGGCGTCGAGGCCGGCTGACTTTGTGAGCTGCCACCGATGCGGCGGAATGGAAGTTATCGAAACCAAGACCGGCGTGACGATCAAGGCCGGCAAGAAGAGCGGCGGCACGAAGCAGTTGCTGTGCGCTTCCTGTTTCATGCGTGGGGAGCGCGTAGTCATCGGATAGCAAGCCGGATCATTTCAATGGGGTGAGTGCGCAGACTGATGCGCGTTGCCACCCATGACGGCGATACGTAAGACAAGGGCCGTCAAGCCGGATATCAGTACCGGCCACCCCGCCAAATATCAAAGCCCGCCACTGAGCGGGCTTTTTCTTTCCAGCCTCGGCAATGCCGGGGCTTTTTATGCGCCAAGGGCGCCAACAGTCCCAAGGGGATAACACATGTTCCAACTCAAGCAGCTGTTCATGCAGGAAGAAGGCGGCGACGGCGGTAACGGTGGTGGCGGCCAAGGGCCGGAGATCACTCCCGAGATCCAAGCTCTGATCGATGCTCAGGTGAGCGCAGCAGTTGGCGGCCTCAAGGCCAAAAACGGCGAGCTGATCGGCAAGCTGAAAGAGCAGGGCGAGAAGCTGAAAAGCTTCGACGGTATCGACCCCGACGCAGTGAAAACCATCCTGCAGCGCTTTTCGGACGACGAAGAGGCCCAGCTCATCGCAGCCGGGAAGATCGACGAAGTACTGAACAAGCGCACCGAACGCATGAAGTCCAGCTATGACCGCGATCTGGAGGCCGCCCGCCAGGAAGCCACCCGTCACCAGTCCCGCACCGAGAAGTTTGCTTCCCGCGTGCTCAAGGGCGAAGTGATCGGCGCCGCATCCGAAGCAGGTGTGCACAAGTTCGCCATGGAGGACGCCATGTTGGCTGCTTCTCGCGACTTCGAACTGGACGACGAGGGCAACCCCATCGCCAAAGAAGGTCGCTTCGGCAAAGACGGTAAGCCGCTGACCCTCAAGGAGTGGTTCTCGGACATGAAAGAAACGCGCCCGCACTGGTTCCCGGCCAACGCCTCTGGCAGTGGTTCCGGCCCTACCGGTAGCGACGCACGGCCAGGCACGCCGCGCAGTCAGATGACTCCGAAGCAAAAGGCCGCGTTCATCACCAAACACGGGAAAGACGCCTATTTCGCGCTTCCTAACTGAATCAAGCCATATCGGGAGAATCCATCATGGCCGCAGGTAAAGCTTCTGACTTCAAGGTCTATCAGGACCAGTTCCAGGCAGGTATCGTCGAGACCCTGACCCAGAACAGCAACGCATTCAACGCCGCTTCTTCCGGCGCCATCAGCCTTTCCACCGTTAGCCGCCGTGGCGACTACTCGCAGCAGGCGTTCTTCAAGAACGTGGCGAACCTGATCACCCGCCGCGATACCACTTCCACCAGCGACGCCACCATTCTGGGCATGACTCAGGACGAATGGATCAGCGTCAAGCTGAACCGCAAGATCGGCCCGGTCGATCAAACCAAGGACGCCTTCCGTAAGATCATGGCTGGCCTGGCTGAAGATGAAATGAGCTTCCTTCTCGGCGAAATGGCCGCCAAGGCCATGCAGGTGGAAATGCTGAACTCCGCTCTGCGCGCTGGTCGTGCTGCTCTGAACGCCCAGTCGGCAGTCAAGTACACCGTTCCCACCAACGGCACCCTGGGCACCGCTGGCCTGGTCTCCGGTCTGTCGAAGTTCGGCGACGCCGCTGGCCAGATCGTCTGCTGGGTCATGCACTCCAAGCAGTACTACGACCTGGTGCAAGCTCAGATCACCGCCAACATCGACGGCGTGTCCAACTTCAACGTGGCCACCGGCACCCCGGTTACCCTGAACCGCCCGGTTCTGGTGACCGACTCCGACGCCCTGGTTGTCACCGCTGGCTCCGGCTCGGCCGCGACCACCGACTACTTCGCCCTGGGCCTGACCGCCGATGCGCTCATCGTCGAGAACACCGAGGAAGAAGAACTGGTGATCGAGAACGTCACCGGCAAGGAGAACCTGATCACCCGGATGCAAGGCGAGTTCGCCTACAACCTGGGCGTGAAGGGCTTCAAGTGGGACATCGCCAACGGCGCTGCCAACCCGTCCGACGCCACCCTGGGCACCGGTTCCAACTGGGACGCTGTTCGCGGCTCCTACAAGGACTTCGCCGGCGTGGTGATCCAGTCCCGCTAATGCAGTGGGGCATCTACGCCCGTGATGGATTCGAGGGGGCTCTGGCTTTTCGCCAGGGCCTTCTCGAGGCGGGACACCAAGCCAGGCTACGGTCGCTGTCTGACCACGCGCCTGGCTGCACCGAATCGTTTGATGCTGTCGCTGTCTTCGGCCTTCGCGGCAAAGGCGACATCATCCGCGCCGACTACGCCGGTACGCCGGTTGTCGTCGTCGACTATGGCTATCTCCGGCGTGTGCACGGTGAGGCCGACTTTCAGACAGGCCATTGGCAGGTTGGGCTTGGCGGGCTGAATCAGCTCCCGCCGTGGGATTGCCCGCCTGACCGGTTTGATGCGCTTGGGCTGCGCGTAGAAGAGCGCGGCGGCAATCCTGATGGATACGCCATGATCTGCCCGCAAATGCCCGGAGACGCCGCACATGGCTGCGATCTGGACGCTATGTCGGCATGGGTGCGGCAACAGGCAGAGCGCTATCCAAATGCGCGCATCAGGCCGCACCCGAAAGCGCCTGAACTGACCTACGGACTACCGCTGGCACCGCCTGACATGGGTGATGCGCTGGCAGGTGCGCGCCTAGTCGTGACAGGCAACAGCAACATGGGGCATGACGCCCTGCTGGCCGGTGTGCCGGTCATCTCGACTTTCCCCGGCGCCGCCTGGGAATCGCTGTCTGGCGAGCAATTGCCGGACATCAATCAACGTCTCGCGCACTTCTACCGGTGCGCTTGGGGGCAATGGACATGGCAAGAGTTTCGAAGCGGAACAGCGACGCGGTTTCTGGTGGAGCACCTGCTGCCCAACCGGCCGCCGAAGTGGTGAAGAAGGCTGCCCAACCGGCCGCCGAAGTCGCCCTGCTGGACGCGATCAAGGCCGCGCCAGTCATTGATAGCCGACGCGAGCACCTGCAGCACGCCGCGCGCACTGCGCCGGCCGGTACTGCGGCGGAGTTCGGCGTATTCACCGGCAACTCGCTTGCAGCGATCATCGACGTGCGCAAGGGCTTGGCCTACGGCTTCGACTCGTTTGAAGGGCTGCCGAGCGCCTGGGATACTGGCGCAGGTGAGCCGCACCCTGTCGGCCACTTCGCCACCGATCTTCCCACTGACCTGCCGAACCGCTGCCACCTGGTCAAAGGCTGGTTCGCCGACACCGTTCCGGCCTGGCTGGCAGAGCACGATGAGTCGCTGGCCATGGTGCACATCGACTGCGATCTGTACGAGTCGGCCGCAGAAGTGCTCAGCGGCATGAATGACCGCATCGTGCCCGGCACCGTGCTGGTGTTTGACGAGCTGGTCGACTTTGCCGAGGCCTGGTATCCGAACTGGCGCGACGGCGAGTGGAAGGCGCTGTGCGAGTGGATCGCCAAGCACAAGCGTCAGGTTAAGCCGCTGGCTCGCACCGCGCATCAGCAAGCCTCTTTCGTCGTGGTGGAGTAAGCGCATGGCACTCGTAATCGAAGACGGCAGCGGCAAGGCTGACGCTGACTCGTTCGCTACGGCTGCCGAGCTTGCACAGTTCGCTGTCGACTACGGATTTACCGTGCCGGCCGGAACGGCAGATCAGGAATCCCTGCTGCGCCGTGCCGGCGTCGAAATGTGGCGTTTCCAGTGGGTCGGCAACCAGTTCCACGACGAGCAGGGCTTGCCATGGCCGCGTTACTACACGATCCGTCGCGGCTTCATGGCTGACGGCGTATCGCTTCCGCGCGCAATTAAGCTGGGTCAGATGGCGCTAGCCTGCGAAATCTACCAAGACGACACCGATCCGCCCGAGGAGAGAACCGGCGCAGTGACCCGAGAGCGCGTAGAAGGCGCAGTTGACGTGCAGTACGCCGAGATCACCAGCTACAAGGGCAAGCCTGTGTCAGGACGCCAGTCCGACGGCTTCTTCTCGAAGTACACCCTGGGTCAGTACAGCGGGAAGCTGGTGCGCGCATGAGTGCTTTCTATGACCGCATGGCGGCGACGGCGCTGCGGCTGATCGCGCGCTTCGGCTCCGAGCAAACACTGAGCGACGTAACTGCCGGCGTGTACGACGACGTGGCCGGCGAGTGGACTACTCCGCCAGGCGATATCGAGCAGCCCGCACAGCTCATCCTGCTGGACTACACGCTGCAGGAATCCGGCCTGATGTACGCCGAGGGCTCGCAGATCAAGAAGGGCGACAAGAAGATCATCATCGCCGCCAAGGATCTGGCCTGGCCTCCTGCACTCACCACGAAAGTGGATGTCAACGGCGTGCTTTGGCAGATCGTCAACATCAAGGAAGCGAGCCCAGACGCATCAACGCCGCTCGTTTACTTCTGCCAGGGCCGTAAGTGATGAGCTTCAAGAGCGACATGGCCAGGGCTACGCGCAAGATCACTGATGCGCACAACAAGATCGCCAGCACCGCAGCGCTTGACCTGTTTGCCAGCACAATTCGTGACACACCTGTCGACCTTGGCGGCGCGCGCGGCGGCTGGACAACCAAGGCTGTTGTAGAGCCGGCCAAATCGCCTGAACGACTTGACCCGACCGGCGAACTTGCCCTGGCAGAGATGCGCGCCAATGTGCCAGATGGCGCCGGTCAGGAAGTGTTCATGGCCAACACGCTCCCTTACATCGAGCGCCTCGAGTATGGATACAGCAAGAAAGCTCCCCAGGGGATGGTAAGACGAAACCTCGCCCGAGTTCAGCGCGTCGTCCAAGCCGCTATCTCGAAATACAGGGTCTGACATGTCCGAAGTCAAAATAAACGCCGCCTTGGTTCAAGGCCTGGCGGCAGCGGCGCTCGGCCTGCAGATCGCGCCAGAGGGGAAGAACTTCACACCGCCAAGCCCGGCCACAGCATGGTCGGCTTGGTTCAACCTCCCGGCGTCAACCGACGTGGCATCGCTCGGCGTCGGCGGCAACGACGAAACTACTGGCATCTTCCAAGTCGACCTGAACTTCCCGCTCAACGACGGCACGGCCAACATCCTCAATGCCGTGCAGAAGCTGCGCGACTACTTCGTCGCCGGCCGCCGCCTGGTCTACCAAGGCCAGTGCGTGAAGGTCGAGCGCGTCACCCGCAACAACCTCCGGCCCGTCGACGGCTGGCAGCAAATCAACGTCTCCATCTACTACATCGCTCAAACCGTCCGCCCGGAGGTATAACCCATGTCCTGCTTTGGCAACGGCTCTGCCGTTAAGCTCTTCTACGTGCGCGAATACGGCACAATGACTGCCGACACCATCAGCGCGGTCGCTTCCGGCTCGACGTTCGCTGATTCCGGCTCTGGCTTCATCAGCGCCGGCAAGTTCGCAGTTGGCCACATCATCGAGGTGTCTGGCTTCACCACTGCCGCGAACAACGGCACATTCAAGGTTGCAACGGTGGTCGCCGGCTCCATGACTGTCACCGACATTTACGGCAACGCGGTCACCCTGGTGGACGAGGCGGCCGGCGATACCGTGACGATCACCCAGGAAGGCGGCATCCCCGCCAACCCGGAACTCAAGCCGATCCGCTTCGTGTCCGAAGGCCTGAGCCCGAACATCAACCAGATCGAGTCGAACGAGATCAACCAGGCCCGCCAGCGTGCGCCGAGCCGTGGCGGCACCTATAGCGTCGCTGGTGAGATCGCCGCCGAGGTCAGCTTCTCCAGCTATGACGACCTGATCGAAGCGGCCATGCAGGGCGCATGGGCTGCACGTGGTAGCTTGACTGCCAGCACAATCAGCGCTGCCGCTACTGATGACAGTTTCAATGATTCCGGGAATGGCTTCGT
>NZ_JAFKCS010000329.1 GCF_017255015.1 Bowmanella yangjiangensis | reverse complement strand
AACGGCAGAAGGAGCAACTGGCAGGTGATTACCTGAGCGCCTACGACGAGATGAAACAGGCCTCCTGAATCGGCCCGCCGGACAGGTCGCCCCCGCCCTGCAGCTCATCCGTAGGGCGGGTGAAACCCGCCACAGCCAGATCTGCAACAAGGATGTTGCCATGCCCGATTATCGACGTGCCGCCGTTTCCGGTGGCTGCTATTTCTTCACGCTGGTCAGCGAACGACGCCAGCCCATCCTCACCCATCCCGATGTTCGCCAGGCCCTGCGCGCGGCCATCGAGACGGTGCGCCTCACTCGACCTTTCACCATCGACGCCTGGGTATTGCTGCCAGATCACCTGCATGCCATCTGGCGCCTGCCACCCGATGACAAGGACTTCTCCAATCGCTGGCGGCTGATCAAGCGACATGTCACCCATGCCTGTGGCCGCGCTCACCTGCGTGACGACCTGATGAGCGAGCGGCGCCGGCTGAAGGGGCAGGGCACGCTGTGGCAGCAGCGCTTCTGGGAGCACCTGATTCGCGATGAGCACGACTACGGGCGGCACTTCGACTACCTGCATGGCAACCCGCTCAAGCATGGGCTGGTGACGCGGGTGCGCGACTGGCCCTGGTCGTCGTTTCACCGTTGGGTGAACAGGGGCGTCTACCCCATCGATTGGGCCGGGGATACCAGGACCGACGATCTGGGCGCCGGTGAGTGAAGCGGCGGGTTGCACCCGCCCTACGTCGCTGTCTGGCAATGCGCGCGCTTTTGTAGGCGCCGGTGATCCTGCGCGAGGCTTATCGCCAGCAAGCTGGCTCCTGCATGTCGACGCTCAGCCGGCCAGCTGCTCCGCGACCCAGCGGGGCAACTGCTCGGTCGCCAGGCCATAGCGCTTTTCGGCGAAC
>NZ_JAFKCS010000328.1 GCF_017255015.1 Bowmanella yangjiangensis | reverse complement strand
CTGGATGGCCGGGTCATCCAGCTCGCAGGTCAGGCCATCGCTGCACAGCAGCAACAGTTCATCGGCCGCCAGGTGACCATGCAGCAGGCCGACGTCGAGCACCGGCTCCCCCTGGCCGAGGCATTGCAGGATCAGGTTGCGCCGTGGATGCTCGCGCGCCTCCTCGACGCTCAGCTGGCCGGCGTCGATCATCACCTGCACCCAGCTGTGATCGTGGCTGAGCTGCTCGATGCGGTCAGCGGCGATGCGATAGGCGCGGCTGTCGCCGATCCAGGCCAGCTCGAAGGCATCGCCCTGCATGCGCACCGCCACCAGGGTGCTGCCCATGTCCGCCGCGCCATCGCTGGACGCGGCGGCGGCCAGTACGGCCTGGTGGGCAGCCTGCACCGCCGCCTCCAGTGTCTGCCCCTGCTCCAAGGCGGCGATCAGCCCATCGAGCGCCCTGGCACTGGCCACCTCGCCACTGGCGTGCCCGCCCATGCCGTCGGCAACGGCCCAGAGGCCGAGTTCAGGCCGACAGGCCAGCGCATCTTCGTTGTGCGTACGCACCCGCCCGACCGAACTCTGTGCGGCGAACACGATGGTGGGGGGCAACGGTCGGGACACGCGGGAATCCTTGAGCGATGGACGAGCGCGCTCATGATGCGGTGCTGCCGGTGAGCTGTCACGAACCGACAGGGCGCAAATGCGCAGTCGTTAACCAAAATCTGCGGTTAAATGGCAGGCCTTGTCCTCACCCGTGCCGGTCGATGTCCACCCCCCACTACCGTTGCCTGCCCTCCGAGCTGCAGCCGCTGCTCAACAAGTTCTATCGCAGCCATCGCTCGCCCATGCGCGGCCAGGCAGGCGATGAGGTGTGGGTCGCCCAGAGCAGCGGGGACATCGTCGCGGCCCTC
>NZ_JAFKCS010000327.1 GCF_017255015.1 Bowmanella yangjiangensis | reverse complement strand
CCTGCCAGTGCCCGTAGTAGCCGACGGCGGAGCCGCTGAGCAGCACCTCGGGCTTGTGCTCCAGGCGCTGCACCAGTTGCAGCAGTGCGTCGGTGGTGTCGAGCCGGCTGCTCAGGAAGCGTTGCTTGCGCGCAGGGTTCCAGCGCTGCCCGGCCAATGGCTCGCCAGCCAGGTTGATCAGGCAGTCGATGCGCTCATCGCTGGCGATCTGCGCCAGGTCGGTCAGCGCACTGATGCGCCCGCGCACCTGGCCGAGACTGGCCAGGTCGCGGGTCAGGATCAGTACCTCATGGCCGGCCTGGCTCAGCGCCGTGGCCAGCGGGCTGCCGATGAAACCACTGCCGCCGGTGATCAGCACACGCAGGCGACGCCCGCTGTCATGGCGCAGTGTCAGCGCCGGCGAACGTGGCCGGGTGGCGGGCCTCAGGGCCAGCAACGGGATGCCCATGGCCAGAGCGGCCGCGCCGTTGAGGTAGGCGTGCAGGGTGAAGCCGAAGGCGATGGAGAAGGCGCTGTCGAGCAGGCTCCACAGCAGCAGGGCGGCGATCAGCACGGGTTTGATCAGGCCCAGGCCGTGGCGGCGGTAGATCACCAGCAGCGCGCAGAACAGCAGGCCCCAGCTGGCCACGGTGGGCCCGAACAGGCCGACCAGGGTGCGCAGCGGCACCTGCTGCTCGGGGCTCGGCAGGGGCAGGCCACGGGCGGCGTACAGGTAGTCGAAGTACCCCTGGGTCAGCGGCAGGTGGGCGGCAAAGGCCAGCACGATGCCCAGCAGCACGTGCCCCGCGCCCATCAGCAACAGCCAGCGATACAGCAGGCCCTGCATCAGCGGATATCCAGTACGCGCAAGAGGAAGGCGTACTCCAGCGCCACGTCGCGGATGCCCTGATAGCGACC
>NZ_JAFKCS010000326.1 GCF_017255015.1 Bowmanella yangjiangensis | reverse complement strand
GATCGAGTGCTGGCTCGATGACTGGGCGCACTTGCTCGATGAGCGCCAGCCCAGCCAGCAGTCCCTCGCCGAGATGCGCGAGCAGCTGCCGGAGAAGGTCAGGGCGCTGAACCAGGTGGCCGAGGGCTTCTACGCGCACTGGCTGCAACTGGCGGGGCTGTGAGCTAGGGGCCCCAATAGTCGAAGTAGTAGATGCTGCCGGACTGGATCTCGAATTCGATCTCGCCACCGCATTCGATCGTGTGCACCCCCGGTGTCGTTTCGCCGGCCTCGTCGAGTGGCACCGACCAGGGTTTGCCGTCCAGCGAGAGCGTGCCGCAGCCACCGCCGTTGTCATGCTCGATCACCAGGTAGGTCTTGCCATCGGCGCTCGGCTTGTAGCGGCCGCGAAGCTCGTAGGTGGCGTCCGCATCCATGCCGGCGACGTTCACCAGCAGGACGATGGCGATGGCCAGCAGGACGCAGGCCAGCAGGGCTCCCAGGGCGATCAGCGCATACTTGAGCACGCGGATCATGGTGCGGGCTCGTCGGCGATGATGGCCAGCAGATCGGTCACCCCGACGTCCACCCCGGCCTGCGAGAGCAGGGTCGTCGCCTGGCCACGATGGTGGGTCTGGTGGTTGAACAGGTGTATCAGCAGGGCGAAGAAGTTCTTTCTCGCCTCGATCCCCCTGGTGTTGCGATAGGCCAGGGGCTGGTCCAGCTGTTCTTCATCGATTTCCGCAGCCAGCGCCTCGATGCAGGCGTCCAGCTGCACGCGCAGGGCGGTCAGCTCGCGGATGTTCGCGGCCATCGGCTGATCCAGGCGCGTGGGCCGTTGCAGCCCGGCGAGCGCCTGCAGCGCCCGATGGTTCGCCGGGTGTGCGGCATAGCGCCCGAGCCAGATCAGGTCGGCCACC
>NZ_JAFKCS010000325.1 GCF_017255015.1 Bowmanella yangjiangensis | reverse complement strand
AGCAATGTCGCCTAATTAATAGCTAGGCTCTTTATGAGTACGTACACGGTCATCTGGGAATATCGCGGTGGGACATACATAAAGCAGGTGACTGCCCAGACTGCAGAACTGGCACTAGCGGCATGGCCACAGAATTTAACTTCCGGCGAAATTCCTGGTATCGGCACAAAGCGTTTGGCCAGTCTTACTAAAAAAATAGCTGAGGGTGTAGATGACTTTTATGCCCCAGTCATGCTTACAGGGCTAACCAATGCGTGGTGTGCTGGCATGCTATATGGCGGCATGCTGAACATAATAAAAACAGACACTTCACCATGAAAATAACTAAAATGTTGGTGCGCCGCCTAACAATGCGCTCAACTTCGCTCACCTCGTTCGCTGGACAGTCAAACGCTACGCGTTTGCCTGCCCGTTAGCTTAATCGTTGGGGGCTATCCTTGCTCATCGCAGCTCCGTTCATCGATGCTTTAAAAGGAAAACCTGTCGCGCACGTTTGGCGTGGGCACAGCTCGGCAATTTTTTTGGAGTTTGGCTCCTTAACCGACAAAAAGAGGCTCGACGGTACGCTCGGACAACCAGGTGGCGAACTCACCCTCATGATTGAATGGAGTTGGAGAGTTGAACGGCCTCGGTCAATCCTCGGCGGTTCGTGGAGTGCCGAGCGTCGCTGGCCATCCATGTTCAAGCACCTCATCGGTTGCCAGGTCACGCAAATCGATTTTCTGGGCACATTACCCGAAATCTCCCTATGTCTTTCCAATGGCCTACGTGTCGTTTCGTTCATGACGGCTGAGGGCCAACCTTCTTGGGCTCTCATCGCACGGCAGCCTAATCTCGGCAATCTTTGCGTTAAGCGAGGCAAGTTCTATGTTGAACCGCCCAGCCCCTAACATGGCGCTCA
>NZ_JAFKCS010000324.1 GCF_017255015.1 Bowmanella yangjiangensis | reverse complement strand
CTGCACGGTGGTGCTCCTGCGAACTTCCTGGATGTGGGCGGCGGCGCACCTAAAGATCGCGTAACCGAAGAATTCAAGATCATTCTGTCTGACAACAATGTTCAAGCCGTACTGGTTAACATTTTCGTCGGTATCGTACGTTGTGACATGATCGCTGAAGGTATCATTGGTGCCGTTGAAGAAGTTGGCGTAAACGTACCTGTGGTTGTGCGTTTGGAAGGTAACAACGCTGAACTGGGTGCCAAGAAGCTGGAAGAGTGTGAACTGAACATCATTGCTGCTGCCAGTCTGACTGACGCAGCGCAAAAAGTGGTAGCCGCAGCCGGGGGTGCAAAATGAGCGTTTTGATTAACAAAGACACTAAAGTCATCTGCCAAGGCTTTACTGGCGGTCAGGGCACGTTCCACTCTGAGCAAGCCATTGCTTACGGTACTCAGATGGTTGGTGGTGTAACGCCTGGTAAAGGTGGTACTACGCACTTGGGTCTGCCGGTATTTGATACCGTAAGAGAAGCCGTTGAAGCCACTGGCGCTACTGCTTCTGTTATCTACGTACCTGCACCTTTTTGTAAAGACTCTATCATTGAAGCCGCCGATGCCGGTATCGAGTTGATCGTATGTATCACCGAAGGTATCCCGACTATCGATATGCTGTTCGTGAAAGAGTACATCACGCAGAAAGGCGTGCGTATGATCGGTCCAAACTGCCCAGGTGTGATCACCCCTGGAGAGTGTAAGATTGGTATCATGCCTGGTCACATTCATAAGCCGGGTAAAGTGGGTATCGTATCCCGTTCAGGTACACTGACTTATGAAGCGGTTAAGCAAACTACTGATGAAGGCTTCGGCCAGTCCACTTGTGTGGGCATCGGTGGTGAACCAATCCCTGGCTCTAACTTCAT
>NZ_JAFKCS010000323.1 GCF_017255015.1 Bowmanella yangjiangensis | reverse complement strand
CAGATCGCGTCCCTGACGCGCCTCGCGGTTGGCATCGGCCGCGGCGCCGGCCATGTTCTGCGCATTCTGCGCCACCTCCTGCACCGCCACGCTCATCTCGTGCACCGCCGTGGCCACCATGTTGGTCTGGTCGCCCTGGCTGGTCGCGGCCTGGCTGGCCTGGGCGCTGATCGCGCTCATCTCCTCGGCAGCCGCAGCCAGCTGGGTGGCGGTCTCGGTGAGGTGACGAATCAACGCCTGCTGATGTTCGAGCAGGGTATTGAAGGCACGCGCCGTGTCGGCCACCTCGTCGCTGCCCTCGGCGTTGGCCCGCAGGGTCAGGTTGGCGTTCTCCTGCACCTCGCTGATCACACCGCGCAGGGCCGACAGCGGGCGGATGATCGACAGGCCGATCACCAGGGCCACCAGCAGCACCAGCAGCAGCGCGACCACACCGATGCCGATGAAGGTGTTGCGCATCGACTGGTACAGCTCGCCGGTACGAACCCCGAGTTTTTCCCCCTCGCTGAGCTGCAGGGCGATCAGCTGCTCAAGCTCGCTGCCGAGCGGATCGAAGGTGCCGTACAGCTCGCGGTTGAAGCTGCGCGGCTCGATCGCCCGCAGCTGGCCGCCATCGAGCTTGCCCATGTACTGGTCCACCAGCTGCTGCACCTGCTGCAGGTCGACGCGTACCCGTTCGACCCTGGCCTTTTCGTCCGCAGTCATGTTGGTCGCCAGGTAGGCCTTCCAGGCCTGGTCGCCGCGTTGGCGGGCCGAGGCCAAGGCCTCGCGCAGCTTGGCCTCGTCGAAGAGTTCGGCGCGGTATTTGTGCAGGGAATCGACGATGGTCACCGCGTAGGCGTAGGCGAAGAACTTGAGCTGGCTGACCGGCTGCATTCGGTCCTTGAACAGTTCCTCGAAGCTCT
>NZ_JAFKCS010000322.1 GCF_017255015.1 Bowmanella yangjiangensis | reverse complement strand
CTGGCTGCCGTCAGCCATGCTGACCAGCATGGCGCGCAGCAGCGGGCCACACGCCAGGTCGAGGCTACGCTGTGCGACGGCGCAATGATGCTCCAGTTCACTGGCATCGGCCGCTTCACGCAGCCAGAGCACGTTGGCATCCACCAGCTCCGCATGCACGGCATGGCTACCATCGGCAGCGAAGCGCAAGCGCAGAGCATCGTGATGCGTCTGCAACGCCGCCAGGGTTTCGCTCAGACGCCGCGCGTCCAACGCTTCGCGGCAGTGTAGCAGCACAGCCTGGTTCCAATGGGCGCGCTGCGGCATGGGAGTGGCGAAAAACAATCGCTGGATCGGCAGCAACGGCGTCTCGCCCTGCTCCGGCCCCTGCGCGGCCTCGCTTACCGCCTCACGAACAACAGAGGCCAGAGCACGTAGGCTCTGGTGCTGGAACATGTCCTTGGGGGTCAGCTGCAAACCAGCTTGGCGGGCACGGCTGACCACCTGAATGGAAACGATGGAGTCGCCACCCAACTCGAAGAAACTGTCCTCACGCCCCACCTGGGCCACGCCCAGCACGCTTTGCCAGATATCGGCCAGTAGCCTCTCATGTGCCGTTTCTGGCGCCTGGTAATCCGCCTGAACGGTGCTGAACTCCGGCACCGGCAAAGCCTTGCGATCGAGCTTGCCATTCGGCGACAGCGGCATGGCCTCAAGCACCAGGATGCGCGCCGGCACCATGAACTCCGGCAATTGCTCAGCCAGCGCCTGGCGCAACTCCTCGCCGTCGCAACCGGCCACGGCATAGCCCACCAGCTGCTTGCCTTGCGCTGTGTCACGCGCCACCACCACCGCCTCTTCCACCTGCGGATGTGCCTGCAGACGGGCTTCGATCTCACCCAACTCGATGCGCAGGCCACGGATTTTCACCT
>NZ_JAFKCS010000321.1 GCF_017255015.1 Bowmanella yangjiangensis | reverse complement strand
CTCAATCGGCAGCTGCAGCAGGATGGCGATGGCCTGCCCACCCTGTTGCTCGACCTCGACCGGCTGGACGCCAACGCCGACCTGCTCGCCGCGCGCCTGCCGGAGCGCCTCGCGTTGCGCCTGGTGACCAAGTCGCTGGCCAGCAGTGGCCTGCTGGAGTACCTGGGCAAACGCCTGCAGACCCAGCGTTTCATGGTCTTTCAGCAACCTCAGCTGAATCGTCTGGCCAGGAGTTTCCCCCAGGCTGACATGCTGCTGGGCAAGCCGCTGCCCGTCGAGGCGGCCCTGAACTTCCACCGCCAGTTGCCACAGCACCTGACTTTCGACGCGGCGCGCCAGGTGACCTGGCTGATCGACAGCGAACAGCGCCTGGTGCAGTACGCCGAGCTGGCCAAGGCGCTGAACCAGCCGTTGCGCATCGCGCTGGAAATCGATGTCGGCCTGCAGCGTGGCGGCTTCGCCAGCCCGCAGGCACTCAACCAGGCCGTGCAGCAGCTTGCCCGCTACCCGAAGCTGCAGTGCCGCGGCCTGATGGGCTACGACGCCCATGTCGCCCACAGCCCGCCCTGGGTGCGCCAGCAGCAAGCCTTCGCCGACAGCGATGCGCGCTATCGCGCGTTCATCGATAGCGTACGCTCGCTCGACAAGCTGTGGCCGGCGCAGCCCCTGTTCAACGGCGGCGGCAGCCTGACCTACCCCCTCCACAGCCAGCAGGCCAGTGTGCTCAATGAAGTCGCCGTCGGCTCCGCCCTGCTCAAACCTGCAGACTTCGATACCGCGCTGCTACAGGCGCACCAACCGGCCTTGTGGATCGCCGCGCCGGTACTCAAGGCAGTTGACGGCGCCCTGCCCTACCTGCAGCCGCTGCAGCCGGCGATCAGCGCCTGGAACCCGAACCGGCAGCGCGCCTACTACC
>NZ_JAFKCS010000320.1 GCF_017255015.1 Bowmanella yangjiangensis | reverse complement strand
CGGGCACCAGGTCGGTGTAGTTGGCGATGTCCGCGAGAATCTCCTGCGCATGCGGCGCAAAGCCGGCTTGAAAGGCTTCGACGGAGTCCGCATAGACATGACACATGCCAACGTAGGCGGGCGGATCATCGGGCGAGCCACCGGCCATCCCCTTGTCGACGGTGTAGAACAGGCAGGCATCGCCCATCCTGGCTTTCACCAGCGGCATGTGCGTGTCGCGGTAGTAGGCGTGGTCGAAACGCGCGCCCGGCTTGTAGGGATACATCACACTGACCTTGATCATCTGGCTCTCCTGAGTGCCTGCAGAACGCCACGGCGACATCGGCCCGGCGCGCAGGGAAAGATAGCTGAAGCAGAAGCTGGCAGACTGCTGCAGCGCCCCCTTATCCACAGCTGACACGCGAGAGACGACGATGGCACACACAAGACCCGGCCTGCGGCTCATCGCGGCGATGGAAGCCTGCAAAGGCCTCATCTCGCTCGTGGTCGCGCTTGGCCTGCATGAGCTGGCCGGGCGCAACCTGCAGCAGGTGGCCGAGGCGCTGGTCAGCCATGCGCATCTGAACCCTGCCAGTCACCTGCCTGGCATTTTCCTGCACGCGGTGAAGTCGCTGCCCGACATCGACCTGTCACTGCTGGCCATCGGCGCACTGGCCTACGCCGTCATCCGCCTGATCGAAGCCTATGGCCTGTGGAAAGGGCTGCTCTGGACGGAGTGGTTCGCCTTGGCCAGCGGGGCGATCTATCTGCCGTTCGAGGTCTACGAAATGCTGACCCGCAGCAGCGCCCTGAGCGCCGCCGTGTTCGTGCTCAACCTCCTCGTGGTCGGCTACATGGCGCGCGTGCTGCTGGTGCAGCGAGGGCAGGCCAGCCACCCGCGCTGACGCCCGGCACGACAGAGCGCACGGAATGCGTG
>NZ_JAFKCS010000032.1 GCF_017255015.1 Bowmanella yangjiangensis | reverse complement strand
TGGCGCTGGAGTCCATGGGCTTTAAAACCTTCGGTTTTGCCGGAGGCCGTGAAGACGACTGGGAAGCCGATATTGTTTACTGGGGTCCCGAGCAGAAATGGCTGGACGATAAGCGCTACCATGGCGATCGCAAGTTAGAAAAGCCGCTGGCAGCGGTGCAGATGGGCCTGATTTATGTCAATCCGGAAGGGCCTAATGGCAACCCCGACCCACTGCTGGCCGCCAAGGACATTCGCGAAACCTTTGGCCGCATGGCCATGAATGATGAAGAAACCGTGGCCCTGATAGCCGGAGGGCATACCTTTGGTAAAGCCCACGGTGCGCATAAACCGGAGGAATGCCTGGACGCGGAACCCGCCGCCGCAGGCCTTGAGGAACAGGGCTTCGGCTGGAAAAACAAATGCGGTAAAGGCAATGCCGAAGATACCATCACCAGCGGTCTGGAAGGCGCCTGGTCCGCCAACCCCATCGCCTGGACCAGCCAGTATCTGGATAACCTGTTTGCCTTTGAATGGGTAAAAAGCAAGAGCCCGGCCGGTGCCACCCAGTGGATCCCTAAAGATGGTCAGGGTCAGGGGCTAGTACCGGACGCCCATGACAAATCCAAACGCCACGCGCCGATTATGTTTACCACGGATCTTGCCCTGAAATTTGACCCGGCCTATCGCAAAATTGCCGAGCGTTTTCATAAAAACCCGGCCGAATATCAGCTAGCCTTTGCCAAGGCCTGGTTCAAGCTCACCCACAGGGATATGGGGCCAAAGGCCCGCTATCTGGGCAATGAAGTGCCAGCAGAAATGCTAATCTGGCAAGACCCACTGCCCAGCGCCGACTATGCCATGATAGACGACAGCGATGTGGCCAAACTCAAGACGGATATTCTGAAAACCAAGCTCAGTGTTGCCGATCTGGTCAGAACCGCCTGGGCTGCTGCCTCGTCATTCCGCGGTACCGACCTGCGCGGTGGCGCCAACGGCGGTCGCCTGCAACTAGCACCGCAAAAAGACTGGGCGGTAAACGACCCCAAAGAACTGGCCAAGGTACTGAAAAAGCTCGAAGGCGTGCAAAAGGACTTCAATCGCAAGCATAAAGGCGGCAAACAAGTGTCCATGGCCGACCTGATCTTACTGGGCGGGGCCGCCGCCATCGAACAGGCTGCCAAACAAGGCGGTTTTGAGATTAGCGTGCCCTTCAAACCCGGCCGGGTAGATGCCAGCCAAGCCCAGACCGACGCGGCCTCTTTTGCCGTATTGGAACCCAAGGCCGATGCGTTTAGAAACTACTACAGTGCGGACAATCGTCTGCCACCAACCGAAAGCTTGGTGGACAAGGCCAGCATGCTGAATCTGAGCGTACCGGAAATGACCGTACTGCTCGGTGGCATGCGAGTGCTAGGGGCCAACAGTGGCAACAGTCAGCACGGCGTGCTGACCGACAAGCCCGGGGTATTAAGTAACGACTTTTTTGTCAACCTGTTGGATATGTCCACGCAGTGGGCCAAATCAGCCAAAATGGAAGGTTTATACGAAGGCTCGGAGCGTAAAACCGGCAAGGCCCGCTGGACCGCCACCCCGGTTGATTTGATTTTCGGTTCCCACTCCGAGTTAAGAGCGGTAGCCGAAGTCTACGCCAGCGACGATGCCAAACAGCAGTTTGTACAGGATTTTGTCGATGCCTGGACAAAGGTCATGACATTGGATCGCTTTGATAGCCTCTAATTTGGACCTTTAACCTCAAGGCGGCCTGTGCGCCGCCTTTTTTCGCCGCTGTGGTTTATTCCCTATTCACCATAACGCTGCCGAAATGCTGTCACAAAGGCCTGCAACTTAACAGATTGCGCCAATTTGCCGTGATACACCGCATGCAGGCTCTGATGCCCCCAATTGGTCTGCGCCGCCACCTTAACCAACTTGCCATTCGCCAGCTCATCCGCCACCTGATATTCAAACAAGCGCGCCACCCCTCTACCAGCCAAACACAAGGTTTTCAGGCTGGCATAGCTGTTTACTCTGATACGGCTTTGAGTGGTGACCGTGCCAACCTCATCACCATTCTCATAGTCCCAGGCATCTAAAATACCTTGATGGTAAAAATGCAGGCAGGCATGCTCGGCCAACTGCGCTGGACTGCGGGGCGTTCCAGCCTGCTGCAGATAAGCCGGGGATGCCACCACCAGGCGCCTGACATTCAGCAACAACTGACTGGTCAGGCTGGAGTCTTCCAGTTGCCGACTGCTGCGAATAGCCATATCCACACTCTGGGAGGGCAGCCTGATCTGCTCGTTAGTGCAAAGCAGGTTGATCTGTAACTGCGGATACCGGATGGAAAAATCCACCAGCAAAGGCGTAATCAGTTGCTCCCCCACTGCTGGCGTAGCAGTGATATTCAGCGAGCCACTAAGTTGGTGATTCTGACCGCGCACTCTGTCCAGTAATTCTCCCAGTGACAGCAAATGCGTCATGCCTTCCTGATAAAGCAAGGTACCGGCATCGGTCAGTTGTAACGCCCGGGTAGAGCGATGCAGCAGACGGTTACCCAACAGGATTTCCAAACGCGCCAGCGCCTTGCTGATGGCTGGCGCTTGTACATCCAAACGCTCGGCCGCCGATGCCAAGCTACCGGCTTCCACCACAGTGCAGAACACCTTAAGTAAATAGGCAATATCTTTATCCATTCATTCCCACCAGGAAACATTTACTTTCCGATTGACATCTTAAACGGAAACTCAAACCACAGCACAATGAAGTTTCACTAACCGGAGATCCTAAGATGTGTTTTACCAAGACAAATATGCAAACCCTGGCGGCATTGCTGATCATATTAATAGCGTTTATAGCCGCACCGGGGCACGCTGGCATAGTGGATGCCAGTCGTACCGGCTTTGTGTCATTACAACTACCGGATAACTGGTATATGGGCGAGGTGGCCGGCCTGGAATTCCTGCCATCCGGTGATTTGGTGGTGTTTAATCGCGGCCTGCATCCTTTGCTGATTTTCAGCAAACAAGGGCAGTTCAAGCGTGAAATCGGCCAGGGACTGTTCCGTGTTCCCCATGGTCTGTTTGTCGACCCTCAGGGGGCCATCTGGACCACAGATCAGGAGACCCATCAGGTACTAAAGATGGATCAGCAAGGCCAAATCCTGCTGATCCTGGGCCGCAGAGACAGCCCCGGCAGCGGCTGGTTTGATAACGGCTACCAATTGAATCTGCTCAATGCGCCAAGTGATGTGGCACTGGACAGTCAGGGCAATATCTATGTAGCCGACGGCGGTAACTTTCGTATCGTCAAGTTCTCCCCAGAGGGCAATCTGCTTTCCAGTTGGGGCAGTAAAGGTGAGGCCACGGGACAGTTTAACTTCCCGCATTCGTTGCTGTTTGATGAACAAGATCAACTGTATGTCACGGACAGGCAGAATGGCCGCATCCAGATTTTCACCACCGACGGTCAGTTTATTAAACAGTGGCAGGATATTGGCTACCCCTATGAACTTGAACGTTTTGATGCCAACACCCTAATTTTAACCGACGCCAGAAGCGGCGAGATCAATAAAATCGGGCCGGACGGTCAGGTCTTGGAACGCTTTGGCCGTTGGGGCAAGGGGGCATCGGAGTTTGGTTTTCCCCACGGTCTGACGGTGGATAAACAGGGTGTGGTGTATGTGGGTGAACTACTTAACTGGCGTATCCAAACGTTTAAGTAGCCGGCCATCAAGGTTACACAAGCCAAATGGGTAGCAGACTCTCGATTCCTTAAGCCTCTGCTACCCGACCAGAATCCTGGGCAGATGCTCAAACCATGGATTCTGGTCCGGCCAGGGAGTCCAGAATGGCGCAATCCGGATTACTGTTACCGCAGCACTGATTAGCCAGCTTCTCCAGCACACCCTGGATCTGCTGCAACTCGGCAATCTTCTGCGCCACATCCTGCAGGTGTTTTTCAGCAATGTGCTTTACTTCCCGACTTTCCCTGCCTGGGTCACGCCATAAATTCAGCAGGGAGTGGATCTCTTCAAGCGAAAACCCCAGTTGCCGACCACGGCGGATAAAGTTTAACTGACGCAGTTGCTGTGTATTGTACAACCTATAACCAGCCTCGGTACGAGGAGGGGTGTCCAGCAGGCCGGACTGTTCGTAATGGCGGATCATTTTAGCCGACAGGCCACTGGCCTTTGCCGCTTCACCTATGGTCAGTAACTTAGTCATGCTTGTTTTCCCTCCAACGCTGCAATAGCAAGGCATTGCTGACCACCAACAAACTACTGCTGGCCATCGCCGCCCCGGCAATAATAGGGTTTAGGTACCCCAGTGCCGCGGCAGGAATGCCAATCACATTGAAAATAAAGGCCCAGAACAGGTTCTGACGAATTTTTTGATAGGTCTTACGCGCCAGTACCAGTGCAGTTGCCACCAGGTTTGGCTCTCCGCGCATTAAGGTCATGGCCGATGCGCTCACTGCCACTTCGGTGCCGGTCGCCATGGCCATGCCCAGATCAGCCTGAGCCAAAGCCGGAGCATCGTTGATACCATCCCCCACCATGGCCACTTTAAAGCCCTGCTGTTGATAACGTTTTACCCAGGCCGCTTTGTCCGCCGGCAATACTTCTGCTTCAACATTATCCAGCCCTAATTCAGTGGCAACCTGCTGCGCGCTGGCTTTACTGTCGCCGGTCAGCATCGCCACTTTCATGCCCTGACGCTGCAAACGCTGCACCGCACTTTTGCTGCTGGCTTTGATGGTGTCAGAAAAACACAGCAGCCCCATCAGTTCAGCACCATCATGCTTAACCACCGCCAGCCAGGAAATAGACGCCCCGGCCACACTGACCTTGTCCATAGGCAGCTCCAGTTTGTGCTCACGCATCCAGTGGCTACTACCCAGAAGCCAGGTCTGCCCGTGCATATCGCCGGTCACGCCTTTACCTGCCACCACTTTAAAGTTGTCTACCGCCAGGGTGCTGACATCCTGTTGCTGGGCTTTTTGCACCACGGCTTTGGCCAGCGGATGCTCACTGTTTTGTTGCAGCGAATACGCCAGTTGCAATAAATCCTGCTGACTATCGGTTAACGCCGTTAACTGACTGAGCTGCGGCTTGCCTTCAGTTAAGGTGCCGGTTTTATCAAACACCACTAAATCTATGCGCTGGGCCTGTTCTAACGCCCGAGCATCCTTAACCAAAACCCCCTGTTTGGCCGCCGTGCCAGTGCCTGCCATAATGGCCGCTGGAGTAGCTAAACCAAGCGCACAAGGGCAGGCAATCACCAACACTGCCACCGCGTTTAAGATGCCGGTCGTCCAGTCGCCAGCGCCCAGACCCCAGCCTAGTAGCGCCACCAGCGCCACCAACAGCACCACGGGCACAAACACCGCACTAATGCGGTCCACCAGGGCTTGCACCGGCGCCTTAGCCCCCTGCGCCTGCTCAACCAAGCGGATAATTTTGGCCAGGGTGGACTCAGCGCCGACTTTAGTAGCCACCAGCTCCAGCACCCCATCCAGATTCACCGAACCGCCAATGGCGTTATCGCCGACTTTTTTATGTTGCGGCACACTCTCGCCGCTGATCATGGACTCATCCACCTGGCTGTCGCCGGATTGAATCTCACCATCCACAGGAATACGCTCACCGGGTAGCACCTTGACCTTGTCACCGCTTTTTAAACTGGCGGCCGCCACCTGCTGCCAACTACCATTGCGCCATACACGCGCTTCGATGGGTTGCAGATTTTCCAAGGCTTTTAGCGCATCAGTGGTACGTCTTTTGGCTCGGCGTTCCAAATATTTACCCAGCAATACCAAGGTTAATACCGCGGCGCTGCTTTCAAAATACAGATGCGGCATGCCCTGACCGTCAAACACCGCCCACAGATACAACGACAAGCCATAGGCCGCCGAGGTGCCAATGGCCACCAGCAAGTCCATATTGCCGCTGCCGGCTTTTATGGCGCGCCAGCCCGCACTGTAGAAACGTGCCCCAAAGTAAAACTGTACCGGCGTGGCGAGTAGCCATTGCCAGAGTGGCGGCAACATCCAATCACTGCCAAACAACATACCTATCATGGGTAGCACCAGCGGCAAGGTTAATAAGCTTGACCCTATCACCGGCCAACTGTCGCGCTGGAAAAAACCCGGTTCGCTGGGTGCTTTGGCCTTGTCTGCGCTATCGGTATCCAGCAACTGATAACCTGTTTGCGCAACCGCCGCAAACAGCAGCGAGACATCCAACCCTGCCAGATGTTCGATGCTGACCTGCTCACTGGCCAGATTAACCCTGGCATCGACTACGCCAGATACCGCTTTTAATGCCTTTTCCACCGTCCCGGCACATGACGCGCAGCTCATGCCACCCACCCCAAACTGGCTAGTTTGGGTAGGTACCTTGTATCCGGCCGCACCTATGGCCGCGATCAAAGCAGCTGCATCAACATCGCCTTGCACTGTGGCGGTTTCGGCAGCCAGGTTAACCTGTGCCTGACTTACGCCGTCAACCTGCAGCAAGGCTTTTTCAATACGTCCCACACAGGACGCACAGCCCATACCGCTAATAGGTAACTGCATGTTTGCCATGTTTATCTCCAACACCAGCTTAGATAGCTTAAGGCTAAAGTTTAACCTTATGGGAAGGTCAAGGTTGTATTTTCATCTTACTGAAAAACATCCCGCCTTCTGTAAACAATCTGTCATGCTGCTGTCGCACCATAGCGCTTTGCCTTTTTCAGGTCAGAGTGAACTGGCCGCAACTGCAGGGCTTTTGATTATCGTGTTGAGTCGGCGATGGCAGCTTATGCTGTGCATACTGTGTTTGGTTACCCGAAGCGTTTTAGCGGCCACGCCGGATGCAACCGAACCCCCAGCCATTCGGGTAAACATCACCGCCGGTTCTGTTGAGCAAGCACTCAAACAAGTCTCCGAACTCTTCAATGCCAATATCCTTTACCCGGCTGGGCTGCTGTCGTCGCAGCAACACCTTGCTGTTAAGGGACATTACAGCTTCCGACAAGTCCTGACACTGTTACTGGTCGAACAGCCTGTGCAGGTGCAATGGCTGAATGCACAAAGCGTGATCCTGACTGCCAACGAGCAGAGCAGCAGCACGCAACCTGACAGCAACCTGCAGCAAAGCGCTCAGGCCATGGATGAATTGATAGTCACCGGCACCCGGGTGGCCGCCCGTACCCGTTATGATTCCATGTCGGCTATCGACATTCTGACCACCCCGGATGGCACCGGCGCAGAGGACTTGCTTAATACCCTGGCATTTTATCTGCCCAGCTTTACCGCCTTTCGTCTGCCACTCAGTGACGGCCGGATCTTTAACCGCTCCTTTGGCTTACGTGGCCTCAATTCAGACCACACCCTGATCCTGGTCAACGGCAAACGCCGACACCGCTCGGCCTTTGTGGAAACCGAAGACGGCCATCCTATTGATCTTTCGAAGATCCCCAGCCATGCAATAAAACGTATTGAAGTGATGCGTGATGGCGCCTCGGCCCAGTATGGCTCTGATGCTCTGGCCGGGGTAATCAATGTGATCCTGGAAGACGGCGAGCAAAGCGCCGGCTTTATGCAATACGGCCAGTATTTTCAGGGCGACGGCGTCACCTGGCGTGGTGGTATGCGTTTAGGCTGGCAAGACGACGAGGATTTTTCCATGCTGAGTCTGTCTGGCTATCGCAATACGCCCACATCCAGAGGCACGCAGCCGCAGGATGCCGTGCTATTTGCCCAGCAACATCCCGAGCTGAAGGTGCCCAACCCGGTGCAGCGCTGGGGGCTGCCGGAGCAAGAAGGGCTGCAACTGGCGTTCAATACCCAGCAGCAGGTCGGTGAGCAGTTCAGTGCCTTTGCCTTTGGCACTTTGGCGCAAACTTATGGCGTGTCGGATTTTAACTGGCGTAACCCGGATACCAATCTGGTTTATCAGCCCAGCAGCCTGTATCCGGACTTCAGCCTATTGGATATCTACCCTGTGGGCTTTACCCCCAGATTTGGCCAGCGTGAGTCGGATATTGCCTTGCATACCGGTATCCGTTCATTCCCCGGCGCACACCCACAGGCAGAGCTAAGCCTGGGCTTTGGCCAAAACCGTATCCGCTACTTTTTAAATAACAGCATCAATGCCTCGTTGGGCCCACATAGCCCCACGGCTTTTCATCCCGGCGACTTAACTCAGCAGGAAGTTACCCTGGACGCCAGCATCAACCAGCAAACCCGCTGGTCGGCAAAGCAGCTACCCATCAACCTGGCCACTGGCCTGCAATTTCGCAGCGAGCGTTATCGGGTACAGGCCGGCGATCCAGCCTCTTTTGCGGTGGGCCCGGCGGCTATTGAAGGTCTGCCCTCGGGTGCCAATGGCTTTCCCGGTTATTCGCCGCTACAGGCCGGTAGTTTCACCCAGCAAGGGTTGTCGGCCTATGCCGATATGGATATCACCTTAAGCGAGTCGCTGCGCCTTAACCTTGCCGCCCGCTATGAAAGCTATTCGCTGTTTTCGTCCATGCTGCGCGGCAAACTGGCCCTGTGGTACGAACTTGCTCCTGGTATTATGCTGCGTACCACCTTGTCTAATGGCTTTCGCGCCCCTACCGCCGGGCAGGTGTTTAGTGAGCGCACCTCGCAATCTCTGAACAGCAGCTTTGATGCCATCACCACCAGTGGCCGCTTTTCGCCAAATGGTGCGGTGGCCGAGGTGCTCACCGAGCGCCCCGAGGTGAATATTCGCCCCTTGCGGGCCGAGAAGTCCGTCAATATCAGTGCCGGTATGGGCTTCAGTTTACCCGGCCAGTTTGATCTGACCCTGGATTTGTACCGCATTGATCTGAGCGAAAGATTTGGTCTGTCTCCCACTTACAGTCTGACCCGCGACGAGCAACAGCGCCTGGCAGCGCTAAGCCCCCATCACAACTATCAGGTGGCCAATGTGCGCTTCTTTCAAAACATCTTTGATACCCGAACCAGCGGTCTGGATCTGGTGCTAACCCGCAGCAGCCTGCTTGGCAGCGGCCAGTTGTTGGTTTCGGCGGCCTATAACTACAACCGCACACAAGTGACAGGCGGCGAATTGATGGATAACCAGATTCGCCGTACCCAGCAGGAACAAGGCGTACCCCAGCACCGGGCCAGCTTGTCGGCCAGCTATCTGAGCGGCCCTTGGGAGTGGCGGGCGGGCTGGCGCTATATCGGCAGTTGGCAAGACCAGGCCATCAGCGATTCTGAGCAGTTCCAGCAGTTTTCGCCCTTGCAGCTGTTTGACCTGTCACTGACCTATTTAGTCGATGCAGCACTGAGCGTGAAATTCGGCATTGAAAACCTGTTTGACACTTACCCCGACGAAGCCAGTCTGCAATCCAACCGTGGGCTGCGTTATTCACGTAATTCCCCCTACGACACCGATGGGGGCCAGTGGTATCTGCGCACCAACTTTGCTTTTTAATCAACATGTTAGATAGAGACTAGGGCGATTTTTATATGAAACTTTTATGAACATTGCCTATCCGCCAACAGATGTCTGACACCGCTGCGTCTTTACCCAGGAAGCCCTTGCACAAGGCAATGGGCGGCAACGCAATAAACTGAGCCACACACACTGGGAAACACCATGAAACACCTGAATAAAACCGCCACCTATGGCTGCCTTATCCTGGCGTCCAGCTCCACCCTGGCCCTGTCTGCCCACGCGCAAGAGGTAGCAGGCGCAGCCCCCGGTAATCTGGAAAGCATTATTGTGACCGGCACCCGTCAGGCCAACCGTACCGTATTCGACTCCATGGCCCCGATTGATTTGATTGACGCTTCCGCCATTGACAGCACCACCTCGGAAGATTTGCTCGACAGCGTGGCGCAAATCGTGCCGTCTTTTAAGGTACAGCGATTACCTATGGCCGACGGTCAGGTGTTTGTGCGCCCGGCATCCTTACGTGGCTTATCTGCCGACCATACGCTGGTACTGGTTAATGGCAAACGCCTGCACCGCGCCGCCCTGCTGGGCAGCAACGGCGCCCAATCGGCTGACCTGGCGTCTATTCCTTCCTACGCCATTAAGCGCATTGAAGTGCTGCGCGACGGTGCTTCCGCACAATATGGCTCAGACGCCATTGCAGGGGTAATTAACATTATTCTGGATGACAAGGCCGGGTATCAGGCCTTCAGCCAGTTTTCCCAATATTTTGAAGGGGACGGTACCGCCTACCGCGCCGGGGTACAGGGCGGATGGGATCTGAATAACCGCGGTTACCTGGCCACCACCTTTGAATACTATGATGCCGAGCGCACTGCCCGTTCCCGTCAGCGCCCGGATGCCGAGGCCTATCAGGCCGCTCACCCGGAAGTGACCTTACGTAACCCGGTACAGGATTGGGGCCAGCCAGACCGCGACGCCGTGCGTTTTGCCCTGAATTCCCAATACAGCCTGACCGACAACACCGATGCCTACCTGTTTGGTACTTACAACGAAGGCAGCGGTATGAGCGATTTTAACTGGCGTAATCCAGACTCAGCGGTATTCAATAAAAGCGAAACCTACCCGAATTTTGACCTAAAAGATCTGTATCCAGCCGGTTTCGCCCCGCATTTTGGTCAGGATGACCGTGATTTATCCCTGTATGTGGGTGTAAAGGGCATTGTTGGCCAACTTAGCTGGGACGCCTCCGTCAGCCAGGGCAATAATAAAATCGACTATCAGTTAAACAACACCATCAACGCCTCGCTCGGCTCTGACAGCCCCACGAATTTTTATGCCGGTAGCCTGGAGCAGGACGAATTTACCGCCAACCTGGATGCCAGCTATCTGTTGCAAAATGACTGGTTTGCCGACGATCTGAATATTGCCTTTGGTGCCGAGTACCGCGAAGAAACCTACAAGGTATCGCCGGGTGACGAAGCTTCTTATCTGGTTGGCCCCGCCGCCAAAGAAGGCTTACCGTCAGGCTCTAACGGCTTTTTCGGTTTCAGCCCGGCCCAGTCTGGTGAGTTTGATCAGGACAGCGTGGCCTTGTATGTGGATCTGGAAACCATGCTGAGCAGCGCCTGGACTATTGGTCTGGCCGCTCGTTACGAAGACTTCTCCGAATTCGGCGATACCCAGAACGGCAAGATTTCCACCCGTTATGCCTTATCAGACAATGCCGCCTTGCGTGCCACTTACTCCACGGGGTTTCGTGCCCCAACCCCAGGCCAACTTTACAGTGAGCGGGTGTCGCAAGGCTTAGATACCAATACCCTGGAAGTCTTTACCCGTGGACGTTACAGCCCGCAGGGCGAGATTGCGCAGATTATTAATGCGCGCAGCGACGCCAACATTGCCTCACTGACCCCGGAAGAGTCCAATAACCTGTCACTGGGCTTTACCTATCAGGATGCCAGCGGCCTGAACGCCAGTATCGACTTCTACCGTATCAGCATCTCGGACCGTTTCGGCACGTCCACCACCTTCAACCTGACCGCTGAAGAGCGTGCCAAGCTTATCGCTTTGGGAGTCACAGGAGCCGAGAGCATCACCAGTGTGAACTTCTTCCAGAATGACTACGACACCAAAACCACAGGTGTGGACCTGGTACTGAGCCGTAAGTTTGAACTGGGCGAAGGCAACCTGAATCTGGTGGCTGCTTACAACTACAACAAAACCGAAGTAACAGGCGGCGATATCAGCCGCAATGAAACCCAGCGCATTCTGTTGGAAGAAAGACTGCCCAAGCAGGCCGGTAACCTCAGCGCCAGTTATAGCTGGGCAGACATCACCTTGAATGCCAAGCTGCGTTACTACGGTAGCTGGAAAGACAGCTCCGGCAATGCCGACGGCGATATTTTCCAGCAGTTCGGTGCCGAAACCTTCTTTGATATCGGTTTGAACTACGACATCACGCCCGCCATTGCCCTGAGCCTGAACGTGGAAAACCTGTTCGACAACTACCCAGAAGAGGCCACCTTCCAGGCCAACCGTGGCTTGATTTACTCGCGTAATGCGCCGTATGACTCAGACGGCGGCAACTATTCACTGCGTGTGGATATGAAGTTCTAAACCCAGGCATGGTCACAAAACTGTGACCTTATCTGGCTAGAGTACCCGCCTGTCCGGCCCAAGCGCCAGACAGGCTGATTAGCCCGGCCCTGACCGGGCATTATGTTGTAAGCAAGAGGTATTATCATGAGCAGCTTTACCCGGCGTCAGTTTCTTACCACCAGCCTGGCATCGGCCGCCGCCGGTTCACTTTTGGCCTCCCCGGCCAGCTGGTCAGCGCCACTGCCAAGCTCTGCACAATCGCCGCTGGCACAAGCCCAGGACGAAGCTTATTGGGCACAAGTTGCCAGCCAGTATGATGTGCGCCCCGGCATTATCAATGTGGAAAACGGCAACTGGGGCATTATGGCAAGGCCAGTAATGCAGGCCTATTTCAAACATACCGAGCGGGTTAATCGCGACAACTCCTATTTCTCCCGCCGCCAATATTGGCCGCTGTTAAAAGACATAGTCGCCAGCGTGGCCGACCGCCTGGGTGCCAACCCCGAGGAAATCGGCTTAACCCGCGGTGCCACCGAAGCCCTGCAAAATCTGATTGGCGGCTTCAACGGCTTAACAAATGGCGATGCGCTGATGTACGCCGACCTGGATTATGCCGCCATGCAGGATGCCATGCGCACTAAGGCCGCCCAGTGCGGCGCCGAGGTAATCGAGCTGGCCATACCCGAACCGGCTGATCATCAGGGGCTGATAGCCTTTTATCAGGCAGCTTTTGCCCGCCACCCTAATTGCAAACTGCTGCTGCTTACCCATATCAGCCACCGCACCGGGCTGGTGATGCCGGTAAAAGAAATCACCGCCGCCGCACGGGAGCGTGGTATCGCAGTGATTGTGGATGCCGCCCATTCCTGGGGGCAGATGGACTTTGGCGTAGCAGACCTTGGCGCTGATTTTATCGGCTTTAACCTGCACAAATGGATGGGCGCGCCGCTAGGGGTTGGCGTGATGTATATCCGCCAGGGCAGGCTCGGGCAGATTGCCGCCAATATGTCGGCCTCGCCGGGTCAGGAGCAGAGTATCTGGGGTAAATTTCACTCCGGCACCAGTAACTTTGCCGCCTTTCTTAGCGTGCCAGATGCCTTTGCCTTTCATGACCAGATAGGCGCTAAGGCCAAAGCCGCACGGCTGCAATACTTACGCAATCTGTGGGTTAATGAGGTACGCCAGCTAGACGGCATTGATATTCTCACCCCGCAAGACCCGCATCTGCATGCCGGTATTACCTCGTTCCGTATTAAGGGCCACACCAGCAGCGCACAAAACCGCGCCATTGCCGAATATCTGCTGGCCGAACATCAGGTGTTTTGCGTACACCGCGATGGTATTCATAACGGCAGCTGTGTGCGTATTACCCCGAGCCTGTATAACAGCGCCGAAGATCTGAAACTTACTGCCAAGGCCATTGCCCATGCCGTCAGCCGATTTGCTGCTTAATGGCACAGCGCTGACCGGGCCCGGCACAGCAGCTGGCACTAAGCACTATCTTGAGCGCCTCTATCAGAGCCATGCCGCGGCGCTGCTGCGCTACGCCTGTAGCAAAGGCGCTTCCCAGCACGACGCCGAAGAGCTGGTGCAGGAGCTGTTTATTCGCCTGTCCCACTACGACAACTTGCCGCAACTGCACAATGAAATGGCCTTTTTACGTACAGTGGTGGTTAACCTGCTGCGTGACCGCCACCGGCGTAACCAGCACGCCCCCCAGTGGGTGGAATATGACGAGCTAAACCATGAGCAGCACAGCCTGGTGCCAGAGCCGGAGGCTCAGCTTAGTCAGCAACAGGCCGTGGCCCAGGCCGAAGCTGACTTGGCCCAATTGCCTGCCCTGACCCGGCGGATATTTTTACTTAACCGAATCCAGAGCCTGTCCTACGAGGACATTGCCACCCAACTGAACATCGGCGTGATGGTGGTCAGACGGCATTTGCGTGACGCTCTGATGCATTTGACCCAGAGGCGTATGCAACGTGAACAGCAGTAACCAAGGCAATAGCCATCAAAACAGGGTTATCGACCCACAGATCCTGGCCGAGGCCTGCGACTGGCTGCTGGATATTGAAGCCAGCCCCGCCATACTGACCTCCGCCAAATTTGAAGCCTGGCTGCGCGCCCATCCCGAGCATGTGCGGGCCTTTAACCATGCAGCCAATACCTGGCAGTTAGGCAGTTTGTTAAGTACAGAGGCAAACAGCCTGGGCCAGCCAATCGTGCCGCCGTCGCCCCAGGTGATTCCAATAGCGCAGCGGCGCCCGGCCAAAAGCCTGAGCAAAGTACTGACCGCCCTGGCCGCTACGGTGTGCCTGTTGGTGTTCAGCCTGTCGCTGCTGCCAACCAAGCCAGCATCAAACAATATGCTGGCCTACCAAACCCAACAAGGCGAGATTCAACAGCTGCAGCTTAGCGATAGCAGTGCACTCTATCTGGACAGCGGCAGCCGGGTACGGGTGCAGATGCAGGAACACCGCCGTGAAGTGGAACTGATCCAGGGCCGGATCTTCAGCCAGGTGGCGCATGAGCCCAGGGAGTTTGTGGTGATGGTAAATCAGAGTACCGAGTTTGTGGCACTGGGCACCGCCTACTCGGTGGAAAAGCTGGCCAGCGCCTGGACGCTAGAAGTTTTTGAGGGTGTGGTTGGGGTGCGCGGTGGAGCGCTCAGCGGCACCGCGCCGGTGCATGCCGGGTGGGGCCTGAAATTTCAGGACAATAAACTCAGCCGCTATCGCCTGCCCCCCGGTTTACAGGCCGGTCAACCGGACTGGAGCAGCCATCGTATCCAGTTTGATGCTACCCGGCTTGAGCAGGCCATCCGCCAGATCAACCGCTACAGCCCGCAGCCGCTGGTGCTAGAGGATAAAGACCTGGCCGGGTTTGCCATCTCCGGGGTGTTTAACCTGCAGGATGTGGAGGACTTTGTGCAGAGCGTGGAAGGGTTGACCCAAACCCGCAGCGTGAAAACCCCTGAGGGGATTTTATTGGGTTTGCCACGGGGGGCTGATGATTAATCTTTCCCGCTGCTACGCATCCAGCCGAAACCGCTGGCGACATCTTTAATTAGATGTCGTGAGCAGGGCTTTTAGTTGCTCTAGCGGCAGGGCTTTTACACAGTTGGCCTTACCTGTATCACTGCGGGTACCGCAGGTGTCGGTAGCTTTTAGCATAGAGTTATAAATCGCTTCTTCGCTGGCCTCGATAACCGCCTGGAACAGGGGCGACATACTGCCGTTAGGCACAGACTCGGTGCTGGATACCTCACCGCGGCGCTCAGCGGTGCGACGCACTGACGCGGCGGTGGAGAAGCTCAGCACATAATCCCCCGAGCCATTGGTAAAAGACGCGCCGGTGCGGGCTAGGCCAGCCACCGCCCGCTTGGCTAAACGGGTCAGATTGCGATCCGACAAAGGCGCATCGGTGGCCACAATCAGCATAATGGAGCCGTCGGCTACCTCAGAGTCCAGAGCATCTTTCAGATAATACTGGCCAAGCGCCTCACCCACCGGCTGACCGGCGATCTGCAATACCCCGCCGTAGTTAGACTGCACCAGCACCCCTACGGTATAGCCGCCCAGTTTGGCTGGCAGCACACGGGAACTGGTGCCAATACCGCCTTTCCAGCCAAAAGCCACCGTGCCGGTGCCGGCCCCCACCGCCCCTTCGGCCACCGGCCCACTGCTGGCACTTGTTATGGCTTTCAGACCATGTTCGGCCTTAAGGGCACGCTTGCGAATATCATTTAAGCGGCTGTCGTTGGTTTCCCCCACCACCGCATTCACCGACACCACCTGTTCATTGCCTGGTTGCTTTAAAGTCCAGCCAATAATGGCCTCGGCGGCCTGTGGCACCGACAGGGTATTGGTGAGCAGAATCGGGGTTTCAATCTCCCCCAGTTCTTGTATTTGTGAAATGCCGGTCAGCTTGCCATAGCCATTGGCCACATACAGCCCAGCGGGCACTTTGTCCTGATAAAGGTTACCGCCATGGGGCAAAATCGCTGTGACGCCGGTACGCACATCCTGCCCGTTCACCAAAGTCACCTGCCCAACCAGCACCCCTTGCACATCGGTAATGGCATTATGCTGGCCGGTTTTTAGAATGCCTGGCGCTATGCCTAAATCCCGGCTACGGGGTTTTGCATCATCGGCCAGCGCCTGCGCTGCCACCAACAAACCGCTCACCAATAAAGTCAAAGCCGCTTTATTCCACATAAACGCCTCCTGTAGTTGTGGATTCACGCTAATGGAGGTGGGGAGTGGATGCAAGAGGGAATCGGTAAGGGAATTCTGAGATGCGTTTTGCCGCCTCGCTGCAATCCAACCTACTGCTGTCGGTTTTGCTATCCCTGCTAGATATGACACGCATATATGGACCCACTCCGCTTGCAAGACCTTTGATCACTGATGTGAGAGAAAATCATTGCTCTCATATATCCGGCCTGTTGATGGAAGATTTTTGCTTCCTGGCCCCGATGGTTA
>NZ_JAFKCS010000319.1 GCF_017255015.1 Bowmanella yangjiangensis | reverse complement strand
GCCACAGACCTACGCAGCCACAGGCGCTCACGTGCCGCACCATGCTGTATGGGCAATAGCCGCCTGTGTCTGCCACACTGCCGTAGACGCTTCAGGAGCGACCTGTCGGCCATGAGCCTGCCCGAATCCTCCACCCTTGGTGGCCGCCTGACGGCCCTGGCACAACGCCTGGGGTTGCTGGGTCGTGCCTCGCGGCAGATCTTCGCCAGGGCCAGCGTGCTGCGTCTGCCATTCAAGGTGCTTCCAGCGCCGGCCGACAGCATCTGCTGGCATGAGGGCCCGCAACTGCAACAGCTGCTCCACCTCCCTCGCGGTGCCCTGTCCGGCCCGGTGCAGGAGGACAAGGCCCAGGCGCATTCCGCACTGACCCAGGTCGTGGAGGCGCAGACGCAACAACTGCAATCCTTCGACCTGCGCCTGATCGACGGTTTCGCCTGTACGACTCCCGCCCCCGGCTACGGCAGTTTCGAAGACTATGCGGCGAGCGAGCATTGCCGGCAGGTCCGCATCATCAGCTACAAGGACTTCCTCAAGGCCATGAGCCAGCCCTTGCCACGCTTCATGGCCGGCGACCCGGTCGAGTTACTGCAAGCCAACTGGCGCACCCGCACATTCTGGGCCGGGGAAACACGAGGGGAAGCCTTCGCCAGTGCGATTGCCTATGCGCGCAGACGCGGCCTGGAAGTGCTGCTGCCCGCCAACATGGTGCGTTATCGCCTGAGCGAGGCCGGCCTGGACAACCTACAGCACCGCTACCACGTACTGGCCATGCCTGAAGAGGCCTGGAGCGATCCTGGCTTCATGGGCTTGCTACTGGACAACGGTATACCCTACGCGCGCCTGTCGCTGCTGAAGAAAGCCGGCAAGCCGGAGTTTCTCCTGCTCCCCAAGGAGCACCAGGACGCCACCGCCCTGGGC
>NZ_JAFKCS010000318.1 GCF_017255015.1 Bowmanella yangjiangensis | reverse complement strand
ATCACCTTCATCAACACCACCCGCGGCGAAGTATGGGAAGAGGACCAGGGCGAGCGAGTTGATTGGGAAAACCTCTACGGCCGTCGCGAGATCTACCCCTGCACCGACCATGTTCCCGAGCAGACCCTCGGCTTATTCGGCGGCATCGATACCCAGGATGACCGATACGAAGGGCGGGTGTGGGCGTTCGGCGCTGGCGAGGAAATGTGGCTGATTCGCCGCTTCATCCTCACTGGCGACCCGGCCAGCGTAGAGCTACGTCGCAAGGTCGGCGTAGAGATCAACCGCGAGTTCAAGCGCCCGGACGGTACGCCAATGCGCGTGGAACGGTGGTGCTGGGATGCCGGCGGCCACTACTCCGACGAAGTGGCAGAGGAAAGCATCAAGCACGGCGTGCGCTGGGTGGTACCGATCTTCGGTGCAAGCACCTACGGCAAGCCGATCGCCAACTTCCCTCGGCGGCGCAAGAACAAGATTTACAAAACCGAGGTCGGCACGGACAACGCCAAGGAACTGATCTATGGGCGGCTCAACATCGTTGTGCCACAGCCCTGGACGGAAACGCCTGGCTGCATACACCTGCCTCTGGCCGACTGGTGTGACGAGGACGAACTCAAGCAGCTCACCGCCGAACGCAAGGTGCCGGTGATGGTGAAGGGCAAGCGCGAACTGCGCTGGGACTCGGGCGGACGCCGCAACGAAGCGCTCGACTGCCTGGTGTACGCCTTGGCCGCCTTGCGCATCAGCCAGCAGCGCTTCGGCTTTGACCTTGATGCTCTGGAGACAGGGCGCCTGGCGGGCGCCAAGCCTGTTGCCGCCGAAGTGCTCGACAAACAGACAACCAATCAAACCGCGCAGGAGGTGACCAACGCCTTCCTGAGCACAACTGGTGGCAGCCCATGGTTATGACTCTGGAAACG
>NZ_JAFKCS010000317.1 GCF_017255015.1 Bowmanella yangjiangensis | reverse complement strand
GAAGATGAAGGCCGCTGACGCCTCCCTGTCAGGCAGAGACTCCACAGCCCTCCACCACCGTGGCTGCAATGAGTCAGGAATAACGCCATCCCTTGGCTTGATGTGGTGCAGCCCACCCATCGCCTTGAGACGCTGAGTCGGGTTCATCGTCGTGATGCCGTATTTGGCAGCCCCGAACGACCAGACAGCAGAAAAGATTCGGGCAAGCTGATTGGCCTGGGCCTTGGACTTGGCGCTGACCTCATTGAAGCGTTTCTCGAAAGCATCCGATGAAATAGCCAGCCAGCTTCGCTCCAGCCAGTCGGCGGCATAGCGGTTGAAGACCTTCTGATAGTCATCAGCGGTGGATGACTTCAGCTTTCGTGTGTTGCGGTACTCGTTGAAGACAGCTTGCAGCGTTGGCGCTGGCTTGGTCTTAGGCTTGGGCGCCCTGACAGGCTCAGGAGCTGGCGCAACCTCAACCCGAGCAACCTCCTGCCTAGCAGTAACCCCAAGGCGTGCCTTCAAAGCATCCAACGCAGCCGCCCTGGCCTCCTCCGCGCTCATTACAGGCCAGTGGCCGAGCGTCCTATAGCTACCCCTCAAGCGAACACGAAAGACCCTTGAGCGAGCGCCTACGACCATCTGGAAGCCGACCAAGTGGCTGTCGTGAAAAACCTGTCGTGCGTTACCCGAACAATTGACCCGAGCGACCAAGGCATCGGAGAGAAGGAAGCGTCTTGCGGTCGTTTTCTGCGTCACCATTGCTACACCACTGCGTCACCAACGTGCATGGGCGTGACTCAGCAGCGGCAAGCCCACAACGGGCTAAGCGCGCACTCAGGAGTAGCATCAACAAGCGGCTTACAGGGCTGGAGGCCATCTATTTCAAGGGTTTCACCAGCGCCGATTGACCAGCGCAAGACGCGTCCCTATACTGCGCC
>NZ_JAFKCS010000316.1 GCF_017255015.1 Bowmanella yangjiangensis | reverse complement strand
CAGAATGCGGCCAGCGCGACAATAAACAGCGCCAGCGACAGATAGAACCGAAGCAAAAGGCGAGAGGTGAACATGGACTATCCTTAGTACTTAATGGGCGCAACCTTGGGGATGATAAATAGCGGAGATAGAGGCATCCACTTGGCATTTCCAAGCGCCGGAACTGGAGCGTACTAACTGAATAGTTTTACCATTGACTATCGGGCTGCCTTTAACCGTACAAGTGATGTCGCCAGTACCGTCGGCGCTGTCATAATTCATACTGACGGTACAGCGTGAGGTCTCACTCACTAAGCCAATATCGCTCAGGTTAAAGCTACTGACATTCTCGGTTACCACTAAAGCCTCATAAGACGGACGACCACCGGCAATATCCGATAGACCAGCAGCCAACTGGGACTTGGCTACATAATTTTGATAGGCCGGCAAGGCAATGGCCGCCAAAATACCAATTATTGCCACAACAATCATCAGCTCGATCAGCGTAAAGCCTCGTGCGTATTGCATGACAGATACCTGTATGAGTTGTTATGAAAGTGCCGCTTGCACTCAGGCAAAACAAACCCCGCCGCAGCGGGGTTTATCTGTAGCTGGTTAACCGCTAAGGCGATTAGTTGCAGCCAGCCGGGCGATATTTGCTATCAACAGTAGTGTCAACTACGCAGTTCCAAGCACCGGAGCTATTACGCACAAGATCAACAGTCTTGGATGCGACTTTTGGGTTACCTTTCAGCGCACAAGAGATCTCTTCAGAGCCGCTGGTACCGGTGATAGTGATAGTGCAACGAGCAGTGCTAGCCTGCAGACCAATATCTGCAGCAGTGGTTGGACGCGAAGCGCCGGACTGAATAATTTCTTCAAAAGCAGTCACACCACCACGGATATCGGCCAGACCAGCAGTCACCTGCGACTTGGCAACGTAAT
>NZ_JAFKCS010000315.1 GCF_017255015.1 Bowmanella yangjiangensis | reverse complement strand
AACCTCGAGACTTACGCCTATACCGATGCCAGCAACAGCCAGGTGCAGCGCAGCAATGCCCTGCTGCAACGTCATGATCAGGAGCTCAACGGCAACCGCCTGGAGCTGCGCCATCAGCACGGGCTGTTCGGGCTGTCGAGCGAATGGGCGGTGGGTGTCGACTACAGCCACAATGTGCAGACACGCTACCCCCGCTCGGTGTCCGGCCCCTTCGGCGTGGTCGATGCCGAGCACTTCACCCCGGGGAATTTCTTCGACCTGCCGGGGATGAGCCCCGGTTATGCCCGGCAGCGCACCAATCAGGTCGATACCTGGGCACTGTTCGTCGAGAACCGCCTGCAACTGACGGAGCGCCTGTCGCTGCTCACCGGGCTGCGTCACGACCGCATCGATCTGGAGGTCACCAACCACCAGGCCGCCACGGCGAGCAACCCGGCGTTCTTCTCCCGCGAATACGAGCCGACCACCGGGCGAGTGGGCTTGATCTACGCGCTCACCCCGGCGGCCAACGTCTACGTGCAATACAGCACGGCGGCCGACCCGCCCGCTGGCATCCTGACCACGGCGAGCCTCAGCCAGGTGCAGGATTTTGACCTGACCAAAGGGCGGCAGCTGGAGGTGGGCAGCAAGTTCGACTTTCTCGCCGGCCGAGGGTCGGCAACGCTGGCGGCCTACCGGATCGAGCGGGAGAACCTGGCCACGCGCGACCCCGCGAACCCCGGGCAGACACTGGCGGTCGGCAAGCAATCGACCCTCGGGCTGGAAATCGCCGCGGCGCTGCGGGTCACCCCGCGCCTGCTGGCTGAAGCCAACCTGGCCTGGCTCGATGCCCAGTACGACGCGTTCAACGAGAACGTCGCCGGCCAGTCGGTATCACGCAAGGGCAATACGCCGACCAACGTGCCGGACCAGGTGGCCAACCTG
>NZ_JAFKCS010000314.1 GCF_017255015.1 Bowmanella yangjiangensis | reverse complement strand
CTACAGTGAACTTGAGAATTCCTTTGACTTGCCTGTTGAAAAATTAATGTTGGAGATTTTAGCGCTTATTCTTTCGGCAGGTAGGTCTTCAGAGAAAGTCAAGAAATATCACCTTGACATGATCCGCGGATTGCTAAAGGAGATCGAGCTATCTTCTGTTTTGAATGATTTGCCCTCTGACGAGGCCGCAGAGCTAAAAAAAGATCTCAGGGTGTTGGGTCTTTATTAATTGATGAAAAGGGGACAGATTTATTTTTAGGCTGACGGTGCTGTGTCATAAATAAATCTGTCCCCTTTTTCTTGCATACTCCCGGGATAGCAAGATGATAGATGCCCTGAAAGAAAAGCTGTTGATGGAGCTAGTTAATCTAGATGAACCATGGGTAAAAAAAATTGAGTACAACTCTGAAGGCAGTGATTTGAATTGGCTTCCTGTTGCAGAGCTTTCTGGCGGACGTTTCCTTTTAGGGCTTACTGCCGAGGGGCTTTGGGCTCGATCGACTGAGTCTGCTGTTCAGACAGTCAGCGACGAAACAGCGTGTGTATTTTTTCTGCCAATACTAGAAGACCTTCCAGAAGTGGTTCGCGGCAAGATAATTGATGGGCTTAAGTGTTATGGGCTTTCTGAAGAATTCATATATATATTTCCTTTTGAAAAAGTTGTTATAGAGGGCCTTAAAAGTCAGAGCGAGTACTGGTCTGGTTTGGCATTGAAGTGGGTCTTATTCGTTCCACGGTCTAGCCGTTTGACAGTAGAAGTAGAAGCATTGAGTAAAACTGGGGAGAGTCAGGGAATACGGCACGCGGCTAGAAAGATAGCTAAGCAGCTTAAAGCTTCGTGATAAAAGAGAAAAAGGGGACAGATTTATTTTTCACCAGATCGACTAAGCTGCAGGTCTTAATGGAAGGAGATCGTTATGCCAAG
>NZ_JAFKCS010000313.1 GCF_017255015.1 Bowmanella yangjiangensis | reverse complement strand
GTTATCAGGTTATGCACGGTAGAAAAATTGCCTGGGCAATCTTTGACGTCGCCTGCGACGGCCCGAAGGGTTGCTGCCAGGGATGGCGGGCAACAGAAAAGCTGCGGGAGATTAAACCTGAGAATATGCAAGGTGCAACCAGGTGCAACCAATAAATGCTCCGGGGCGACGAACGTCAGGGCCCGCTGCTCTTGCACCTCGAGGGTGCACGCAGCGGCGCGCCCTGGGTCGCGGCCTGGCAGCCGGGCGAGCGCGGGTCGGCCTGCTTCAGGTGCAACCGGGGTTGTACCCGCTTCGGCAGGGCTGCCGTTCTTTCAGGGTAGACCGTGCTGATGAGTTTGCCGGGGCGGGGTGACGGGCTGCGCGTGCCCGTTGCGGGAGGGAGGGTCAGCCGTTGCAGTTTTCACCGATGCGCTGATAGATCAGCGTGTGTCGCTCGCCCAGGGAGTCCAGGTAGACCAGGCGGGCTTCGCCGACGTCGCAACCCTGGGGCAGGGTCTGGCTGACGATCCGGGCGATATCCAGTTGCATGCCGTAGTGATAGTGCTCGGCCGTTTCGGCCTGGGCCAGGTCGATGCTGCAACCCAGCGCCAGCAGGCAGGCGATCGCTTTCATGATGACCTCGATAGGGTGCAGAAGGTGGTGCTAAAGAGGGCCGGCGTGCCGGCCCGAGGGGCGCTGGCCAGGAGCAGGGGAGGAGGCCAGCGCCAGGAGGGTTGGGACTTCAGCCCTGCTGGTCGGCCTGCTGCGTGTGGGTCGATTGCGCGTGGCGCTCGGCATTCGCCTCGTGCTGCTGTTGCAGCTGCGCCTGTTGGTGAGCGATGAAGGCGGGCGACTCTTCGGCCAGGCAAGCCTGAGCGGCGAGCAGGGTGCTGAGGGAGAGGGCGGCGGCAGTCTTAAGGTTTTTCATGGGGTGATCCTCATGGGA
>NZ_JAFKCS010000312.1 GCF_017255015.1 Bowmanella yangjiangensis | reverse complement strand
CGTCTCGCAAAGCACGGTGGAAAGGTAGAGCGGCGCCATCAGGGCGAAGGTCACCCTGAGGGAGCGGAACTCGAACCAGACCATGGTGCCGACGATGAGGAACACCAGGATCAGCATCAGCCGCTCGGAGTGTTTGATGACGATGTTGGTTGCCGCCTCGATTCCGGAGTTACCGGCAGCCAGGAGAATCTCGTAGTTATCACCGTCGTGGCGTGCGGCGAAGGCCTCCACGGCATTGACCACCCGGGTCAGGGTCTCGGCCTTGTGATCGGCGAGGTAGAAGCTGATCGGTGCGATGCTGCAGTTGCTGTCGACGAACTCGCGGGCCACGCCGGTGCGTGCATTGTTCATCACATACTGGTCGCGGGAGAACTCGGCCCATTTTGGGTTGCCCTCGTTGCGCGCCATGATGTTGAAACGCATGGTCTTGTACAGCGACTCAACCGACTCGACCCCCTCGACCTCGCGCAGCTCCTGCTCAAGCCGGGTAGCTAGGTCGGCGGCGGTGAAACGCGAGCAATGCTCCTGAGCGGTCTTGAAGATCACCACGAAGACGTCCGTGCTAGTGGTGTAGTGATCCAGCAGATAGGCGTTGTCCAGGTTGTAGCGTGCCTCGGGGCGGAACTCCGGGGCACCTTCGTCCAGATCGCCGATCTTCAGGTCGCGGGCACCGTAGTAACCCAGGCCGAGCAGCACCAGGGCGAAGGCCAGCAGGGGTACGCCAATCCGGGGTTCGACAACCGCCGACACCCGCTGCCACAGCGGCCAGGAGGAAGCATTACGTTTCTGTTGCTGGCGTAAACCGCGCGGACTGACGCCGACATAGGACATCAGCACCGGCAGCAGGAACATCTTGGTGAACAGAGCGACAAACACCCCGATACTGGCGGTGATCGCCAGTTGCTGGATCACCCCGATGTCGATCACCAG
>NZ_JAFKCS010000311.1 GCF_017255015.1 Bowmanella yangjiangensis | reverse complement strand
GGATCTGTGGAATTTCGCGCTTGAACTCTACGCCAGACCCGGCGTGGAACACGCCTGCCTGGAGTTGCAGGAGGCAGGCTGCGATGTCTGCCTGCTCCTGACTGGTGCCTGGCTGCAACGCCGTGGCGTGCGCTGTCTGGATGAACGCCTGCGCGCCCTGCGGGACGTGGCGGTGCCCTGGCAACGCGACGTGGTCTCGCCCTTGCGCCAGCTACGCCGCGACTGGCGCGGCGCCGCCAGCCAGGATGCAGCGCTGGCGAGCTTGCGCGAACAGATCAAGCAACTGGAATTGCACAGCGAGCGCGTGCTGCTCGAGCGCTTGCAGGCACTTGCCGAGCCCTGGCCGAGCGAAGCCGGCGACCATGACTGGCTGACGCACCTGGGAAGGCAGGACAGCGCCGCGCTGCATGTGCTGCGCGGCGCCATGGCTCAGCCTTAGGACGCGCTCGGCGACTCTGCGGCGCTGGCCCCAGTGCTCGCCGCTGGAGCGGCGGGCGCGACGGGTGCCGCCGGCGCTGCGGGCTTGGCGGCGGCCGGCTTGGCCGGAGCCTTCTTCACGGGCGCCTTGGCAGCAGCCGGCTTCTTCGCGACCGCAGGCTTGCTGACGGGCTTCGCTGCTGGCTTGGCGGCCGGTTTCGCTGCGGCGGGCTTGGCTGCTGGTTTGGCTGCCGCCGGTTTGCTGGCCGCGGCAGGCTTGGCCGGGGCCTTGGCTGCGACCGGCTTGGCAGCCGGTTTGGCGGCGGGCTTGGTTGCAGCGGGCTTGGCAGCCGCTTTCGGCGCTGCCGGCTTGGCTGCCGCAGGCTTGCGAGCGGCGGGCTTGGCCGCTGGCTTGCTGGCCGCTGCCGGTTTCGCTGCCGGCTTGCTGGCTGCCGCAGGCTTGGCAACGGGCTTGCTCACCGGTTTGGCGGCAGCCGCTTTGGCCGGAGCCTTCTT
>NZ_JAFKCS010000310.1 GCF_017255015.1 Bowmanella yangjiangensis | reverse complement strand
CGGCAGCGAGAAAGCCCTGGTGGAAGGCGCCATCGCCGGCCATGCGGCAGTCGGCGAGCACGATGCAGCGCGGCGTCTGTGGCCACGACGGCAACACTGGCAGGGGTTCGCCAAGGCGTTGAACGCAGCGTTCGCCTTGCGTGACGAGGTCAAGCACCTCGCCAGGCCCGAGACCCTGCTCTGCCGCTGCGAAGACGTGCCGCTGGCGGCCGTCCGCGACCAGGCTGGCTGGAGCCAGGCCAAGATGACCAGCCGCTGCGGCATGGGCGCCTGCCAGGGACGCGTCTGCGCAGCCGCCGCGCAGGTGCTGTTCGACTGGCCACAGCCGGCGCCCCGCTCGCCGCTCAGCCCGGCGCGCATCGACACCCTGCTGCACCTGCAATAGCGCCGTTCGAGCACTACCCCGGCGGCCCCTCGAGCCGTATGCTCAGGGGCCGCCACCTGTCAGTCGCACGATGTTAGACCTGCTGCCACGTTCCACGCTCACCGACCTGCCCGCGCTGCTCGACAGCCTTGCGGCGGTCGCGCCGTTGCTGGACGCAATGCCCGGCGTGGTGTTCTTCATCAAGGACCCGCAGGCACGCTACATGATGGTCAACCAGACGCTGGTCCGGCGCTGCGGCTGCAAGGACAAGCAGGCGCTGCTCGGCCGCACTGCCGAGGCAGTCTTCCCGTCGCACCTGGGCCCGCAGTACACCGCCCAGGACCTGCAGGTCCTGCAGGCGGGCGCACGGCTGGAGGATCAGCTCGAACTGCACCTGTACCCCGGACACCTCACCGGCTGGTGCCTGACCCACAAGCTGGCGCTGCACGATGTCGCCGGCAACGTGATCGGCATGGCCGGCGTGTCGTGCGACCTGCAGGCCGCGCAGGACACCCACCCGGCCTACCAGAAGCTGGCGGCGGTGGACGACTACATTCGCCAGCACCATGCGCGC
>NZ_JAFKCS010000031.1 GCF_017255015.1 Bowmanella yangjiangensis | reverse complement strand
CAGGTTGATCTGGTGCATAATGCCGTTGCCTGGTGGGATCACATCAACGTTTTTAAACGCCGTTTTGGTCCAGTTGATAAAATGGAAACGGTCATCGTTACGTCTGTCTTCGATGGCGCGGTTTTTGGCAAAGGCGTCTTTTTCAAAACCTGCATGTTCCACCGCCAGACTGTGGTCCACTATCAGTTGAGTAGGTACTACGGGATTAACCTTGGCTGGATCGCCACCTTTATCGGCAATGGCATCACGCAAACCCGCCAGGTCAACCAGCGCGGTTTGGCCTAAGATGTCGTGGCATACCACTCGCGCCGGGAACCAGGGAAAGTCCAGCTCACGCTTACGGTGGATCAACTGGCCAAGAAAGTCGTTAAGCCTGGCTGGCTCGGCGCGCCTGACCAGGTTTTCGGCCAGCACTTTGGCGGTATAAGGTAATTTGGCGTAGGCACCAGGCTCTATGGCATCCACGGCGGATTGGGTATCAAAATACGCAAGATTGGTACCCGCTAGCTGCTTTTTAAATTCGGTATTCATATTTGCACCACAGTTACAGCGCACAGAGAACTTGAGATGATTGAAACTGGTCTTAGTGCGCTGAAGTTATTTGCTGCTTGTTCTGCCACTGAAGTTTTGAGGGCGAAAGACTGGTGTATCTTTCAGCCCCCGCTTTCAGTGGTACTTATCTAACGCTGCGCAATGGGTGTGACTTTGCGCAGTTCTTCGCCGGTATATTCGGCAGAAGGGCGAATAATACGGTTGTCGGCGCGCTGCTCCATCACGTGCGCCGCCCAACCGGTCAGACGCGACATAACAAAAATGGGCGTAAATAACTTAGTGGGAATGCCCATAAAGTGATAGGCCGAGGCATGGAAAAAGTCAGCATTGCAGAAGAGTTTTTTCTCGCGCCACATGACTTCTTCACAGCGCACCGAGACCGGATACAAAACTTTATCACCCACATCATCCGCCAGTCTGGCAGCCCATGCTTTGATAATGGCATTGCGCGGGTCAGACTCAGAATAGATGGCATGACCAAAGCCCATAATTTTCTCTTTGCGAGCCAGCTTGCCCATCATTTCCTGTTCGGCGTGCTCGGCAGAGGTAAAGCCTTCAATCATCTCCATGGCTGCTTCGTTGGCACCACCGTGTAATGGCCCCCGCAGCGAACCGATTGCCCCCGTGATGCATGAATGCATATCTGACAAGGTGGACGCACAGACGCGGGCGGTAAAGGTCGAGGCATTAAATTCATGCTCTGCGTAGAGGATCAGGGAAACATGCATCACCTGCTCATGCAGGCTCTTAGGCGCTTCACCATGCAAAAGGTGCAGGAAGTGACCGCCAATGCTGTCATCATCAGTTTCAACCTCAATGCGCACGCCATCGTGGCTGAAACGGTACCAGTAGCAGATAATGCTGGGGAAACAGGCCAGCATGCGCTCGGTAGCAGCTTGTTGCTGAGAAAAATCCTGTTCCATTTCCAGGTTGCCTAACATTGAGCAACCTGTGCGCAGCACATCCATGGGATGGGCATCAGCAGGAATACGTTCCAATACGTCTTTTAATGCTTGTGGCAATCCACGCAAGGATTTGAGTTTTGCCTTATAGGCATCCAGCTCGGCCTGATTAGGCAGTTTGCCTTGCAGAATCAAATAGGCGACTTCTTCAAACTGGCAATGCTCGGCCAGATCCTTGACGTCATAGCCACGGTAGGTCAGGCCTGAGCCGGATTTACCTACTGTGGAAAGGGCGGTTTTTCCTGCGACCTGGCCGCGCAGGCCAGCGCCGGACAATACTTTACCTTGTGCCATTAGTCATTCTCCTGATCGTATAGGGTTCGTATAAGTTATTGTTCATCAAATATAGAAATGCCGCGTTTATATGACGAATGTATGACAGCATTTCTGTTTGCCCATCGTCAGCCTTGAAGTGCTTACCAATGGGCCTGGTGGTTATTTGTTTTTACCTTCGGCAAAGAGTGCATCAAGCTTTTGTTCATAGGCGTGGTAGCCAAGATAATCATAAAGCTCCATTCGGGTTTGCATGGTATCCACTACGTTACGCTGATGGCCGTCAACGAGCAGATGACGATAGACATTCTCGGCAGCCTTATTCATGGCTCTGAAGGCTGACAGCGGATAAAGCACCATATCCGCGCCCCACTCTGCCAACTGTTCTTTGCTCCACAACTCAGTTTTGCCAAACTCGGTCATATTGGCCAGGATGGGCACATTCAGCGCCTGGCTAAATTCACGGTAGTGGGCTTCGGTTTGGATCGCTTCGGCAAAGATACCGTCGGCACCAGCTTCAACATAGGCCTTGGCTCTGGCGATGGCTGCATCCAGACCTTCGATCGCAAAGGCATCGGTGCGGGCCATGATAAAAAAGTTTTCATCGGTACGCGCATCCACCGCCGCCTTAATGCGATCTTGCATTTCCTCTACGGATACCACTTCTTTATTGGGGCGGTGGCCACAACGCTTCTGCGCCACCTGGTCTTCCATATGCACGGCTGCAGCGCCAGCTTTTTGCATGTCTTTGATGGTTTTGGCGATATTGAATGCGCCGCCCCAACCGGTGTCTATATCCACCAACAGAGGCACCTCGGTTGCGGCGGTAATCCGCTGCACGTCCACCAGCACATCATTGAGCGAGGTCATGCCCAAATCTGGCAAACCATAAGAGGCATTGGCTACCCCGCCGCCAGACAGGTAAATCGCCTGGTGGCCAATTTTTTCGGCCATCATCGCGGTGTACGCATTGATGGTGCCGACAATTTGCAGAGGCTTGTTGTTGATTAGCGCCTGACGGAATTTTTTACCTGCACTCATGCTTGTTGTCTCCTGTTGCTGCCGGCCTGAGCAGCCAGCTTTTGCTCAATGTTCTTTCTTGAATAGGTGATGTGCCTGCGCATCAGCATTTCGGCCAACTCTTCATCTCGATTGCAAATGGCCTGCACTATATGGCGGTGCTCATCAAAGGCCGTGGTTACCCGGGGACCCGCCATGCCCAGTTGCACCCGATACATACGGACTAAATGATAGATACCGTTGGTCAGCATATTGGTCAGGTGCTGATTTTTGCTGCCCTGAATAATGCGGTAATGAAAATCCACATCACCGGCTTCCTGATAATAGGACTCGCCGCCCTTAACTTCCTGAAAATGTTGATTCAACAAGGCGTTCAGATCGGCAATTTCCTGATCTGTCATATTGCGCGCGGCTAACCGGGCTGCCATGCCTTCCAATGCTTCACGCACCTCATAGAGTTCAACCAAGCCCTGCGGCGTTAGTGCAACCACTCGCGCACCTATATTGGCTTTGCGTTCCACCAAGCGGCAGGACTCTAATCTATTAATGGCTTCACGGATGACGGCCCGACTGACGGCATATTTTGTCGACAATTCGGTTTCACTTAGTTTTGCCCCAGACGGGATCTCGCCTTCCACTATGTCTCTGCGTAGCAGGAAAAACGTTTTATCCGCGGAAGTAATAGCTTGTTCGTTGATCATTTACGGAAATTTACCAGGCTGTTTGCCGAGGGAAAGTGTCGACAATATAGACATCAACTAACAGAAGATCAAATAAAAAGCGGTAGATTGTCGACAATAGTCTAATAGGTAGGGCCGATTTAAACCGAAAGCAAGAATCGAACGCTGGGTTACTGACTCAATGCCATTGACTTGATTTGCGCATACAGGGCCTGGCCGCTATGTAATTGCAGGTGCTCGGCTGAGCGTAAGCTGATCTTGGCCCAAAGTGGCCCAGCTTCACTATGCAGTTTCACCAGCATACCGTCAGTTTGACTATGAATATCATCCACCCTGGCTGGCACGATATTCAGTATGCTGGAGTCCTGGTGGGCTGAAATACTGAGACTCACGTCCTTAGCCTGCACTATTAAGCGCACTTTCGTTTTGACAGCAAGACCGGTATCCGGCAACCACAGACTGGCCTTGTGAGATTTCACGCAAACCAGCTTCCAGTGTGGGTGAACTTCGCTTACCTGCGCAGGCAAAATACTAAAGGGATGCAAAGGATCAGACAGCCCAAGCATCTCACTGACCTGGGTTATATCGCCCTGTGCTTTGACTCGTCCCTTATCCAGAATAAGTACACTATCGGCCAGGCGGCTGAGCTCTGATACCGAGTGGGTAACATACAGCATGGGGATGGCGATGTGTGCGGCCAAGGTTTGCAGATAAGGCAGGATTTCTTGCTTACGCGCCTCATCCAGTGCCGCCAGCGGCTCGTCCATCAACAGTATGCTTGGGTTAATAAGCAACGCCCTGGCAATGGCTACACGTTGGCGCTCTCCGCCGGATAGCTGATGCGGATAACGGTTTAGCAACGACCCGATACCCAGTAATTCAATGATGTCGCGTTTTAGTGGCGAAGATCCTGGCCAGGCTCGCTTACTGGCGTAATCGAGATTACCTTTAGCACTTAGGTGGGGAAACAAGCTGGCTTCCTGAAAAACATAGCCTACAGAGCGTTTATGTGGAGCCAAACACTGCTTACCTGACTGCCATGGCTGACCGCCCACTATTAAGGTGGCGCCTTTACATGGCTGAAGACCAGCGATGAACCTCAGTAAGGTGGTTTTACCTGAACCGGAATGGCCAAAGATCCCTGTGATACCCCGGCCTGGTAACTGGCTGGCTACGACCAGACGAAAGCTGCCCCCAAGGGGCAAGTCAAGATCAAGTTCAATCTTTGTCATGCTGCCCTCCCACAGACTTTTTGGCTGCCGTCAGGCTGTAAAGCGCGAGCAGCACCACAAATGAAAACACCAGCATAGTGGCAGACAGCCAATGCGCCTGACTGTAGTTCAGTGCTTCTACATGATCGTAGATTTGCACCGACACCAAGCGGGTTTCTTGCGGAATATTGCCGCCTATCATCAGCACCACACCGAATTCCCCCACGGTATGGGCGAACCCCAATACGGCGGCGGTTAAAAAACCGGTTTTACACAAGGGTAGAACTACAGTAAAAAAGCGTTCCCAAGGGCCAGCTCTTAAGGTTGCCGCTACTTCCAGTGGGCGTGCGCCCACGGCACTCATGGCGTTATACAGTGGCTGCACCACAAAGGGCAGCGAATAACATACCGACCCCACCACTAATCCCCAAAAGGTAAAAGGTAATAAGCCAATGCCAGCAGCCTGGGTAAACTGCCCAACAGGCCCATTTGGCCCCATCAGCATCAACAAATAGAATCCGATAACAGTGGGCGGTAAAACCAAGGGCAAGGCGACAATTACCGTAATCGGGCCCTTTATCCAACTTCGAGTTTGGCTTAACCACCAGGCCAGTGGCGTACTTATGATAAGTAGTATCAAGGTGACCACGCTGGCCAGTTTTAAGGTCAGCCAAATGGCGCCCATATCCTCTGGGTTAAAGGGCATTTTTAACCTCCTCAGGTAACGCGTAACCGTGTTTGGTGATTATCTGCCGGGGTTGCGCCTGCTGCAAATAGTCCAAAAAGGCCTTTACGGCGGGCTTTTGCGCACTTTTCTTTAAAACCACCCTGTCCTGACGGATAGCAGGGTAAAGGTTGGTAGGGATGATCCATAGATTACGGGCATTTTGCGCTTTTCCGATAAGTTGTGAGAGCGCGACAAAGCCTAACTCCGCATTACCACTTTGTACAAACTGAAAGGTTTGGGCAATGTTCTCACCCTGCACCCATTTGCTTTGCGTAGCGTCGACTAAATTCAGCTGTTGCAGCACCGAAACGGCAGCACTGCCATAGGGTGCCAGTTTGGGGTTGGCCAGGGCCAGTTTCCTGAAGCTTGCTTGTTGTAGCTGCTGTCGCACATCGGTATCCGGATTGGCAGACCACAGCGCTAAACTACCGATAGCATAAGTTTTAACCGTGTCTGACGCGCCATAGCCGGCCTCAAGTAACGCTAGAGGTTTAGCCTGATCGGCACTAAAGAAGATATCAAAGGGTGCACCGTGATGGATTTGCGCCACAAATTTACCTGAGGCACCAAGACTCATTCGTACCTGCTGGCCGGTCTTTTCCTCAAAGCCTTTGATAATCGCCTGCATAGGGGCGGCAAAATTTGAGGCCACGGCCAGATTCAATGGCTCAGCGGCCAGGGGCAATGACATCAGGGCCAAAATGCCCATCATGCTGATTTTCATGCTGACTCCTTGTTGCCTTCAGCATACCAGCTTAACAGCTTGAAGCAGATAGGCTTTTCGCCTATGGGCTATGTCACATTAATTACACGAAGCCTTGCTAGGGTTTGAGCACTTTTTGTCTCAATTAGGTTCTGAGAGCCCAGTGAACAGCCTTACTAATCTGATGTCGGCACCACAACGGTCAACTCCCTACTCCAAGCTCAGCCTGTTCTTCATTGTCCTGATGTTGGCCACCTCTGGCTATTTCCTGTATTGGGGGCTGGACTATACCCAACATAGTTACCCCATGTTATTTATGTTGGCCACCCTGTTTGGGTTGTTTATGGCCTTTAATATTGGCGGTAACGATGTTGCCAATTCTTTTGGTACCAGTGTCGGTGCCGGCACACTGACGATTAAACAAGCGCTGTTTATTGCTGCCATTTTTGAAGTGAGCGGCGCCGTGATTGCCGGTGGTCAGGTTACCGAAACTATCCGCAAAGGTATTGTGGATATGAGCCAACTGCATATGGAGCCCATGCAGTTTGTTTACATTATGATGTCTGCTTTGCTGGCGGCTGCGCTTTGGTTGTTATTTGCCTCTAAACGCGGCTACCCGGTATCAACCACGCATGCCATTATCGGCGGCATAGTGGGCAGCTCCATTACCTTAGGCTTTATTTTGAATGGCAGTGAGTCGGCCTTTTCTCTGGTGCACTGGCAACAGGTGGGGGAAATTGCCATTTCCTGGGTGTTATCGCCTCTGTTAGGTGGTCTTGTTTCCTATTTGCTGTTTGCCGCTATCAAAAAACATGTGCTGCACTACAACGACGAGGCAGAAAACCGCCTCAAACAAATCAAAAAAGAGAAGAAAAAGCTGAAAGCCAAGCACAAGCAGGCTTTTGAGCGCTTAAGCGAATTACAGCAAATCGCCTACACTGGCGCCATGGCCAGAGATGCCCATGTGTATGTAGAAGGTGACTTTGGTCCGGACGATCTGGAGTCGGATTATTACCGCAGTCTGCATGAGATCGATCAGAAAAAGCAGGACGTTGAAGCACACCGGGCCTTGGAGCACTGGGTGCCGCTTATTGCCGCTCTCGGCGCCATGATTATCTCGGCCATGTTGCTGTTCAAAGGTCTCAAGCATATGAACCTTGGACTGACCACACTGCACAATTATCTGATCATGTTGATGATTGGTGCGGTGGTTTGGATGGCAACCTTTATCTATGCAAAAACCCTGAAGGGAAACTCGTTATCACAATCCACCTACCTGATGTTCAGTTGGATGCAGGTCTTTACGGCGTCTGGCTTTGCCTTTAGTCATGGTTCAAACGATATTGCCAATGCCATTGGACCATTTGCTGCCATTTTGGATGTACTGCGTACCGGTGAAATCGGTGCTACTGCAGCTGTGCCTACTGTGGCCATGATTTCCTTTGGCATCGCGCTCATCGTGGGTTTGTGGTTTATTGGCAAAGAAGTGATTCAAACCGTCGGCCACAATCTGACCCGCATGCACCCGGCTTCGGGTTTCGCCGCCGAATTGGCTGCCGCCGCCGTGGTCATGATTGCCTCCCTAATGGGACTGCCTGTCTCCAGTACACATATCCTGATTGGCGCGGTTTTGGGAATAGGCCTGGTGAACCGGCAAACTAACTGGGAATTAATGAAGCCCATTGGTCTTGCCTGGATCATCACCCTGCCCGCTGCGGCGATACTCAGTGCAATTAGCTTTATGGCACTGCGTAGCTTGTTTTAACCAGTGGGCGGCATATCAGTGCCGCCCCTTTCCTGTCAGTTATCGCAGTAATTATCTCTTTCATATCAAGTTATTGCCTTTTACTGGCAAATCCCCTGTTGGCTTATCTAGGCTTAATCAAGACGCTCAAAGGCAATTAATGTTATATTGAGCGCCGCATTAATTCCATTTTGGAATATTCAAGCCATTTCTGGACTTGGACTGTGATCATCGCCTTAATTAGAGTCCGTCTTACACACTAAAGCACATACGCAGGAGCGATTATGCACATTTCCACACTTGCTACTTATATTGGCCGCGTACTCGGCACCGGCCTGCTTTCTCTTCCTTTGCTGGCCATCGGCAACAAAACCGCGTTAGCCCAAGAAGGGGTAAACGAGCAGCTTGAACAAATTATTGTAACCGGCACAAGACGAAGCGACCGCACCGTTGCACAGAGCAACGTGCCTATTGATATTCTCGATGCCGACCAACTGACGTCTTCCGGTCAACTGGAAATCAGCCAATTGTTGACCAATCTGGCGCCTAGTTTTAACTACCCCCACGCCACAGTCACTGACGGCACTGACCATGCGCGTCCAGCGGTACTGCGCGGTCTTGCGCCGGATCACACCTTGGTTTTAGTTAATGGCAAACGCCGCCACGCCGGGGCGTTGCTTAACCTGAACGGTTCAGTTGGCCGGGGTTCAAGTGCGGTGGATATGAATATGATCCCCGCTGCTTCAATCAAACGCATTGAGATCCTGCGTGACGGCGCTGCGTCACAGTATGGCTCTGATGCTATCGCCGGTGTGATTAACATTGTGCTTAAAGACAGCGCAGAAGACGGCACCGTTACCCTGACGTACGGTCAGCACGATACCCAAATGGCTGGTGTACCTCAGCTAACCGGAGTCTCAGACAACGGCAGCGGCGCTTTGCAATTTGCTACCGGAGAAGATCGTAAACGTAGCGACGGAGAAACCTGGAATCTTTCGGTCAACAAAGGGTTCAACCTAAGTGATAACGGCTTTATTAACCTGACGTACGAGTATCGTGACCGCGAGCCAACCAATCGTTCAGGCTTTGATCCCCGTCGGCAATATGCCTTACAAGCCGATGGTAGTTTTGATCCCCGCGAATTCGACATTGACCGTTACAATCACAGATTTGGTAAAGCGGCACTTGAAGAACACAGTTTGATTGCCAACGGCGGATACACTGTTGGCGAAGTCGAGTTATATGGCTATGCCAGCTATGGCGTGCGCGATGGTGAAAGCGGCGGATTTTATCGTCGTGCCAATGACAGCAGAAACGTGCCAGCCATTTATCCTGACGGCTTCTTGCCTTACATCGTTTCTGATATTGAGGATTTTGGCGGTACCTTTGGTGCCAAAGGTCTGGCCGGAGAATGGCAATGGGATGCCAGCCTGACCCATGGCTGGGACAGCTTCAACTTTAATGTAGAAAACAGCCTGAATACCTCCATGGGCACCAATAGCCCAACCCGTTTTGATGCGGGCACCCTGGAGTATTCACAAAGCCTGTTGAACCTGGATTTTTCCCGCTACTACACGCCCAGCTGGTTACCGGACAGTTTACTGGTTGCTGTGGGGGCGGAATATCGCCGCGAAAATTATCAGATTAAAGCCGGAGAAGAAGCCTCTTACCTAACGGTGTTGGATGCCAATGGTAATCCAGTGGCCGCCGGTGGTTCGCAGGTGTTTCCTGGTTTCTCACCACTGAGCGCCACAGATCGCAGTCGCCATAACTGGTCCCTGTATGTTGACCTGGATACCAACCTGACCGAGCGTTGGAACATTGCCCTGGCAAGCCGCTTTGAGGATTACAGCGATTTTGGGTCGGATGTCTCCGGCAAGCTGGCCAGCCGTTATCAGTTGACCGACAGCTTGGCAATACGTGGCTCACTAAGCAATGGTTTTCGCGCTCCCAGTTTAGCCCAGTCTGCCTTTACGACTGTCAGCACCCAGTTTGTTAATGGTGTGCCTTTTGAAGTGGGTACCTATACGGCAGATCATCCAGCGGCATTGGCCCTGGGCTCTCAGCCACTTCAGGAGGAACAATCCGTCAGCCGCTCACTAGGGCTGGCGTATCAAGCCGGTAATCTCAGCTTGACCTTAGATTGGTATCGTATCGACATTGACGATCGCATTGTGTTGAGCGAAAGCCTAAGTGGCCCAGAGGTGATTCAGATCCTGGCTGACGCCGGCATTAACGGAGTACAGCAGGTGCGTTACTTTACTAACGCCATCGATACCCGCACCCGCGGTGTTGATGTGACGGCCAGTTACAATCTGTCCTTGGCTGACTATGGTAGCTTGAATCTGACGGCAGCTTATAACCGCAATGACACGGATGTTGAACGTATTGCGCCGAATCCACCTGAGCTGGATGCGCTGGATCCAGAGCAGTACACCTTATTTGGCCGATTGGAAACCAAGCGTTTTGAGCTGGGCACACCTGACTCCAAACTCAACCTGGCTGCCACCTGGCAATATGACCGTACTAAGTTAACCCTGCGTGCTGTGCGCTATGGTGAGGTTGTGGATGCCGGCAGCACAGAAGCCAATGATGAAGTGCTGGATGCTAAGTGGATCACCGATCTGGATGTGGCTTACGAGCTAACGGATAACTGGCAATTGGCGGTTGGTGCCAATAATCTCTTTGATCAGTATCCCCGTGACACTATCAGCACCAGCGGACAGACCGACTTTAACCAGATCTTCCCCTATTCAGGGTTCTCGGCCTACAGCATTGACGGCCGCTATTGGTATGCCAAGGCGACCTATCGTTTCTGATGTTAAGTTTAACGGACAGAGCGCTGAACACAGCGCTCTGCTTATTTCACTTAGGGCAATTGCACCAGTTTTTTAAACCCGCCCCAAAACATGCGCATGCTATCAAATGGCATAGTGCTTGGGTCCATCATGTCGCTTAAACGCGGATCGGCCATAACCTGTTCGTTTATCCTGTCTCTGTCTTCCCTGGACTTGTAAGTGATCCAGGCAAAAATCACGACTTCATCGTCTTTCAAGTCAACAGCCTGCGGAAAAGAAGTGACCTTACCGTCTTTAACATCATCAGCCACCCATTCCCGATAAGCGACAGCACCATACTCAACCCATATTTTTCCAGCCCGTTCAGCCATCTGGCGATAGGCGTCTAGTTTTTCCTTAGGGACGGGCACAACAAAGCCATCGACATAGTTTTCCATCATGATTCTCCTGTTAACGGGCCTCTTTGCCCTGGATTACGCTCTTATGAGCCTATGACAAAACTTTCAAGTTCGCCTGCCCCCACAGAGCAGGCTTAACCGTGGTCGTTTTTAAAACAGTGGTTTCGACAGGTAAGTGAAAATAGGCAGAAAAAAGGCCAACTTTTTGTTGGCCCTGGGGAAACGCAGAGAAGGTTATTGCGGGTTAGCGGCTATCTCCACCATTACCGCTGTGTACATTTTCAGGTTAAGTAAAAATTGCTCCATGCTGATGAACTCATGTTCAGAGTGGCCGGTGTACTCAACCCCAGGCATAGAAGGGCCGAAACTGACGGCATTGGGGAACAGTCTGGAATTGGTGCCACCACCAATGGCAATAGGTTTGGCATCTTTGATACCGGTAAAGTGGGAAAATACCCTCAGCAACGTATCAATATGCGGTGCACTTGTTTGCACGAAAGGCTCGCCTATATAGATATTTCTGTCGGCAATGATGGCGTTATTTTGCGACTGCCAATTGTCCACGGCCTGGTTAATCTGCTGTTCAAGCTGCTCGGCAGTTTTACCTACTGGTCTGCGAATATTGATATTCAGTTGCAGCCCCTGGTCACTGGTTTTTATTACCGTAGGAGACACTGTCATAGGGCCCATAAAATTATCGCTGTAAGCAATCTCACCGAACTGCTTGCCATACAACCCCGTTCCAAGCTGGCTGTTAACAAAGTTTACCAGTGCACCCGCGCTGTTGTTCGGCCACAACCTGTCGCCCAATAAAGCGGCCAGATAGGATATAGCATTCACACCCTCTTGTGGCTTGGATGAGTGCGCTGATTTACCTTTGGCCCGAACACGTAACTTGTCACCGTCTCGGCTGAACTGGTATTGCATACCGATATGTTGCGTGGCTTTGCTTTTTAGCAAGGCTTCAAAGTCGGTGCTGGCATCTTGAATGACGGCCACGGCGTCTTCCGGGATCTGACTACCAAAAAAGCCACCAGAAAATTCGCTTAATGCCATTTGCCCATCCTTAATCGGCGTATTTGCAAATGTCAGGCTAATGGTGCCGTAACCCTTTTCTGCGGTTACCACTGGATATTCTGCATCTATGGTTATATTCAGCTCCGGCAGGCTATTTTCTTTAACATAGGCTTGCAAAGGACCCCAGTCTGACTCTTCGGCCATATACACATAAAGCTCAATACGTCGATTAAGGACAATGCCCTTATCTTTAATGGCTTTCATGGCATACAGTGCGGTTGATATCGGCCCTTTGTCATCTTCGGTGCCCCGGCCAATCAGGCGCCCTGGCTCAGAGGTTTCATCCAAATAAAAAGGTGACTTTGCCCATTTTGACGGGTCTACCGGTTGAATATCACCATGGGTGATAATGCCAAAGCGCTCTTTGGCGTCGCCTAAGCCAATCACTACCAGATAGCCATGGTCGGTAAAATCCAGACCCAGTGCTTGAGCCTGCTTAGCCAGTTCGGCCTTAAATCCAATATGGGCTGGATTATCAAGGCCAGATATTCCATCTACCGCGACAGTGTTATATCTGACCAATTCACGCAGGCTGTCGACCATGGCTTGGGAATAGGTATTAACCGCGTAATTAGCCGTACTTTGGGCCATTTCACTGGGCGTTGAAGCGAAACTAATCGCTGAATAAAGCAGTGGCACTATTGCCAGAGGGGTACGCATAACCGGCTCCTTGAAAAATGGAGCCTCAAGCTAGCAATAAATCCATTTGTTAACAACAGCTTATACGTTGCAAAATATAAACAGAAAGACCAGTTCATAGATAGCGATTCTGCTAAGATAAATCCTAGGTAATAACTAGCGGTGCTCATCTCTTGCGCGGAACAATCAGACTATTTTGGCGGGTTATCGCCTTATGCTTGGTCGGCGTGGGGCTCGTTGGGGTAATACTCCCTGGCTTGCCAACCGTGGTGTTTTTATTGATGGCCGCCTGGTGTGCAAGTAAAGGTTGGCCGGAACTTGAAGTTTGGTTACTCAATCATCCTAGCTACGGACTGACCATTCGCAACTGGCGTGAATTTGGTTCAGTGCCTCGCAAAGCTAAGGTGCTAGCCAGTGTAATGATATCTTTTAGTTGTTTGCTGTTATGGCTCTCCAGTTTAAGTTACTACATTAAACTTTCTCTTAGCATTGTACTTGGCTTTGTCATTTTATGGCTTTGGTATAGGCCTGAACTCAGTTTGGATAACTAAGTTCTTGCCGCTTCTTTCTGAGCTTCATTTGATTTAGATTAATTTCCGTTCCATGAAGCTGGGCTAACCTTCAAGCTGTAATGTTCGGAGTCCATTTCATGCACAAATTCATTACCCGATATTTTAGCGCCAACCAGCAACGCCTGGAGTTGTTGTACATAGCTTTTCGAAAGCATAAAAAAACGGATCCCGAATGGTCTAAACGCTTGTTCAAACTTTTTTGGTCTGGTTTGGTACAACATATTGAGTGGGACCAAAGGTTGTTGTTCCCTGTCTTGCAAACTCATAATGAGCCACAGCTCAACGAACTCATTGATAAAGCAACGGACGAGCAAAAACAGCTTAAAGAACAAATTCAGTGGGTGTTTAATCTGACTGAAAACAGTCTTGATAGTCATGACGAAGAGCAGAGATTAGAATATTTGCTGTCTGATCACTTTGAGAACCAGGAATTTAACCTTTACCCCGCTTGCGATAGGTTATTTGACGTCAATGCCGTCACTTACTTGATCGAAAAGTTGGCTCAATCAACTACGCCCCCTTCTGATTAGTTTTCTGCCGCAGAAATTGAGCACAAGTTTTTGATTCTGCGGCATTAGCTCTATTATTCTATAGTCCCTCCTTTTGCTACGGATCTGATTGCTGATGGATTTTATTTGGGTGTTATTCGCCTTTGTGTGCGGACTGGGTGTGAAGATGTTGAATCTTCCACCCCTGATAGGTTTTCTGGCTGCCGGCTTCTTACTTAATTTTATCGGTATCAAGCCCACCGAAAGTCTCGAAGCCTTGGCGAACCTGGGTATTACCCTGATGTTATTTACCATCGGCTTAAAACTTAACGTTAAAGACTTACTTAAGCGAGAAGTATGGCTGGGCACCGGTGTGCATATGTTGGTGTGGTCCGGCTTTTTGGCCAGTTTCGCTATGCTACTGGCGAGCATTTCGCTGGCTTATTTTGCGGTATTAGACTGGCAGACAGCAGCATTACTAGGATTTGCCTTAAGTTTTTCCAGTACAGTTTGTATTGTGAAGTTGCTGGAAGAAGCAGGCGAAATGAAAACCCGTCATGGCAAACTTGCCATTGGTGTGCTGGTTATGCAGGATATCCTGGCCGTGCTGTTCTTGGTGCTCGCCACCGGCAAAACACCCTCAATTTATGCCCTCGGTTTATTGGGTTTATTCCTCGTCAAGCCACTACTTAAACGCATAGTGCAATTATCCGGTCACGGCGAGTTGTTACCGTTAACCGGTTTTTTCCTGGCCTTGGGGGGCTATGAATTATTTAACCTGGTTGGTATCAAGGGCGATTTAGGTGCGCTGGTGATGGGGATTTTGATGAGTAATCACGTCAAAGCGTCAGAAATGAATAAGGCCCTGATGAGCTTTAAGGATTTGTTCCTCATTGGCTTCTTCCTGTCTATCGGCTTCACCGCCCTGCCCGATTTACAAATGGTTGGTCTGGCACTACTACTCTGTTTGTTGCTGCCAATCAAATTTATCATGTTCTTTTTCTTGTTTACCGGCCTGCGTCTGCGTGGGCGAACGGCGTATCTTGCAGGCCTGGCGCTGAGCAATTTCAGTGAGTTTGGTCTCATAGTGGTGGCGCTTTGCGTGGATGCCGCCTGGATGAGTAAAGAATGGCTGGTGATCCTGGCGTTGGCCGTGTCCTTCTCCTTTATTCTGACCAGCGTTATTTATCGCTATTCGCATGCTGGCTACAGTCGCTATCAACAACTGATTAAGCGTTATGAAAAATCCCGACGCCTGGCTGAAGATATCTATCAACAACCCCAGCATGCCAAAGTATTGGTTGTTGGTATGGGACGGGTTGGTAAGGGCGCATTTTTAGCGCTTCGTGATGTGCTGGGAAATCAGGTATGGGGTATGGATGCGGATCGTGATCGGATTGAACGGCAAAAAAGTCTGAATCTGCAGGTTATCTTAGGTGACGGTGAAGACGCGGATTTGTGGGACAACATGGACTTATCCAGTATTGAACTTATCTTACTGGCTCTTCCTTCCACGGAAGATATCCGTCATATCAATGATCAACTGCGTAAGGCCGGTTATAAAGCGCAACTGGCAGCCATCGCCCGTTACGAAGATGAAAGACTAGAACTGTTGCACTATGGCATTGACCATGTGTTTAACTTCTACACTGAGGCTGGTACAGGCTTTGCTGAAGAAAGCTTAATATTACTGGGCAAGCAGGCGTGAGTTGCAATGGCAACTCACTGTTGTCTACAGCCTGGTAATAAATGCCCAGCTTTGAGTTACCTTGTTCTCGTTGGCGTCCTGGAGCTGTAACACCAGGCGCCACTGCATCTGAGGTTCGCTGCAACTTCCTAAAAAGCTGACTGCACGGACAGTTCGCCCCTCTGCCTGCTCAACAATCACAGGTATCTTGCCCATATACATGTTAATACCTTCTATATAACCGCTTAGCAGACGGCTGCCTTCAGGCAACTGGAGTGTTATCGCTAGCGGTTCTTCAATGGGGACTGGACGAGGCAAAACACTGATTTGGCCGACACGCCCGGCAATCTCAAAACGGCAGTCACTATGGTGCAACTGACATGTGCCATTTTGTGGTGCAACTGCATCAGGCTGATTCAACCAATAAGCACCTAGTAATATAGCGGACAAGGCCGCGCCACTAAGTATCAGGTTTAGATAATTCTGTTTTAACACCTTGGCCTCGTCCAAACACGAAGGGCGGCAAGTTTGAATCATTGACCAGGATCAATCAAGCGGTGTTTAGGCTATCTTTTAAGGCCCAAAAACCTTATTATTCCCGCTCGAAGGCCCGCCAAATATAAGTTGTGGATCAAACCTTTATAGGAATCTTTGAGACAGAACTTTTACTGGCGGTTTCGGGTTTTTTACCTAATGTTTAACGGGTAATAAAACATACCAACAGCAGCGGAAGAACCAAGACGATGAGTGAAACCAGTCGAGCACATCCCGAATACAATTATAAAGTAGTGCGACAATTCGCCGTCATGACGGTGATTTGGGGAATTGTCGGCATGACAGTGGGCGTATTAATCGCCTCTCAACTAATCTGGCCAGAGATGAATTTTAACACTCCCTGGCTAACCTACTCGCGATTAAGACCACTGCATACCAATGCAGTAATCTTCGCATTTGGTGGCTGCGCTTTGTTCGCCACTTCTTACTATGTCGTACAGCGCACCTGCCAGGTGAAGTTGTTTAGTGACAAATTAGCCTCTTTTACCTTCTGGGGTTGGCAAGCCGTGATCGTTGCGGCCGCAATCAGCCTGCCGCTGGGTTTGACTTCTTCCAAGGAATACGCGGAATTGGAGTGGCCCATCGACATTCTGATTACCTTGGTGTGGGTGGCTTATGCGATTAACTTCTTCGGCACCTTGGTGATTCGTAAGACCTCGCATATATACGTAGCAAACTGGTTCTTCGGTGCATTTATTCTGACCGTTGCAATCCTGCACATCGCCAACAGTATGGCTGTGCCGGTATCCTTCACCAAGTCATATAGCCTGTATGCTGGTGCGGTGGATGCTATGGTGCAATGGTGGTATGGACATAACGCCGTAGGTTTCTTCCTGACC
>NZ_JAFKCS010000309.1 GCF_017255015.1 Bowmanella yangjiangensis | reverse complement strand
CCAACCTGGCGGCGGACGCGATCTACCCCAACCTGTGGAATGACCAGCAGGGCCAGCCCCTCACGGGCGCGCATCGCTACGTGCTGCACTTCAGCAAGGAGCAACTGCCGCCGGTGCGCGCCTTCTGGTCGCTGACCCTCTACAACGGCCAGCAGTTTCTCAGTGCCAATGCGCTCAAGCGCTATGCCCTCAGCGGTGACAGCGACCTGCGCTACAACGCCGATGGCTCGCTCGACCTGTACGTGCAGCACGAGCAGCCCCAGGCGCCCGAACAGCTGAGCAACTGGCTGCCGGCCCCGGCGGAGGATTTCAGCCTGTTCCTGCGCCTGTACTGGCCCAAGGCGTCGGTGCTGGACAAACAGTGGGTGCCGCCGGCCATCCAGCGTTTGCCATGAGCAACCTGAATGCGGAAAAACGTTCATGAACGAGTTGAAGCTGTCCCCCTGCCTTCTGCGCAAACCGCGTACGCTGTGGCGTCGCCTGCTGCTTCTGGGCGTGCTGGCTGCGCTGCTGAGCGGCGGCCTGGCGTGGAGCCAGCGCGAAACCCTGGGCCTGGCGGCCCGCGGCTATGTGTTCGGCTATCCGCTGGTGCTGGCTGACCTTACCCGGCACGACTTCGTCAGCGACATCGCGCCGGCCAATCGCCTGCTGCACATGCCGGCCTTTCCCGACGCGGACTACCGCGTGTTCGTGCGCCCCAACGTGGACACCCTCTACACCCAGGCCTGGCTGGACCTGGATGCCGGGCCCTGGGTGTTCGAAGTGCCGGCCAGCCAGCGCTACCTGCTGATGCAGTTTCTCGATGCCTGGAGCAACGTCTTCGCCAGCCTTGGCAGTCGCACACTCGGCAGCCGGGGCGGAAGCTTCCTGCTGGTCGGCCCGCGCTGGGACGGGCAGGTGCCGGCAGGGCTGACCCTGCTGCGTTCCCCGACGCGTCTC
>NZ_JAFKCS010000308.1 GCF_017255015.1 Bowmanella yangjiangensis | reverse complement strand
CGCTACGCTATCAGCGGGAGCCGCTGTATGCGCAGGGCTGGGATGACGGTTTTCGCCAGTGCGAGCAGGTGCAACATGCCGATGACTGGCGCTGGGCGCGGGATCAGCAGCGCAGTGACCGGGAGTGGCGTCACCAGGTCGATCAGGCGATGGCCAGCGCGCTGCGCCGTTAGCGCAGGTTCGCTATCAAGCGTTGGCGCGCCGTGCCGATAGTTACGCAGGGAGTGGCTTCAGTTTCCCCAGGTCCCCCGCCGGATCACGCGGCGGAGGTCTCGATTTCCGTGCGTAAAAGGAGTTTCGCCACATGTCGCTGCGTAATCTGTCCATTGCACCTAGAGCAGCCCTGGGCTTCGGCCTGGTGGCGTTGCTGGTGATCCTGCTCGGGATGTTCTCCCTGCTGCAGATGTCCGAAATGCGCAAGCAGTCCGCTGCGGTCGACAGCAACTGGCTGCCCAGTGTCATGGCGCTGGGGGAGTTGAGCCAGGACTCTCAGCGTCTGCGCGCACTCACCCTGCGCATGCTAGTCAGCCAGGATGCGGCGACGGTACAGGCCAGCCTGCGTACCGTCGAGGAGCTGCGGGCCAAGCTCGGCCAGGCCGAAGCCAACTACGAGAAGCTGATCTCCAGCGATGAGGAACGCGCGCTCTACGAGCGCTTCAAGCAGGCGAAGACGGGCTACCTGGGCGAGCAGGAAAAGATCACCGCATTCGTCCGCCAGGACGATTTCGAGCAGGCCAAGGGGGTCATGGGCGGTACGATCAATCAGCATGCCGATGACATCTCCCGGGCACTGACGGCGCTCGCCGCGCTCAATCGCAGCGGCGCCGCCGATGCCGCCACGCAATCGATCGCGGTGTTCGAGTCGGCACGAGTCTGGGGCATCGTGATGATGCTGGTGGCGGCGCTGATCACCGTCGCGCTGGCCATGCTGCTGACCCGCAGC
>NZ_JAFKCS010000307.1 GCF_017255015.1 Bowmanella yangjiangensis | reverse complement strand
CGAACAGGGCGAACTCGTCGGTGCCCCGCCAGAACAGCGACAGGCGCGGCGACCAGCCCGTGTAGGTCTGCGCCCGATAGTCATGCCCGCGCTCGGAGTTGTTGTAGTTCGACGCCAGGTTTTCCTTGCCCTGGTTGCGCACCGTGTCGAAGCGCAATGACGGCGTGATGGTGAGGTCGCCCAGGGTGATCGCGTCCTGCAGGTAGGCGCTGCGCGACGTCTGCGAGCCGCGCGGCATGAAGTAAGGCTGGACCCAGCCATAGTTGTACTGCGGACGGTTGTAGGTGGACCCCGGCAGGTACATCAGCACGTCCCGCTTGTGGCCGTGCCAGGCCACCCCTGCGGTCAGCTCGTGGCCGAGTACGCCAGTGTCGAAGCGACTGGTGTTGCGCAGCTCGACGACCCGGTCCTGATAGTCCGTGCGCATCCACTTGCCACCGGTGGCCAGCGAGTAGCTGGCATCCTCGCCGCGCTCGTCGATCTGCTCGGTTTCGGACCAGGAGGCCTTCAGTTCGAGGTCGATCCAGGGGTTGTCCAGCGGCTGGTAGCGATAGCGGCCGGCCCAGGTGGTGTCGGTCACCTCGCGATCGGCCATCAGCCGGCGCATGGCCGCCTCCAGGCTGCCGTAGCGGTCGATGCTGTACTGGCTCGGCAACAGGAAGCTGGCCGCGCTGAAGGGGACGAACTCGTCACTGCGCGAACGCATGAACGTCAGGCCGAAGCTGTGCTCGTCGTTCGGTCGGAAGTTGCCCTTGAGCAAGGCGCCATCGAGTTTCTTGTCGGTGAACGGATAGCGCTGCGGGTACTCGTACTCGGGTTCGAGCTGGATGTTCCCGGCCAGCTTCATGTCGCGGCCATCGCGTGTGGTCAGGTAGGCCAGGCCGTCGAAGCGGGCATCCTCGCTGCGGCCGTAGACCGCGCCGCTATAGAGCTTCTGCTGATC
>NZ_JAFKCS010000306.1 GCF_017255015.1 Bowmanella yangjiangensis | reverse complement strand
CCTGGCGGTCGATCACTTCCAGGTTGAAGCGGCCCTGCAGGCTGCTCTTGAGCCCCCTGACCTCGTAGAGCTTGCGTGGCGAATGTTCCTTGACCACGAACAGGCGATCACCGGCGCGGTCGTAGCCAAGCCCCTCGAAGCCCTGGTTGCCTCCCAGATCGATGCTCAGCGTCAGCGCCCGATGCTGCGTGCGGCGAATCGCGCCTCCGGGTTGCGTTGGAACGGCGACGGCGACCAGCGCGTGCTTGCGCTCCTCGGCCAGCAGCAAGAGGTCGTCGCCCAGGTAGGTCACGCCCTCGACATCCTCGAAGCCTTCGAGCGGGTAGCGTGCGATCAGCTCGCCTTCAGGCGACAGCCGCAGCAGTTGCTCCGGGTTGTTGACCACCGCCCAGATCTGCTGGCGATCATCATCGAAGCTGAGCCCGGAGAAGTTGTTGCCGACACCGGCGACCGGCTTGGCGTCGATCGCCACCCGGTATTCGGGCAACCACAGGCTGCGATGCTCCCAGGCATCCTCATGCCAGGAGGTCTTGATCCAGAAGTACAGCCGCTCATCGAGATGCAGCAGACGCAGGGAATAGGTCGCCAGCAGCAAGGCCAGCAACAGCGCCCATTTCCATGGGCTGAGGACAGGAAGCTTTCCAAGCATCCCCTTGGCAGCGGACAACATCGCAGAGCGCTCGCATGAAGGTGGATGAACGACAGCCTGCGCCCGTTTTGTTGCAATCGTGCGCAGTGCAGTCTCCGACTGCGACGAACACCCATGGGTTCTTCCACCAGGGGCAGGCAAACGTAACGGGACATTGCCCGCCGGGGCCGGCAACGACAGGCGGCACACAGTAGTGGCGATTCGACACTCATCTCCCCGTAAAAAGCGCTATGCTCTGGCGAACTGGCTTCTGTGATCACAAAAACTCCAGGAGAGGGCACCGACCTCTCCAGC
>NZ_JAFKCS010000305.1 GCF_017255015.1 Bowmanella yangjiangensis | reverse complement strand
CAAGCACCTGGCGCCGCAGCTGACCCGGGAGACCCTGGAGCGTGCCGATACTCCCTCCCCCATACGCGACGAAAGGAACGTTTCATGAAGAGTGCACATGACCTGGTGGCCGCTGCCAGGAGCCGCATCGACGAAGTCGATCTGCCGCAGGCTGACGCGGCCATCCGGGCTGCCGACCTGCTGATCGACGTGCGAGAGGCGGACGAGTTCAGCGCGGCGCACATTCCCGGCGCCGTCCACATCCCTCGCGGGCTGCTGGAGTTCAGGCTGAGCAACGAGCCGCAACTGGCCAACCGCGACCTCAGGCTGGTGCTCTACTGCAAGAACAGCGGACGCTCGGCGCTGGCCGCCGACGCCCTGAGGGAAATGGGCTACCGCCAGGTCCTTTCCCTGGCTGGCGGTATCGATGCCTGGCAGGCCGCCGGACACGACGTGCTCGCCCCCAGCCTGCCGGAGTTCGACTGAAACGGCCCGTGACCGGCAACGCCTGTCACCGTCGGCAGGCTAATCGCGGTTCTACTGACCTGCATCAATCCCCGGCACTTCTATACTCCCCCAGGTAATCAGTAACATTAGGACACACACTGCCAGCGAGCGTCGCCCGCTCAGGGCCGCCCGCTGCCGGCAAGGAGTTCCTGGATGTCCGAACGCCAACCCTCCGCCTCCGCATGGCGCATCCCGCTGGTACGCGAGATCGCCGTGATCCTGCTGATCAAGCTGACCCTGCTGCTGAGCATCAAGGCCATCTGGTTCAACGAGCCGACCGTCCCCGGCGACGGCCAGCAACGCGTCGAGGCCCACCTGTTCGGCCCCGCTACCACCCCCTCTTCAATACCCACCGAGGAGAAACCGAGATGATCTCGGAATCAGTCGTCGACCTGTCACGCCTGCAGTTCGCCATGACAGCGATGTATCACTTCATCTTCGTGCCCCTGACCCTGGGC
>NZ_JAFKCS010000304.1 GCF_017255015.1 Bowmanella yangjiangensis | reverse complement strand
CGGGCCTCCCGGGGGGGGGCGGCCCCCGCCCCCGTCTGGGTGTCCCAGAACACCCCGGGGGGGGGGCTTCGGCCAATCAGTTTCTCCCGGAGGGCGTGGCCGCCCTGGGGTGGCACCCCCACGTCCAGCACGATCACGTCGGGCCAGTTGCGCTGCATCTTGTCCATGGCGAACAGGGGGTCGGCGGCGGCACCGATGACTTCGATGCCCGTGTGTTCGGCAAGGCCGGCGCTTAGTACCTGGCGGACGACTGCGGAGTCGTCGACGATCAACACCTTGGTGTTCTTCATGGCGTGGGGGCCTCGTAGCGCCGGGTGGCGATCTGTTGGGACGTGGGGCAACGCAGAGCGATGTGCCCGCTCCAGACATCGAAAATCAGGTTGCGGTAGCCATCGCCACCGGCATGCCGTTCATGGCATTTCAGGCCGTGGGCGGCGAGCAGCTCCAGGCCGGCGCGTACGTTGCTCTGGCCGATGTTGCGCTGGCACAGCTCGCCGAACATGTTGCCGCCACCGAACAGGCTGATGCGGTAGTCCTGCGGCTGGCTGCCGCTGGCGCGGATCTTCTCCAGCAGCAGGTGCAGGGCCTCGTCGGCGTAGCGCCCATCGAGCCGGCTGCCGGGGTGGCGGCGGCTGGGCAGCATGTAGTGGCACATGCCGCCGATGCGTTCGCCGCGGTGCCACAGCACCAGCGACACACAGGAACCGAGCAGCGTGCGGATGCGCGTGCGACGGTCGCCGAAGTACAGGTCACCTGGCTGCAGGAGCACTTCGATGACGCCGTCCGAGTTATGCATGGGGCTTGCGATAGATCGAGGGGCGCAGCGACTGCAACTCGTCGCTGATGCCGTGCAGGCTTTCGGAGTGGCTGACGAAGAAGTAGCCACCGGGACGCAGCCGTGCGCAGAGACGTTGCACCACCTGGCGCTTGGTCGGCGGGTCGAAGTAGATCATCA
>NZ_JAFKCS010000303.1:362-957 GCF_017255015.1 Bowmanella yangjiangensis | reverse complement strand
AAGTTGGTGTTCCAGCTCAGGCTGCTGGCCAGCGGCATCTTCAGGTTACCCTCGAAGCCTTCGACCACCGCACGCGGAATGTTGGTCCACTGGAACACGTTGGCCACGCGCGTGCTGCTGCCCTGGGTGAAGTTGACCGAACCCACCGGTGTACGGCCCGCTTCGACCTTGTCGCGGTAATCGTTGCGGAACCAGGTCAGGCTGGCATGGTAGTCGGCGGATTCGAACTCGATGCCCAGCTCCTTGTTGACGCTGGTTTCCGCTTCGAGATTCTCGTTACCCACCAGGAAGCAGCCCGGCCCGCCTGTGACGAAGTCCCAGCAGCCGAGGCCGTTGCTGTACAGCGCGTAGGACGCGTTGCTCTGGTACAGGTTGGGCACCTTGTAGGCCCGTGCGATACCGGCCTTGAGGGTGAAGTGGTCGTCCAGGCGATGCGACAGGTTGAGCGACGGGCTCCAGTTGCCGCCGCTCAGGCTGTTGTGGTCGTAACGCAATCCGGGCGTGAGAACGGTGCCGGGACGCAACTCGATGTTGTCCTCGACGAACAGCGATGCGGTACGCATGGCGATGTCGCCATCGAAGCGAGTCGGGTAAC
>NZ_JAFKCS010000303.1:0-352 GCF_017255015.1 Bowmanella yangjiangensis | reverse complement strand
TCTGGATCGCGGCGAGATCGGAGACGCCATCTTCCATGCGCTGCTCGTTCCACTCCGCCCCCAGCGTCACCACCTGCTCGAAGACGGCCGAGATCGGCAGGCTCACTTCACTGTGCGCGGTCAGGCTCTCCAGCTCGATGGTGCCGAACTGATCACTGTAGATCGCCCCCTCCGGCCCACCGGCCAGGCCTTCCTTGAGCCGGTTGTTGCGCGTGCGCTCGTACTGCAGGTAGTTCATCGTGGTACCGAAATCCCAGTCGCCGTGGTGCGTGACGCCGTAGGTGTTGCGGTACATGCGGTTGGTTTCGCGACCGATCCAGGCGCTGCGGTAGTTGTCGACCACGGCACTGCT
>NZ_JAFKCS010000302.1 GCF_017255015.1 Bowmanella yangjiangensis | reverse complement strand
AGGCGGTGGATTTGTCGATGCGGTTGGCGTTGTAGATATCCAGCGCGCCTTACCCCCGCGGCAACGTACAACACCGCTCAACATGGCAATGCACTGGACACTCCGCGCCGAATGATCGACAACAAGCGCTGCGCCTTGCGATCACACTCGCAAGCGTGATTGAGCACACTGCCTCCTCATTATCCCTTCTGGCATGATGGCTCCATGAAGCCCTCACGCAGTCGAGCAGCACAGTGAACGAAGCACTATTTTCCCTGCAAGAACGAATCAATTCAGGAACTGCGGTTGTCGGCATATATGGCCTCGGCTATGTCGGTCTGCCCCTGGCGCTGCGCTTCTGCGAAGTCGGCGTGAAAGTTATCGGCTTCGACATAGATGCTCGCAAGGTAGATCTCCTGAATAGTGGGCACAGCTACATCGAGCGATTGACGCCACAGTGCATCGACAAAGCCCTGACTCAGGGGCTTGAGGCCACGACAGACTTTGCGCGCACAGCCGAGGCGGATGCTCTGATCATCTGCGTACCAACGCCGCTGAACAGCCATCGCGAGCCAGACCTCAGTTTCGTCATCAACACCGTAGAGTCGATACTCCTCCACTTTCGCCCTGGCCAACTGCTGAGCCTGGAAAGCACTACCTGGCCAGGCACCACGGACGAAGTGCTGGCCCCACGCCTGGCCAACCACGGCTTCATTCCTGGTGAAAATTGCGCTCTGGTGTTTTCCCCGGAACGCGAAGACCCTGGCAATACCCGCTACGGCACCCATGACATCCCCAAGGTAATTGGCGGCATGACGCCAAGCTGCCTGGAACTTGGCCAGGCCATCTATCGCCGTGCCATTCGCACCCTGGTTCCGGTGAGCAGCACGCGTACAGCAGAGATGACCAAGCTGCTGGAGAACATCCACCGCTCGGTGAACATTGGCCTGGTCAACGAGATGAAGATCGTCGCAGACAAGATG
>NZ_JAFKCS010000301.1 GCF_017255015.1 Bowmanella yangjiangensis | reverse complement strand
ACGCCTACCGCAGATCGCTGGAAGAGGCACAGCCACAAGGATGATCCGAGACTGCTGCCGTTTTCGTGAAAAACGGCAGCAGCCTTCCCGCTTCGCAGCGCCCTTGTCGGCCCTGAACCGATACCTCGGGCCCTACCGCGCCAGGTAACAGCCACCCACGGCGCGACCGCCCATCCGATTTCCGCCCCCAGCGCAGCCCTCTTGCCTGGGCGCGTCGCCCCTCGCCAAAACCTGGCCAATCCGACGCCAAACGCCCTGAATCTCGCAGTTGCCACGGAGCAGCCAATCCGCCGCGGCACCGCCAGCGTCGGGCCCTCCCTGCACCGGCTGACTATCTGCCATGAACCACGGCGCAAACGGCCTGCACATGTCATGAACTGGTCTAGTCTCACCCTCAGGAAAGCGGAGTTCCGGAGCTATGGCATGTCTGAAAACAGGTTCGACCCATCTCCCGTCATTCTCATCGTCGATGACCAGTCCAGCGACCTGCAGATCCTGCAAGCGGCGGTCAACGAGCTGGCACAGGTGCATATCGCCCATGATGGGCGCATGGCGCTGGAGATCGCACGGTTCTGCCGGCCAGACGTGATCCTGCTGGATATCGAGATGCCCGGCATGAGCGGTTTCGAGCTGTGCCGCCTGATCAAGGCCGACGCCAAGCTGTGCGATGCAGCCATCCTGTTCGTCACCGCACACACCCAGACGGAGAATGAAGTGGCGGCGCTGGAGCAAGGCGCCATCGACTTCATCCAGAAACCGCTGAGCATTCCCGTGGTACGCGCCCATGTCCGTGCGCACCTCAACCTGCGGACCGAAGCCAAGCGGCTGGCCTACTTCGATGCGCTGACCAACCTGCCCAATCGCATGCTGCTGCGTGACCGCGCCGAGCAGATGCTGCAGAAAGCGCGGCGCAGCGGCAGCCGTCTTGCACTGCTGTTGCTGGATCTGGACAACTTCAAGGGCATCAAC
>NZ_JAFKCS010000300.1 GCF_017255015.1 Bowmanella yangjiangensis | reverse complement strand
AGCGAGAACACCTGGAACGCAGCACTGACTGTGCCCCTGAGCCGCTCCAACGATTTGATTCTGTCGTATAGCGAAGGCTTCCGTGCCCCCACCTTCAATGATCTCTACGACCAGTGGTATGGCAACCCCGACCTGCAAGCCGAGCGCTCCAGGAGCTACGAACTGCAATGGCGCAGCCGGTACAGCGACACAGGCTCGCTGCAGGCCTCCGTTTACCGAACCGAGATCGAAGATGCCATCGTTCTGGACGAGAACTTCATTCCGCAGAACGTCCAGACTGCCCGGATCAATGGTTTCGAGGCCGCAGTGCAGCAGGAACTGTTCGGCTGGCAAGGCAACCTGGCCCTGGCCCTGATCGACCCGCGCGATCGCGACAGCGGTCATACCCTGCAGCGTCGCGCCAAACGCACGCTGACGCTGGATATCGACCGCCGCTTCGGTGACGTGTCGATTGGCGCTGGCTGGCGTGCGCTCAGTGGTCGTTACGACGATGCCGAGAACCAGATCAGGATGAGCGGCTACGGCCTGCTCAGCCTGCGCGCAGCCTGGCAGGCCACCCAGGAACTGGGGCTGAGCCTGAAGCTGGATAACCTGCTGGACCGGGACTACGCAGAAGCCACGTACAGCACGCCCAACGGGCGTTTCGGCTACAACAGTGCCGGACGCACCGCACTGCTCGCCGTAACCTGGACGCCGCAGATCTGATGTCGATGCACTGCCCGCGTAGGGTGGGTTAGCGGCGCCGAACGCCTATCTGGCAAGCGCCGATGAACGGGAGCGCCGCGTAACCCACCAGCGATGGAGCGCATGGCAGCGGTGGTGGGTTAGCGCCACATCGAGCGCAACCCACGCCAGCAATATCCACAGGCGGCCAAGCCTGCCTGCGGAAGCACTGCACGTCCCGTGGCACTAGCGCGCCCCGGCCATCCGCTCGCACAGCTGCTCGATCGCCCCGAGCATCTGCAGACTGG
>NZ_JAFKCS010000030.1 GCF_017255015.1 Bowmanella yangjiangensis | reverse complement strand
TAACCATCGGGGCCAGGAAGCAAAAATCTTCCATCAACAGGCCGGATATATGAGAGCAATGATTTTCTCTCACATCAGTGATCAAAGGTCTTGCAAGCGGAGTGGGTCCATATATGCGTGTCATATCCAACATGGATGGTAAGCAATTCCTGCCTTGCCACGACAGTCTTCACCATGGATACTGAAACTCAGTTTGGCTAAATTAATGCCATAAAGATAGTTGAAATCAGACATGGACAGTTCTCCTCAATGGTTGCCATATAAGTTTGGCAAAACTCCGGGAAAGGTCAGGGGGAGTCCATATCATTCGTTAGGCACTTATTGCGTAAGTATATGGAACCAGATTTTTTTAAATATGACATTGAAGAGCTTCAGGAATGCCTTCGCTCCATCGACAGGGAAAGATATCCTGAGCGTGTAGCTGAAATTGAACAACGCCTTAAAGCCTTGCTCGCTGAAGAAGCAAAAAGGATAGAGGCCATTCCTCCAGAAGAAAGAGCGAAAATTGAAAAACAAAGCCGAAATGGAAGTTATTTGATTATTTTCATTTGTTTGTTCTTTTGCACTCTTTTTTTGTACACAGGAGAGATCCCATTGCGACACAGCGAAGACGTAACAGTAAAAGAGAGCCCAATTATGTTTTACGCTTTAATGGTGTTTTTTGTTTTTATGGCAGTGTGGCAGGCATTAACAATATATATGAATAGGTTTAAATGAAGACGTGCCTAGCAAGGTCTTGAAGTCGCCCAATGGACTTCCCCCGCGTTAACGGGCACGCATCGATAACTCAATTACAAGGAAAACGAAGTCAGTATTTAAAGCGGGCAGGGCGTACAATTTACTAACCCTAGCTAACCGATTTTCCAGTTACTACGCAGACATCATATTCCTCTGTATTAAAGCTTCATGGCTCTGAGTGTTCAACAGCACCTTCCTAAAAAATTGGCCGAATTTACCCGTAAGCTGGCCGTGTCTGGTTAGGCGTCTAAGATGTTTGTGTGCCACAACAGTGCTTGGGCTATGACCTGCCGGCAAGGTCTGGCATGATGGATTTACAACAAAATAAAACATAACGATAAGAGGCAGAACACAGTGACAACAGGAAAACTTACCCCTATCGCTCTGGCCCTGATAATGGGACTGGGCAGCCCCGCTCTGATGGCTGAACAAACCGATGGCAAAGACCAAGAGCCCAAATGGGATGTGCTAAATCCACCGCTGGAGATGACCAGCGTCAGCATCAGTACCAATCAAACCACCTGGTCGAGTTTGGATATCAGCCCAAACGGCAAGCAGTTTGTGTTTGATATGCTGGGCGACCTGTATATCAGTGATATCAAAGGCGGTAGCGCTAAGGCGCTGACTAATGATCTGGCCTTTAACGTGCATCCGGCCATTAGCCCGGATGGCCAGCGCATAGCGTTTATTTCGGACCGCGATGGCAATACCAACGTGTGGACCATGAAGCTCGATGGCAGCGATCTTAAGCAAGTCACCAAAGTTCAAAAAGATGTGGTGCATTCCCCCAAGTGGAGCCCGGATGGCCAGTATATTGCGGCGACCATAGGTAAGGTTTCCACTCGCAGTATTCCAGCCGGAGAGATTTGGCTGTTTCACCATAGCGGTGGCAGCGGCTTGCCCATTAAAGAGCGGGATAACGGCAAAACCGAGCAGCAAAACCAGGCCGACCCGGCCTTTTCCCCGGATGGCCGCTACATCTATTACACCAAGGACATGAGCCCAGGCGGTACCTTTGAATATAACCGCGACCCGCTGAAGAGCATTTTCGCTATTCGTCGCTATGACCGGCAAACTGGCGAGGATATCACTTTGGTAAGTGGGGTAGGTGGCGCGGTTGTGCCCACCCCGTCGCCGGATGGCAAGCAACTGGCTTTTGTGCGCCGGGTAAGAGAAAACACCGGCTTGTTTGTGATGGACTTAACCTCCGGCCGTGAAACCCTGCTGACCGATAAACTTGAGCGCGACATGCAGGAAGGTTTTGGCTCGGAAGGATACTTTGCTTATTTCGACTGGACGCCAGATAGCCAAGAGATTCTGTACTGGACCGGCGGTACCTTCCATAAAATCAATATGAACGGTAAAGAAGTGGCCCAAGTGCCGGTGGACGTTAAGGTTGAAAAGCAGATTGCCAAGGCGCTGCGCTTCCCTGTGGATGTGGCGCCGGATGAATTTGATGTGAAAATGATCCGCTGGGCGCAAACTTCGCCGGACGGTAAAACCGCCTTGTTCCAAGCCCTGGGCAAGCTGTACGTCAAAGACCTTAAAAGCGGCAAGCTCAAACGCCTGACCAGCCAGAACGAGCAGGATGAGTTTTATCCACGCTTTAGTAATGACGGTAAATCCATTGTGTATACCACCTGGAATGACCAAAAGTTGGGTGAGGTCAGAGTGATTCCCGCCAAAGGCGGGCGCAGCAAAGTGGTGAGCGCGCAGCCCGGCCATTATGCCGAGCCAAGCTTTAATCTAGACGGTAGCCAGGTGGTGTATCGTAAGTTCACTGGCGGTTATCTGCTGAGCCCCGAGTGGTCGCTGGAGCCTGGTATTTATCTGGCGGATATCAAAAGCGGTGAAAACCGCAAGCTGGTGAATAGTGGCTCTGCACCGCATTTTGCCGGTGATAACAGCCGGGTATATTTTACCGAGCCTTCCTCCACAAATACTAAACTGGTGAGCGTTAATCTGGACGGTAAAGATAAGCGTGAACACTTGGATGGCGGCGACCAGGCGGTGGAGTTCCGTTTATCTCACGACCGTAAGTGGCTGGCCTTTACCTATCAGTACAATGCCTATATTGCCCCCTATGCCGAGACCGGCAAGCTGTTAACGGTGGGACCAACCATGAGCTCGCTGCCGGTTAAGCAAGTATCCAGCCGTGCCGGTGAGTTTCTGACCTGGCGGGCCGACAATCAGGCCTTAAGCTGGCACCATGGGCCGCTGTTGTTTGAACGTGAACTAAAAGAGGCCTTTAGTTTTGTCGACGGCGCTCCCGACACCTTGCCAGAGCCGGTCAGCGAAGGGATTGATCTGTCGTTTAAACATAAAGCGGATAAGCCGGGCGGGCTGAAAGCCTTGGTGGGCGGGCGTTTGGTAACCATGCGCGATGCCAACCAAAGCCAGGAAGTGATAGAAAACGGTGTGGTGCTGATTGAGAACAACCGCATTAAGGCTATTGGCAAGCAAGGTGAAGTGGAGATCCCTCGTAGCGCCCAGGTACTGGATATCAGTGGCAAAACGGTGATCCCTGGGCTGATTGATGCCCATGCGCACGGCTCGCAAGGCAGTGATGAAATTATCCCGCGTCAGAACTGGCGTAACTTTGCCGATGTGGCCTTTGGCGTGACCACCATTCACGACCCATCTAACGACACCACAGAAATATTCTCGGCGTCCGAAATGCAAAAGGCTGGCGAGATCATCGCCCCACGTATTTATTCCACCGGCACCATTTTATATGGCGCCAACTGGCCATCCATCAAAGCCATTTTTGATGACGCCGGTGATGCCAAATTCCATTTGCAGCGTCTGAAAGACGTGGGTGCGATTTCGGTGAAAAGCTATAACCAGCCACGCCGTGATGTGCGCCAGCAGATTATTGCTGCTGGTAAGGATCTGGGCATGATGGTGGTGCCAGAAGGGGCAGGTCGCTTCCTGCTGGATATGACCATGCTGGTTGACGGCCATACCGGTCTCGAACACTCCATCCCGCTGTCCAATGCCTATTCCGATGTGACCCAGCTTTGGGCAGCATCGGGCTACGGCTACACTCCCACCTTTGTGGTGACCATGGGCACTATTATGGGTGAAGAGTATTGGTACGATAAAACCGAGGTGTGGAAGAACGAGCGCCTGCTGCGTTATACCCCGCATTATATGCTGGATAGCCGCGCTATTCGCCGCCCCACCGCGCCGGATGAGCAATACCACCACTTTGATGTAGCCGCTTACGCGAAAAAGCTGCGCGACAATGGGGTCAGCGTGCATATTGGTGCGCACGGTCAGCGTCCGGGGCTGGGCGCACATTGGGAGCTGTGGCATATGCAGCAGGGCGGTTTTACTCCTTGGGAGGCTATACGTGGCGGCACTATCGATGGCGCTAAACACTTGGGTATGGATAAAGACATAGGTAGCCTGGAGGTCGGTAAGCTTGCCGATATGGTGGTGATAGACGGCGATGTGCTAAGCGACCTTAAACGCTCAGAATATGTGGATTACACCGTGCTTAACGGCCGTATTTACGATGCGAAAACCATGAACGAGGTGGGCAGCAAAGATAAGCGCAAGGCGTTTTTCTTTGAAAACAGCAAGGTACAGAGTATGCCGGTGCAAACCCAGCAAAATCTGGAGGCCAAAGCCCGCTCGTTGCACTGGGTGCACGAGCACTAAATACAGTCAAATGTTAAGGCGGCCGGTTGGCCGCCTTTTTTATGATAAGCGGTAATAGGCGATTCGACAGCTTTCGCTGCCTTAACCACTAGTGGCAGTCTCCTGGCTTTTTTATTGGCGCCGGGCTCACAACTCTTTATAGTTTGGCGACTCCCTCGACACTAACCAGTAAGAAAGGATAAGCCTGGTGGCTGTCCAAAGTAAGGATGTTGTTATGTCTAGCCGTTTTCGATTTTTCCCGACATTTCGCCTATTTTCCCTGTCATTTTGTGCCATCACTGTGGTAGCCAACGGCGCAGAGCGACTGGATGGATACCCTCAGGCAGCAGAGATCCCGGAAGGGGAAGTGCGCCTGTTTAAGCTGGCTGACGGGGTATGGAGCCATATTGCCACCCACGACTACAACGGCGTGCTTTATCCATCAAATGGACTGATAGTCAAAGAGGGTAACGAACTGCTGTTAATTGATACGGCCTGGGGTGCAGAGAACACCCGCGCGTTGCTGCATGAAATAAAAGTGCAGATTGGTTTGCCGGTTACCCGTGCTATTTCCACCCATTTTCACGATGACAGGGTGGAAGGCGTGGAGGTGCTTAAGCTGGCAGGGGTGAAAACCTATGCCACCTTGTTAACCCGCCAATTGGCTAAAGCTGAAGGCAATGAAATACCACAGAACACATTGCCAGCCTTATCAGCCAGCGGCGATTCCTTGCAATTTGGTCCGGTTGAATTGTTTTACCCCGGCCATGGCCACGCGCCGGATAATCTGGCCGTGTATGTGCCAGAGGCTAAAGTTTTATTTGGTGGCTGCGCCGTGCATGAACTGGCGCGTCAGAACGCCGGTAACACCTCACATGCAGATCTGGCCGAGTGGCCGGTGTCGGTCACCCGGATTTTGCAGCAGTATCCTAAGGCTGAATTAGTCATCCCTGGCCATGGCTTGCCCGGTGGCCAGGACCTTTTGACTCATACCATTGAGATAGTTAAGGCGCAGAAAACGCTATAAAGGTCAATAACCTACTGTGGGCGACAAACCTCTGATCATTCTGCGCGCAAAACCGGACGACAAGCCTTATGACCCGGAATTTGTGCCAGCAGATATTGCGGCGAAAATGGCGCGGTTATATGGAAGTGCCGAGGTGAATTTTCTGAAGCTCTCAACGGCGGCGCAAGTGGTCTATTCAGAATCGGAACAACACCACTTGCATATTGCTGACCTGGATTTGGTGGTGAGCAGTATCAAAGCGTTGCTGGAAAAACAGCCCTGAACTTTTTAGCCCGGCAGTTGGCTTTATTGAAGTCAAACTGATGTCTTGAATCGCACAGTACTATCAATTTCGAGACAATTTGTAACGCGTTTTTAAATTCAGCTGATGACTATGTTAGGGTTGAAGCCAAGCAGCATACAGGCAGGAGCATAACAATGGCGGTAAAACGAATTGTAGCCAATATCTCTGCACCGGATACGGATAAGGCCTGTGCATTTTATACTGCTATTTTTGACTTGGAACTGGTGATGGATCATGGCTGGATCAAGACCTTAAGTGCCGGCAATAGCATGACCACGCAAATCAGTCTGGCTTCACAAGGCGGCGCTGATACTGAAGTGCCGGATTTGTCTATCGAAGTGGATGATCTGGATGCGGTGCTTAGCCGCGTGAAAGCCGCCGGTATTGCTCTTGAATACGGCCCGACCTTTGAACCCTGGGGCGTGCGCCGCTTCTATATTCGCGACCCGCAAGGCACCTTAATCAATGTGTTGCAACACAACTAAACTCGCGAGTGAATAGTGAGCAGGAGTTTGACTATGGCCCAAAGCAGTGGCCCCTTGTTTTGGCGAGACCCTCGTATGCCTTATGTGGAGCTGCGGGTTGTCAGGGAAGGGCGCAAGGTTTGTTATGCGCCGCATAGTCACCTGCAGTGGTCTTTGGGGGCGATCACCGAGGGGTGCAGTACCTTTGTTTATCAGGATAAGGAGGTGCTGGTCACGGCTGGCACTCTTGTGATGATGAATCCCCATTGGGTGCATGCCTGCAATCCGGTTGATAACCAGCCCTGGGGCTATCTGATGCTGTATATCGATGCCAATTGGCTGACTCAACTGCGCTTTGATGCCGGGCTGCTAGGCAGTTGCCACTGGCAGGATATCACCACGTCGGTGATCCGCGAGCCCCAATGGTTTGATGGTTATTGCCAACTGGCCGATTGTTTGTTGGATGACAGCCGTGTATTGCTGGATAAGCAAGTGGCGGTTGTGGAATACCTCAGTGCCTTGTTCTTCGAACTAGCCGACAGCCAAGCGCCGCGGTTAGCCGCTGTGCCGCAAAAGCTGCAAAAACTGGCCGATTATATTCGCATGCATGCGGCAGATGATGTGTCTCTGGATAGCTTATGTGAGCAATCTGGCTACAGCCCTGGTCATTTGGTGCGGGCTTTTAAACAGTATTTCGGGTTAACCCCTCATGCGTATTTACTGAATTGTCGGGTACAACTGGGTCAGCACGCGTTAAAGCAGGGCCAACCCATTGCACAAACGGCCTTGGAACTGGGCTTTGCCGACCAGGCGCATTTTCAGCGTACCTTTAAGCGACTGGTGGCGGCTACGCCTAAACAGTATCGTCAATCTTTACCCGAACAACAGATACAGCGTACTCAATGCAAGTAGCAGCGCCAGAGTGCGGTTGATAATTATCATGGTTAGAGGGCGGTGAACATGGCGCTGCAAGTAGGCTCCGGCATAGACCCAGCAGCTTAGTGACAGCCAGCAAATCGGCAGATACAGCCCGGCGAATACGGCCACCTGCCATATATCCTGGCCATTAGTGTAGGCGGCAATGCCGGACGCTGACGCCAGCCAGGCTTTAGGATTAAGCCATTGCATCAGCGCGCCGGTGAAAAAACCGGGGGCGCTAAGTTTGCGATCGTCAGATAAACGGCCGTTATCACGCATTAGTTGCAGACTTAAATACAGTAAAAACACCGCACCCAGCCAGCGCAGCAGGTTATCAAGCCCAGCCACAAGCTGCATAGCCGAATAAAGGCCCAAGCCAATGGCCAGAAACAACAGCACAAAGCCCAGCGTTGCGCCGGTGACGAATATCAGCCCTTGTGCTACTGGGTAGCGGGTTCCGCTGCTTAAACAGACCAGGTTAACCGGGCCAGGTGAGATTGACGCTGCCAGTGCAAACGCCCCCATAGATAAAAGCATGGCAAAGCTCATACCGCTCCTTAATCAGTTGGTTGGGGGCAGTCTGTCTGGATGTCAGGGCGACGTATTGAAGAAAATTGCTGTTTGGCTGTTTCTTAGGCGCTATATTGGCCACCTTGACAAGGCATTCCGCCAAGATGCTAAGCTGGGTCGGTGAAAAATTGGCTGGCTGCAATATGGAAATTCAGGAGGCATTTATGGCCCGAGATACTAAATCACAATTTCATGCTGAATTGTTGCGTCCGAAAGATTCGGGCAATGAAGAATGGTCATTTATTGTGTTGCCGCTCGATGTCAGTGAAAAGCTGCCCAGGCGCGGTCGAACCAGTATAGACGGATACATCAATAGCCACAGTTTTACCGCACAACTGGAGCCAGATGGCCGAAAGAGCCATTGGCTTAAAGTCAATCTCGCACTCATGCAGGCCGCTTCCGTGAGCTTTGGTGATGTGGTTGAATTTGAGATACAGGCGGTGGCTGAAGAGCCTGAGCCCGAGCTTCCTGCTGATTTTCAGCAAGCATTAAACACTGTGCCAGAGGCGCAAGCCACCTGGCAGGCAACCACCACGCTTGCCCGGGTTGATTGGCTGCATTGGATAACCACGGCTAAACAGGCCAAAACCAGGGCAAAGCGTATTCAGGACGCCTGTAACATGTTGGCGTCGGGAAAGAAACGGGTATGCTGCTTTGATCCTTCGGGCTTTTACAGTAAGGCCTTATCGGCACCTGAGGTTGCTTAGTCGCCTTACGCCAGGCGGCTAAATACTTGCTCAGGCTTTGGCAATAGTGACGGCCCGTACTGGAGCAGGGTAGCCTTCAATGGTCTTGCTTAAGTCGTTGGGATCCAGGAAGTCTTTCAGTGAATGGGTGCGCATCCATTCTGTACTGCGCTGCTCATCCAAACTGGTGGTGGACACATCTACCGTACGGATGTCACTAAAGCCCACCCGCGCCAGCCAGTTTTCCAGTGCCGCTACGCTTGGAATAAACCACACATTACGCATCTGGGCATAGCGCTCGCCGGGCAGCAATACGGTCTGTGCATCGCCATCTACCACCAGGGTCTCTAATACCAATTCACCGTCTTTTCTAAGCAGGCTTTTGAGCTGTTGTAAGAAGTCCAGCGGGCTCTTTCTGTGATACAGCACACCCATGGAAAACACCGTATCGAAACTCTTTAGTTCAGGCAAAGCTTCGATCCCAAGAGGGAGCTGAAATACGCCATCGTCGCCAATAAAGTGATTAAGAATCATGAACTGCATTAAAAATAGCGGATAAGGGTCAACGCCAACTGCCAATTTTGCACCTTCACCACGCATGCGCCACAAGTGATAGCCGCTGCCACAGCCTACATCCAACACGGAACGCCCGGCCAAAGGACTTAAATGGGGGAGCACTCTGTCCCATTTCCAATCAGAACGCCACTCGGTATCAATATGCACACCATGGATATGAAATGGACCTTTACGCCAAGGCTTAAACTGCTGCAGTAGACCCAGGATCTGTTTCTGCTCATGGGGCGTCACATCGTGCTCGCTACCGACTCTGACCTGGCGGAGCAAATCAATATCTGCTGGCTGCGTTATGGGTAGTTTACTGAGTAATTTCTGCCATTTATCCAGATCGGTTTTATGTTGCTTATACCAATCGGCCAACTGCGCTGGCAGTACTTCCAGCCAGGGAGACAGTTCAGTGCCAGCAATAAGGCGGTAAAAATCCTGAAAATGTTGCATGCTTTACCTACTTGATGGCCACGATAGAGGAGAAGTTAAAGCACTTAAACCACAAGATCACGTCGCTGAATCCGGCTTGCTGTAATCGTTTTGCATGCGCTTCAAAACTGTCTGTTTTCATTACGTTTTCCAGGGCTGTGCGCTTCTGGCTGATTTCAAGCTCACTGTAGCCGTTACGACGCTTAAACTCATGATGCAATTCAATTAACAGCTCATTACCTTGCTCTGAGGGATGACGGATCTTCTCTGATAACACCAGGATGCCGCCGGGATTTAAACCATCATAAATACCCTGGATGATGGCCTGGCGCTGATCCGGTTCGATAAACTGCAAGGTAAAGTTCATCACCACCATAGAGGCATTGTGGATAGCAATGTTTTGTAGGTCGTCGCATAGCACTTCAATGGGTACTTCAGATTTAAACGCCTGAATATGGCGCTGACAACGTTCCACCATGGCTTGTGAGTTGTCTACGCCTATTATCCGGCAATCTGGGGCCTGGATATAGCGACTGGCCGCTAAGCTTACCGCCCCTAATGAGCAGCCCAGATCGTACAATCTAGAACCGGATTGCACATAACGGCCGGCCATTTGGCCTATGGCGTCTACTATGGTGCTGTAGCCGGGGACTGAGCGCTGGATCATATCCGGAAAGACTTCGGCGACATTTTCGTCAAAGCGAAAATCAGAAACCCGGCCCAAGGGGCTGGAATAAATAGCGTCTTTACCGGATGAAATCATACTACACGGGGCCAAAAGAAAAGGGTGGCCATTTTAACGAATGCCTTGAAGGCTGTCACCCCGCTGGTTGGCGCGGTGTGTTGGTGCTTTTCTAGGCAGATGAACCAGCTTTAGTTATTGTGACTTATGCCAGTCAGTGACATTTTGCTAGGATGTAAATAATCTTGTTATTGAGTCATGCAGTTTATGTCTTCAAATCCTTATCCAATCGGCACGCCAGGTCAGCCCTGGGGCGCAAGTGAAAAATCAGCTTGGCTGGCCAGTCAGCGCATTCAACGTTCTTATGCTGATGAGGTGGAAAGGCACATTCTGGCCTTGCAGGATACGTTTAATCTGGAGCAATACGGGCAGTTAGTTTATTCCGACGGTGACTATGCCTTGTGGGGGCTACGCAGCAAAAACTGGCAGCCAGAGCTGCCCACTGCATTAGTTACCGGCGGCGTACATGGCTACGAAACCAGTGGCGTGCAAGGTGCTTTGCGTTTTGCACAACGCCATGCGGCTGATTATTTGGGCAAAGTGAATTTGTTGATTGCCCCCTGCATCAGTCCTTGGGGTTATGAAACTATTAACCGTTGGAACCCTGATGCCATTGACCCTAACCGTTCTTTCTATGTAGGTAGCAAAGCCGGAGAGTCGGTGGCGTTGATGCATTGGTTGCGCAAAATGGATGTGGCTGTGACTATGCACATTGACCTGCACGAGACCACAGACACCGATAACTCTGAGTTTCGCCCTGCGCTGGCGGCCAGAGATGGCAAAACCCATGACAACTGGAATATTCCGGATGGTTTCTATCTGGTCGGCGACACCTTTAGTCCAATGCCACAATTTCAGCGGGCCGTGCTGGATGCTGTACAAGACGTCACACATATTGCCGAGGCTGATGAGAATAACCAACTGATAGGTTCGCCGCTTGTTCAGTTTGGTGTGGTCAATTACGACACGAAAAAGTTGGGTTTGTGCGCCGGGGTAACCGATGCCTTGTATGTGACAACCACAGAAGTGTATCCCGATAGCCCCAAGGCAACGCCCGAACAATGTATCCAGGCGCAAGTGGCGGCAATTCGCGGGGCGTTGGGCTATGTGCTTAAACTGAAAGCTTAATCTGGATAGGTGCGCAATTGCGCTTACTTTCCGGATGTATTGGCTTCAAAAGCCTCTGACCATTGCACTGCCTGGCTATATAGGTCGGGCAGAATATTCTCTTCAAGTTTTAACGCATTGCTATGTTTTTGTGTCCAGAACCAGCTACCACTTTCGTATGCTTTAACCAGCGCCAGCACTGAACAAAGTGTGCCTGGTTGACTGAGTAGTGCCTGCTTGACTTCGTCTTCCAGTGGTAAGCGCTCCAGTACCTGGTCCATGGGCTGTCCCAGTAGTGCATCAACCAGGGAAAACAATCCGCATAGAAACGCCATACCTGTTAGCGCTGGCGCGACTTTAGCGCAAAGCAGTTCGCAAAAACGTGCGCGCAGAATTGACATGCGAATCAGTTCTAGTGGCTTATTGTTGCCGCCCAGATGCGCGGTAGCGATAAGACAAATAAACTTGCGGGCCTGTTCTTCGCCAAGATAAATCAGTGCCTGCTTAATTGAGCCTATGGGCTCGCGCACGTCGAACAGTCCCGAATTGATAAATCGCAGTAGTTTATAGGAGAGTGACAAATCTCGCTCAAAGTACATGGCCAGTTTGCTGTAACTGAAGTTAGGTTTGAGCACTTCCAGATAAATGGCCAGTATCATGTGATGCTGGGCTTCAATATCCGTGTGTTCCACCATTTCTGGCACACAGAAGAAATAGCCCTGAAAAAAATCAAACCCCAGGTCTTTAGCCTGGGTAAATTCCTCATGGGTTTCGATTTTCTCAGCAAGAAAGCGCACGCCCTTGCGCATACGCAGCAATGGCAAAAGGGCCGCGACGTCGTCCAAGCTGGTGCGCTGGATATCAAACTTAATCAGCTTGGCGAAGTTTAAAAAGCGTTCCCAATCCGGGTGATAAACGAAATCATCAAGGGCAAAGCGGTAGCCGGCATGGAATAATTGCCGACATGCCGCGTAGATCTCATCGTTCGGCTCTACGTCCTCCAGTACCTCAATCACAATATCCTTTGGAGGAAGGAGTGCTGGGACGTGATCAAGTAAGCTTTGCTGGGAAAAGTTAATCAGCGCCATTTTATTACGGCACAGGTTTTTAAAACCGATATTCAGGTGCTGATTTAAGACCAGCCTGCTGGTGGCCACATCTGGCTTGACGTGGCGGGGAAACGCATTTTCGATGCCGTCCCTGAAAAACAATTCGTAAGCGACGGTCTGTTGGCGTCGATTAAGAATAGCTTGCCTTGCTGTATAAACTTTCATAAAAACGAATTACTTCCTTTATACCGGGGACATACGGCAAGGACGGAAGGCCCCTTGCCGACAACAACAAACCCGGAGTACGCCTTAAGGCGCACGATGCGAACAACACAGAGCAGGCTTGCCCAACTCTGATCACAAGAGCGCAGATTATACAGTATATTTTGGGCTCTCAGGTCAGGCCTTTTGATGAAACGCCCGAACCTCACGTTGAACGATAGTTTACGCCGGGTTTACTTGTTGCTAACAAACATCGGTAAAGCTATACGACTGTTTGATTTACACCTTTTAACTTCCTTATTTTTAGCTCTTTTTTAAGCATTTACCTAGCGGGAAAAACGTACTTTCGTGTAGAATTCTGCGTTTTATTCTTTTTGTGCGGCAATTCTGAGGCCGCGCATAGCCAGATGCATTGAAATTGAGGAAAACATGGATCTTGAAGCCATAAGCAAAGAGGCCGCAGAATTGGTGGCCAACGCCACCGACATGGTCGAGTTGGATAAGGTCAGGGTCGAATTCCTTGGCAAAAAAGGCAAGCTGACAGAGCTGCTGAAGGGCCTTGGGAAACTGTCCGCAGAAGAACGTCCTGCTGCTGGTGAGCAGATCAACAAAGCCAAACAAGGGGTTCAACAGCTGATTCACGAGCGATCCGAGCTCCTGCGTCGTCAGGAACTGGATGCCAAATTGGGTCAGGAACGGGTGGACGTTACCTTACCTGGCCGCGGCAAGGCCAGTGGTGGACTGCATCCGGTTAGCCGCACCATTGAACGCATTGAAAGTTTCTTTGCGGAATTAGGCTTCTCTGTTAAACAGGGGCCAGAAATCGAAGATGCATTTCACAACTTTGATGCGTTGAACATTCCTGCCGATCACCCGGCACGGGCTAACCACGATACCTTTTATTTCAATCCGGATTTGATGTTGCGCACGCAAACCTCCGGTGTCCAAATTCGTACCATGGAAATGCAGAAGCCGCCTATTCGGATTATCTCGCCAGGGCGCGTGTATCGTAACGATTACGATCAGACCCATACCCCAATGTTCCATCAGGTTGAAGGCCTGATGGTGGATAAGAATGTCAGTTTTGCAGACCTGAAAGGTATCCTTAGCGATTTCGTGCGCAACTTCTTCGAAGAAGATTTGGAAGTACGTTTCCGCCCATCTTATTTTCCTTTTACTGAGCCTTCAGCGGAAATGGATGTTAGAACCAGCAGTGGTAAATGGCTTGAAGTGTTAGGCTGCGGGATGGTGCATCCCAACGTATTGCGTGCCGTGAATATCGACCCCGAGATCTATACAGGTTTTGCCTTTGGAATGGGGATCGAGCGTCTGACCATGCGACGCTATGAAGTGAATGACTTGCGTGCATTCTTCGAAAACGACCTGCGCTTCTTGAAACAGTTTAACTAGGAATTAATAGCAGCATGAAATTCAGTGAAAAGTGGTTAAGAGAATGGGTTAACCCTGCTATTTCTACCGAACAATTATCTGAGCAGCTTTCCATGGCGGGCTTGGAAGTCGACGGCATTGAAGCGGTGGCACCCGAGTTCAGTGGTGTTGTGGTTGGTGAGGTAGTGGACTGTGGTCAGCACCCTGACGCCGATAAACTACGCGTCACTAAGGTAAATGTAGGCGGCGATGAGCTGTTAGATATCGTCTGTGGAGCACCAAACTGCCGTTTGGGCTTGAAAGTGGTTGTCGCAGTGGTTGGCGCGGTACTGCCGGGCGACTTTAAAATCAAGAAAGCCAAGCTGCGTGGTCAGCCTTCTCATGGCATGTTGTGTTCGGCCTCGGAACTTGGTTTGTCTGATGATCACGACGGGATTATTGAACTGCCGCTGGATGCCCCAATAGGTCAGGACATCCGTGAATACCTGCAGCTTGATGATGTCAGCATTGAAGTGGATCTGACGCCTAACCGCGCTGATTGTTTAGGTATCAAAGGGCTAGCTCGCGAAGTGGGTGTATTGAATCAGCTGCCTGTTCAGTCCGTGGCTGTTGAGCCTGTGCCCGCACAAATCACACATAAGCGCGGTATTGTGTTACAGGCCCAGCAAGCTTGCCCTCGTTATTTGGGCCGCGTAATTGAAAACGTAGACATGCAGGCCAAAACGCCAACCTGGATGAAGGAGCGGCTGCGCCGCAGTGGCGTGCGTAGCATTGATCCTGTGGTGGATGTGACTAACTATGTGTTACTCGAACTTGGCCACCCTATGCATGCTTTTGATAACGACGTACTGCAGGGCGAAGTGCAGGTCCGTTTAGCCAAGGACAAGGAAAAGCTGGTGTTACTAGATGGTCAGGAAGTTGAGCTGGCTGACAATACCTTAGTGATCGCGGATGAACACAAAGCGCTGGCCATGGCGGGTATCTTTGGTGGTGAGCATTCAGGTGTGACGGCTCAAACCAAGCATATCTTCCTCGAAAGCGCTTTTTTTGCGCCGGACGCTATTAAAGGCAGGGCACGTCAGTATGGTTTACATACCGATGCGTCACACCGTTACGAGCGCGGCGTTGACTATAAGCTACAGCGTGAGGCAATGGAACGTGCCACAGCATTGTTGTTGAGCATTGTTGGTGGTCAGGCCGGGCCAGTCGTTGAAGCAGTGAGCGAAGCGCACTTGCCAGCAGAGCGCCAGGTGACATTGCAGCGTGCCAATCTGGACAGATTGATCGGCATTCATATCGATACCGATAAAGTCACGGATATTTTTCAGCGCCTGGGATTGAATGTTCAGCAAGGTCAGGAAAGTTGGACCGTTGATGTACCCAGCTACCGTTTCGACATCGCAATAGCCGAAGATCTGATTGAAGAAGTGGCCAGGGTTTATGGTTATCACAATATTCCGCCGGCTGCGCCTTCTGCCAGCTTGCAGATGTCTAAACACCAGGAACGTAATACGCCGTTGATGCTGATGAAACAGCGTCTGGTCAGCTTGGGTTACCAGGAAGCCATCACTTATTCATTTGTGGATCCTAAGGTGCAGAAGAGCCTGTACCCTGATCTAAACGCCCTGGAGTTGCCGCATCCTATTTCGGTAGAGATGTCCTCTATGCGTTTGAGCTTGTGGCCCGGATTGTTACAAGCCGTGTCATATAACCAGAAGCGCCAGCAAAGCCAGGTTGCGCTGTTCGAAACCGGTTTGCGTTTCTTACCCGATGCCAATGAAGCGGCAGGGGTGTCTCAGCAGGCAGTGATCGGTGGCGTACTGGCGGGTATTCGCCAGACGGAACATTGGGATATGACCACAGCGGCGGTAGATTTCTTTGATATTAAAGCCGCGGTGGAAGCCTTGATTGCAACCGCTGCTGCCCCTGATGAATTCAGCTTTAAAGCGGTAGAACACAGTGCGTTACACCCAGGTCAGGCGGCCGCAGTGTACCGCAATGGCAAGCAGATCGGACTGTTGGGTGCGATTCACCCTCAGTTTGAAAAAGAGCTTAAACTAAATGGCCGTACTTACGTGTTTGAGCTGGAATTGGATGCACTCAGTGAGCGACGTATTCCACAGGCCAAAGAGATTTCACGCTATCCTGCCAACCGCAGGGATATTGCATTGCTGGTCAAGGACAGCCATACTGTCGCTGACATACTTGCTTGCATAGAAAAATTTGGTGGAAATCAGCTAGTTGGCCTAAACTTGTTTGACCTATACAGAGGTAAGGGCATTGCTGAGGGGTATAAGAGCCTGGCGATTTCCTTGACACTGCAGGACCCAGCGAGAACCCTTGAAGAGCATGAGATTCAAGCTGTGGTAGAGCGAATTCTGGCCGCGTTGTCAGAGCAATTTGAGGCATCTCTGAGGGATTGAGTTTATGGCGCTGACGAAAGCCGATATGGCTGAACATTTGTTCGAAAAGCTGGGCATGAATAAACGTGACGCTAAAGACCTGGTTGAATCCTTTTTTGAGGAAGTCAGGGAAGCTTTAGAATCCGGTGAGCAGGTTAAACTGTCCGGATTCGGCAACTTTGACCTTCGCCAGAAGAACGAGCGTCCTGGGCGTAATCCCAAAACCGGCGAAGATATTCCAATCAAAGCCAGAAGGGTTGTGACCTTCCGACCTGGTCAGAAGCTTAAGAGCCGGGTGGAAAACTCCGAACCACAGGCTTAAGCAATATAAGGCGCACGTAATGTGCGCCTTATTGTTTTCAAGCCTCATAAAGTATTTTTGGTAATACCTCGCTATGGGTATTTATACATGGCGGTACTATCGTTTTTGCCGTTTTCTATTAAAATTCCTGCCAATGCAGCCACTCCTTTTTGTCTGTTCGTTTCAGACTAATGCGAATTGCAATTTGACCTGATTGACCTGCGCCTTTTTCCTGTGTTCGGCCTGGTTTTGTATAGCGATTTTTGTGTGAGGTTTGCATGCCTGTAACTAAAGCCCAACCCGATCTACCAAGCCCGCCGCCCAGTTTGCTGGGACGCTGTGTGTATATTAAACGCGGACCATATCAAGGTCGCACCGCCAAAGTCTTGCGTAAAATGGGTGACAATACCTATCAGTTAGGGGAACAGGAGCTCGGTCCTGAAACTATCGTCGTCAATCGTGATGATGTGATCGCCGGTAGGCGCAGCAACGGAAAAAAACGGGCTAAGTGATCCTGGCGGCAGTATTTCTCGTAAGTTAAGCTATTAAGAAGCAATCTACCGAGAATATCCATGCCAAAAATTGGCGTCAGCGCTTGCGTTATGGGTGATCAGGTTCGCTATGACGGTGGTCACAAACAATCGACTTTTGTAACCCGGCAACTGCAGCCCCACGTTACTTATCAGCCAATTTGTCCGGAAGTTGGCATTGGCATGCCAGTGCCTCGTCCGACTATCCACCTGCGTGAAATGACCGATGGCATTCATCTGACTGATTCACGTAATGGGTTAATAGATCATACCGACGCTATGCGGACATTTTTTGCCAAAAAGTTGCCTGTACTTGAGCAATTGGATGGCTATGTGGTGGCGGCTAAGAGTCCCAGTTGCGGTATGGAGCGTATCAAAGTGTACGACAGTGAAGGGCAACTATTGCACCGCAGTGGTCAGGGGCTTTTTACCCAGTTACTCAAGGAGCATTTTCCACACCTGCCAGTTGAGGAAGATGGGCGACTGAATGACGCCGGTTTACGCGAAAGCTTTATCACCAGGGTGTTTGTTTACCACGAATTCAGACATCAGGTGCTGGATAGTCTAAGCGTCAATACCTTGGTGAAGTTTCACAGTCGGCATAAATTATTAGTAATGGCATACAGCCCGGTGCTGTATCGTTCTTTGGGGCGATTGGTTGCTAAGGCCAAAGGTCAGGAACATACCATAGCACAGGAATACCTGGCTCTGGTTATGCAGGCCTTGTCTAAACCGACCAACAGACGTAAGCACACCAATGTGCTGATGCATATGCAAGGGTACTTCAAACGTGATTTAACCTCTGCAGATAAACACGAGCTCAGCCAGCAGATTGACAATTACCGATTAGGGCGGGTTCCTTTGCTGGCACCGGTGACATTGCTTAAACACCATTTGCGGCATTTTCCTAATGCGTACTTGGCACAACAATCCTATTTCGATCCTTATCCACAGGAACTAGGACTGAGGGCCTGAGCATTGACAGCCTTGGTTTGGTTGCGTAGTGATCTACGCACGGTCTGGCATAGCCCGTTAGCTTATGCCACAGACAATCATAAGCAGGTCAGTGCGGTATTCTTTGTTACTCCTTTGCAGTGGCAGCACTATGGGCTAGCGCCAATCAAACTTGATTTGCTAATGCGACGGCTTTTGGCATTGAAAGCTGAGCTGTCAGAAAAAGGCGTGCAGTTAAACCTCATCGAAGTTGATGATTTTGATGCTATTCCTGCTGCACTTAAAGGACTATGCACTGAGCAAGGCATTACCCATGTCTATTGTAATGCGGAGTACGAGTTAGACGAGCGCAGACGTGATCAGGAGGTGAAAGAACTCTTGGGTGCTCAGCAGATTAAGATTGGCTTCTTTCACGATACTTGTCTGGTTCGTCCCGACCACCTGCTAAACAAGCAAGGCCTGCCTTATAAAGTATTCACACCTTATTTTCACCAGTGGTTGGAGAATGTTAGAGGCAACCTGCCAACACCTCAGCAGTGGCATGCACCTAGTGATTCCTTGAATTTTTCCCACTCACTAACCACTGACAGTAATTCGTTAACCTGTTGGTTAGATGGCAGTAGCAAGGATTGGCCTTGTGATGAAGGGGATATCCTTAACCAAGTACAGCGCTTTCTTACTGACAAAGTTAATGATTATGGGGAGCAGCGTGACTTTCCTGCTCAATCGGGCACCAGTGGCGTTTCTCCGTACTTGAGTATTGGTGCGGTGGCCCCAGCGCAATTAGCTCATGAGATGCTTGTTCAATATGGCCCAGAACTGCTTGAAGGGCAGGGCGGGGCCTTTGTGTGGCTGCGTGAACTCGCCTGGCGAGATTTTTATCGTTATGTGATGTTTCATTTTCCTCATGTATGCCGTTACCACTGCTTCAACGACAAATACGATAGCTTTGCTTGGCACAACGACAAATCATTATTTGACGCATGGAGTCAGGGACAAACAGGCTACCCCATTGTGGATGCCGCGATGCGTTGTTTGAATGCCACGGGGTGGATGCACAACCGACTGCGCATGATAGTGGCGAGTTTTTTATGTAAACACCTGCTGTTGCCCTGGCGATGGGGCGAAGATTATTTCATGTCAAAATTGATTGACGGGGACTTTGCCTCGAACAATGGCGGTTGGCAGTGGAGTGCTTCGGTGGGAACCGACGCAGCGCCTTACTTTCGTATCTTTAATCCTGCGGCGCAGGGACAGCGCTATGATCCTGACGGTGAGTTCCTGTTGCAGTGGGTGCCAGAATTAAAAAAGGTTCCGCGTAAATACCTGCATGAGCCACAAAAGTGGCCAGGAGCCAGTGGCTTGGACTATCCACGACCTGTTGTTGAACATAAACAGGCCGTGGCGAATACTAAGGAGCGTTTTTCCCAGTTTTTGGACAGTGTGAAATCGTCCAAATAATCCCGGCATAAAAAAAGCGACCTGATCAGGTCGCTTTTTTGAGGTCGTTTAATCCAGTGCGATTAACGCGGCTCGCGACACAGATTATCTTTAGCAGCCAATTGCTCAGCCCAGTAAGCTTTTACTGAAAATGAAGATTGCTTGGCTTTGGCCTTAGCTTTAGGCGCTGCTGGTTTCTTCGCAGCAGGTTTTGCTTCGGCGGTTTTCTTTTCAGCCTTGGTCGCTGGTGCGGCTTTGCTACCACCCAGCTCAGCGATCATTTCTTCCAGCTGTGCCAGACGCAGATTCTTACCACCATCGACGGAGTACCAACCACCCTTAGCTTCGATCGTTGGCGCCTTTCCATGGGCGGCCTGGTAGGCTTCGGTGAACTTAGCGATAATCTCGTCTTTATCCATCTTACTCATACTCGGGGACTCTCCCAATACATTAAACTCGTGCTTTTCGGCACGTAAAACAGCAGAATGCATTGTTATACCCTCTTTGCTTTTTAATGTCTAATTTTCAACCCTTTTGTAACAAAAACAGGCGAATCATGACGATTTCAAGACAAGAACTCTGCCAATATCTGGATAATTTACTGAGTCCGGGCAAAATTAAAGACTATTGTCCCAATGGTCTGCAGGTTGAAGGGCGTAATACTATCCACCGGGTGGTAACGGGGGTTACGGCGAGCCAGGCTTTAATTGATGCAGCAATTGAACAGCAAGCCGATGCCATATTGGTCCATCATGGTTATTTCTGGCGGGGTGAGGATGCCACTATTCGCGGCATGCGTAAGCAACGTCTGGCAAGCTTACTTAAGCATGATATCAATTTGCTGGCCTACCATTTGCCCCTGGATATTCATCCCGTGCTTGGTAACAACGCACAGCTTGCCAAGCTATTGGATATTCAAACCGAGGGCGGTTTAGAGGCTGATAATCCTCAATCAGTGGCGATGCGAGGGCGTTTTGCTGAGCCTCTTGATGCACAAGCTATTGCCCGTCGTATTGAGGCTAAACTCGGCCGTGTGCCTTTAGTGGAAGCTACAGATAAACCCATAAAAACAGTAGCCTGGTGTACCGGCGGTGGACAAAGTTTTATCGATTTGGCCGCAGAGCAGGGCATAGATGCTTTTATCAGTGGTGAGGTGTCGGAACAAACCATTCATGTGGCGAGGGAATGTGGCATTGCGTTTTTTGCTGCAGGTCATCATGCCACTGAGCGCTATGGTGCAAAGGCCCTTGGTGAGCACTTGGCAAAAGAACTGGGATTGGCAGTGACCTTCGTTGACATACCCAATCCCGCTTGACGGACATCACGATGCATAAACAGTACAGCCAGGATCAGAGTTTCGATCGTATAGCCGAGAAGTTTGAGAAAAACATCTACGGTACGACCAAGGGGCGGCTACGCCATGAGTTGCTTGAGCACTATCTGCTCCAGTACCTGCCGCCAGCACCTCAAAGAGTATTGGATGCCGGCGGCGGAACCGGCGTTATGACTAAGACCCTGGCGCAACTGGGGCATCAGATACTACTTAACGACCTGTCAGAAGATGCGCTGAATATTGCCAGACAAAAACTGGCTGACTACCCGCAAGTCAGTTACCACTGTGGCCCTTTGCAGGAAATTAGTGAGCAAACGCAGTTTGATGTGATCCTTTGTCATGCCGTGCTGGAATGGCTGAGTCAGCCGCTGGATGCCGTTGAAGGATTGTTAACTAAGCTGGCTCCTGGGGGGCAATTGTCATTGAGCTTTTTCAATAGCGATGCGCATTTGTTCAGCAACGTTATTTACGGCAATTTTGATTACATTGATAAAGATTTTGTGGTGCCTAACAGGGTCAGACTTAATCCCAATAAAGCGGTGTGCCCGGCACAGGTTTTGGCATTTCTAGAAGCGGCCGGATTAACGGTGATTCACAAAGCCGGGATTCGTTGTTTCCACGATTACGTGCGAGATAAAAGCATTCAAACCACGCACTATGAGCAGCTAAAAGCCAAAGAGCTGGAATACGGCACCAGCCACCCCTTTGTTTGGCTGGGCCGTTATTTTCATGTTATAGCCATTAAGCCAGGCGAGTGAGGTCGTCACTTTTACCTTGTGCGGCCAGTCGTAGGTTGTTGGTTGTGGTTTGGGCAATCTGTACCAGTGCCTCATGGGTGAAAAAGCCCTGATGGCCGGTGATCAACACATTGGGGAAGGTGCAAAGCCGCTGGAAAATGTCATCCTGAATAATCTGATTAGACAGGTCTTCAAAAAACAGGTCACCTTCCATTTCGTATACATCTAGGCCGAGAAAACCTATCTTTTGACTCTTCAAGGCCTGAATGACGGCTTGGGTGTCAATTAATGCGCCGCGAGACGTGTTAATCAGCATGACACCGCTTTTCATCTTAGTCAGACTTTGCTGGTTGATCATATGTTTAGTGTCTGGGGTCAAGGGGCAATGTAAGGAGAGGATGTCTGCCTGTTCAAATAGACTGTCCAGTTCAACATACTTTCCTCCCAGTGTGGTGATTTCATCTGTTGGATAGGGATCGTGGCACAGCACATGGCAACCAAAGCCTTTGAATAATCGGGCGGTCGCCAGACCAATGCGTCCAGTGCCGATAATGCCGACGGTTTTACCGTGCAGGTTGAAGCCCAGTAAACCATCAAGAGAGAAATTTCCTTCCTTAATTCGGTTATAGGCCTTGTGCAGTTTACGATTCAGCGTCAGTACTAATGCCAGGGTGTGTTCTGCAACTGCTTCTGGTGAATAGGCGGGCACTCTGGAAACACCCATGCCAAGTTGTTTGGCACATTCTAAATCGACGTTATTAAAACCAGCGCAGCGCAGCGCAATATGACGCACGCCACCCGCATGCAAGGTGTTCAATACGCCAGAGTCCAACTGGTCATTTACAAATACACAAACCGCATCAAACCCCTGTGCCAGGCTGGCGGTTTGATTGTTCAGCCGGGATTCGATAAAGCACAGCTCTAACCCGTTGCCGGCCAGGGATAAGTATTGTTCGTCATAAGCCTTAGCACTGAATACTGCGACTTTCATGGACACTCCTTGTTGAGATTATTTTGACGCTAACAGGCGCTGAATATCGGCCTGAATAGATTCTGGTGTTGCTGTCGGGCTGAAACGCTTCACCACGTCACCCTGTTGGTTGACCAAAAACTTAGTGAAGTTCCATTTTATCCGCTGTGAACCAAATATGCCCGGCGCCTCAGACTTTAAATGGGTATACAGAGGGGAAGCAGTTGGACCGTTCACGTCAATTTTGGCAAAGATTGGAAAGTTCACCTTGAAGTTTAGCTCGCAAAACGATTGTATCTCTGCGTTACTTCCCGGTTCCTGCTGGCCGAACTGGTTGCAAGGAAATGCCAGTACCTCGAAGCCCTGCGAGGAGAATGTCTCGTATAAGTGTTGTAACCCGGCATATTGTTTAGTGAACCCGCATTGGCTGGCCGTATTCACGATAAGTAGCACCTTACCGCGATAATCAGCCAGATTTTGGATTTGGCCGTTACTTCGTTGCATGTCAAAATCATACACGGACTTTGTCATTATTGGTTCCTGCATCTTCAAACCCGACAGCTTAACTGTTTTGGGCTGGTATGGGCCTTAATGTCAGCATAAATTTGATTATTCGCCAAGTACAAGAAGGGCCGTTTCATGAAAGTCAGTTTTATCGGGTTAGGTGTGATGGGATTTCCCATGGCCGGTCATTTGCAAAAAGCCGGACATCAGGTGTGTGTGTATAACCGTACCAGGCAAAAAGCTTTGGATTGGGTAGAGAAATACCAGGGAACCATGGCTGACACACCTAAAGCGGCGGCAAGTGGTGCTGAACTGGTTTTTGTCTGCGTGGGCAACGATGACGATCTGCGCTCAGTGGTATTGGGTGAGCAAGGAGCGCTGGCTGGTATGCAGGCTGGCACTGTGCTGGTTGATCATACAACCGCTTCTGCAACCGTAGCACGTGAACTGGAAGCGCTTTGCGAAGCACAACAGGTGGGCTTTCTAGATGCACCGGTGTCGGGCGGACAGGCTGGTGCCGAGAATGGGCAATTGACTATTATGGTGGGAGGAAAACAGCCGAGTTACGCCCTGGTTGAGCCGGTAATGCAGAGCTATGCGCGTTTTTGTCGTTTGTTAGGTGAGTGTGGCACGGGGCAGTTAGCTAAAATGATGAACCAGATTTGTATCGCGGGGGTCGTGCAAGGCTTAGCTGAAGCAATGAATTTTGGTCAAAAAGCAGGGCTGGATTGCGAAGCTGTTGTTGAGGTTATCAGTAAAGGTGCTGCCCAATCCTGGCAAATGGAAAACCGACATAAGACGATGTTGGCTGACCAATATGAGTTTGGCTTTGCGGTAGATTGGATGCGTAAAGACTTAGGTATCGCTTTGCAGCAAGGCCGGGAGCTTGGTGCAACCTTACCTATGACTGCTTTGGTTGATCAATTTTATGCTGATGTACAAGCTATGGGGGGAAATCGTTGGGATACCTCCAGCCTGCTGGCAAGATTGAAACGCTAGTGGGTAATCAGGTGGGCTGAAAATGCCACTGATGTTCGAAATAATGTACCCGGCCGCGAGAATAATCGCGGTCGGCTTTCCAAGTGCGATTATTGAGTTTTACCACTACCCCTGAATGCACTTTTTTGCTGCTGAGCAGACCGATAGTATCCAGATATTCGTCTTTGGACTTTCTTAGTGTCTCAACTTTTTTGATTACCCAGCCGAGCAATTCCTCTTCACTCTTATACAGCTTAACTGCCATGTTGACTTTCTTGGCCAGATCATTGGGAAGTTGCTTCTTCTTGATGACGTCGATTCGGGTTTTATGGCGGATATAGTTATCCTGAATGTGCTTGAGTAATTCTTCCATCGCATCAATTCGCTCAAGCAAAAAGTTGTAGCCTTCGCTGAAGTCTACAAACAGATTGGAGCCAGATACCGCTCCAATAGTTCCAGCCTGCACGGCTTGCTGACATTGGATTTCACAGCCAAATAGGTTGCCATTAGGGTTGTCGACAGGGCCCACAATCACCGCGCCCCGGCAGATGATGCTGCTATGTGCCAACTGCTTGCCAACCGTTACATTGCCGTTGCAGATGATCTCAAGACCCTGGCCATGTTGAACGTGGATGCTGCCTTGGGCTGACAATTTGGTGCTATATTCCGTTTTACCCACCTCTGCCTGCTTACCCATGGCGCCCTGAGTAATAATAATATCACCGCCAGCTTGAATAATGGCCGACTCCACAAAACCGTTTATAGTGACATCGCCTGAGGCGGTGATGATCATCTTTTCAGTGACATCACCATTGACTATGACCGCGCCGTCATAATTGATGTTACCTGTGCCGACATTCACGCCTTTACACACGAAGGTTTCATCAACCCACATATCGCCGTTGTTAAACTTCGGCATGCCAGCTATTTCAGCTAGCAGCAGGTTCTCATCATCTGGGCTGATTAAGGTGCCACTTCCAGGTTTGAGTGTTAGCCATTCTCCAGGGGTAGGCTGAAGACTTTCACCACGCACGGTAAAGCCGGTACGCCCCTGGCTGGGGGGCGTTCGGCGCAATAGCGGTGTGCCGGCTTTTACACAGATAACGTCCCCTAAGTCACGCATGTCCACCCGGGAAACACTGATTTCCTGTGGTCGCAAAATGCGTTCAAGGGCATTGGGGACTAAGGGCAACATTTTGGACGAATGACCGGCACGCATAGGCAAACCTTTGGCCACTATCATTTTGATATGGGTGCCGGGAGGCTCGGAATTGGCTTGCTGTAAGGCCGCTTTTAGGCGTTTTCTTGACAGACCACGCTTTATGTCGGCAGCTCGTGCCATTTTAAGCAGTTGCGGGTAATTAGGGTTCGCCCCGCCGCAAGCCGTCAGCAGGCTAAGTTCAGCCATCATATCGGAGTCGGTTAGTTTGAATTTAACTTCAGCATCCCGGCGCTCCGCTACGCGCTCATCAAGCTGCTTGTGGCTATTGTTTTCTTTGGCCTTGTGGACATCATTTGCCAGTTTAACCAGAGACTCTTCCAAGACAAACAGGCGGCCGTGCTCACTTTCCTTAATCAGGCTAATAAGCTGCTTGGCGTCAGGATTACCTTCCACCTCTTGGGTATCTATGTTCAGCCTCAGAAACTTGCCACTGTCTTCCAGGATAAGGGTTATGCCCTTCATACTTCCGCCTTGTTACTCCTGTAGCCTTGTTATCGACAACAACCGATTAACATTTACCATATCTTGGAAGACATGTCTCTTTGTGTGTGTGTGTCAGATGCTCTGTGCATATTGATATAGCGCGCGCAAAATAGCTAGCTTGTTGCCATCTTGTTGATACACATGACCTAATCTTTCCACCTCACGCAAATATTCTTCCATATGTAAACTGGCCGGGGAGCTGCTGTCCAACAAGCGGAAACGGCGGTGCTCCTGCCATTTGTTCAGTTCGTCTGCATTTAGTGTGGCCGGATAGTTTCTGGCTCTGAAACGGAACAACAAGGTTTTCAGGCGTGGGTCGTCAAACTGCCAGCTCAGAACGGACAATTGGTCGGGACTTGCCTGGCGTATTTGCTCGCAACGAGCCCTGTCTGCATCAGACAAGAAGCCACCACTGTAAAGTGCGTAATCCGCATCCTGGCTTTCCTGATCAGAAGGGCTTTCAAACAATTCCTGCAACTTATTTACCAAGTTAGGTATGGCACGAATTTGCTCAAGATGTTTTAGACAGCGTTCACGATCTATACCTAAACGGGCAGCGTTTTCCGGGCTAAGGGTTTTAGCCGGCGCAATAACAGGGCATTTGTTTAAATGAATAAGCTTAATGGGTAAGCGCTGCTCATTTTCCTCCAGCATACTGGAGGGCTGATAAAGTTTCTCTTTAAGTTGTTCTACCGATAAGGTGTCAAGCGGGGTAGGGTCCAATGCCAGATTAAGAACTACTACGGCATTTCGGTTTACCGGGTGCTGGCATATCGGGGCCACCCAGGTACAGCAGCCTTGCGCAGCGGGTAATTTGGAAGAGACATGCACCACAGGTGTCATGCGATAGCAATCCAATTGGGCCTGAACACTCTTTTTGTTGCGCAGTTCAAATAAGTAGTCATACAACTTAGGTTGGCGCGTTTTAATCAATTTAGCCAAGGCGATAGTGGCATACACATCTGACATGGCATCGTGCGCTGATTCGTGGGCGATGTCGTTGGCCTTGGTTAAATCTTCAAGCCGAAAACTCGGTGTGCCATCTTCTTTTTGTGGCCAGTTTATCCCCTCCGGACGCAAGGCATAGCAAGCTCGAACCATATCAATAATGTCCCAGCGGCTATTGCCTCGCTGCCACTCACGGGCATAAGGATCGTAAAAATTTCGATACAAAGTGTAGCGGGTTACTTCGTCATCAAATCGAATGCTGTTATATCCAGCGACGCAGGTGTTTGCTTGGCTGAATTCCTGATGGATTCGCTCGATAAACTGCGCTTCGTTGACACCGTCACGCAGACTGAGCTGTGGGGTAATACCGGTGATCAAGCAGGCTTGTGGATGCGGAAGATAGTCACTGGGGATCTGGCAATACAGCTTTAGCGGCTTACCTATAGGGTTCAGGTCTAAGTCTGTGCGTATACCTGCAAATTGCGCAGCAGGATCTTTCTGTGGATTGGCACCCCAGGTTTCATAGTCGTGCCAAAATATGCTGGAACCAGACAATCAATTCATCCAATGGCGATAAGTTTCAGGGCTGAATCTCAGCAGATTCTCGGGCTAAACTCAACCTGCTATCCGGGTTAGATGCTCAGGAATAAGGCGAATAGGGCACATTGTCGGGACAGGCTGTACAGCCCAGGGAACAATTTTCTGTTACGCTCGGGTTTAAAAATAAGCGTACAACGCCCTACTTAACCCAAGACAGGAAGCCAAAATGAAACAAAAACTGGCCATTTTATTCAGTGTTACTGCAATGAGTTTTACCGCTATGGCAGAAGAACAGCAACCTATCGCCATCGCCATACATGGTGGTGCGGGCACTATCAGCAAGGCAAAGTTAACTCCTGAGCATGAACAGGAGTACCGGGCCAAGTTAGAGGAAGCGGTAAAGGCCGGTTATCAATTGTTGCAAAACGGCGCGTCCAGTCTGGATGCTGTTGTTGCATCAGTGCAGATATTAGAGGACTCCCCGCTATTTAATGCTGGCCGTGGTGCGGTATATACCTACGATGGTGAGCATGAGCTTGATGCGTCAATTATGTATGGTAAAGATCGTACCGCAGGTGCTGTGGCAGGCGTGAAAACAGTGAAAAGTCCCATCGCGCTGGCGAGGGCGGTAATGGAGAAGTCTCAACATGTCATGTTAAGTGGCAAGGGGGCTGAAGAATTTGCTGATACGCTGGAATTGGATAAAGTTGAAAACAGCTACTTTGATTCTGATGCCAGGCGACAGCAACTGGAGCGTGCCAGAGAGACACTGAAGCAGGATAAAACTGCCTTCTCCCGACCTGATATGCTCGACTACAAGTTTGGCACTGTAGGTGCGGTTGCATTAGATAAGGCCGGTAACTTGTCAGCAGCCACCTCAACGGGGGGGATGACTGCCAAGCGTTACGGCCGTATTGGCGACTCCCCGGTAATTGGTGCCGGAACTTTTGCTGATAATAACAGCTGTGCTGTGTCTGCTACCGGTCATGGCGAGTATTTTATTCGCTTCAACGTTGCCTCAGATATCTGCGCACGTACCGAGTATTTGCAAGTGCCGGCTAAAGTGGCTGCAGAATCGGTTATCCACAATGTACTTAAGCCTGTTGGGGGAACTGGTGGCGTGATCGTGGTAGACCGTCATGGCGAAGTCAGCATGCCGTTTAATACCCAAGGTATGTACCGTGCCAGCGTTGATGCCAGCGGTAAGGTGCATGTTGCCATCTTCCAGGAAGAGACTGAGTAACCCTATATCCATTTCTGGCAACGTACTTTAGTTAATTCTCTACAAGGTACGTTGCCTGCGAACAGATCCCCGTCCACTAGTTGGCAGTTTGCTAATACAGCCCTGTTGCAGAATATTTTGTTTTTGGCGTAGGAATAAGTGCTACCCAAGGTCTATGCTTAACTTACTGGTCAGGTAAGTTTTTTTCATCATTAAGTGTGTTTGCCGACCAGTCACGACTCGCTGTATGCCAAAACAAAAGGGGAGGCTTTATGGAGTCCTTGCAAGTCAGTGATTATATGAATCGTCGTCCTGTGACTTTTTCTGAGCAAATGACGGTGGCAGAAGCCGTTGAAAGATTACTGCACAGTCGTCAGACGGGGGGACCTGTCGTTGATAAAGAGCGCCGCTTGGTGGGTTTTTTATCTGAACAGGATTGCTTGGCCAGAATGCTGGAGTCCAGTTTTTACCGTGAGCAGGTGGCCAGAGTTTCCGACGTGATGCGTCATGAAGTCTTGTCTATCAAACCTTATATGTCGGTCATTGAACTTGCCCAGAAGATGTTGGGAGAAAAACCTAAAGTCTATCCTGTGGTGGACGATGACGGCCTGCTACTGGGGTCAATAACCCGGGCAGAGGTGTTGCATGCTATCGATATTCAGCTTCAGGCTGGCTACAAAAGGGCAGTTTGAACATTTTTGGTCTGGTATTCCTGACTGCCTTCTTCTAGGATCTGCGCCCATCTGACTTGATGTGTGGATCCTTTTACTTTTGTCTCAAGCCAATCTTAAAAATCTGATTAACCAGTGTATGCAAATTGACAGGCATCGTTTTATACGGCGCCTGCAGAACTTGCGTGGTGACACTCAGTCGCCAGCCTTTACTGAGCTGGCCGATCAGGTTGTGCAGTCGATCAACCAATGCCAAATGCGTCGTGATGGCTTGCCAAAAATTGATTATCCCGATTTACCTGTCAGTGAGCATAGAGACGAGATTGCCAAGGCGATAGATACGCATCAAGTGGTGATTGTTGCTGGGGAAACCGGTTCAGGTAAAACTACACAGTTACCTAAAATTTGTCTGGAGTTAGGCCGTGGTGTGTGGGGGCTGATTGGCCATACACAGCCAAGACGGCTGGCCGCTCGCAGTGTGGCCAATCGAATTGCTGAAGAGCTGCAAACACCGATGGGCCAGGCTGTGGGCTACAAAGTGCGCTTTACCGATCAAGTGAGCGACCAGACCTATGTAAAATTGATGACCGACGGTATCTTGCTGGCTGAAATACAGCAGGATCGTTTCCTCAACCAATATGACACCATCATTATTGACGAAGCCCATGAACGCAGTCTGAATATTGACTTCATTCTGGGTTACCTGAAACAGCTGCTGCCCAAGCGCCCAGATCTAAAGCTGATTATTACCAGTGCAACCATAGATCCTGAGCGTTTCTCGCGGCATTTTAATGATGCACCTGTGATTCAGGTGAGTGGGCGGACTTATCCTGTGGAAGTGCGCTATCGTCCTTTGGACGAAGGCGATGATGAGCGCGACCAAATTCAGGGTATTTTGGATGCAGTAAATGAGCTTGGCCGCGAAAGTCAGGGGGATATCCTGGTTTTCTTAAGTGGCGAGCGGGAGATCCGTGATACCGCCGATGCGTTGCAAAAGGCCCAGTTAAGAGCCACCGAAGTCCTGCCTTTGTATGCTCGTTTATCGGCTGCAGAGCAAAACCGTATTTTTGCTCCCCATGGTGGACGGCGTATTGTGCTGGCTACCAACGTAGCCGAAACCTCACTGACGGTACCTGGCATTAAGTATGTCATTGATCCTGGCTTTGCCCGTTTGTCCCGCTACAGCGCACGCAGCAAAGTGCAGCGTTTGCCTATTGAAGCGATTTCCCAGGCCTCGGCCAATCAACGTGCCGGTCGTTGTGGACGGGTCAGTGAAGGGATATGTATTCGTCTATATAGTGAGCAGGATTTTCTGGGACGCCCTGAGTTCACCGATCCGGAAATTCTGCGTACCAACTTGGCCTCCGTTATCCTACAGATGCTAGCGCTTGGGCTGGGCAATATCGAAGCTTTTCCTTTTGTACAGGCACCTGATTCACGAAACGTCAATGATGGTTTCAGGCTGTTGCAGGAGCTCGGCGCTATCAATGAGGCGCGTGGCGCAGAGCGAGCACGCTTGACACAAATCGGAAAGCAGATCGCCCGATTGCCGGTGGACCCTCGCTATGCCCGAATGTTGGTAGAAGCAGCGAAAAACAGTGCCTTGCAGGAAGTAATGGTGATTGCCGCGGCCCTGAGTATTCAGGATCCCAGAGAAAGGCCGCAGGATAAGCGGCAGGCCGCGGACCAGGCGCACAGCTTATTTCAGCATAAAGAATCGGACTTTTTGTCCTACCAACAGCTGTGGCAAACTTTCCGCGAGCAACAAAAACAGCTCACCAATAATCAGCTACGTAAATGGTGTCGGGATCACTTTCTGAATTATCTGCGTATGCGCGAATGGCAGGACATTGTCAGCCAGCTAAAACAAGCCATAGTCGACCTTGGATTTCGTCTTAACAGCCAACCGGCAGATTACGATGCTATTCACCAGGCCATTGCCAGTGGTCTGCTGTCGCATATCGGTTTTAAAGACAAAGAGAGAGAATATCTGGGCGCCAGAAACAGCCGCTTTATGATCTTTCCGGGTTCAGGTGTCGCCAAGTCAACGCCTAAATGGTTGATGGCCGCCGAGCTGGTGGAAACGTCCAGATTGTTTGCCAGGGATGTTGCCAAAATTGATCCCGTCTGGCTTGAACCCTTATCTACCCATTTAGCTAAGCACCATTACAGTGAGCCTTATTGGTCGAAAAAGCAGGGGGCTGTATTGGCTACCTTGCGTATCAGCCTGTTTGGTCTTGATATCGTCCGAGACCGTAGGGTTAACTACAGCAAGATTGACCCTAAGGTCTGTCGTGAACTCTTTATCCGTGAAGCCTTGGTAAATTTAGAGACCAAGCTGGACTTTGCCTTTCTCAAACATAATCAGGCCTTGGTTGAGCAGATTGAAGAGTTGGAAGCTAAGTCCCGCCGCCGTGACATTCTGGTGGATGAAGAAGATTTGGTGGCCTTCTATCAGACGCATATTCCGGAATCTGTTTGTACGGAAGCAGACTTTCGCAAGTGGTGGCACAAGCAGCAGGACAAAACACTGCTGAATTTCGACATCGAACAGTTAATGCGACAAGGGGCGAGCCATGTCAGTGAACTGGATTATCCAACGCGCTGGCATCAGGGTAATTTAAGCCTGGCGCTTGATTATCATTTTGAGCCCAAAGATGTGGATGATGGTGTAAGCCTGATTATTCCGCTGCCACTGCTTAACCAAGTACAGCCTGTGGGGTTTGACTGGTTGGTACCCGGACTCAGAGAAGAGTTGATTGTCAGCCTGATTAAATCATTGCCGAAGAGGCTGAGACGCAACTTTGTACCCGCACCGGATTATGCCAGAGCTTGTGTGGCCGATTTGCATCAACAGGATATTCCGTTTTTGCAAGCGCTATCACAAAAGCTGCGCAAAATGACCGGGGTTGAGGTGACGCAAGAAGAGTGGCAACTTCAAGACCTCCCTGCGCATTTAAGCATGAACTTTAAAGTGCTGGATACCCATGGCAAGTTGTTGTTACAAGGCCGGGATTTGACGGAATTGCAGCATAAGTTGCAGGGGAAATTGGAGAAAACCTTACAAAAGGCCGCCACGCCGGATGTTGAACAACAGGACTTAACTCAGTGGAGTTTTGGCCAACTGGCCGAGGTATTTGTCAACAAGCAGGCAAGTTATCAGGTTAAGGCGTATCCGGCCTTGGTTGATAACAAACAAAGCGTCGCCATTAAGCTGTTCGATCAACCCCACCTGGCGGCAGACGCGCATCGGCAGGGATTGCGTCGATTGTTGTTGCTGAACCTGCCGTCACCTATTAAGTATTTGCAGGATAAACTGCCTAATAAGGCCAAACTTGGGCTGTACTTTAATCCATTCGGCCAGATCAAAGCGCTGATTGATGATTGTATCAGTGCTGCCGTTGATCAATTGGTTGGTGAGCAACCGGAGGCGATCCGTTCTGAGCAGCAGTATCAGCAACTGCATGAGCTGATCCGCGCCGAGTTGAATGATACCGTGCTGGCTATAGCCATTAAGGTGGAAAAGGGGCTGACATTAGCCCATGAGATCCATAAAAAACTCAAGGGTAATGTACCGCTGAATATGATTAATGCGGTAGGTGACATTAAAGCTAACCTGGATGAGTTGGTTTATGCTGGCTTTGTGACTGATATTGGTACGACCCGTTTGGATGACTGGAACCGCTATTTGCTGGCCATTGCCAAGCGCCTGGAAAAGCTACCTATAGATCCGTCTAAAGATCGTCAACATCAATTGGTGGTGAGCAAGGTTGTCGAGCAGTGGCGAGGCAAATTGAATAAAGTCCCCAAAGGACAGCCTGTCAGTGATGAATTGCAGGAAGTGAAATGGATGATCCAGGAGTTGCGGGTATCCTTCTTTGCTCAGCAATTAGGCACCGCTTATCCAATTTCCGAAAAACGCATCCTCAATCATCTGGATAAGCTATAGTTTTGTAGCTTGCCCTGTCGACAAGATTGACAAGGCGTAATCAGCACAATATAAAGAATTGTTGTATTTTGGTAAATATTGAGGGGATGGTAATGCTGGGCTATGACGATAAGCGTGATTTCTTTCGCATGATGGTCAACACTGCCTGTGAATTGAGAATAACGGATGACGAATCTAGTCGCACGTTATCTGCAATTTGCAAGGATCTCAGTGCTACCGGCATGTCATTTGAAGTAGAAGAATCGATTGAAGCTGGTACTGTGGTGCAGGCCGTGTTGGAATCCAGCAACAGCCAGATCCCTTCACTCAATGCCAAGGCTAAAGTCGTGCGGTGTACTGCAGGCTCTGACAATAGCTACATGGTTGGTGTAGAAATTATTGAAATGAGCTAACTCAAAAGGGCTGTGATCAGCCCTTACAATACCCTGCAGACTAAACCTTTCAGATAAAACCCTTCAGGATAACTGCTGGCCACCGGATGATCAGAGGCCTGCCCCAGTCTTTCCAGAAACTGTACTTGCCGTCCAGCATCCAGCGCGGCATCGGCGACCACCTTATGGAATAAATCCGTCGGCATCAGGCCAGAACAGGAAAAGGTGCATAGGATACCGCCAGGGCGAAGTATTTGCATGGCATGCAAATTAATATCCTTATATCCCCGACAAGCTCGGTTTAATGTGGCCTTATTGTCTACAAACTTCGGCGGGTCCAGGATAATTTGGTCAAACTGGCGTCCTTCCTGCACGTAATCGCGCAGTGCCTGGAAAACATCAACCTGAACAAAGTCACAGCGGGACAGATCTAGCCCGTTGATTTCAACATTTCGTTTAGCAATGGCCAGGGCCGGCTCTGAGACATCCAGATTGGTAACATGTTTGGCGCCAGATGCCAGGGCATAACTCCCAAAGGTACCTGTGTAGCAAAAACAGTTAAGGACTTCTTTATTCTCAGCGTAGCGCCCGGCAATCGCACGGTTATCTCGTTGGTCCAGATAAAAGCCTGTTTTATGCCCGGTCATGGGGTTCACCAGAATCTTGACGCCATTTTCTTCAATGATGACCTCTTCTGGTACTTCTCCGTGTAACACCTGAACTAAAGACTCCAATCCCTCCTTCTGACGCACGGCCACGTCTGAGCGCTCTAAAATGGCACAGTCAGGGAAACATTTTTTCAGTGCCCAGACAATCTTGTCCCGATGTTTGTCGGCACCTGCACTGAGTAATTGGCATACCAGTACATTATCGTATTTATCAATGGTTACCCCTGGTAAACCGTCTGATTCGGCGGCAACCAGTCGATAGCCGGTTAAGCCCTGGCGAGCAATTAGTTCCTGACGCCCCTGCAAGGCCGTTTGGATCCGGCGCAAAAAGAAACCATTGTCGACAACTTCGTTTTGGTCAAAGGTCCAGACTCTGGCCTGTATTTGCGACTGTGCAGACCAGGCGGCCCTGGCCAGCCATTTACCGTCATGGCTCAATACCTCAACGGTATCACCAGATCGCATACGGCCTTTTTGCGACTTAATGGCACTGGCGAAAATCCAAGGGTGGCGACGAAGCAGGGATTTCTCCCGTTCGGGATGCAAAATCAGAGTGGATGACATAGCATAGTCCGTAAATTCAGCTGTGGCGGGCGTTTCCGCCAAATTGTCGGCATTGTACAGAAGGAATCCACGCTTGGCGAAGCAATGCTTAAAAATCCGGGTTGAGGGCAGGGTGCAAGGGGTATTCTTTCGCAAACAAACTCAGCAGCGGGCCGTACAACTGGGATTGACCGGCTATGCCAAAAATCTGCAGGACGGTGCTGTGGAAGTGATTGCCTGTGGTGAAGACGCTGCCCTTGAACAATTGGCAAGCTTTGTTCGTCAGGGTCCCCCTGGCAGTCAAGTGTTTAGTAGCGATACTCTGATATTTGACTATCAATCTTATAGTGGTTTTGAAATTTTATGATGTTACAGATTCAGCACCAGACTCCCGATCAACAACTTATCCTGGAACAGGCTCCTGTGCCCGAGATTAGTCCGGGGCAAGTGCTGGTAAAAGTCACAGCCTTTGGTCTCAATAGGGCCGACACCTTACAAAGACAGGGCAAGTACCCTCCACCTCCAGGCGAGAGTCCGATTATGGGATTGGAGGTTGCTGGTGAAGTCATTGAGGTGGCAGCCGATGTGAGCCGCTGGCATGTTGGGCAGCGGGTATTTGGTTTGGTGGCCGGCGGCGGCTATGCACAGTATGTAGCCGTCAATGCTGATCATCTGATGGCAGTTCCTGACGCAATGACTATGAATGAAGCGGCAGGTTGTGCAGAGGTGTTCCTGACGGCTTATCAAGCTTTGTTTTCTCTGGGGCAACTGAAGAATCATCAAAAAGTCCTTTTACATGCTGGTGCCAGTGGCGTGGGTTCCGCGGCTATCCAACTGGCCCAGCTAGTCGGCGCTAAAGTGGCGGTGACAGCATCCAGTGACGAGAAGTTGGCTTTTTGTCAGCAACTTGGTGCTGAGCTATTGATCAACTACAAACAGTCATCATTTGCCGAGCAAATCAAAACCCAGTGGGAGGGAGTGGATTTGATCGTGGATGTAGTTGGTGGTGATTATTTGAATGCCAATGTGAAATCGCTAAACATGGATGGACGAATTGTTCAGCTTGCCATGTTAGGGGGACGATATGTTGAGAATTTTGATATGGCCCTGATGCTAGCTAAACGTGCCACTCTAATGGCATCTACCCTGCGTAATCGCAGCGATGAATATAAGAGTCAGTTAATTCAGGGATTCGTTGAGCGGTTTGCAGAGGCGCTGGCCAAGCGCCGCCTGACGGTTTGTATCGACAGCACCTTTGCTGCCAGTGAGATTGCTCTAGCCCATCAGCGTCTGGAACTGAATCAAAGCATGGGTAAGCTGGTCTGCTATTGGGACTGAAAACCCTTATCTGGGTGGAGATTTTGGCCTTGCGCGGCGGTGCGGGCCAATTCATCACACCGTTCATTTTCAGGATGACCGGCATGACCTTTAACCCAGTGCCAATGTATCTTGTGCTTACTGACCAGGCTATCCAGTTCCTGCCACAGGTCGACATTTTTGACGGGTTTCTTATCTGAGGTTCGCCAACCGTTTTTCTTCCAGTTGTTAATCCATTGCATAATGCCCTGACGCAGATATTGGCTGTCAGTGGTCAAGTCAATTTCACAACTTTCCTTAAGAATACGCAGTGCCGCAATAGCCGCCAGCATTTCCATTCTGTTATTGGTGGTCTGCGTAAAGCCCTGACTAAGTTCCTTGCAGTGCTTACCATAGCGCATGACTACGCCGTAGCCACCAGGTCCAGGGTTACCTAAGCAGGAACCATCGGTAAAAATCTGTACTTTTTTCATCACTTCCACTTACTTTGAGTCAAGGAGAATCACCCAAAGGTTGAATTTGCCGAGACAGGGCAAAAGGGGGCAGTATAATAAGCACCATCTGCAAAGCATAGTATTAACGGCACCGCGACTTATGAGACAAATCGTACTGGATACGGAAACCACCGGCATTGACCCTAAGCAGGGGCATCGGATCATTGAGATAGGCTGTGTAGAGGTTATCAACCGTCGGCTTACCGGTAACCATTTCCATGTTTACATCAATCCGCAGCGCGAGGTAGAGCAAGAGGCCATCGAGGTTCACGGTATCACCAATGAGATGTTGGCTGATAAGCCGTTGTTTCGTGATGTCGCTCAGGAGTTTGAGGAATTCATTCAGGGTGCACAGCTGGTCATTCACAACGCCGCGTTTGACGTGGGCTTTATGGACCACGAGTTTGGCATGCTGGGGAAACCCAGCAACTTTACCCATGGCATATGTACAGTTCTGGATACCCTGGCACTTGCCAGACAATTGCACCCTGGGCAAAAAAATAACCTGGATGCCTTGTGTCGCCGCTATGGCATAGATAACTCACACCGTACGCTGCACGGCGCATTGTTGGATGCGGAGATCCTGGCTGAAGTCTACCTGTTTATGACGGGTGGCCAGACCAATCTCAATCTGAGTGGTAATAATGCCGGGGCAGACAGCCAGGGTGAAACCGTTAGGCTATTGCCTGCTGACAGAAAGCCGCTAAAGGTTATTCGTGCCTCGGCCGATGAACAGGAAGAACATGAGCGCCGTTTGGATCTGATTGAAGCCAAAGGGGGTGCTTGCCTATGGCGTCAAACTGCGGATTAGTATGCTAAAAATCAGTACCCTGTTGTTGGCAATTACAGCCTGTGCAAGCGCATGGGCGCAGCAACCTGCACCAACCAGTCCAGCCAATCCGGTGTCACCCATTACCATGCTGGATGATCGCTATCTTAATAGCATTCAACTGCTGCAAAACCGTTTTCGTATTGATCATGAGGTGGATGAAATCACCATGTTGTTCTTCCGCGAATATGGCACGGCACCTATCGTTCTGGTGCGCCCAGACGGCAGTAAGATATTCCAGAGCGACAATCACCCTGAAGGCATTGAGTGGTACGACGATGCCACTTACGACATGGTGAAGATTACCCGGCCGATGCCAGGCCCCTGGCAGGCGGTTGGGCAGATGCTACCTGGCAGTCGGGTCATGGTGGTGAGTGACGTACAGTTGGTGGCTGAACCTCTGCCTGGCCTGATGTTTTCTGGTGAGATTATTAAGCTCAAAGCGCATCTGACTAATGCCGGTAAGCCGATAGAATACAACGAGTTTCGTGATGTGGTGGAGTTAACCGTTGAGTTTCTGAGCACCAATAATCCCAACTTCACCAACTTTGGTACAGATTCTCAGGTGGTTGCGCGTTACGAAGACAACGGCATGGGCATGGATGAATACCCCAATGACGGTGTTTTTACGGGGCAGTTCAATCTGAATATCACGGAAGGCCAGTGGAAACCGGTTTATCGTGTCAGCACACCTATGTACACCAGAGAAGAGGTAAAGGAGCCTCTGGTGTTACATCCCAATCCGGTGATTTTGTCGATTCAGAATGACCAGGGCGATGGTCGTCACCGTCTGCATATTGATGTAAACCGGGAGCTGGTGGATATAAACAGCTTGTTGGTGGATGGCAAGATCCGCTATCCCAATGGTGATGTGCAAAGTTTTTCTATTACGGACAGCTCAGCCCAGGTTCGTGAGCATGAAATATTAAATATTGAGTATGGCGTGTTCAGGGTAAAGATTACGGCTTATGGCAAGACCATTGATGGCCGTGATTTTATTTTGGATGTGCCGGAGTTCAGCTTCTTGTCAGAAGAGCCTGAACTGGCTGCATTAGATAGCGAACTTAGTGCCGATGACGAAACCTTGAATAACGCGTCAGAATCGACGGCGTCAGAGCCTAACCCCCTGGCAGAAGTTCCAGCACCAGTGGTAGTTGAAGAATTTTCGTTGCCAGAAGAGCCCAAGCAGAATTTGCTACCAATGATTTTAGTGGCTAACAGTTTGTTATTGGTGATCGGAGGGTTGGTTATCTGGTTAACATTAGGTCGTGACAAAGGTGCCAAAAGCAATGGATTCAAATTCAAACTAGCCATGCCTTCAATCAAGTTACCAACGCGAAAGTCCAAGCAAAAGAAAGATGCGGAGGAGGAAGCTTAACCCATGGTTGTCGGCAATTTATCCAGTTTGGCTAAATATGCTGCAAACGGCATGGTAAAAGGCTTTTTTGTCATGAAAAGTGCGAAAAAGCGGTTGACTCACTGATAGGGAACCCGTAATATCTGCGCCCAGTTGAGCGACAGGCAAAACGCCGAAGCTTAACTGGTTGATTTTAAAAAAGAAGTGGAGCGGTAGTTCAGTTGGTTAGAATACCGGCCT